>CAIURC010000203.1 GCA_903901425.1 uncultured Spartobacteria bacterium | reverse complement strand
TCCGGGAGGCCGCCTGAAAGAAGCCGGAGCAATTCCGTGACTTGCGCCCGTTTGTCCAAGGCCGGGTTTTCCCGGATCCGCCGGACCCGGGCCTCCCACTCCAGTTCCCCCTGCTGCAATTCGAGGGGGGGAACGCCCCGGAGTTGGTCCTCCACCCGGACCACCGGTGCGGGGTCAGGTGTTTTTACGGGCAGACCCGGTTTCTCGGAGGACAAGGCGGAGGGGGAAACAGGCGTTGAAGGCCCGGCGGTTGCGGGGCCCGGGGTGCCGGGCGGTTCAGCCCGGCGCAGGCTCCAGAACAGGGAAACCGCGCCGGCAGCCAGGAAAAAGCACAGGAGAAGCCGTTTCACGCGGTGGAACCTAACCTGCGGGTGCGGGCCTGGCCACCATAAGTCCTTTCCTGCGCGCGGCGGGTTTGATTCACTCTGCGGTCCGGACACTGGCCGGGCTCATGGAGTGGGGCCCGGGAGTGCCGGGCAAAAACCCTATGTCCCGCAGCGCAATCATCCAACGTAAGACCCAGGAAACGCAGATTTCCATCCAACTCACCGTGGAGGGGGGAGGAAAGAGCGTGATCCGGACGAAGATCCCGTTTTTTGACCACATGCTGACGCTTCTGGCGCGGCACAGCCTGATGGATCTGGAGATCGAGGCGGACGGAGATATTGAAGTGGATTTCCATCACACGGTGGAGGACACGGGGATCACGCTGGGGCAGGCGCTTGCCAAGGCGCTGGGGACGAAGGAAGGGATCCGGCGGTACGGCCATGCGTATGTGCCGATGGACGAGACGCTGGTCCGTGCGGTGATCGACTTCAGTGGCCGGCCGTTTTTGGAATACCGAGCGCCGCAGGGGGTGGGATCCATGGGTGGATTCCCGTTCCAACTCGTGGAGGAGTTTCTGCGGGGATTCACGGTGCATGCCGGGGTGAACCTGCATGTGGAGATTTTGTACGGGCGGGACGCGCACCACATGGCGGAAGGGGTGTTCAAGGCGCTCGCCAAGGCAATCGATGCCGCCTGCCAGATGGACCCGCGCGTCCAGGGGGTCCCGAGCACCAAAGGCTCCCTCTGATCCTGCCATGATCGCGCTCCTCAACTACGGCAGCGGCAATATCCAGAGCGTTTTGAACGCCCTCCGGCATGAGGGCGCCGATGCGCAACTGGTTTCCGACCCGCGCACCCTTGAATCGGCGGAGGCTCTGGTGCTGCCGGGCGTCGGGGCGTTTGGCGACTGCGCGCAGGGTTTGCACAGCCGCAACCTCTGGCAACCCGTGGCCGAGTGGCTGGCGGCCGACCGCCCTTTCCTCGGCATCTGCGTCGGCTACCAACTCCTGTTTGAAGGCAGCGAGGAAAGCCCGGAGGCGCAGGGTTTTGGACACTTCAAAGGCAGAGTCCAGAAATTCAAGACGCCGGGAATCAAGGTGCCGCAGATTGGCTGGAACCAGCTCCAAATTGAAAACCCGGCGTGCCCGCTCTGGAACCAGCTCCCGGCAAACCCGCACGTCTATTTTGTCCACTCGTTTTACCCGGTGCCGACGGACCCGGGGGTGGTCACCGCCACGGCGTGTTACGGCGAATCCTTCGCCGCAGCCTGCGGCCGATCCCGGGTGGAAGGCGTCCAGTTTCATCCTGAGAAAAGCCAGGCGGTTGGTCTCCGGATTCTGAGGAATTTCATTACAACCCACTCCCATGCTGCTCTTCCCCGCCATTGATCTCATGTCCGGCCAGGTGGTCCGCCTCCGGCAGGGCCGTGCCGACCAGAAAACCGTGTACTCAGATGATCCCGCAGCGTTTGCCAAACGCTGGGAGGACGAAGGAGGCGATTTCCTCCACATGGTGGACCTGGATGCTGCGTTCAGCGGGGTCCATCGCAACTTGGATTCGGTGCGGGCGATCACCCGGGCGATTACGATCCCGTGCCAACTCGGGGGCGGGATGCGCTCCGAAGAGGCGATTGCCAACGCGCTGGAAGCCGGGGTGGCCCGCGTGGTGATCGGTACCCGGGCCGCAGAATCCATGGAGTTCGTGGAAAAAATGGCCGCCAAATTCGGCCCGGAACGGATTGCGGTCGGGATTGATGCCAAGAACGGGAAGGTGTCGGTGAAAGGCTGGACGGAAGTCTCCAGCCTGGAAGCCTCGGACCTCGCCCGGCAGGCTCAGGAGGCCGGGGCGGGCACGGTGATTTACACGGACATCGCTACCGACGGGATGCTTCAGGGACCGAACTTTACGGAACTCGAACGGATGCTGTCCCTGCTCCGGTGCCAACTGATTGCCAGTGGCGGTGTCTCCTCGGCGGCAGACGTGGAACGTCTGGCCGGGATGCCGGGCCTGTACGGCTGCATCATTGGCAAGGCCCTGTACGACGGGGCCGTGGACCTTAAACAACTCGCTTCCAAACTCTGACCCCCTATGCGTGTTCTCTTTCTCGACTGTGCCACGGCAGGAATCAGCGGCGACATGACCGTCGGCGCCCTCTGCGATCTCGGTGTAAAACCTTCCACCCTGGAATGGGAACTCGCCAAGCTCGAGATTGGCGATTTTCACATGCACTTTGACCGCGAAAAGCGGCAGGAAATCGAAGGGGTGAAGTTTGGGATCCATGAGGGCGCGGTGCATTCTCATGGCCATGACGGCTGCTGCGATGGACAGGATGGACACTCTCATGGACCTGATGGACACCATGGACATTCCCATGAGCACCATGAGCACCATGAGCACCATGAGCACCATGAGCACCATGAGCATTCCCATGAGCATTCCCATGAGCACTCCCATGGACATTCCCATGGACATTCCAGGACACACCGCGAAATCCGCGGCCTGATTGAGAAGAGCGACCTTTCGCCGTTTGTAAAAAAGCACGCGCTTTCCATCTTCCATCGGATTGCGGTGGCAGAGGGGAAGATCCATGGGCAGTCCCCGGAAGACGTCCATTTCCATGAGGTGGGCGCACTGGACTCCATTGCGGACGTGGTCTGTGCCTGCGTCGGGATCGAGACGCTCGGCGTTGAACGGGTCTATGCTTCCCGGCTGAACGAAGGGCACGGGCACATCCATTGTGCCCACGGTGTGTTCCCGATTCCTGCGCCTGCCACCCTTGAAATTCTGAAGGGGATTCCGCTGGGTCAGATTGACGAACCCCATGAACTGATCACCCCCACCGGCGCAGCCATCGTGGCCGAGTTCGCCCATTCATTCGGTCTGATGCCTCGGATCGCCGTCGAATCGATCGGGTACGGTCTCGGTTCCCGGCATCTGAAGAGCCGTCCAAACGTGCTTCGCGCAGTGCTGGGGACGGTGTCGGAAACCTCCGAATGAGTTTGAAGCGCGAAACGGTCTGGCGGCTCGAGACGAACCTGGACGATGTCTCCCCGGAGATTACCGGGGCGGTGATGGAGGACCTTTTTCAGGCGGGTGCTTTGGATGTCTGGTTCACGGCGATCCAGATGAAAAAGAACCGGCCGGGAGTTCTGCTTTCGCTGCTGTGCCGGGAAGAGGCGACGGACCCGCTCGCCAAGATCCTGTTTCGGCAGACCACGGCATTTGGACTCCGGCTGGAAAAGATCGAGCGGCTGGTCCTGGACCGCCGGTTTGAGACGGTGACAACGCCATTTGGCGAGGTGACCATGAAGCTGGGGTTTTGCGGGGAGGAACTTCTCCAGGCGTCGCCCGAATTTGAGTCCTGTCGTGCAGTGAGCCGCGCGTCCGGCCAACCGTTGCGCGCGGTTTATGTGGCGGCGCAGTCGGCTTTTGCAAACGGGGGAACCACCCCGGAACGCACCTGCTAGAGACAGGAGGCCGGGTCGGCCACAGGGGTGAGCGGACGGACCGTCCGGTGCAGGACCTCGCCGACACGGAGACCGAGGGCGCGTTCGGCGACTTGGAGGAAGCCGCCGGTGGCATCGGTGACTGCGACCTGCAACCGGCCGGTGCCGGCGTCGGAAACGAGGCCGCGTTTTTGGAGGAGGTCGCGCACGGCAAGGGCGCAGTTGTCGGCGGAATCGACCAAGGCGATTGCGTTTCCTGTGAAACGCCGGATGGCGCTCTGGAGGAGCGGGTAATGAGTGCAGCCAAGGACCAAGGTGTCGATGCCCTCCTGAAGGAGCGGCGCGAGGTAGCGTTCGATGACAGAGTCGGTGACGGGATCCTCGAGCCAGCCCTCTTCAATGAGCGGAACCAAGAGCGGACAGGCCATGCTGCTGACTTGGATTCCCGAGTCGAGGTTCCGGATGGCTTCCTCGTAGGCGCGGCTTCGGACCGTGGCGCGGGTGCCGATCACCCCGATTTTTCCGGAGCGCGTGGCCTGAACGGCGGCGTGGGCACCGGGTCCGATCACGCCGAGGACGGGGACCTCCAGTTCGGACTCGAGGACAGGCACGGCGAGTGCGGAGGCGGTGTTGCAGGCGACCACGATGACCTTGGCGCCCTCCTCGAGAAGCAGGGAACTGATTTCGCGGCTGTAGCGCTGGATGGTGGCGGCGCTGCGTCCGCCATAGGGCACCCGTGCGGTGTCGCCGACGTAAAAGATGTCTTCGCGGGGGAGGACCCTGCCGAGGGCGGCGGCAACGGTGAGTCCGCCAATCCCGGAGTCGAAAACTCCGATGGGGCCATGAGCGTCCACGTCAGTCTCCCCCCTCCCTGCGCTGGGCTGGCGGGCGTTCGGCTCCTACGGACGGCCCGGAAATCACGCGGCGTTCGCCGGGAACGGCGCCGGAATTGGAGACGACACTCATCTGGGGTTTGAGTGCGTTGTTGTAGCGTTCGACGGCCATGAGGAGTGAGGCAGCGAGTTGTCGGCGGTAGTCGCCGGCAGCGATCCTGCGGGCATCGTACTGGTTGGTAAGGAACCCGCACTCGAGGAGCACGCCGGGGATGGTGATGTCGCGGATGACCACGAAGCGCGCCCGTTTGATGCCGCGGTCGGGCATCTCCGGGGCATAGGGCCGGATGTCATGGATCAGTGCCGCGTGGGTGGCTGTGGCGAGGGCCATGTTTTCGGCGTCCCGCGTGTTGCCTGGGCAGCGCTGCCAGTCGGAGACCCGCGGACCGTCGGCCATCATGGAGGGGACGCCGCAGGGAGCGAGGGTGTAGGTTTCGACACCGCTGCCGGCCCCGCCGGAATTGAAATGGACACTGAGAAAGAGGGCGTTGGGTTGGCGGTTGGCGATTTTGACGCGTTCCTCCAAGGGCACGAACTGGTCCCCGGGCCGGGTGAGAACGACGCGGTACCCGGCGTTTTCAAAGAGGCGCTTTGCCTTTAGAACGACATCGAGGGTGTAATCCTTTTCGGTGCCGTAGGCGTTGTGAGCGCCCTTGTCATGGCCGCCGTGTCCGGCGTCGAGAACCACGGTTTCGATCCGGCCGCCGTTGCGGATGGCTTGGGGGCGCATGACAGGTTCGATGACCTTGCTGAGGTCCATCCGGGAGACCCACAACTCGCCGTCATGCTCGCGGACAGGGTAACTGAGGTTGAACTTCAGGCCGTTGATGTAGAACTCGACCGAGCCGCTGTGTCCGCGCAGTTCACGCAGGCCGGCCCCCATCTGGAACCCGGCGCTTGCCCGGCGGAACTCGCGGAGTCCATAAAAGTCGACGAGGTTGACTAGGGGAACAAAATCCCTGCCCTCCAGCTTGGCGAGGCGCCATTCGAACGCCGAGGCGCGGCCGCCGAGCAGGAGCTGGGTGGCGAACAGCAACAGGGTCAGGATCCGGAGCCGCATTTCCTTTCCCCCACGGTAAAGGCGCCCCCCCTGATGGCAAGCCGTTTCGGGAATGGCGCGGGGAGGAATCGAGTTTACAGGCCCCCGGGTTTCCCCGAGATTCGCCGCTCGATTTTATGAGCGAACTGCCCAAGAATTACGAGCCGGGATCCATTGAGGAGAAATGGTACGCCTACTGGCTGGAGCGCGGTTGTTTCAAGGCGGACCCCGCCTCGGCGAAGCCCGGTTACTCGATTGTGATTCCGCCGCCCAACGTGACGGGGATGCTGACGCTGGGCCATGTGCTCAACAACACGATCCAAGACATTCTGGCGCGCCGGGCGCGGATGCTGGGGCGGGAGGTGCTGTGGCTTCCGGGCACGGACCATGCCGGGATCGCGACGCAAACGGTGGTGGAACGGACCCTCAAGAAACAGGGTGTGATCCGGCACCGGGACGACCTTGGGCGGGAGGCGTTTCTGGAGAAGGTGTGGGAATGGAAAGAGAAACACGGGGGGATCATCATCCAGCAGCTCAAAAAGCTGGGAGCATCCTGTGACTGGTCCCGGGAACGGTTCACCATGGACCCGGAGTATTCCCGGTGCGTGCAGAGCGTGTTTGTGGATCTGTACCGGAAGAATCTGATCTACCGCGGATGCCGGATGGTGAACTGGTGCCCGGTGTCGCTGACGGCGCTCAGTGACGAGGAGGTGGTGATGAAACCGCAGACCGGTGTCCTCTACCATTTCAAGGTGGAAGTGGCGGATGCGCCGGGGACATTTTTGACCATCGCAACCACGCGGCCTGAAACCATCCCGGGCGACACGGCAGTGGCTGTGAATCCTGGGGACGCGCGCTACGCGCACCTGATTGGCAAACACGTCCTCCGGCCGCTGCCTGCGGAACTGCCGGAAGCGGAGCGCAGGATCCCGGTGGTGGGCGATCCGCACGTCGATTTCCAGTTCGGCACGGGGGTGCTGAAGGTCACCCCGGCCCATGACAAAGCTGACTTCGAGATCGCCCAGCGCCACCAGTTGCCGGCGGTGGAAATCATGCATCCGGACGGCCGGATGAACGAAAAAGCCGGCCCCGGCCTGGCCGGCCTGGACCGGTTCGAAGCCCGGAAAGCCGCCGTGGAGGAACTCCGGACCCTGGGGCTTTTAGAGAAGGAGGAACCTTACCAGAACAACGTTGGGTACTCCGAACGCGCCGATGTGCCTGTGGAACCGCGGCTGAGCGAGCAGTGGTTTCTCCGCTATCCGTCCGTGGAAGCCTCCAAGGACGTGGTGACGTCCGGGGCCATGCAGTTTCATCCGCAGCGCTGGGCCAAGGTGTACGAACACTGGATGCAGGGCCTCCAAGACTGGTGCATTTCACGCCAGCTCTGGTGGGGGCACAGGATCCCGGTCTGGAACCGGAGTTGTGCGAGCGAGTCGGAGGCGGACACGGTTCTGGCCGGCTTGGAGCCCATTGCCGGAAAGATTGCGCTGCGGCGGGACGGGCTGGCATTGCAAGTGGCCACCGCGGACGAATCCGTGGAGGCGCAGCTTCAGTCGGCCGGCTGGATCCAGGACAAGGATGTCTTGGACACCTGGTTCAGTTCGTGGCTGTGGCCGTTTGCGACCATGGGCTGGCCTGAAAAGACGGCTGAACTGGCCAAGTTCTATCCCACCACGGATCTTGTGACCGGACCCGACATCATTTTCTTCTGGGTCGCCCGGATGATCATGGCTGGGTTCGAGTACATGGGCGAACTCCCGTTCCGGAACGTGTATTTCACGGGCATCATCCGGGACAAACAGGGGCGGAAAATGTCCAAGAGTCTGGGCAATTCGCCGGACCCGCTCGATCTCATCGCGAAGTACGGAGCGGACGCCCTGCGGTTTGGCGTGATGCGCTCCGCGCCGCTTGGCCAGGACGTGCTTTTTGACGAGAAGAACGTGGAACTGGGGCGCAATTTCTGCACCAAGCTCTGGAACGCAGCCCGGTTCCGTCAGATGCAGGGCGGCCAGTCCGAGGCGGAGATCGACTCGCGCCTGTTGTCGCTGGACGACAAATGGATTCTGTTGCGGCTGGATACCGCGATCCAGGATGTGTCGGCGGCGCTCAACGAATACCGGTTCAGCGATGCGGCCAACGCGCTCTACAAGTTTTTCTGGAGCGAATTCTGCGACTGGTACTTGGAGGCGAGCAAAGCCGCGCTCCAGTCTGGGGAACCGGACCGGAAGGCGAACACGCTGGCGGTGATCGATTTCGTGCTGGCCCACCTTCTTCGCCTGTTCCACCCGTTCCTTCCGTTCATCACGGAGGAACTCTGGCACGGGATGGGATTCCACCAGGAGCTGCCCGAGAACCAAGGAGGCGCCACCCTGCTCTACGCCCGCTGGCCCGCGCCGCTTGGCCCGGATTTTCATGCCCATTACGGGCTTCTGCCCGAAGACGAAACCGCAGCCGCAGCGCGGTACGAGGCGGTGACTGAGGGCCGTGGGCTCCGTCGGAATGCGGGCCTGCCGAGCAACAAAAAAGCCCGATTCGTGCTGGTGCCATCCACACCACTTGCGCCTCACGAAAATGGAGTGCTCGAGCTGTTGCTGAATGCCGACCCGCTGGATGTAGAGGCCGCGTTCACGCCGGCCAAGGGAACGCTCCGGGCCGCCACGCCGATCGGCGAGTTGTTCCTGCCGTTGGAGGGATTGGTGGACTTGGACGCGGAACGGGAACGGCTGAGCAAGGAAATCGCGAAGGTGGACCAGGAGCTGGCCAAGGTGGGCGCGAAGCTGGCGAACGAAACGTTTGTCCAAGGGGCACCGGCCAAAGTCGTGGAAGAACACCGGGAACGACAGGCAACATGGCAGGAAAAGCTTGGGCAAATTCGGAAGATGCTCGAGGACTTGAGCTGACCGTCTCCAGATCCCGCCACGGACATCGCCCGCTCTGCAGCCGGTCTTGGCCCGTGGCCAGAACCGGCCGAATGAGGGGTGGCCCGGGTTTTCTGGAGGCATCGGCTGTAAACGCCGCCAAAACTCGCTTGCCCCCCCCGGGTTTTCCGGTAGTGTTCGGGGCCCGCGCACGCGCGCAGCGCGCCGGATCCAAGCCAGTGTAGCTCAGGGGTAGAGCAGCTGTTTCGTAAACAGCAGGTCACGGGTTCAAATCCCGTCACTGGCTCCAGCACGCCGCGGCCCGGTTTCTTCCACGCTGCCCGGGGTGGAAACCTCCTCCCTCGGCGCCGGTTGCCACAGACCATTTTGATTCAGTCCCCGGTTTCCTGAGAACCGACCTCCAGCCGCTTTGTCTGCTGGTTGGGGACAGACCCCTCAGATTTTCCAGCCCATTCCCATGAACTCTCAAAACCACAAATCCGGCGGCCGCCGGAATCCGCGGGGCGGCAGGCGCCCCCGCCGGGATCACCGCACCCCGGATTCACCCCGGCCCACAAAGAAGCCCTCGCTCTGGCAGAGGTTCCTCGCGTTTTTTTCAAAACCGGCACAGAAAACTGCCGCCAACCAAGGGCGGACCCCGCGTCCCCCAGTGGCAGTGGAGGTCACGTCGTCGAAGCTGTACGTGGGCAACCTCTCCTTTCAGGCGGAGGAAGAAGATCTGATCCAACTTTTCCGCGGGGTCGGCCAGGTTCAGAATGCCGAGATTGTGGCGCACCGGGACACGCAGCGCTCCAAGGGCTTCGGGTTTGTCACCATGACGACGGTTGAGGAGGCAAAGCGCGCTGTGGTTGAACTGCATGACCGCGAGTTTATGGGCCGGCGATTGGTGGTCAGCGGGGCAAAATCTTTGGAACGCGAACCGAGCCCCAGGGTCTGACCGCGTCCAGCCTCCAGAAGGGGCCGCCCCGTGTGTTTTTCCTGGTCGGCCCAACCGGCTCCGGAAAGTCTGCTGTTGCGCTCGAACTTGCCACGCTTCTGGATGCCGAGATTGTCGGGGCCGACGCGTTCCAAATTTACGCCGGGCTTCCGGTGCTGACGGCGCAGCCCGCTGCCTCGGAACGTCTGCGGGTGCGGCATCATTTGGTGGGCTGCGTGCCCATGG
Source organism: uncultured Spartobacteria bacterium (assembly GCA_903901425.1). GTDB lineage: Bacteria > Verrucomicrobiota > Verrucomicrobiia > Chthoniobacterales > Chthoniobacteraceae > CAIURC01. The sequence continues at coordinate 6,825 of CAIURC010000203.1, read as the reverse complement.
AGCGCCCGTACGATGTCGGCCAGTATCTGCGTGCTGCGGAGGAGACTCTTGCCCGGCTTTGTGCAGAAAACCGGAATGCACTGGTGGTGGGCGGCACGGGCCTGTATGTGCGCGCACTCACGCACGGACTCGCAGAGCTGCCCGCCCCGGATCCCGTGCTGCGGGCAGAACTGGCGGCGTTGCCGATTTCTGAGCTGCAGGCGCGCCTGAGTCAGGCGGACCCTGGGGCGGCTCAGTCCGTGGATTTCCAGAATCCGCACCGTCTGGTGCGTGCGCTGGAACTGGTGCTGCAGACGGGCAAACCGGTGTCGGAGCTCCGTGCGCAGTGGTCAAAGCCGCCGAAGCGGACGCTGGGACTTCAGGTGGCACGGGCGCCGGAAGATCTGGCGATGCGGATTGCAGCGCGGACCCGGGAAATGGTGGAGCGGGGAGTTCTGGAGGAGGTTGCAGCGGCCCGGGAAGCCGGTCCGACGGCATCCAAGGCGATTGGATTCCGGGAACTGCGTGAGGTGGTGGAAGGTCGGGCCACTCTAGTCGAGGCCCTGAACCGGATGGAGGCTGCCACACGCCAGTACGCAAAACGGCAACGGACTTGGTTCCGGAAAGAGCCGGCGTTTCCCGAACTGGCGCTTGGCCCTGAGACGGACATCCAAGCGGCCGCCCGCTGCGCCGCACAGCTGCTGGAATGCGGGCGGGACTCGGATTGGTGACGCGCACGCATTGCCAAAGCCCGGTGGACGGGTAGGATACGGCCAGAATTTTTTCTACCTGCGATGCGCTCCATTTCTCGTGCCCTGACCTCTCTGACATTTTTTAGCGCTTTACTCCTGGCGTTGCCGGGGGCACTCCGGGCAGCGGAATCTGCGTATGTGATTCAGGACAACGCGACGGGGCATGTGCTGGAGCAGGCGCATCTGGACCAGAAGGTGCAGATTGCGAGCCTGACGAAAATTGCGATGGCGATGGTGGTTCTGGACTGGGCGGACGCGAGCAACTCGAACCTTGGGCAACTTGCGACCGTGCCGGCCTCGGCGCAGAATCTGCGTACCAGCAGCGGGGTGGGTCTGCGGCCGGGAGACCGGAGCAGTCTGCGCGACCTGCTGTACGCGGCCCTGATGCAGTCGGACAATGTGGCGGCGGAAACTTTGGCTGAGCATGTGGGCCGGGCTCTGGCCGGAGACAACCTTTCCAAGCCGGGAACCGTGGTGTTTGTGTCCCAGATGAACGCGTTGGCGCGGAAACTCGGGATGCTCCGGACGCGGTTTCTCAACGCGCATGGCCTTGACACATTGGAGCGTGCGCTTCCGTACTCCACGGCGGAAGACGTGGCGAAGCTCACCCGCTACGCCATGGAAAACTCGGCTTTCCGGTTTCATGTGGCGCAGAAGGAACGCCGGATCAGCTTCCTGATTGGGGGCGTGGAACCGACCTCCTACCTGCTGCGGAACACTAACGAACTGATCGGGTTCAGGTCGGTGGACGGCGTGAAAACCGGGACGACGCGGCGCGCGGGTGCCTGCCTGGTGATTTCCGAGGCGCGTCCCCCGGAGAGCCGGAAGGAAGGGGAGATCCACCTGATCACGCCGCGGCGGTTGAACATTGTTCTTTTGAACTGTCCGGACCGTTTTGAGCGGGCCAAGGACCTGCTTCAGCACGGCTGGGCGCTGTACGACGCGTGGGCGGCCGCGGGCCGCCCGATGCCCCCTGCCAAGAAATAACTTATGACAAAAAAGCGATTCGGTGTTCTCACGAGTGGCGGCGATTGTCCCGGGCTGAATGCGGTGCTCCGCGGCCTGGTCCACACGGCTTCGAACCTCGACTACGAGGTGGTCGGGTTCCATGACGGGTTTGAAGGCCTGCTCAACGGAGGCAACTACGAGATCCTGAGTCCGGAACGCACGGCGGGGATTCTTCCTCTGGGCGGCACCATTCTGGGAACAACCAACAAGGGGCATTTCATCGCGAAAGTGGACGGCGGCACCAAGACGACCATCCCCGCCCCCGTGCTTGCCGAGGCACGCCAGACACTCCAGAAACTTGGAATTGAGAGCCTCGTGGTGATCGGAGGAGACGGTTCGCTGACCACGGCGCTCCAGTTGTTTGAGGCGGGAATTCCGACCATTGGGATTCCAAAAACCATCGACAACGATCTTGAAGCCACGGCGATGACGTTCGGATTTGACTCCGCCGTGGCCTGCGTGGCGGACGCATTGGACCGGCTTCACACTACGGCTAGCAGCCACAAACGGGTGATGGTCATTGAAGTCATGGGCCGGCATGCCGGCTGGATCGCCCTGTATGGCGGACTCGCCGGAGGCGGCGACGTCATTCTGATTCCGGAAATCCCTTTTTCGTTCGAAAAGGTCGCGGAGGCCGTTCGCCGGCGGGATGCGACAGGCAAATACAGCACGTTGATTGTCGTGGCCGAAGGAGCCACGCCGGTCAACGGCTCCGAGTTCGTGCTGGCCAAGGGCACCGGAGAATACAAGCTGGGTGGTGTGGGCGATGCCGTGGCCCGCGAAACGGCGCGCCTCACCGGCAAGGAAGTGCGGACCTGCGTACTGGGCCACCTCCAACGCGGCGGCGCGCCCACCACACTCGACCGGATTCTGGGCACCCGCTTTGGCGTCAAAGCCGCAGAACTCGTGGCCCAAGGCATGTTCGGCCAGATGGTCAGCTACCAAAACTACGAAGTCCGGCCGGTGCCGATTGCGGACGCTGTACACAAACTGCGGCTGGTCCCGCCGAATGGGCAGGTGGTGGACACTGCGCGTGCCGTTGGCATCAGCTTTGGCGATTAACCGGTTGGCCGATTAGCCGCCCAGCGCCTCCAGCGCTGCACCCAGAACCTTGTCCACGCTCAGCCGGGCAAAGTCACCATTTGGCGCCTCCAGAACCCGAACCCCTGGGTTGGCGGGTGCCCATACTTGGGGATCCGTGGGCCCAAACAACAACACGCACCGGGTTCCCACTGCGGCCGCCAGATGCGATGGGCCGCTGTCGTGCCCCAGAAAAAGGCTGCATCCCTCCAACACCGCTGCCAGTTCGGGAAGCGGCAGATTCTCTACGACCCGGAACGGCATCCCCGGTTCCCGGGTCATTTCCGCCATCGGTTCCCGGTCCGCCTCGCCACCGACCAGAAGCAGTTCCAAACCGGGCACCCGGTCGGCGAGCGTCTTTGCGACCTCCCGCCAGCGAGCAGGCATCCAGTTCTTGCGGACGCTCCCGCTGCCGACATGAAGCGCAACGCGGACACCGCCCTCTAAAAAATCACGGGCGCGCTCCCGGTCTTGGGCACTTGGAAAAACCCGTGCGGCGGGGTCCTCGAGGAAAAGGGCCATCTGCTCCAGTGGCATGGCCAGTTGCCGGGCAGCGTGAGTTCCGGGCACCCATGGCCGGTACGCCGGGAGCAATGCCTTCACTCCCGCCCTCCGGAGGTTTCCCTCGAAAATCCCCTGCGGATCCGAGAGATAACTGACCACCTGTCCAAACCCTGCGAAATACTCGACCAACCCCTCGTCCAGGTCTGCGGTACGAGAAAAAAACCGGGCCATTGGGGCGTACTCAATGGAACGGACGGCGTCTGCGTAATGCCGGCCGTCTGCGAGAGCCGCGATCTGGCGGTACCCGAGGATTTCCAATCGCTGCCCCGGGAAAGCCGCTCGGAGAAGGCCAATGGCGGGAAGCGTGAGGATGAAGTCCCCGACGGCCCCACCCCGGATCACTAGGATCCCGCCGGACATGGTGCGCGCTGGGTCAGCGAGACTGGGGCATCATTCCGCCCATGGGACCCTGTCCCTCCCAGCGCTCAGGCCGGTTAAACGGGATTGTGCTTACCCGGGTCGGATCGTCGTCCGTGGCGCAGCCGTAAAACAGGCCTGAAACGGCTAAGAGCAGGAGCACCCGGACCAGCATAGCGATGTTCATCGGCTTTGGATCCAAGCCAGATCCGGAGTTCATTTGCCCTCGTAGATCACCGAGTCACCGGGCTGCATCCGGAGAGATTTGGACTCGGAACCGGGGACGATGTCGGCGATGGAGGTGGAAGGTTCGACATTGGTCACCCGGACCTTGGCAATCATCTGGCTGCCGCGGGTTACCAGCAGTTGAGCATTTGCCCGGACACCGTGTTTGTCGCCCAGATTGAGTACTACAAAGTTCCAGCCTGGATTGTAGGCCATGACTTTCCCGGTCAACCCAGGACGCGTGAACTGGGCTTTGTAATCCTCGATGAGCTTGGTGCTGGCGGTCAGCTTTTCATCCAAGTCTTTCTTCTGCTGTTCAAGAGTCGTGCGCACTTGGGTGACCTCTGCGAGTTCAAGCTTCAGCTTCTCGAGGTCGCCTTTGAGTTGCTCCACGCTGGCGGCGAGTTCCTCCGGATTTCCCGCGCCAAGTTTTTCCTTGAGCTTGGCCAGTTCACCCGTGACAGAAGCCATCTCCTCGGTTTTGGCCTTCACGAGTGCATTGGCCTCAGCCAGTTCTTTGCCGAGTTTGTCTTTCTCTTCCTTCTGCGCCGCGATTTCCTTTTCTTTCTCCTCAATCGTGGCATTCGCCGCAGTCAACTTCTCCTCGGTCTGCTGGAGCTTGGCCTTGGTCTGCTTGAGAGTGTCAGTCGTCGTGGCCAGATTCGTCTTGGTCCCACTCAGATCGGTCTGAAGGGCCTCCACCTTGCCCTTGGTCACAAATCCCAGGTAGCAAGTCCCGGCAGAGATCAACAGCGAAAGAATTAAAAGGATTCTGGCCATACGAAAGAATACCGATTGAGTTCCGAGGGGGTGAAAATATATTGAGCAGCGCAGGTACTTGCCACCGGCACTCCCCGCTTAAAGCCACCTTCCCATCCATTTGCAAGCGGTTTCGGGTCGAATCTTAGACAAAAATATTTGTTTTCTTCGTAAACCCTCCCATAGTCAAAGGCTCCGTCAGGGACTACGGATTCAAGGCTGATCAACCCCGCCAGGACCGGAAGGTAGCAACGGTCGTCTGCCCTTGTCTGTCGTAGCTCTCTGACGGCTTTTTATTCTTCCCTATCCCCCGGCATTCGGTTTCTTTCCTCGGTCTTTCCCCGATTATTCTTTACCCGCTGCGCTCCATGCTCAGAGCCCGCCTGCATCTAGTCCTCCTTGTTCTTGTCCTCGGGCTGGTGCTCATCCGGGAATCCCGCGAAGCCGCCTTTCAGAACGCCGAGGCGCTCGCCTCAGGGTGGCTGCACAAATTCCCGATCCGCCCGGCAGCCAAGGCTCCAGTCACCCTGGTTGAAATCGACCCGGATTCCCTCCGGGATCATCCATGGCCTTGGACCCCGCTTGACTTCGCCCTCTTTTTCCAAGCGGCCAACCAGTTCCAACCCGCCGTACTGGCCTCCAACGAGGTCTTTTCTTGGAAAGAACCCTCTGCTCAAGACAGCGCTCTGTCTAAAATCCCGCAGTACCGAAAACTCCTGCGGGATCACCTGCTCCGCGCCAAGAAAGTCGTACTCGGGGGCCTGCTCGGATTTCCGGAAGACCCGGAAAGGCTTCCGCCGCTTCAGGAAACACCGTTGATCCGGAGCGTCAAAGGAGACCCGAAGGAGGTGCCGGAATTCACGGAACTTCTCACTCAACCCGACGAGGATTTCAGACTGTCCTCCTCTGTCGGTTTCCTCAATCCCCCTCCGGACCGCCCCCTGCACTCCAGCATCCCACTCCTGTGGCGCTACCGCGGCCAAATGGTCCCCTCCCTCGTCCTTCAAGCCTGCATCCTCTGGGAAAAAGCGACCTTGGACGAAGTATCCGTGGAACTCGGCCGCTTCATCCGAATCGGCGACCGGCTGCGGATTCCCATCAATTCAAGGGGCGAAATGCCGGTCAACCCGCACGCGGTTTTTGGTCGTTGTTCCTTCGAGGACTTGCTCCTTACCACCAGCCAGAAAGAGAACTCGGCCCTGCCTGCCCAGCCCACTTCGCAGAACCGTTCCGCAGCCCAGGTTCCGCCCGAACTCCTCTCCAATAGACTCCTCCTTCTTGCCAGAACCGATCCGGATTCCAAAAACCTGAAAGCCCCAGGCCTGAATCCCCTGTCTTTGGGGGAATGGAATGCCCTCGCCTTGGCCACGGTTCTCACCGAATCCTTTCCACCCCAGGCTCCGAACTGGGCCCCTTTTCTGGTGCTGGGCATTGCCATCCTTCTGGGTCTGCTTCCCAGATCCGTCCGCTGGCTCCATCCCTGCTGCGTCGTGCCAGCCTCACTCCTGATTTACGGAATTGCGGCTCTTTTCGTTTTCCAGTCTTCCCAAATTCAACTCCCGATGCTGCTTCCCTGCGGACTCGGATTTCTCCTCCTGTTGAGCCCCTGGCTGGCTCCCGCTCCAGTCCTTGCGCCGCCACCGGCCGCTCCGATCTCCGAACGGGCTCCATCGCCCCAAACCGGGACGGAAGTCCAACCCGCAGTCCAAGCGAGTCCCGTCGCAGAGGTACATCCCCACGTTTCTCCCGCCCCTACCCCTGAAATTCCTCCACGCGCTCCGGCCATCCGCCCCCACCTGACGGCGGAACCTGCCCCAGCATTTTCCCCGGAACGGGAGCGTTCAGACTCCAAGGTCCCTCCAGGCTCCGAAATTCCTATTCCGCCGCTCCTGCTTTTCCCGCCGAGACCTGTTTCCCTGAGCAGCGCTGCGCCAAGTCCGGCTCAGAAACCCATCCCCAGCATTCCCCCCCCCGCTTTTCGTCCTCCCACTGATACTGCGCCGCCCACCCCGGAACCTTCCACGGAGCCTTCCACGGAGCCTTCCACGGAGCCTTCCACGGAGCCTTCCACGGAGCCTTCCACGGAGCCTTCCACGGAACC
>CAIURC010000202.1 GCA_903901425.1 uncultured Spartobacteria bacterium | reverse complement strand
GCCGTTTTCCTTGCGGCCGATGGCGATGTACTTGAGGTCCGTTTCGAGCTGGCCTTCGTCGACGGCCACTCTTTGGCGGCCCGGCGGGGTTCGATGCCCCGCCGGGCCGCCTCCCGGCAAAGGCTCAGGCCTGAGCAGAGCCTGGAAGCGGCTTCCCTATGCTGTTAAAATCGGAGTGTTGACAGTAAGGAAGTGACCCGCATGGCCCTCGATCTCCAAATTGAATTGAAACAAGTTCACGCTTTGCTCGATCAACTGCCCCCAGCCAAGCTGGGTACGGTTCGCTCTCTCCTCGAAGACTTGCTCGACGACGATGAGGTTGATGAAGAACTCACCGAAGCTGACCGACAGGCCTTGCGTGCCTCTGATGAATATTTCCGCAAAGGGGGCCAGGGTATCCCGTTCGAGGATGTCGTCGCCGATCTTGGCTTCACTATGGAGCAGATTCGTGCCGGATCTAAAGGCGACTAGTGGTCTGCTTCAAACAGTCTGTCGTTTATTCAGCGTACTCTGCGCCCGCATGACTTTGGCCAGGATATCCTGAGCTTTCGCCGTCCAGATGAAGGGCTTGGGCTCTGCGTTGTGGTGGTCGACGTATTCATCGAGGGCCTCAATGAGTTCCAGGACGCTGCGGAACACGCCTCGCTTCAGCCGGTTTTCCGTGAGATCCCGGAAGAAGCGTTCGACCATGTTGAGCCACGAGGCGCTGGTCGGCGTGAAGTGCACATGGAAACGCGGGTGCCGTTTCAGCCAACGCTGGACCTTGGGGTGTTTGTGCGTGGCGTAGTTGTCGGCGATCAAATGGATCTGGCGGTCTTGCGGAGTCGCTTCGTCGATCAGACACAGAAACTTCAACCATTCCTGGTGCCGATGCCGCTGCTGGCAGAGGCTGATGACCCGGCCCGTCGCCGCGTCCATGGCCGCGAAGAGCGTCGTGGTGCCGTAGCGTTTGTAGTCGTGGGTCATGGTCTCAGCCCGGCCACGCTTCAACGGAAGACCCGGCTGCGTGCGATCGAGGGCCTGCACCTGGCTTTTCTCGTCAACACAGAGCACGATCGCGTGTTCCGGTGGGCTCAGGTAAAGGCCGACGACTGCCTCGAGTTTCTCGGCAAACAAGGGGTCGTTGCTGACCTTGAAGGTCGCGGAGCGGTGGGGCTTGAGTCCGTGGGCCCGCCAGATGCGCAGAACGCTGGTGTCACTGATCCCCATGTGCTTCGCCATGCTGCGAGTGCTCCAGTGGGTGGCATGGGCCGGCTTTTCGAGAGTGGTCAACCGGATTACTTCCGCTACCTTGTCTGGGGCGATCAAAGGCAGGCGACCGGGGCGGGGAGCGTCTTTCTCTAAGCCAGGCAGGCCTTTGGTCAGGAATCGCCAGCGCCAGCGAGCCGCCTTCTGCACGGAAATGGACAGGATTGCCGCAATCTCCAGGTTCTGCTTTCCCTCGGCTGCGAGGAGAACCACGCGGGCTCGCTCGGCAACCCGGACTTGAGACTTACGGCCGTTGGCCCACGCCTCCAGGGTGGTTCGCTGTTCAGCGGAGAGTTCGATTGGCGGAGCAACGCGCATGAAAGTCCAGCACCTCAATTGTAGAGGCGTCGGAAAGCGCATACTGGTTACCATTAGCGAAGCAGTACACTAGAACAGTTTCTGCAGTTAACTCCGGAACAGATTGCAAAGTACCGGGCTAATCAAACAGCGT
>CAIURC010000201.1 GCA_903901425.1 uncultured Spartobacteria bacterium | reverse complement strand
CTGCGCAGCGTGGACATGTTGTCGCCCGGGCACCCGTATTTTGCCGCCATTCATGGACGGCCGATTGCGGTGCCGTACCATTCGATCATCGGAGACCGGGGCAAAGGGAAACTCTGGGAAGGGTCCGATGGGGTGGTGCCCTACTGGAGCGCGCATCTGGAAGGAGCGGAATCGGAGCGGATGGTGCCGTGCGGACACAGCTGCACGCATCATCCGGAAGCCGTGGAGGAACTGGCCCGGATCCTGGGGGAACACGCCCGCAGCATGTGACTCTGGCCGCGGGAACGGCTCTTTGGCGCAGTTGGGGGATCGGCGCATCTCTTTGAGAAGACGGATGCTGTGCCGAAAAGGTCTGCGATGTGTTGAATGCCCATCACCTAGGCGCGAGCCAAAATTTCCGGGCTTTTGGACTGCGCGGCTTCTTGTCACGAGCCCATCCAAATTACGGGTAGGTGTGGCAACGCCGTGCTGCCCTCGGAGGAAGAATGGAGAAACAGAAACGCTCTCTCGGTGCCGGGCATGCCGGACTCGATTTGAAACCGTCTGGGTGAGCGCAGTGCTCAGGAATTTGCTTCTTCGGCCGGATCACCGGAAACGGTTGGAGAGCGGCTTGGGGCGGGTTTGCGGCGGGAGCCGACGGCAGATTCACCGAGGAACCCGACGCGCTGCTGCAGGAGCTGGCGCAGGGAGAGGCCAGCCACTCTTCGAATTTCTTTGGGAGTGCGCCACTCAGGAGCCATCTTGAAAACACATGGTGCTCTGATAGTGTAGCGCAATGAAGACGGCTACCGTCCGAGATCTCCGAAACCACTCCTCGCAGCTTCTCGCGTGGATCGCCGCCGGCGAAGAAATCACCATCACTCAACGGGGCAAACCGGTCGCCCGGTTGAGTCCTCCGCCAGCCATGGCTGATTTGGAAAAGACCGACTGGAATCAAAGCGCTGCGGTGGCGCGGGACCGGTCCCGGGAGAGGAGCCTGAGCGCCGGTGAATCCTCCGAACTCCTGAAGGATGCCGGCGGCAGATGGTAGCTTTTGCTGACACAAGTTTTCTTTTCGCAGTGTACGGCAATGATGCACACACGCCCGTGGCGGTGAACTGGCTCAGGGAAACCGGGCAAAAGGTGTGCATCTCCGAACTGGCTGACTCCGAGCTTTGCAATGCGCTTCGCTTTGCCGAGTTCGCGGGGCGTTTGGGTTCCGGGGATGCGGCGCGGTTTTTGGCCCAGTATGAGTCTGACCGTACAGCAGGCAGGCTCCGGCTTGAGATTTGCAATCTGGCGGACATCGTGCGTGAAGCCAAACGGCTCTCGGGCATGTACACGGCGGAAAAAGGCCATCGGGCGTTTGATATCCTGCATGTTGCTACCGCGATCTCTCGTGGAGCAGAGCTGTTCCTGACCTTCGACGTGAACCAGAAGAAACTCGCCGAGGCGGAGTGCCTTCGGGTCCCGTTTTAGCCAGCCCGGAAGCTGCCACTGAAGTGTCGGGCACTTGAACCGGCCGAAACCCGCCGAGGTTCGATGACAAAATTCCTTGAACAGCGCCGACGCTGTAAAACATCTCCCAGCGTCTTCCCAGTCTGGACGACACCAGACGACAGAGAAACGGCATCTCAAATCAGACAACCAACCCCTCGCTGACCGCCACCCTGGTCGCACAGTGAAATCGCCCGTGAGGTCATCCACACTCACCCGGTACAACGACGCTCGCTGGAAGGGATGGCAAGGAGTTCGCTTTTTCGGCCGGATCACCGGAAACGGTTGGAGAGCGGATCGGGGCCAGAGGAGAGAGGGGGGCTGTGCCTCGCATCGATCGCTTTTCCGCCAGCCATTCCCGGGAAACCGTCGTTCTCTTCCGAAGCCACACTTCCAATCAGCGTTCCTCCCGCTCCTCTTTGTGCGACTTCACCGCCGGCGACCTCCGGCAGGCCCACGTCATCTCCTCCGCTCCTTGATCACTTGATCGTAGCGCACCCCCGATTCTGGCGGCTGCCGAAAGGCTATGAAGCCTTCTGGCTTCGCAGCCGCGCCACCCGTTCGTGAACCAAGGCCAGGTAGGCTTCACGTTTTGGCTCGCTTAAAAAGCTGCTGCGAATTTTGGCAGCCCACTCAGACTCCGCCTGCGCCAGCAGTTTCTCCAGGTCAGTTCGCATCAGGTCGAGTGGCAGTCGGCAGCGTTCCACTGCAAGGTATTCGAGCAAGTCGCGCCGGCTGAGGTTGCGTTTCCGACCACGGATGGGCAGAGCGGTCTCTTCCTGCGGGTTTTTCAGGATGATGCTTGTATTGAGCAAATCATAGGCAGGACTCAGCACAACCCGCCCCGAGCGGCTGAGCAGAGACCAGTTCTTCAGGTGCATGTCCTCGTTGCCCGTGAGAAAACAAAACCAGACCCGCTGCATCAGCCTCCGCTTTTCAATCACCGGAAACGTGCAGAATCGGTCGATCATGCCCACCACCTGCTCCATCGAGCTGTCGTACTTTGTGTCCCTGGTATGTCCCAGCAACTGGGCACCATCCTCCAGGGGGACCCGCTCACCTTGCCCCACACGATCAAAGCGCCGAATGAAGTATACCATCGACCCGTCGGTCGCTTCCACCAAGCCATGCGCTGGCACCTCAATGCTGGCGGATTCAGCCAGAGTCATCGTCAGGGCCTCGTTCGCTGGCACCTCCGGCCATTGCGGCGGACACAATTTCAGAATGAACCGTCCACCCCGGTCCACAACCTCAAAGCGACTCTCCTTGATTCGCAAAACGGCGCTGAGTTTTGGCTGCACGCCCTGCACCGACATCTTGTCAGCCCGCGCCGCAGCTTCCTCCAACTGCTGCGCCATGGTGTAAGGCAACGGCTGGATGTCCATCAGACGTGCATCCAGGCGTTTGAGGCCGGCTCTGCTGTAGAGGATTCCGTCGGGAATTTCCTCCAGGGTGATTCGGCAGCGATTCATTTTCCGCCCTCCTCAATCACCTTGAGTGACCCAACCACATCCCGCCCCACCGCGATCAACTGCCGGTAACAATCCCGGCGGTCGATTTTCAGCTGCTTCAGCAAGGCCTCCAGCTGTGCACCCTCGGGAAGCAGTCCCTCCAGAAACGGAGGAAAATCTTTAAAAAGGTAGGGCTCAACCCGAACAGGCAGACTCAAAGAAACCGGCGGCCCTGTGTAGCCGCACTCATAGGCGAAGCTCCATTGGCCACCCTCCAGTTGGGCGATGCGTCCCGCGAGAACGTCGCGCTGGAAAACCATGGCCCGTCGTGAGGGCGTTTGCTGCGCAGGAGTAGTGATTTTCATGCTTTCTGATCTTCATGCTCCACGCCAGCTTGCCACTGCAAAACCAGCGGACCGGTTGGAGTCAGCGAGACATTCAGGACGGCAAGCACCGACTGGACATTTTTCCATGACACCTGGTCTCCGCCGGACTCGACGCACTGCACGACCTTGCGACTGACATTGGCCAGAGCAGCAAGCTCGATCTGTGAAAGATCAGCAGCTTTGCGATGGAAACGCACCAAGGATGGTAGATTCATGGTTGTGACCCCTATGAGGGGCAATAACAGCCTTCTAAAGCAAAAAATCAAGCTATCCAGGTGCAGATTCGCTATTGCGCCCCTTTTGGGGAGCATTGGTGCTTTTGAAGCCCGGTTCGCTCCCGACGCCACCGCTGTGCGCCTTAAATGCACCTGTTAAAAGGCAAATATTCCTTTCGTCTGGCAGTCTCGACCATTCCCGATCGGGACGATCGGGGCCAGAGGAGATAGGGGGTGCGCTTCGCATCGATCGCTTTTCCGCGACCCATTCCTGCGAAACCGTCTTTCTATCCGAAGCCACTCCTCCAACCGGCGGAAACAGCCGCCTTTTTGTCATTTTTTGCACCCTGACCCCATGAACACGAGGCGTTACCCTCAGAATGCGTTGGAACGATGGCGTTGCCTCTACGGCTGCGGTGCGACGCGAATAGGAAGATGGTAGCGGGTACCCTTGAGGGTTCCGGTGCGAAGGAGGGCCTGCTTCTGTACGAGGTCTTGCAAGTCACGGGTGGCAGTGGCTCGCGAGGTGCCGGTGAGGCGGATGTAGTTCTCGGCGCTGAGTCCGCCTTTGAACCCACCCGGCCCCTCTCGCATCATACGGGCGATCACCTTGTCCTGCCGTTCGTTGAGTTGGCCTCGCAGGCGGTCGTAGAACTTGGTCTTTTTGATGAGGAATTCGACCAGATCTTGGGAGTGCGCCTGGGCACCAAGGACTGTCTGCGCAAAATAAACGAGCCACGCCGTGATCTCGGTCCCCTTGTTGCTACGCTCCAGCATCTCGTAGTAGGTCTTGCGGCCACGATTGATGCACAGGGACAGGGCGATGAGCGGAGCGTGCCCCAAGCCTTCGGAAATGGCTTTCTCTGAAATGGCCCGGCCGATCCGGCCATTCCCGTCTTCAAACGGGTGGATGCTGACAAAGTAGAGATGCGCAATCCCGGCGCGGGTCAGGATGGGCAGCGGTGCCTCGCCCCCCGGGGATGTGCGTTTGAACCACTGCATAAAACGCACCATCTCCGCCTGAATCGCTGCCGATGGCGGCGCCTCAAAGTGGATTTTTGGATCGTGCAGCGGCCCAGACACGACCTGCATCGGATTGGGGCTGGTGCGATAGCCGCCAAGATTGGCGAGATCGCGCCGTCCGGTCATCAACGATTCGTGCCAGCGGAAGAGCAGCGAGTCGCACATTGGCGCATCGAACTCGCGGTAGAGCGCCACCATCATTTGCGCGATTCCCTGCTCTGCGGGGGCAATCTTGCGGTTGTCTGTGGCAAGGCCGAAGTTGCGGCGGATGGAGGATTGGAGGCTATCGCGATTCAAAATCTCGCCCTCGATTTCGGAGGTGTTGAGGGCTTCCTCGCTGATGAGATCGACCGTGATCTGCTCCCTGTCGCCTTCAGAGATATGTCGGATACACCCCGAGAAGACCCCCGATTGCAGCAGGAACTGAGACTCCATAGCATCCAGTTTGCCCCGCTCGAAACGGAACGTGGGCCAATCCGTTTGCTGCCAGTTCCAGTGAGGGTGGATCATCATGGTGCAAAAGTCGGCGGATTATACGTCACATTTCCGGTGAATGGTGAGCAATAAATGGAGCGTTTATTGCTCATGCGAGAGAGCGCTCGCCATCATTGCCGCCCATGAAATGACCATGGCGGACTCGTCCTCCCTGACGGTAGGGCAAGACACAAATTCAGCTGAATCGACAAATCCATGGGGTCGCATCTTAAAAATGGACGGGCGGTCCCATGGATTCTGAAAATCGATCCGGCGCCAGCAATCATCCCCCGGTGTCAAAACTTTTGAGTCAACAGGGATTGCCCACGCGGATCGACGAGAGCTTGAACGGATGGCGAAAATGAGAGAAGATATCTCACCATGAGAACCGCGACGGTGGCCGATTTGAGAAATCATTTCCCGGAGGTGGCGAAGTGGATTTGCGACGGTGAAGTGGTGACGATCACCAAACGGGGTGTTCCGTTTGCCACTCTGGCTCCGGCCCGGAAAAAGAAGGCACCCCTGCCTGTAAATTGGCGGGCAAGGCTGGAGCGTGTGTTTCCAAATGGCCCAGTGAACGGCGATTGCCAGACGGTGGTGGATGAGGACCGCGGGGAGACATGAGGGCAGGGACTTATCTCGATACCGCTGTCTTTGTGAAAGGCTATATTCCCGAAAGGGATTCTGATCGGGCAACGGCCATTTTACAGGCGGAGGGCTTCCCCTTGCTTTTCTCACACTTTCATGAAGTGGAGATCCCAAATGCCATCCGTTTGAAGAGGTTCCGAGGGGAAATCGGCAGGAATGAGGAGAATGTGGCGATCCGGCTTTTCCGGGACGACATCAAAGCCGGACGCTTGGTGCGTGCAAATTACGACCTTGCGGAAGTGTTTCGGCGCACCGAATCCCTCTCGGCGAAGTATTCCGGGGACGTGGGAAGCCGGAGCCTAGACCTTTTGCATGTAGCGGCTGCGCTGGAATCGGGATGTCGCGCTTTTGCGTCCTTCGATGACCGTCAGCGCAGGGTTGCGGCAGCGTGCGGTTTGGCGCTGATCCCAACCCCGATTCCTGTCCGGAAACGAAACGGGAAATCTGGGCGCCCGCCGGGTTGATCGTCTCTGGGCAAACTCTGGGCCTCTGAGGCGATTCTGGGGAAGACAGAGAGGGGGGTGATACTTTAGTGAGCCCCCCGGGTCGCCAGCCTCCATCCCCACTGCGATGGGAATGGGAGCTTGGGTTCGCAACGCATCCCGTGCCACGGCAATGACTTGCGGGACACCGAAGTAGAGTGCGCTCCGTTTCCGGAGATGACGAAAAACCTGAGATTTCGAGGCGGAAAACCGTAAAGACGCTGGCGGGTGGCAGGGTACGCTGGAGCCCGTGAACAACTCCCTTCCCCCCGTTTTCGCATGGGCGTTTGCGCTGCTTGCATTTCTGCCTCCGGCGACGGGCAACGCTGCAGCGGTTTCACCCCCTTCCTCCGCGGAGCCCCGCATCGTGATTGCCAGCGAGGAAGGGGCGAAGCTGGACAGCGATGTCCTCAAAGGCGGCGGCTCTGACGACACCGCGCTCATCCAGTCGATCCTCGATCGTGCGCCGAAACTGGGCGCGCTCAAGTTGGTGGTGGACGGTCCCATTTTGGTTTCTGGACTCCGGGTGCACTCGAACACCACCCTCGAATGTCTCAACCGCGGATGCGGCTTTTACCTTGCAGACAATTCCAACCGTCCACTGATTTCCAATGCCAGCCCCCAGGCCGAGGGGCGCGCGGACAGCAATCTTTCGTTCGTCGGCGGCACCGTCCGGAAGCTGGACCTGCCGGACATCCATTTGCCCGCCGCCACAAAAACCGTGCACCAGGATGCCACCGCAACAGTGGGAACAATCACAACCGCCAACGTGAACATCCACTAACCCATGAGAAAGGGAGCCGCATTTCCGACCGCTTGGTTGGGCCTCGTCCTTGCTGCCATCCAGAGTCCTGCTCTGGCAGACGGTTCGAAGACCCCGGAGGACCGCGTCCTCTTCAACCGGGATGTGCGGCCGATTCTTTCCGATACCTGTTTCCACTGCCATGGGTTCGACAAAACGTCGCGGAAAGCCGGTCTCCGTCTGGATCTCCGGGAGGAGGCAGTGCGCGAAACAAAGAACGGCGTTGTGCCGATTGTGCCGGGGGATCCGTCAAAAAGCGCGATCCTGGAGCGGGTGTTTTCCACGGACCCGGACGAGGTGATGCCGCCCCCCAAGGCGCACAAGGATCTGACTCCGGTTCAGAAGGAGACACTGCGGCGGTGGGTGGCGCAGGGGGCGGTTTACGAGCCCCACTGGTCTTACGCGCCTCTGGTCCGGCCTGAGCCGCCGGTGAACTTCGCTTCCCATCCCGTGGACGCCTTTGTCCGTGAGAAGCTTGCGGTGGAAAGGGTTCATCCGTCGCCGGAGGCGCCGAGAAACAGACTGCTCCGGAGGCTTTCGCTGGACCTGACCGGGCTTCCACCGGCGCCGGAAGAGGTGGAAGCTTTTGAAGCCGACAACCGTACGGATGCCTATGAGCGGCAGGTGGAGAAGCTTCTGGCCTCCCCCCATTTTGGCGAACGCATGGCGGTGTGGTGGCTGGACATCGCGCGGTTCACCGACACGGTGGGGTACCATGGCGACCAGAACCAGCGCATCTTCCCATACCGGGACTACGTGATCGACGCGTTCAACTCCAACAAACGGTTCGACCAGTTCACGGTGGAACAACTGGCCGGGGACCTGCTGCCCAATGCCAGTTCCCTTCAGAAGGTCGCCACGGGTTACAACCGGCTCACCATGGTAACACGCGAGGGAGGCGCCCAACCGCGCGAGTACTTGGCCAAGTACGGTGCCGAACGGGTGCGCGCCGTGGCGGGGGCATGGTTCGGGAGCACATTCGGTTGTGCAGAGTGCCATGACCACAAGTTTGATCCGATAAAGACCCGCGACTTTTACGAACTCCAGGCGTTCTTTGCCGATGTGAAGCAGTGGGGCTCCTACTACTACGGGTACACCACTGAGCCTGAACTCCTCGGACTCAGCGTTCATCATCCTTTCCCGCCTGAGATCCAGGCCGACAGCCCGTATCTGGCCCGGCGCAGAGAGGAAGCGCTTGGCGCGCTGAACCAGTTTTTTGTCGAGACACGAGCCCGGGCCAAAAGCGATGCCAAGATGCAGTTCGACGCGTGGTTGGCGGAGGCGCGCCGGTTTCTTCGGAGCGAACCCTCTGGATGGGCGCAGCCGCCTGCAGAGGCGGCGATCTACAAAGAGGGCAAGCCGGTCGATGGCGGCAAGGTGCCCGTCGGAAAGGATCGTTCCGTTCAACTGGGAAGAACGATTGCACGGAGCGAGGAGATGCGGGTGTTCCTCCAGCCGGTTCCGGGGCGGATCTCCTCGATTCGGGTTGAGGTGGTTTCCGACGAGCGGACCCCGGAAAAACGGATTGCGGCCCGGAAACAGGAGGGGATGCGGGTGGGGGTCCGCGTCCTTTCCCGTGAGGGCGTGGAGCGCAAGGTGCCGGTTTATTTTGCGGAGGCGGATGCGAAGGAACTCCGGTTTGTGAACGGAACGGAAGTGCAGGGCGTGGCGGAGGGCTGGAAAATGGCGCCTGTCAGATCTGAGCCGTTGCCGTCTGCGGTCTGGCTTCTGGATCCGCCGGTGGTGCTCGCGGAGGGCGAGCAGATGGTGGTGGCATTTTCCGGAGACCCGGTGCTGCCCATTCGCGTCTCGGTATCGCCTCTGGCCGGGGCGGATCCGCTCAAGATCGCGGATGCGAGCGTCCGTGCGGCCTTGGAGGTCACCGCAAGGACGGCAGATCAGGAGACGCTGCTGGCCGACACATGGTTCCTGAGCACCGCGGCCGATCCGAATGCGTTTTCACGGTTCAAGCAGCTTTCAAGGGAGTTGCGGGACACGCATGGCGGCCGCGCATGGACCATGGTGACACAGGCCGTGGACCCGATGACCGTCCGGGTCTTGCCCCGCGGAAACTGGCAGGACGAAAGTGGCCCCGTGGTTCTTCCTGCAACCCCGTCTTTTCTTCCGGGCCGGATGGAGAGCACAGGGGAAAAACGGCTGACCCGTCTGGACTTGGCTCGGTATCTGGTTTCGGAGGAGAACCCGATCACGGCGCGGGCGGTGATGAACCGGCTCTGGGCGCAGTTTTTCGGCACGGCTTTGAGCGCGGTCCTGGACGATCTCGGCTCCCAGGGGGAGCTGCCGTCCCATCCTGAACTTCTGGACTGGCTCGCCGCGGAGTTTCGCGGAAGCGGATGGGACTTGAAACACATGATCCGGCTGATCGTGACCAGCGCGACCTACCGCCAGAGCAGCAGTCTGCGACCGGAACTCCGGGACCGGGATCCGTCCAACCGTTGGCTCGCCTCGCAGAATCCGAGACGGCTCGAAGCGGAGTTTGTCCGGGACAATGCGCTTGCGATTGCCGGCCTGCTCGATGCAGGCGAGATTGGCGGCCCGAGTATCCGTCCGTACCAGCCCGCGGGCTACTACGAGCCCCTGACGGTCCCAGACCGTGACTATGTGGCGAGCCTGGGCCGGGAGCAGTGGCGCCGGGGCGTCTACATGCATTGGCAGCGCACGTTTCTGCATCCGATGCTTGCCAACTTCGATGCACCGGCAAGGGACGAGTGTGCGGCGCAGCGGGTGGTCAGCAACACCCCGCAGCAGGCGCTGACGCTGCTCAATGACCCGACATTCGTCGAGGCGGCCCGCCGGTTTGCCGTGCGGCTCCTGACGGCTCCGACCGTCTCCACCGACGGTTCGCGGGTTCGGTGGGCGTTCAAACTTGCCGTGGCGCGGGATCCGAAACCCGGTGAGGCGGAGTCGCTGCAGCGGTTTTTGGAGTCCCAGCGGAAACAGTTTGCGGAGAACCCGGCTGCTGCGGCGAAGCTGCTTCGGACAGGCAACGCGCCAGCCGGTCCCGGCGATCCGGTGGAGGTGGCGGCGTGGGCGAGTTTGTGCCGGGTCCTGCTGAACTCGCAGGAAGTCCTGACCCGTTATTGATATGAAAAATCCTCTCGTCTCTGCTGCCGGGATGAGCCGGCGGACGTTCCTGACCCAGAGTGCCTACGGTCTGGGGGGACTGGCTTTTGCAGCGCTCGAAAGCCGGGCCGCATCGACGCTGTTGCCGAGGCCGGCCGGCTGGAACGGAGCGTTGAAGAACGCGCATTTCCCGGTGCGGGCCAAGCGGATTATCTTCCTCTGCATGGCCGGCGGTCCGTCCCAGTTTGAGACGTTTGACTTCAAACCCAAACTCAATGCGTTGGACGGCAAGGCGTTTCCCGAGTCCTTCACCCGTGGCCAGCAGATCGCGCAGCTTCAGGGGCAGGAACTCAAGGCGCGCGGGTCCATCGCGGGATTCAAGAAGCATGGGAATGCGGGCATCGAGGTGAGCGAGCTTTTTCCCCACATTGGCGGAATTGCGGATGACCTCTGCGTGATCCGTTCCATGCAGACGGAGCAGATCAACCATGACACGGCTCACGCCTTCATGAACACGGGTTCCATCATCAAGGGCCGCCCCAGCATGGGGTCCTGGCTTCTGTACGGACTTGGTGCGGAGACCGATGAGCTCCCGGGTTTCGTGGTGCTTGCATCCAAAGGCAGGAACGGGGTGCAGCCGGTGTCGTCCCGGCAGTGGTCGAGTGGCGTTCTGCCCAGCCGTTTTCAAGGGATCCAACTGCAGTCCCGTGGGGATGCGGTGCATTACATTGGAAATCCTGAGGGCGTCTGCCAGAGCATGCAGCGGCAGGTGGTGGAAGAGATCCAGCGGCTCAACGGGTTTCTCGCGGAGGAGCAGGTCGATCCGGAGATCGCCACGCGGATTGCGCAGTACGAGATGGCTTTCAAGATGCAGGCGAGTGTCCCGAGTCTCACCGACTTCAAAAGCGAGCCGCAGTCCGTGCTCGATCTGTACGGGATTCGCGAGCCCGGGGATGGTAGCTTTGCCTCAAACTGTCTGCTGGCGCGGCGTCTGGCGGAACGCGGGGTGCGCATGATCCAGCTCTATCACCGTGCTTGGGATCATCATGCGGATCTGGTGAACGGGATGAAGTGGGGCGCAGAGGATGTGGACAAAGCCAGCGCGGCGTTGATCTCCGACTTAAAGCAGCGGGGCATGCTGGAAGACACCTTGGTCCTCTGGGGCGGCGAGTTTGGACGCACTCCGATGGGCCAGGGCACGGGCCGCGACCATCACATTCTTGGCTTCAGCCTGTTCCTCGCCGGGGGCGGCGTGAAAGCCGGGACGACCTACGGCGCCACCGACGAGCTTGGGTATCGGGCAGTGGAAAACGTGGTGAATGTGCACGACCTGCATGCGACGATTCTGGCGCTGATGGGCGTTGATCATCACCGGTTGAACACCAAATTCCAAGGACTCGACGTGCGGCTTACCGGCGTTGCGGGCAATCTCGTTCCAGGAATCATGGTATGAAAACTTCCCTCCCCAATCCTCAGGAAAGTGGCTCTGGGATCCCCAGAAGGCGTTTCCTTGGGACGTTCGGCCGTGCAGCCTTGACGTTTCCCTGGTTCTCAAAGGTGGCGTTACACGGGGCGGACATTTCGAGCGCGCCCCGGCGACTGGTGTGCATCGGACTCGACTTCGGTCTCCGGCCCGAAACCTTTTTTCCGCAGAACACCGGGCAGGAGCTGGAGTTGACTCCGCTGCTCAAGCCCCTGCAACGGTGGGAGAAACGGATGACCGTGTTTTCCCAGCTCGAACATCCCGGGGTTCAGGGGGGGCATTATGGGGTTCACGCGTTTCTGAGTGGCGTCCGCCGCGAACAGGCGGCCCAGTTCCCGGATGGGTGCATCACGCTGGACCAGTTGGCTGAGGAGGAACTCGGCGGATTGACCCGGTTTCCGTCCCTCTGTCTCGGGGCAGGGGCGGGGGACGACATTTCCTGGTCCCGCTCCGGGATTGCGGTACCCAAGCTGGAAGATCCAGGGGCGGCATTTGATCTGATCTTCAAGCCGCTCCGTGGCAACCAGGCGGCAGCCAGGCGCGCGGCGTTGGAGGAAAACGAATCGGTGCTGGGGTTGATTGCGGCAGACGCCCGGAGGTTGGCGCCCAAACTCGACCGGTGGGACCGTGAGAAGATAGACGAGTTCATGGGGGCCGTGCGCGACTTTGAGCGCGCAAACGCCTCCAGCCTTTCATGGCTGGACAAGCCGTTGCCGGTCGCCGGGGGGGAGCGGCCCGAATGTCCTCCTGAGCGATGCATGGAGCGGGTGCGGGCGAGTCTGGAGCTTGCTGCCCTTGCCTTGCAGGCGGATGCGACCCGGATTCTGACGCTGAACATTGGCGGCGCGCTGCCGGTGACGGCGATTCCCGGCATCACGCGCGGGTACCATGACCTTTCCCACAGCGGACAGGATCCGGAGAAGCTGAGACAACTCCATATGATTGAGTTAGGGCTGATGGCGGAACTCGATGTGTTCCTGGACCGGCTCAGTGCCATGAAAGACACGGGTGGCAGCTCTCTGTTGGACAACACCGCTGTGCTTTTTGGCAGCGGGATGGGGAATGCGAGTTCGCATGCCAACACGAACCTGCCGGTGGTCCTTGCCGGCGGCGGATTTAAGCACGGCAGGCACCTGTTCTTCCCGAAACACGGCACACAACAGACCCCCCTCTGCAATCTGTTTGTGACTCTCCTCCAGCAGATGGGACTCGAACGGGAGCGGTTCGGGTCCAGCACCGGAAACCTCAACCAGCTTCTGGTTTGAAACCGCGGCGTTCCATCCCCAGTCCGCGGTTGCGCCCGCCGTTCCTACCGGGCCGGCCGATCCTCTGGCTCGTTGCGTTTCTGGCAGCCACGGCCATCGGTGCCGCAAGAGCCGTCGACGGGCCGCCCGCTGATTTTCTCTCCCGCTACTGCCTCGACTGTCATGACGCCGAGGTGAAGAAGGGTGACCGGCGCCTGGATGATCTTCCGTCCTCCATCGGTTCTGACCTTGCTGCCGCCGAGCGCTGGCAGGAGGTGCTTCATCAGTTGCAACTGGGCGAGATGCCGCCGCCCAAGAAGAGCCAGCCATCTGCTGCCGAAAGCAGGGCGTTCCAGGCATGGATCGATGGGCAGCTTGCAGCGGCCCGGACTGCGGCGAAGACCCTCGGTGGCCGCGTGGTCCACCGGCGCCTGAGCCGGGCGGAATATCTGCACACTCTCCAGGATTTGTTTGGGCTTGGAGAAGACTTTGACCCAACCACCTCCTTCCCCGGCGATGACGAGCGTGACGGGTTTCGCACCAATGGCGCGGCGCTCAGGACGTCACGGCACCACATGGGGCAGTACCTTGCGGCGGCCGGTGCGGTGTTGGATTATGCGTATGATCTGGCAGAGGTGAATGGCCGGCCAAAGATCCAGGAGTGGAAGGATGCCGCGCAGACCTCGCGCGATCTGAATGATGCATTTGGGCTGGGTGTGATCCGGTCGGAACAGGCTGGAGGTCCTGCTTACATTCATCTCAGCCATGGGTTGCGAAATCCCGAGCTGATTTTTGACAGTAAACTGTTCCCCAGCCGCCTCGGCGAATCGGGGGTCCCGTATTCCGGGTGGTACGAGGTGGAGGTGGAGGCCACCGCTGCCAACCGGCATCACCCGTATGGGAAGGACCTCATGTTGACACAGTCGTCGCCGTATTACCGGGATTTGAAGTCCTACTACGACGACTCGGTTCCCATGCAGCTCGGGATCGGACGCCAAACCGCCGGGCTCAAGGGAAACGGGTGGCGGCTCGTCCCGCCACACATCGTCCATTCCACCGAGCTGCCCGACGAACTTTACACCACCATCCGCGCCCGAATCTGGCTCGATCGCGGCACCGTCCCCTATCTGTCATGGATCGATGGGCCGCCCAAGGGCACCCGCGGAAACTTCATCTCCACCAAGCTCCACAAATTCGATCCCGATGTTCCCAAGATCGAAAAACACGTCTGGGAGAATCTCGCGCTCCGGGCGGAACGGGACAAACTCTACCGGCATCTCTACAAGGGCCCGGAAGTCCGGGTCCGCTTCTGGCAGGTCACGGGACCGTTGCGCGGGGAGGAGCCGCACCCTGTCCGGGAACTGCTTTTTGGCGGAATCGCGCCCGGTTCGGTGCGGGTGGATCCCGGTGCGGTCGAGGCGGCGCTTCTGGGTGGGGCCCGCCGGTTGTTCCGGCGGGAGGTTCAACCGGCAGAAATCACGCCGTACGTCCGGGCCACACTGGAGCGGTTGGACGGGTCCACGGTTTTTGCGGATGCCGTCCGGCCGGCGTGGAAAGCGCTGCTCTGTGCCCCGGATTTTCTGTTTCTGAGCGAACCCGACTCCGGCCAGGAAGCCCTGACGCCGATGCAGCGGGCCGTGCGGCTTTCCTATTTCCTGACGGCAGGCCCTCCGGACGACCAACTGCGGGCATTCGCGGAAAAGGGGGAACTTGATTCTGCGAGGGTCCGGTTGGAGACGGACCGGCTTCTGGATTCGCCGCGTGGAGAGCGTTTTCTGCGGTTGTTCACGGCACAGTGGCTGGGGTTGAACCGGTTGGGGACGATGCCTCCAGCCAAGGAGGCGTTTCCGGAGTATCACATTGACCGCCTTGAATCCGCGATGCGGGAGGAAACCTGGCGGTTCATTGCAGAGTTGGTCCGCACCAACCAGCCGGTCACCGCCATTTTGGAGGCCGACTTCACGTATTTGAACGCCGGATTGTCCCGGCTTTACAGACTGCCGGAACTCCGGGGCGACGAGTTCCGCCGGGTGCTGTTGCCCGCCGATTCGCCGCGGCGCGGTTTGCTGGGGCATGCCAGCATTCTGACGGTGACCGCGAACGGGGTGGAGACTTCGCCGGTCAAACGGGGAGTCTGGCTGCTTGAGAAAGTGTTCGGCACGCCGCCCAGTCCGCCGCCGCCGGATGTTCCCCCGATCGAGCCCGATATCCGGGGCGCAACCACGATCCGGCAGCAACTGGAGAAACACAGATCGGTCCAGGCCTGCGCGGACTGCCATGCGAAAATCGATCCCTTGGGATTCGCGTTGGAAACGTATGACCCGATTGGCCGTGCGCGTGAGGTTTACCCAAACGGCGCCCCGATCGACACGGCGGGCGAGTACCGTGGCCGGGTGATTCAAGGGGCCGCAGATCTCCGGGAGTCTTTGGTCCGAAACCCAGACCGGCTGGCCCGGAACCTTGCCCGCCAGTTGATGACGTACGCACTTGGGAGGTCCCTTGGGATCGCCGACCAACCGGCGCTCGACCAGCTCGACGCACAATGGCGGGCACAGGGATACAGGCTCAGGGAGCTCGTCCAACGGGTCGCCGCATCTGACTTGATGCAACAGCCATAGCGTCTGTGCGTTGAAAGCGATCCCTCTGGCACGCCGGCACGCGAGGACGCACGGGGGAGGAGGGACCCGGAGGTTGCAGCGGCTCGGGCGTCCTTCCGGATGGATGTTTTTGTGCAAAGCCAGTGGTTCCGGGAGGTCTAGCAGAAACCTTTTTGAGCAATATTCGGGACCTGCGTCCGGTTTTCTGGGAATATCGCAAGCGCTCCTCATGAATCCCTCCCCCGATTCTCATCCCGAGCGGATGGTGCTGTGCCGTGTGCAGCAACAAGGACCCAGCGGTCCTTTCTCCGGAAATGTCCGTCATCAAATGACGATCTCAACCGTCTCTCCGCGCGGTTTCAAATGCGGTTTTGGAACGGTGCGTGGCGGGTGGCTTGCGGCTCTTGCGGGTGTCGGTCTGGGGGTTCTTGGCAGCGGACCGCAGATTCTCCGGGCGGAGGATCCCGAGCAGTTGTTCGTCCGGCGGATCCAGCCGTTGCTCCGTGAAAAGTGCATGGGCTGTCATGGCGAAGATCCTGGGAAGATCAAATCGGACTACGACATTCGTGCCCGCGAGACCGCAGTCCGGGGCGGCGAAAGCGGGGAACGGGCGATTGTCCCGGGTCAGCCGGAAAAAAGCCCCCTGTTTCTTTCGGTCACGCGACAGCATCTGGACGAATGGGAAGCGATGCCGCCCAAAGAGGCAGACCGTCTTTCTGCAGAACAGGTGGGATGGATCCGGGAGTGGATTGCAGGAGGCGCTCCGTGGCCCGATGCGGCGCGGACGGCGGAGATCACCAACGCCCATGGCAGTCTTTGGGCGGCAGAAGACGGTTCGGTAGTGAAAACCAGCGGGGGATTGTCGAGTGACTGGTCGAATCGCAAATACAAGCCGGAGTCTTTGTGGGGCTATCAACCGGTCAGGAAGCCGGTTCTGGACCGGGTGGACGGGCGGAATGCGATCGATGCGCTTCTGGAAATGCGGCTGCCGGAAGGACTGCCGGTGGCCGGGGAGACCGACGCCCGGACGTTTGTCCGTCGTGTGACGTTCGATTTGACCGGGCTCCCTCCTGAACCCAACGAAGTGGAGGCGTTTGCTTCGGCGTATGAAACGGCGGATCTGTCCCGCCGGGACCAGGTCCGGATGGCGCTCATCGACCGGCTCTTGGAATCGCCGCATTACGGAGAGCGCATGGCGCAGCACTGGCTGGATGTGGCCAGGTACGCCGATTCCTCCGGATTTTCCAACGACTACGAACGCGGCAACGCCTGGCGGTACCGCGATTACGTGGTGCGCGCATTCAACGCCGACAAGCCTTACCACCAGTTTGTCCGGGAACAGATCGCAGGCGACGAACTCGATCCGCACGATCCCGAAAAAATCGTGGCCACGGGTTTCCTTCGGATGGGGCCCTGGGAGCTGACGGGCATGGAGGTCGAGCGGGTGGCGCGCCAGCGTTTTCTGGACGATGTCACCAACAGCGTCGGCGAAACGTTCCTCGCCCATTCCCTGCAATGCGCCCGCTGCCATGACCACAAGTTCGATCCGGTGCCCACCCGCGACTATTACGCCATCCAGGCCGTGTTTGCCACGACCCAGCTGGCTGAACGCGCCGCGTCTTTTCTTCCGTCCGAGAACGTTCAGGGATTCGAGGAGCGCCAGTTTCTTGAAAAGACCCGGGACGAACATCTGGCCACGCTCGCCCGATTGGATGCCTTGCTCCTCGAATACGCCCAGCAGTGGTTCCGGGATCAGGGCCGGGATCCGGCTCGGTGGAACGCTGCCGTGGCAGCCATTCAGGGGCAGCCAGAAGGCGCGAGGATATCAGGAAAACGGACTCCAGGACGGGCCAATCTCTTCGAGGACGCACGGAAACGGATGGCCAGCGAGAATGTGCCGGAATCCGAGTACCCGCCCAAGTTGGTGGGATTTACTCCCGAACAGTTCGGGTTGGAACGGGTGGCCCGGAAAGGACTGGAGCGGCTTCGGTGGGAACTGGATCGCTACGAACCCTACGCGCTCGGCGTCTATTCCGGCCGGACCCGCCAGTACAAGACGGTGTTCACACCGCTGCGGATGCCGGACAACCGAATGACCGAGGGAGAACTGGAGACCGCCTGTATCCGGCTCGGAGGCGACCCGTTTTCCGAAGGGCCGGGTGTGAATCCGGGGGTGCTCAGCGTGCTCGGTGCCGTAAAAAAGACCGTGCCGGACGCGATCGAAGGCCGGCGCGCGTCTTTTGCGGAATGGGTGGCCAGTCCGGATAACCCGCTCACCACGCGGGCAATCGTGAACCGGATCTGGATGTGGCATTTCGGGGAGCCGCTTGCGGGGAACCCAAACAACTTTGGGGGTACGGGGAAAAAACCCACGCATCCCGAACTTCTGGACTGGCTCGCGGCGACTTTTGTGGAGCAGGGCTGGTCTTTCAAGGCGATGCACCGTGTCATTCTCCAGAGCGCCGCGTACCGCCGGAGCGCCACCCACCCCGCGCCGAAAACGCTGGTGGAGAAGGATCCGCAGGGAACCCGTTATGCCGTGTTCAAGCCCCGTCGTCTCAGTGCGGAGGAACTCCGGGACGCCATGCTGGCTGCGAGCGGCGAATTGAACCGGACCGTTGGCGGGATCCCGAACCGGCCGGAGCTACATCCTGAGGCGGCCCTCCAGCCAAGGCAGGTGATGGGCACGTTCGCCTCCGCCTGGGTGCCTAATCCGCGTCCGGAGCAGCGGAACCGGCGTTCCCTCTACGCGCTGAAACTGCGCGGCCTGACCGACCCGGCCATGGAGGTGTTCAACGCACCTGCGCCCGACTTTTCCTGCGAACGCCGGGACGCGAGCACGGTCACGCCCCAAGTGTTTGCGCTGTTCAACAGCCGGAACAGCCGGGCTCGGGCGCTGGCTCTGGCTGCGCGGGTTCTTGGCGAAGCGGCTGACGAGCCAGACGCCGTCCGGCGCTGTTTTGCGCGGGTCTATGGAAGACCGGCCCGACCGGACGAACTTGAGCTTTGCCTTCGGCACTGGCGCGAGATGGAAATGTTGCAGCCGGTGAAGGCGCCACCGGCCCCGCCGCCGCCGGTCACGGTGCGTCGGGATGCAGTCGAGGAAAACACCGGCGAAAAGTTTTCGTTCACTGAACATCTCCACGCCAACGCGGCCTATGTTCCCGATCTGCAGCCGGCCGACTGCGATCCGAGGACACGGGCTTTGGCGGAGGTGTGCCTCTCCCTCCTGAACACCAACGAGTTTGCCTATGTCTACTAGCCCGTTTTTTCCCTGTGCGGGCGCCCGTGCGTTGCACGCCCCCACGCGGCGCGAGTTCCTTTACGGTCTTGGGGCTTCGCTTGGCAGTGTGGCGTTCACCTCGATGCTTGCGGCGTCGCAGAACGGGAAGGAGGGTCCGCATTTTCCGGGGGCAAAGGCGAAGAACGTCATCTTCCTGATGATGGAAGGGGGCCCGAGCCACATCGACACGTTCGACCCGAAACCGGCTTTGGAAAAACTGCATCTCCAAGAGTTTGTGCGGGAGGGAAAACAGAAGTCGGCGATGGAAAGCGGAAAACGCTACTATGTCCGCAGCCCGTTCAAGTTCCTCCGTGCGGGTCAGAGCGGGGCCGACATGGCGGAAAACTGGAGCCACCTTGCGGGGGTTGCTGATGACCTCTGCTTTTTCCGGGGCTGTACCGTGGACAGCGTCAACCATCCCACGGCGATGTATCAGATGAACTGTGGCAACCGTTTTGGCGGCGACCCGGGCCTTGGCGCGTGGGTGAATTACGGCCTGGGCACGTTGAATGCCGATCTGCCGGGGTTCGTGGTGTTGCCGGAGGTGAGTTATCCGCAGGGCGGTGCTGCCAACTGGAGCAACGGCTACCTGCCGGCCCATTTTCAAGGCACACCGCTCCGGGCCAAAGGGTCGCCCATCTTGGATCTTTCGCCAGGCGAAGGTGTGACACGGGAGCGGCAGCGAAAGAACTTGGACCTGATTGCGGGTCTGAACGCCGCGCATGCCGCGCAGCATCCCGGCCATGAAGAACTCAGGGCGCGCATGGACAGCTACGAGCTCGCCTTCCGGATGCAGATGCAGGTGCCCGAGGTGCTCGATCTTTCGCGCGAGGACGAAAAGACCCGGGACCTGTACGGGATTGGACATGAGCCGACCGATGCGTTTGGCCGGAAATGTTTGCTGGCCCGGAAGCTGGTGGAGAAGGGGGTGCGTTTTGTGCAGCTCTACCATGGGTCATGGGACAGCCATGATTACATTGAGCGGGCCCACGGGAATCTGGTGCGGGCAGTGGACCAGCCGATTGCCGCGCTGATCACCGACCTGAAGCGCCGCGGGCTTCTGCAGAGCACGCTGGTGGTATGGTGCGGCGAATTCGGCCGGACACCAGACAACGGTGTCCGGGGCGGCACGGCGTACGGCCGGGATCACAACGCGAATGCGATGACACTCTGGATGGCGGGCGGCGGCTGCCGGGCGGGCCACACTGTGGGTGCCACTGACGAGCTGGGCATGGCCGCGGTCGAGGGAAAAGCCCATGTCCGCGATTTCCACGTGACGCTGCTGCGGTTGCTGGGGTTGGATGACAACAAGCTGACCTTCTACCATGCGGGCCGTTTCAAGCAGCTCAGCCAGTTTGGCGGCACCGTGATCCGCGATCTGATTGCGTGAGACGCGCGGTGTACCATGCTTTTCAAAACCGGAGGCTGAGGGTCGATGGACAAGCCCGGGGGGGGCAGCCTGGGCCCTGGAGTCTCAACGGAGCACCAGAAATGTTCCCGCGAGTTTGTCGTGGAGGGCGCGTTTCCCCGTGAACAGGGGCCAGAGAACGCACGGGAGAACCGCCACAGCCAGCAGGACGAGGTGAACGGGATTCCCGACCCGCTCGAGCCGGCCAGAAAAAACCAGAAACAAGATGGCAGGCGCCCATCCCCACAGGATGCAGGACCGGCAGAACATCCGCCAGCGGGAGGCTTCCATGCCGTTGCTGGTCACCACGGCGATTCCGAGGCTCCTGAGGACCAGTCCTCCGCGGGTTGTCACGGCGGCTGCAAGCGAGAGAATCCCAATGGCGCCCAGTTGAAGAACGAGTTGTTCCCATGTGCGTCCAAAAAACACGTGTCCGGTGGTGAGTACCTTGGAGAGCGGTTGCCCCTCTGGGGTGCGGAGTTTCTGGACCTCGGATTTGGCAGCGGTGCGTTCCGCTTGGGTGCTTTGGGCGCGGCGGGCATGGATTTCCGCGGCTAGTTTTTGCTGCGAAGGGGTGAGGCAGCCGGGGTCGGTGTAAATGCGGGGTTGATCCAGAACCTTGCTGAATCTATCAGCGATGTAGATTTCAAAGGATCTCAGAGAGGTCGCATCGGAAGGCTGTGTACTCTGCATTTCTTGGTGCTGACGGAGCGCCTCCTGAAGAACGTAAGCCTCGGGCGTAAGGGGAGATGCGTCCATGGTGCGGTCTGGAATGATGGGGTCGAGGCCTTGCATGAGGAGGCTTGTGAGCGTGACTAGAACCGGGAAGAAGAGGCACCCGAAAAGAACTCCCACGCGAAGGCGCGTTGAGATTTCGGCCGGTCGGAGGAGGAGTTCGGCGAGGCGTTTTTTGACCGCACCGAGATCCGGCGTTGTTGGGAGATTGATGAGGAACTCGCGGGCTTTGAGGGGCAGGGGGAGATTGGGTTCGTGCAGCCGGGCTTCTGATGCCGGTTTTCCCTTGAGGGCGGAAATAGCAACGAGCTTCAGGAAAGCCGAGGCATCGGTTGCGGAGGTTTCAGAGGAGGGTGCCTCGATGTCCTGGGCGCTGAAATCGAGGAGTTTCAGGGTGCCTTCGGAGGTGATCCAGAGTTTTCCGAGGGACAGGGGTTCGGGCGTGGAACCGTCCAGGCTTGCCGCCTCAAGTTCGCGGGCGAGGTCCAGAAGCCAGTGGCGCACGGTTTTCCATGGGTGCGGTCTTTGGAGCAGTTGCAGGAAAGGGCTTCCGGATGGGGACTCGAACACCTCCCACGCGGCACCTCCGCTCTGGAGGGACTGGATCCAGCGGAGGCGGCCCGGGCGGTTGGGATGGTGAACGGCGGCGGAGTCTTTGCTTTTTGGGAGGATCCAGACGCGCCTGTGGAGTTGGGTGTCGTAACCGTGCCAGCCGTTGGAGTCGCTGCCGAGCGCCCCCAGCACACGGTACGGGCCGAGTACGTGGCTGGAATCTATCTTGGGGATGTGGGGTTCTGGATGCGGAACCGTCTCGGGTGCTTCTCCGGAAGTGGCTTGGACGACCCGGGTGTCCGTCAGAAGGTCTGTGGCGGTGGCGTACCCATTTTTTACGCGGGCGGTGAGACAGAGTGCCGCAGGGTAGATATAAGGGAAGAGTCCACCCACGAGCAGGAACAGGAGAGGATGTTCTTCGGGCTGGGATGCGAGGATTTGGGCGGCGGACACCGGGCCCAAAAAGATCAGGGCACGCAGGAGTGCTTTTCCGATCCCTGGCGGATTTCTCTGGGAATTGAGCACGCGCAGGCCCAGCAGTTTCTTCCCGGGAGTAGCGCCCCAGCGGCTCTCGAAGAGGGTGTAAAATGCGAGAGCGAATCCGAGCCAGACCACCGGGGCCCATGCGGAGTTGAGCTCGAGCGCGCCGGAGAGTCCGTGCCGGTTGAAAAGATTACTGAAAATTGAAAGGCACCCCATCAGGAAAAAATCGAGCGTGCCTGCAGCGAGCCGGCGTCCGAGGGTGGCGGGCATGGGTGCGGTGGAGGCGAACGGAACCAGAGCCTCCCGAAGGAGGCCGTAGTTGGGGAAGCGTTCGGAGGCGGGTTTGGCAAGGCACCGGAGAACCACGGCAGCGAGGGCTTTTGGGATTTCCGGACGGACCGAGCGCGGCGAGGGG
>CAIURC010000200.1 GCA_903901425.1 uncultured Spartobacteria bacterium | reverse complement strand
TTTCAAGGGGACAACATCCAGATTTACGTGGACGGAAAACCGGTGGACGTATCTGGCAACCACCAGATGACCTACAGTTTCTCGATCTCCGGAGGAGAGCAGAACGAAAGCGGAAGTGTGACGTGGAGTGATTCACGAGTCGATGCAGACGGGAGAGAAGGACGCGTAAGGATACAAATTCCAGACTTAGATCCCTGGAGTATCGGCGGGATAACTCCGGCCGACGCAGCCGTCACCGAAAATTTAGAGAAACCGTACGCGTTCGGAAATATCTCTGCCGATTTCAGAGGGTTCGCACCCGGATGGTCTGCAATCGATGTCCAAATTCTGCCTGAGGAATCCTTCAGCAACCAGTTCTACACAGACACAAGTCCGGGCGGTTTTGTGTGGCCGACATGGAATCCCGCCTTTAGTTGGGAGCCTGGGGGATTTGTGGGGCGCAGTTCGCTGCAGGCGCCGCTGACATGGACAACGGTTGCAAATTACCGTGGCGATGTGGATCTAGTGTCTTATGCACTGAATGACCTTAGTGCTCAGGACGTAGTCTACTGGTGGGAAACCGTGGGTGAACCAACGCCTGATTCCGTGCCAAAAACTCTTCTCTGGGCGGAGAAATTCACGTACTATGATGACCCCTCGACGGTCGAGAACGAGAGCTTGAGGGAACCCGAAATCCAAATCCGCTCGGGTTCTTTTAGACAGAACGTTCCGGGAACGCGATTCCTGCTTTCGCCAAACTCAGAATCCCGTTTTGGGGAATACAGTATCCTCCTCCTGCCTGTGGAGGTAGTGCCGGATTTTAACCGCGATGGCGTTATTGATGATAAAGACCGCGGTAAGGTGACAGAATCCGAGCCGTGGCGGTTTTGGGTAAATGACGACGACGACACATCGGAAGTGGATGTTGATGACGAAGTCGAAGCGCCCACTCAGGATGCCGCAGATGAGGAGGTCAAAACCAAGCGCGACCTGCTCGACTTCTTCCCGCTCTATCTCGACATCAAGGAACTGTTGAAAGTCTGTCCGCCGACCTCGGCCGATTACTTCTTTAAACAGGATGACTCTGCGGTGAATGTGATCCTGTGCGAGGATTTAGAGGCCGAAAGCGACGACGCCGCATACAACGCCGGCTCTTATCTTCGCGACGAATACCGCGCCGGCAGGTTCATCCAAGTGGCGATGCCGGCGGGCGGAAACCTTACACCGCAGCGTGTGGGTAGATTAACCCCAGACGGGCGGAAAGTTGATCCCGCTTGGTTGCAGCGCGCGCTAACCGAGGAACGCGAAAAGACAATGCTTCTTGTTGAAGGCAATAAGGAAACCACCAAGCCGCTCGTGCTCATGGTCAAGAAGCAAGGCACCGGCGAACTGTTTGCGAAGATCGAGTTCCCGCTGAGCATCAAGCGAGTGAAGACGATGTATCGCTGGCTCAATTTGCGCGGCGAAGTCGGGGGGAGCGAAGGCGATGCAACCGACCTCAACGAACCGCTGAACTGGCCGGACAAGCTCTGCTCCAACAAGGTCTTCACCTTCGTTCACGGCTACAGCGTCAGCGAAAAGAGTGCGCGCGATTGGAATGCGGAAATGTTCAAGCGGATGTATTGGTCCGGCTCGAAAGCGAAGTTCGTCGGCGTGACGTGGAGAGGAAATCAGGGGCAGCTTACCAGCATTCTTCCGAAGATCGGCGGTGCGACGCCGGATTACTGGATCAACGTCAAGAACGCCTTCCTGACATCACAACACTTAAAGAACCAGTTGGAGCCGATTAGCGGCACCAAATACATCGCGGCGCACAGCCTTGGGAATGCCGTGGTGAGCAGCGCGATGGTGGACTACGGCTTGAGCGCGGGACGTTATTTTATGATCGACGCTGCCGTTCCCCGAGAGGCGTACGCACCGGCTACCGTCGCTTCCGATCAAAGCAAGATGAGCGAACCTAGCTGGCGAGGTATCGACTCATCGCTTTGGTCGCCCTACTTCTACAATCTGTTTGGGACCGGCGACGCACGCCGGAGCCTAACTTGGACTGGCCGCTTCCAAGGCATCTCAAACGTCTATCAGTTCTATTCGACGGGAGAGGAAGTGTTGGAGACAAATCCCGATGGTGCAAAACCAAGTGTGACTGATGACGTGTTCAAAGGCCACCAAGCGTGGATTGCCTCGGAGATGAACAAGGGCACGGCAACAAAAGTCATGATTAAGCTGCTCTCTGGTACTTTCCAGATTGGTCCGTGGGGGCAGAATGCGCGCGCCGGATGGGATACCAGCGGCGATCCGCAACCGACGACTAACAAAGACAAAGTTGAACATCCTTACTTCGAGAAGTTTTCGTCGTGGAACGGCGTCACCATGCACCAAGAGAACGCTGCAGGCGCAGCACCGACTGCTGACTATGGCTTCCTTTCGCGATTGCTCGGTGAAGAAGTTCCGGCGCTATCCTGGCCGGCCGGGAGCACTCCGGTTGCAACATTCGCCCAAAAAGAAGATTTGATGTCGCTCAAGAAGAACGGCTGGCCGAGGGAACGAAACGCTCCAGGGAGCACAGGTCGGTGGTTCCACTCAGACTTAAAGAACGTCTCGTATCTTCACACGTATCGCCTCTTCGAGACGATGGTGAAACACGACAACCTCGACCGCTAGAATTCCATGAAAATCTACTTACTTCATTCGTTCACAGTCATCGGGGCGCTTCTTTGTGTGTGTTCTGCTGCAGATGACCCAAAGGCAAATATTGAGGTCACGCTAGTCGATGAAGCTCTCGCACCGCTTCGCGGTTTGGAGGTCGTGGCCGTGTTCCCGCAGTCAGGCAAAGAGTGGGCGACTTATAAATTTGTAAAACAAAGCGGCCAAACAAACGCGGAGGGAATGGTTCGCCTTTCCGCAAGAACATTACTCAAACCGACGATAGGAGCGGAGCCACCGAATTACTACGCAAGCGGGCGCGAGGTGAAACTGAATGTAGCTGAGGGAGGACGCAACGAGGATGAATGGTTGCCCTCTCCCATGCGTGAGCGGCTGCTTCTGAAGCGCATAATTAAACCCGTTCCAATGTATGCCGTGGCGAAGTGGCCTGTTGTGCTCCCGGGCAAGGATGCGCCGTTTGGTTTTGATTTGGAAAAGCGCGATTGGGTCTCGCCGGATGGTGCGGGAGTAAAAGCCGATCTCGTCTTCACCTTGGAAAAGAAGGAAGACAACGTGCTCGGCAACTCGGCGACGCTGCGCATCAGCTTCTCGAATCCCAACGACGGCTTGATTCCTCTCTACGAGCTGTCAGGTGCGGAGAGCGAATTGAAGCTGCCGCGCATCGCGCCAGTGGAAGGCTACGAAGCCGAGCGTAAGTTCACAACCGATTGGAGTGCGACTCGTTTACCTGCAGCCCCGATCCGAACGGCGGCAGGCTACCTTTACCGAGTCCGTACGGTGCTCGATGAAAAGGGCCAGATGAAAAACTCATGGTATGGAAAGATCGACGGCGAGTTTGGATGGGACGTGAGTAACTTTCCGACGGCGCAAGTAACCTTCACATATTATCTAAATCCTGACAGCACTCCCAATTTGGAGTTCGACAGGAAGCGAAACCTTTTCGCGGAGTTGCCCGATGAGCATTTGGTCAAGGTTCCATAGCGGCCTTTGCAACTGCGCAGCTAACTTGCCGCGCTCCAGTTAAGTGTGGCGGCGTCCCGCAGCGTGTGGGGTGTGCAGTCTGGGGGTCAGGGTGCAAATCTTGAGAAAAAAGCGGTGATCTCTGACGATTGTCGGGCTGTGCGCTGCAGGCGAATTGAATTCCCCTGTGGCTTTTCCCATGTTCTGCAGCCTGACTCCGACGTTCTGGGAGCGATCCCCGGGAATATTTCAACGGCCGCAGTGTGCGGTTGGCGGTGGTGGGCGGCGACGACCAGATGATGACGGGCGGCGGTGTGTTTGCCCAGAAATTCACGGTGTCGGTGACCGACGGCAACGGCGTGGCGCTGGTGAACGCGCCGGTGCGTTTTGCCGTGACAGACAGTTCCGACG
>CAIURC010000199.1 GCA_903901425.1 uncultured Spartobacteria bacterium | reverse complement strand
GCCACAGAGGCATCGGTCCACAACTCAACTTGGGTGCTCGATTCCGCCCGCACTCCACAGTGTCCGACCATCCAGCACAGTGACAGCAACAACCCGATCCAACGCATTCCTAAATGAAAGTCGACACGAAGCCCCTTGTCCAATGATTCCGCCCACCCCTCCACCGGATCATCACTCGCGCGCGCGCTCGCATTCACGCATTCGCGCATCCCGCCATCTCGGTCTGGCAATCCAGCACGAGGACGACTGAACAGGGCCTTCCAAAAAGAAAAAGGCGCGATGAAATTCATCGCGCCTTGAAAGACGGAACCAGCAGTTGCCGATTAGCGGCGGTTGCGGCGGAGTGCAGCAGCACCCACGAACGCAGCACCGACGACACCGAGAGCCACCGTGGTGGGCTCCGGAACAGTCGCGGTGACGGACAACTTGAAATTGGCTTCCTGAGAACCATTCAAAGCGCGCAGAGCCCAATCGTTGTTACCAGAACCGGTCTTCTGCCAGAAATCACCACCGGATTGACCCACATTCAAGTGCGGGCGACCCACAGCGGATTCAGCACCACCGATCACCCAGCCCTTGTCGGCGCCCGTGGAGGCACCCGAGAAGCTCACGGTCACCGTGAAATCCTTGGGCAAAACAAAATTACCGTACTGGGCAACGTAAGGAGCATAATCGAACGTGGCCGTGTTGTAGCCCTGGGAGATACCAATGCCCGGAACGTTCAAGAGGGCGGTGCCGGGAGCCTTGAAACCGTTGATCAACGCACCGTCGTTGGCGTAAATGTTCAGGTTCATGGTGCCGCCGAGCGAAGCGGAGTAGTAGTCGAACGACAGGGTGGAGAGCCGATAACCTGCCGCCGGCAAGGTGATCTGGTCGCCGAACTCAAGGCCTTGGTGGCCGTTAGCCGGGGCGGTGCCCACACCGTAGATATCGGTGCCGGTCCCTGTGGTGGAATAGATGGTACCAGCGAACACCGACGCCGTTGAAAGGGCCAGCGCAGCTGCTGCAGCAAGAATAGAAGTCTGAGTCATAGTCAGTTAATAGTTTTTTGAGATCTGAAATCTCCCTTTGTCACCGGTCGCTACCGATTTGTTTTCGCAACAAAACCTCTCTCGGTCAAGCGAGCTTCCAAAAATAATTGAACAAAAGTGCCTCCGCGGAGACCCATCGTGTCACGGGTTCAGGCGGCGCTGGATTTCACGGGCCTCCGATTGGGCTTCTTCCCATGGCTTTCCGGCCGCCATTCCAGGTCGTTGATGCCCCGCATACGTCAACGCAGCATCCTTGAGCAACCGCTGGCGGCGTTGGATTAGAGCCCATGGATCGCCCGGATTTTGTGACAACCGAAGCAATTCGTCTGAGGTTGCAAACTCCATCCAAGCCCCCTGCGCGCCCATCGCCCGCAAGGCTTCACGAGCCATGAGCCAGTGGCCCTGTCGATTGGCATGCACTCCATCCCCCGAAAGCGTGAAAGCGGGATTCTGAGAGCGCTGAGCGTTGAGGAATTCTCTCATGGGACCGTGCACATCCACCACCTGCCACCCGTTGAGTCGCTGCGCGACCAACCACTGCGAATAGGCACTCAACACCTCATCGTAGCCTTCGAAGGGTTGCGGATAGGCTTTGAGACCCGCGGGCAAGGTGCGCCCTTTCAATGGCTGGGAATCAAACACGGGCGGCGTTAAGTGAATCACGCGAACCCCTTCATGGGCTGCCGCCTCGTGCAACCGCCGCATGCCGTCGCGGAATTTGGTGAAGCGCGACTCTTCCAAGG
>CAIURC010000198.1 GCA_903901425.1 uncultured Spartobacteria bacterium | reverse complement strand
CCAGGCCTGCCTGCGCGCCGCCCAGAGAATGCGCACCCTGTCCGAGGCACTCCTCGAGCTCTCACAGTCGAACCTGCCGGCAAATGACCTCAAAACCATCGACCTTGCCGCGGCAGCTTCTGAGTGCGTTGACTTCATCCTCCCCCTTGCCCAAGCGAAATCCCTTCAAATCACCCGGGACCTCCCCAGCACCCCCTGCCTCGCCCATCCCCCGTCCCTCGCGCGCGCCCTGAATTGCCTGCTCGAAAACGCCGTCGAATACACCCCTGAAAAGGGCTGGATCCGTCTCACCACCCTGATCACCCCAGACTGGTCCATCCTCCAAATCGCCAACTCCGGCCCGGGCATCCCAACGCAGGAACTCCCCCTGATGTTTGAACCCTTTCACCGCACCGACAAATCCCGAACCCTTGGCCAGAAAATCCACTGCGGCCTCGGCCTGCCCATCACCAAAAACTTGCTGATGGCACAGAAGGCCGAGATTCAGGTCGAAAGCAGCCCGGGCTCGGAAACGGTTTTCACGCTCAGGTTCCGCCCCGCCGGCACTCTCGCGGATTCTGGATCCGCTGCTCTCCTCTGATTTTCCCTACCCGAAGGCACGCGAAACCGCGAGCCCGCACGGCACGCATCCCAGAAGCCCACCCCACCCGACCAAGGCCGGGTGCGGCCCTGCACAAGAGACCGAACCGCGGACCGGCCCGATCTGGAGCTACTTCACCGCCTCTTCAATCAGGCAGATCAGGTAGTTGCTGAGCGAACGCCGCTCGGACTTGGCCCGGACCTTGACCTTTTCAAGCAGATCAATCGGACACCGGAACGCCGTGTACTTTTTCCCATCCCCGATTGGACTGTTGGGAGCCTTCTTTGAAACCTTGTTTGAAGTTTTGGATTTGTTTTTAACGGCCATACCCACCACGCCATGAAGTTTTGTTGACACAAAGTCAACGCTTTTCATCCCCGGCCCCCGCCTGAGGCGCCGCCCGGGGTGTCGCCCCGGCCCGCCACACGTCCGGATCCCGCCTCCGTCCCGATTCCCTCTCTGGAACGCCAACAACCAGAGACACACACCATGATCCCCAAACTCCACAGCCAGCAGCACAGCCAGCAGCACGGCATCCAGTCCCTTGAAAACAGCCTCCTCAAAACCCGGGCCTGGGTGGACCGGATTGCCCAGCTCGGATCCCTCGAGCCTCACGACGCCTACAAAGCCCTCCGGGCCGTGCTCCAAACCCTCCGGGACCGGCTCCCCACCCCCGAGTCCGCCCACCTCGCCGCCCAGCTGCCCACCGTCCTCCGCGGACTCTACTTCGAGGGCTGGGATCCCGCCGCAACCCCCGTCAAAATGCACCGGACCGAGTTCCTGGAAGCCGTCGGCCGCAGGCTCGCCCCGGGCCGGTTTCTGGACCCCGAACAACTCACCCGCCAGGTCCTCCTGGCCGCCTCCGAACACCTCTCCCCGGGCGAACTCGAAAAAACCCGGAACTGCCTCCCCGCCGATCTGCACTGCCTCTGGCCCGAACCCGCCGGCACGGATGCCCGCTGAAAACCGCGCGAGATGAGGCCCGCCCATCAACCCACCCCGCCCCCCCGGGACCAGCCACAGGCCCCGCCGGGTCGCCCCGGGCTCGCCGCTGCCCGGCAAGCCCCATCTCCCCGCCGATCTCCAGGCCCATCCCCGGTCCAGTTCTGGGCTTCCATGTCCGCCACCATGGCCGTTCTGGCTTCCTCCCACGGCGCCGCCCCTCCCCAGGCTGCGCCCGGCCGGCCCGGACAACACACCGCGCAGCCAGCCGGGCCCTACCCTCAGCCCCACCCTCAGCCCAACACGGGTCCCTCCACTGCCGCCGCCCTTCCCGGGCCCAACCCAGTGCACCAGTTCCAGCTCCAGATTCAGGCCGGGCAGTGGGCTGCCGCTGCCCGCACCTACACCCACCTCGCACAATCCCAGCCAGCACCGGTTCCACTCCATCTCCCCGCCGCCCACGCCTTTTTCAGGCTCGGCCAGGCCCGGGAGGCACTCGATGCCCTGCTCCGTGCCCTCGCGCCGGAAGCCCTCGCCCAAGGATCCACACGCCCCGCGCCGCCCGGCACGGTCCCGCTGCTCCATGCTGCCTGCCTCGCCCAACTCGGCCGCCATGCCGAGGCCAGGCAACAGATTGCCCCGCTCCTGAGCACGGCACGCTCCGCGCCCCCGGGGAGCTCCGCCCCTCAAATGCCGCCCCTGGTTGCCGATGCGTGGTTCCTGCTCGCCTCCTGTCTGGCCGCGGAAAACCGCCCCTGGGACGCCGCACGCGCGCTGGCCGCACAGCTCCCCTCTCTCCCAAACCCGCACCAGTCCAAAGCCCTTGTAGCCTGCCTCCAGTTCCTGCTCAAAGCCCTCCAGGACAGCCCAAACGCTCCCCTGAAAAACACGCCCCCAAGCACCACGCCCCCGGAACTGGCTGCGCTCCGCCTCCTGCATCCGCGCCCCGCGCCCCCCCGGACCACGGCCCGCATGGAAAACGATGGCTTTCCCGCCCACCTGCCGCCGGACCTCTGGGTGAACCAGCCGGTTTCCAGACAGTTGCTGGCCCTCCAATTCGCCGCACAGTTCATGGAAAAAGGCGGCCCTGAAAACGCCCAGACCGCCCTGCTCTTTCTTCTCCCGCTTCCCGGCCCAGACCGGCTTCAGGAACCCGCCCCCCGAAATTCCACTGGCCACGAGCGTCATCTCGGACGCCTTGGCCACGGACTCCACACGGTCCCTCAGGAACCGGAAAAACACGGCACCGTCGTCCAGGAACGCGCGCTGCAGGAAAAACACCCTGAACTCTGGGCCCGGATCCGGCTCCAGGTGGCCGCAGCGCTGAAAGTTTTGAACCGGCCCCGGGAGGCGGCTCTGGTGCTTGAACAACTCGGAAACCCATTGTCCGAGCCAACCCGAGACACCCCGGCGATGGAAGAAACCGTCCGCCTCCACGCCCTCCACGCGTGGGGCGAAGCCTCCCGTCCGGACAGGGTCCGGCAAGCCGCTGCCGTCTTTTTGGAAAAGCACCCGCAGTCCAGTCACCTCCCCGAGGTGCTCTACCTGAAAGCCTCTGCGGATCGGGAAGAAAAGCGGTTTCGGGATGCCATCGCCAGTTTCGGGGCGCTGGCGGCTCAGTTCCCCAAGAGTGCCCAGGCGCCGGCGGCCCGTTTCCAGAGCGCCTATTGCCAGTTCCTTGCCGGGAACTGCGCCGCAGCAGGCGGAGGGTTCCGCCGGCTCACGGTGGATCTGGGCAACCACCCCCTCGCCGAGGAATCCGCGGCATGGGAGGTGTACACACAAATCCACGCCCCCCAGGAATGCCACGCGGCTGCCGACCGCTACCTGAAGCGGTATGCATCCGGTGCGCACACCGGTTCCGTGCGGTTCCAGAGGGCCAGAGCCGCCCATCTTCTGGACGCTCCCGGAGCCCTGAAGGAACTGGAGGCTTTTCTGCGGGACTACCCGGACCACCCGCAGAGGGAGGAAGCGCTCCTGGTCTCCGCGGAATCGCGGGCCGCCTCCGGAGACGGGCAAACCGCCCTCCAACTCCTCGGCCTGATCCCGCTTTCCGAGTCGCCCGTGTCCCAGGAGGCATGGTTCCGGCGGGGCCGAATACTGCGGATGGCAGGCCGGTTCTCAGAACTACTTGAGCACATGGAACACTTCGCCAAATCCCAGCCCAAAAGCCCGCGTCTGGGCGAGGCGGTCCTCCAGAGCGCATGGTGCCACCGCAAACTCGGGCATCCGGAAACCGCGGAGGCGCTCTCCTGGGAAACGGTGCGACTGCATGGGAACGATCCGGCCAACCCGGGCATTGACGACATTCTGGTCGCTCTCTGTGAGAACCGGCAAATCCGGCAGGAACCTGGGGCCGCAGACCGGGTTGGCAACCGGATCACGGAACTCCGGAAAGAGGCGCATACCGCTGGGCAGCAGACACTTGCCCTCCGCTGCGTCTGGGCGGAATCCAAACTCCGCCTAAAATCGGAACCGTCCTCGCGGATACTGATGGAAGCAGCCCGTCAGGTCCGGCCAGAAACTGCGCCGCCGGCGGTGCTGGCGGACCTTGCGGAGGCGCTCCCCGCCGATGCGAACCCCGCCGCCCTCTGGCTGGAACTGCTCCGGTGGAACCCGGACGCGCCGCAGAAAGACCGGGCGCTGCTCGCACTGGCGCACTCCAGCCAGTCCGATCCGAGAAAGGCGCTCGAATTCCTCGACCGTTTGGAAACGGAAACCCCGGCCACGCCCCTCCTCCCCAGAGCGCTGCTCCTGAGGGCGCACCTGCTCGGACCGGAACGCCCGGGCGAAGCGCTGGAAATTCTCGGCAGGTTGCTGACGCTTCCGTCGGCTGGAACCCGGGAAAAAGCGCTGGCGCTCCTTGAATCGGCCGGAGTCCATATCCGCCAAGGACGACCGGCACTCGCCATTCCTTTTTATCAAAGGGTGTACGTCACCTACCTGCGCTGGCCGGACCTAACAGCCCGGGCCTACATGGAAAGTGCCCGGGCATTTGAGTCCCTTGGCGACCGGACCGCTGCACGGCGCTCCTGCGAGGAACTCCTGCGGCAGCCGTCCGTACCGTCCGCCGACCGCGCTGCCGCCAACCAGTTTCTGGAGACACTCCAATGACCCCCGCACTCCTTCTTGCCCTGCCCATCGGCGCGGTGCCGGCCCTCGCCCCCACCACTCCAAACGACCTTGTCACCCTGAAGGATGGCCGGACTTTTTCAGGCCGGATCACAACCGCAGACGCGGGTTCGATGCTCGTCCAGGTCCGGCCGGATCCGGACCAACCGCCGGCCACCATCAGGCTTCCTCTGGCTCTGGTGGCATACGCGCAGTTCAACACCCTGCCCCGTCCAGTTCCGGGAGAACCGCTCGAATCGTTGGGGGCCCTCTGGGACCGGAACGCCCAGTTCGCCCATATCCCTGGCACGCCAGCACCCGCAGTCGGGCTCCGGT
>CAIURC010000197.1 GCA_903901425.1 uncultured Spartobacteria bacterium | reverse complement strand
CCGTTCCTGAAGGGAACGAAGCGGGTAGCCGGGGCGTGGCGCGTAGCGCCACCCCCGGACACGGGCCCAAAAAGGGCCCTCACCCCGGAAGGCGGTGACAGAGGCGTGGAATTGGAGAGCGGGTATTCCAGCCCATTTTTTGTGGGGACGGCAGACCGGAATGTGCGCCCATCGTTTCGGACACGCTGGATGCTGAGTTGCAGCCGCTTCGATCCCTGCCGGGATCGCGCGTTATTTTGCGAAGCGATCCGGTGGTGGCGCGAAGCGCGCCACCACCGGCTAACCGCTGTGTTCCCTTCGGGAACATGAATCCTGTCTGTGGTGTTTCGGCCGTGAATGGCCGGAACGCCGCCGTTCCTGAAGGGAACGAAGCGGGTAGCCGGGGCGTGGCGCGTAGCGCCACCCCCGGTCACGGGCCCAAAAAGGGCCCTCACCCCGGAAGGCGGTGACAGAGGCATGGAAGTGTGGAAAGGAGAACGGGTTTTCCAATCCGATGTTGTTCCATGAATGGCGGACCGGAATCTCTGCCTTCCTTTCAGAATCGTTCCGGTGGTGGGGCGGTTTTTTCTGAGCCGGGTGAGGCTTAGGCGAGCAGGGGTTTGATCACCTC
The DNA here is from genome assembly GCA_903901425.1 of uncultured Spartobacteria bacterium. GTDB lineage: Bacteria > Verrucomicrobiota > Verrucomicrobiia > Chthoniobacterales > Chthoniobacteraceae > CAIURC01. The sequence continues at coordinate 29,604 of CAIURC010000197.1, read as the reverse complement.
GCAGGGTTCGACGCCGGTGAGTTTGAATTCGAGGCCGGAGACGCGGTAGGTGAGGCGTTCGTGGTCGATGCCGAGGCAGTGGAGGATGGTGGCTTGGAGATCGGCCACATGGACCTCGTTTTCAACGACGTTAAAGCCCATCTCGTCCGTGGCGCCGTGGGTGATCCCGCCCTTGATGCCGCCGCCGGCCATCCACATGGTGAACGCCTGGGGATGATGATCGCGTCCCATGCTGCGGCCGAGTGAGACGCTGGACTCGACCATGGGGGTGCGTCCGAACTCGCCGCCCCAGACGACGAGCGTGCTGTCGAGGAGGCCGCGTTGTTTGAGGTCTTTGATCAGCGCGGCGCTGGCTTGGTCAGTCGCCTTGGCGTTGTTTTTCACGTTGCCGGACACGTTGCTGTGGGCATCCCAGCCTTCATGGTAGATGTTAATGAACCGGACACCGCGTTCGACCATCCGCCGCGCCAGAAGACAGGCCCGGGCAAAGGAGGGCGTCTTGGGGTCGCATCCGTAGAGCTCGAGCGTCGCGGGGTCTTCCTTGGAAAGGTCCATCAGTTCGGGGGCAGACGACTGGAGGCGGTAAGCCATCTCGTAATTGGCGATCCGGGTGGCGATTTCGCTGTCGCCATCGAGCTGGAGCCGGCGGTGGTTCATGGCGTTGATGAGGTCCACGGTGTCATGCTGGGTGCTGGCCTGGATGCCGTCCGGCGTGCTGACGTTGAGGATCGGGTCGCCTGTGTTGCGGAACCGGGTGCCGGAATGGACGCTGGGCAGGAAACCGCTGCTCCAGCAGGCTGCACCACCACTGATTCCGCTGCCGGTGCTCATCACAACAAACGCCGGCAGATCGCGGGTCTCAGCCCCGAGCCCGTACGTGATCCAGGACCCCATGCTGGGCCGGCCAGGTTGTGAGAACCCGGTGTTCATGTAGATCTGGGCCGGGGCATGGTTGAACTGGTTGGTCCGGCACGATTTGATGAGTGCGATGTCGTCCACCACGGTGGACAGGTGCGGCAGCATCTCCGAGATTTCGGCGCCGGACTGCCCGTGCTTGGCGAAGGCGAACTGCGGTCCGAGCACTGCGGCATCGGGCCGGATGAAGGCGTAGCGCTGTCCGCCAATCACGGAAGGCGGAAGCGGTTTTCCCTCGTACTTGCTGAGCATGGGTTTGTGGTCAAACAGCTCCAGTTGCGAAGGTGCGCCCGCCATGAACAGGTGGATCACGGCTTTTGCCTTGGGCGGATGATGGGGCTGCAGGATGCCGCCCGCGGCGTGGCTTCTGGAGACGGCCGGAGCGAGCAGGGAGGCGAGTGCCACCTTGCCGACGCCGATGCCGCATTCCTGAAAAAAATACCGACGGGTGATGTGACGGGTGTTCATGGGTGGGTGATGGTTTCGTCGAAGTTCAGTGCGGCGCGGGCCACGGAGCTCCAAAGGGCCTCGCCTTCCAGCTGCAGGGCGCGTTGTTTTTCCAAAAAGCTCTGGAGCAGCGCGAGTTCTTCGGGTGCAGCGGGCCGCGTGACGCAGCGCCGGAACAGGTTCTGGAGCCGATCCGTGTCCGACTGGGCCTCTGCCATGACGGCTTTGGCCATGGCGCCGGCAGCTTCCACGAACATGGTGTCGTTGAGGAGTGTGAGTGCCTGGAGGGGGCTGTTGGACACCTCGCGTTTGGCCAGACAGGCTTCGCCCGTGGGGGCGTCAAAGGTGGTGGCCATCGCAAAGGGCGCTGTTCGTTTTGTGAACGTGTACAGGCTGCGCCGGTACCGGTCTTCGCCCTGGCTCGTTTTCCATTCGATTTTGCCGTAGGTGCCCTCCGTGGTGACACTCGTGGGCTGGGGCGGATAGACGCCCGGCCCACCCATCTTCGACGAAAGCACGCCAGCCGCTTTGAGGGCCGAATCCCGGATGATTTCGGCGTCCTGACGGAACCTGGATCCGCGGGCGAGCAGGATGTTTTTGGGGTCTTTCTGGGCGAGTTCCGGCGTGACTTTCGAGGATTGGCGGTAGGTGCCGCTGGTGACGATCAGCCGGTGCAGTTTTTTCAGCGACCACTTTTCTCGGAGCAGTTCCAAGGCGAGCCAGTCGAGCAGTTCCGGATGGGAAGGCGGGTCGCTCTGGTAGCCGAAGTCCTCCAGAGACTGGACCAAGCCGCGTCCAAAAAACGCCTGCCAGTGGCGGTTCACGGTGACCCGGGCGGTGAGCGGGTTTTCTGGGGCAAACAGCCACCGGGCGAATGTGAGTCGGTTGGCAGGGGCGTCCTTTGGCAGCGGTGGAAGGAAAGAGGGCACGGCTGGTGGGACCTCCTCTTTTGGCTGGAGGTACTCGCCGCGGTGATGCCGGTGGGTGGGCCGCGGATGGCTGGTGGGCCGTTCCTGCATTACCAGCGTGGCCTGGCCCCGGGGCAGGCTGCGGCGCTGTGCCAAGAGCGGAGCGGCGGCCTGCTTCATCTCTGGGGCAGTCTCAAGGAAGTGGGTGAGGAGAGAACCCTGCGGCTCGGTCTTGCCCGAGGCCAGAAGTTCCTCGATGTCCGCCGGGAGCCCTGTTAGGGTCGCGTTTTCGGCGGTGGTTGCCGAGATCCGGAAATGGCCGAGCGAACAGGCGTAGTGCTTTTCAAACAGCATCCGGAGCGTGATCCCTTGGGTGAGGTCGACGGGTTCCTTGAAGAAAAAGACGGCGGTATGTCGGACACCGAACCCGCCGTTGACCATCCAGCCCGAGGACATGTCACCGTCCAGGGCTGAGGCGGCGTTGGCTTTTTTGTCGGCAACTTTCTTTGCAGGCTTCGGTGCAGCAGGCGGTGGGGTTTTTCCGGGCTCAGAGGGCGGTGTGCTGGGCGGTGTGGGCTCTGGCGGAGGATCCTGAACGTCGTTGGTGGCTTTGGCCGATCCGAATGCGACCGGAGCGCCATTTTGGACTGCTTGAAGTTCGCTCAGGAAAAAGCCGCCGAGCGGTCCCTCGTAGGCGGTAAGGCCGGGGCCGTCGTTGGGCAGGCTGGGGTGTGAGGCGACTTCCAGCCGGATCGCCCGCACGTTTTTGAGCGGTTGGCGGAAGGTGAGTTCGTAGGTGTCGCTTTTGGTGACGTCGCCGCTTCCGAGCAGGAACCCATCGGGTTGCGGTTCAAGATGCGGCAGGTTGGTTTGGACGGATGCGGGCTTGAGGATTTTCCAAGGGGCGGCGGAGGGTTGGGTTTCCTGAACCCACTGGCTGAATCGGGCTTTGAGGGCCTCAGCGCCACCGGGGAACTGTGCAGGGAGGGCGGCCTCGAGTTGGGCGATGCGGGCATCGCGCTGGCGGACTTGTTCTGAGATCTGGGGGGTGGGTATGTAATAGGTGGGCTCGCTGGCGTTGTTGAGCAGCGCCATCACGCTGTAATAATCGGTGTGCAGGATGGGGTCGTACTTGTGAGTGTGACACTGGGTGCAGTTGAGGGTGAGCCCCATCCACGTCGTGCCCGTGACACTCACCCGGTCCGTCATGGCATGGAACCGGAACTCGAGCGGATCGATGCCGCCTTCCTCGTTGAGCATGGTGTTCCGGTGAAACCCGGTGGCAATGAGGTCTTCGGGGGTTGCGTTGGGGAGCATATCCCCGGCCAGTTGTTTGATGCTGAACTGGTCGTAGGGCATGTCGGCGTTGAGCGCCTGCACGACCCAGTCCCGGTAAGGCCAGATCGAGCGGGGCCGATCTTTTTCGTAGCCGTTGGTGTCGGCGTAGCGCGCGAGGTCCAGCCAGCGGCGTGCCCAGCGTTCGCCGTAGGCCGGGGAAGAAAGGAGTCTGTCCACCAGGCGTTCGTAGGCATCCGGAGCGGAGTCTTGGGCGAAAGCGTCGGCCTCAGCCGGCGTTGGGGGGAGGCCCGTGAGATCTAAGGAGACCCGCCGGATCAGTGTGTGTTTGTCGGCTGCGGGTGACGGTTGGAGGCCTTCCTTCGCAAGGCGATCCTGAATGAATGCGTCCACGGGATGGATTCCGGCTACCGGCGGGGCCTGGGGCGCGGGCGGGGTGAACGCCCAGTGCGGTTGGTACTCGGCGCCCTGCTCGACCCAGGCCTTGAGGATGGACTTGGCGGAATCCGGCAGGACGGTCTTGGTGCTGGGGGGCGGCATGACTTCGTCCGGATCGGTGCTCAGGACGCGGACAATGACTTCGCTCTGGTCGGCCTTGCCTGGGACGATTGCGGTTTCGCCCGACTTGCCCTTGCCAAGAGCCGCCTCGCGCCGGTCGAGCCGGAGTCCGCCCTTGCGGCCGTGATCGTCCATGCCGTGGCATTTGAAGCAGTGCTGGGCGAGGACGGGGCGGACATCGCGGTTGAAGTCGAGCTTGGGTGCGGCGTGGAGAGAGCCGGCAGCCGTGAGGCTCAGGACGAGGAGCAGGCGTCCGGAAAGAAGGGGAGGGGGGAGAGCGGTCATGGAATCGGGAGGCGTTGGTGCGACGGTGGAATCAAACCGTTTTGAGAGGGCGAAAAGATAGGAAATCCAAGGCAACTTTTTGTATTTTTTCGGCATTGATACTTTTGATAAGAACCGGGGATGAAAGCGCGGAAACCCCGGAACAAATCCGGCCAGAACCAGCCGGGGATTCAGCGGGAGTTTTTGGAGCAGCTTTGTCCCCGGGACACTTTTGGGATGCTGTTTGACCTGCTGCCTGAGGTGTATTTTTTTGCAAAGGACGCCGCTGGACGGTTTGTCCGGATGAACCCGGCGCTTCTGAGGCGGCTCGGGTTTTCGGAGGAATCGGAGGTCCTGGGGCGCGTGGACACGGATTTCTTTTCGCTGGCGCTTTCGGAACGGTACCGGCGTGAGGACACGGAGGTGATGGAAAAGGACACGCCGGTGGTGGACCAGATCTGGTTTGTGCCGAACCGTGAGGGGGTGTTGGCGTGGTATCTTTCAACCAAGATCCCGCTGCATGACCGGTGCGGGCGTGTGATCGGGATTGCGGGGGCGATGCGGGACGCGCAGTCGGCCGGTGCGATCATGAGCCCGTACGAGGATTTGCGGGCCGCGGTGGAGCATTTGTCGCGGCACTACGCCGAGGATCTGAGCGTGGTGCGGCTGGCGGCGTTGGTGCATTTGTCGGTGAGCCAGTTTGAGAGACGGTTCCGGGCGATTTTTCAAATGGCGCCCATGCAGTACCTGATGCAACTGCGTGTGGAGAACGCGTGCCGGCAGTTGGAACATTCGCGGGCGAGTCTGGCCGAGGTGGCAAGCCAGAACGGGTTTTATGACCAGAGCGCTTTTACGCGTCAGTTCGTGAAGCGGATCGGTCTCACACCCGGCGCCTACCGGAAGCGGTATTCCGTGGACCGTGGAAGTGGTGGTGTTTCGCCTGCGGTCGCCGGGATGAAGGGGCGCATAGGCTTTCAGGGAGCGGATCGAGATTGATCGCGGCGATCGTTTTGCCGTGAAAAGTTTGGAACTCCGCGCACAGTTTGATGGCTGCCGATTGCCCGCCCAGTCGGGGGGCGGCGTGTCTTTGCGAACTGGTGGTGTCGCTGCGCGGCACTGACCGGCTCCAATCTGGGTTTTCTCCGGGAACCGCAGAGATCGGGTGGCCGCTGTGTCTGCTTGGGGAATCCATGGCAACCAATGCCAGTGGTCGGCATTCTTCGTTCGAGGAGTATTTGCAAGGGCCGGTCTGCCGGCTGTCCAACATGCCGAGACAGGGGCGATGGAGCCTCGGCTTCCGCCGATTTACTGCAGACGTTTGAGTGTCAGGCCTTGGATCTCGGTGCCGGGATCGGCGGTGAGTTCCAGTCTTTGTGCGCCTCGCGGGATTTCCAATATGCCTATGGGAAGCGGTGCGAAAACTTTCTCGGGGACCTCCCAGCGCGGAATGCGTTCGGGGCGGGGAATGACCGGCGGATCAACCACGGCGGTGATCTTGACGCTCGTTTGGTTTGAGCCGACACGTGCCATGATTTGGCCGCCGAGTGTGCGTGCCGTGTGCAGTGCGCTGAGCTCGTAGCGACCGGCCACGGGCACCTCGAGATTCCACAGGAGACTGAGTCCGGGTTTGGGGAAAACCGCCCAGTCGTAGTCCCAGCCCCTGCCAAAAAGCCGGGCACCGCCGGATCGATCTGATTCGGGGATGAAAAGCGTGGTGCCTTCGGTCAGGCAGATGGGAAACCGCTGGATCTGGCCATGGGTCTCTGCGGTTGCGGAGCGGAACCAGGCAAGATAGTCGGCTTGGATTTGAGCGGCCAGTTCCGGCGCATTCTCAGCGATGTTGTGGGTTTCTCCGGGATCGTTGCGCAGATCAAAGAGCAACGCTTTCTGGCCGTCGTGGACCCAGCGGTGCGTGGGGGTCCGGGCGGTTCCCGGAAAAACAGGGAGAACGGTGCCGTTTTTGCCACCGGCACCTCGGATCTCAAACAGGGTCCGTGGGGGCCATGCGGTGGCTGTTCCCTTGAGGAGGGAAACGAGGCTGAGACCGTCCAAGGGCCGGGCGTTGGGAGCCGGTAGGCCTGCCAGATCCAGCAGCGTGGGAAGGATGTCTATGTGCTGCGCGATTTCAGTGACTCTGCGGCCAGCGGTGAGCTTGCCTGGCCAGCGGATGAAACAGGGGACACGCTGGCCGCCTTCAAACAGGCTACCTTTCTGGCCCCGCATTCCACCGTTGAATCGCGCGGAAGCCGGCCCGTTGTCCGAGGCGAACAGGACAATGGTGTTTTCCGCGATGCCGAGGGAGTCGATTTTCTCCAAGAGCCGACCGATGTTCTGGTCGAGGTTTTCGATCATTGCGTAAATGGCGGCGTCTTTCGGACTGAACCCGAGGACACTGTATTTTTCAAAGAGGGCATCGGGAGCCTGCATGGGGGAATGGCAGGCGTTGAAGGGCACGTAACAGAAGAAGGGGCGGGTGCTGTGCTGTTCAATGAAGCGGAGCGCACCGTCGGTAAGGACATCCGTGATGAAACCGCGGGTCGGCGTGGCAGCTCCGTTGTGCTCAAGGGTGGGGTCGAAGTAATTGGAAAAAAAGCCGCCGCTGAATCCGAGGAATTCATCGAAGCCCTGGCCGCGCGCGGTGGAGGGAGGATTCGAACCGTTGTGCCATTTGCCAAAGCAACCCGTGGCGTAGCCGCCGGCTTTGAGCGCCTCGGCAAGGGTTGTTTCGTCGCCATGCATGACCTCGAGCCCATCCGAGGTGCTGAGCACGCGCAGCCGCAGATGATGCCGGCCTGAGAGCAGAGAGGAACGGGTGGGGGAGCAAGAGGGACTCACGTAGAAGTGATCCAGTTCGACGCTTTGCGCCCGGATTCGATCCAGGGCAGGCGTGGAAATTTTGTCGTTTCCGTGACACTGGAGGTCGCCCCACCCCATGTCATCGGCCAGGAGGAGGAGAACGTTGGGACGCGCCGGGGTTGCGGCGGAAGCGGCTCCCGGTGAAAACAGGGCTGCCCATCCGAGACAGGCCAGAACAACAAGGGTGTGCATCAACGTGGGGCGGGTCGGGAGGCGTGGCATAATTCCTGGGAAGAGAGAAAACCGGGGGGGAGCCTGGAATGGCGCATGCAAAGGAACCACCGCACACTATCGAAAACGTGCGCGGTTCAAAATGCACAGCGCGGCGTAAAAATGATACTTTTGCGAACGATGCCTCTCCTTGCTGGGGCGCTTTGGCAAGGGATCCGGGAAGTGGCCGGGCTGCCTCCTCTTCTTATTTCCGGTCTCGGACGAGCAACGCACTCACCGCAGTCGCGCGCTGCTTTTCAAGGTCTTCAGGTACAGACCGGTGTGGGGTGCGCCTGGGTTTTTGGCTGCTGCCACAAGCCGGTCTTCAAGGCGCGCAAGAAAGGCTGCGGCAGCTTTGCCTTTCAGACGCCTGAGACCTTCGAGTGCAAGCGCTGCCGCATACGGATTGGCATCGAGCCCAGCCTCGAGGCGGGCCAGGGCTTGGGCATCGGTCGTGCTCCGGCGGCTGAGTTGAAGGCAGATCATCGCGTCGAGGTAGGATTGGAGGCCGTGGTTCACAGCCCACGCAACGCTCTGGTGGTAGACCATCGGCATTTGCTTCCCGGCTTCGTCGTAGTTCCAAGCCGTGTGGACCTCGGTGGCATCGTCGCCGTCTCCCGCATACTGGTCCCCCTCGCAGGAGTACCGCCCCGTCTCGGGATGGAAGTGCCACCGCACCAGGGCGCAGTGTCCGGGCTGGGTTGCAGTGGCTGCGGGAATCCCAAGAATCCGGAAGGTGCGGGCGCCCATGCTCGCCATGGTGCCGCAGACGCCGCCGTCCTTCCACATCATCTGGATTGTCCCGTAAAAGAATGGGAATGGCGCGAGACGTCGGGCGGACTGCATGTCGAACTGCTGTGCGACATCGCCGATGTACTCCCCGTAGGTCTGCGCTTCACCCCGGTCCCGGAACCTGAGCCAGATCTGTTCGCGTTCGCGCAACGGTTGGTCGTCGTCGGCGAGCATCATCAGGGTCGGCCATGGAGCGTTCAGCGGATAGAGCGGCCATTTGCGGGTGGCGCCATCCAGTGGTGGCAGCGGTGAACGGTCGTTGCGGATCAGCCACGCCATGGCTTCGGCTGGGGTTGCAGCCGCGTCGCGTTCCAGAGGGAGACGTCCCTTGGCACGGTAGGCGTCCCGGAACATCTCGTAGGCCCGGCGAATTTTTTGCTGCTGCCGTTCCGGAACCTCGTCGGTCGAATCCCAATGGACAATGCGCTCCCCGCAGTCGAGGGCGGAGTCGAAGCCCTTGGATTTCATGTAGGCATTGAACTCCCGTTGCAACTGCCGCGATGCGAGAACGTCGGCGGCAACCGGTTTGCGCCTTATCCGCTCCGTTTTAGCCTCGCCGCCTTGCGGCTGTGCAATGCCGCGTTCGTCGTAGATCAGCGGCCCCTGGGCCTGCACCTTCTGCTCCACCTCGATCTCCGCATGGTCCTCCAAGAAGTTGAGGATGTGGTCGTTTTTGTCGAGCACACGTCTGGGGTCTTTGGTGTCGATCCGCACCCGCGGGTCGCCCGGGATTTTCAGAACCATCGGATGGCGCGGCCTCAGATCCGGCCCTGTGTACGGCAGCGGTGAGCGGGAATCGTTCTGGAACCCCGGTTGCGACTTCCAGCCGCGGTACGAAGTGTGGATGGCAAAGGCAAGGGCCAGCTGCGGGTAGCGGCGCCGGACCATGTCTTCGCCCAGATCCAATTCAAGCGAACGGAGGCCAAGCAGGATCGGGAGCGGATTTTGCCGGAAGCCGTAGACCGAGGACTGGAGTACGGGATCGTTGTCGATCCAAGTCAGGAAGTCTTGCGGGAGGCGGATTCCCTTTTGGTCGCATGTAGCCAGAGTTTTGAGCCGGACATGCTCGAGGTAGGCCTGTTTGAGGGCACCGAACCCGCCGACCGTCTGGGCACCGGTCTTGGTCAGCGCGTGTTCCGAAGCTGGAAGCGGATTCGGGTTGGCCCCCTGTGCAAGGGAAGCCTGCAAGGCCAACGCAGCAGGGAGGAGGAACCGGGCGGAAATGCGGGGCATGAATCCGGAACTTTTGCCGGCTGACGCAACGTCTTTCATTGCCCCCGCCGCAGGGACAGCATTGGGAAGACGCGGCGGAATCATGGTTTGAAGGCTCGTTGCGGGATGGGAACTGTCCGTGCGTGAAGAAGGTGCACTCAACTGAATCGGTTTGGGTAAGAGGTCAATAGGAATGAAATAAAACGACGCAGTCGCCCCTGCCTGCAGGGGGGCTACGCTCTGCTGCGATGTCTCCGGCATCTTGGAGACTCTGGTTTTGAGTGGAGCCAGAGGGGGCGCGTCTTGACTAGTGGCAGATGGACATCTCGATCTGGACTGCCGATCGGGCGGTGTGCCGTTCGTTTCCAGCGTGGAATGTCAAATATCCAGAGGCGATCCGATGGGCCTAGCGCAGGAGGTTTTCCCGGCTCCCCGGGGCCCGAGCAGGAAGAACGGATCGGCTGGGGGTTCTAAAAAGCGCGGTGTTACCGACATTCTGAGTCTCAAAATGGCGAAATGAACGCATTTTTGCAGGACTCAGCGAGGAGCGACCATTGGGGCGTCTTCAATCCCGCAGTTGTGGCATGGCGTAAACTCGGCCCGGATCCTCCTATGGAACGCTTCATCCAGGGCCAAATTCCGCAGTTTTGAAGGGCTGATCCTTTATTGCTGCGGGTTGGGCGGGATTTTCACGCGTTTTTCGGCACTCCATTTTCGACCGGCTTTGATGGGCGGTGGATCTGGATGCCGAGTCGGGTCAAGAGTTGTGCCACATCGGATTCGGGTTTGGCCACAACCCGCAGGCGCAGTTCGCTAAGGGCCGCTCCCGACCTTGGATGCTGTTTTGACAGGATGCCAGAAAACCAGCAAGGTGAAGGGGTGAAGGCCACTTTTGATCTGCCCAGCGATCTGGTGCGCGCTCTCAAACTCAAGGCGGTCCATGAAAACCGCAGACTCAAAGAGGTCGTGACGGATTTGCTTCGGTCTGCCGTCGAGCAGGAGGCGTCCACGCGGCCGGTCCCAGAGAGGGGCCCGATCGAGGTTCCTTTCTTTGCTACCAATCCCGGTGCGCCCGCCTCTCAGATGAGCGCCGATGCCCTCATTGCCTTGGAGCAGGCCGCACAACTCGAAGAAGACCATGCCCGCAATTGCCAGTCTCTATGACACCGGCGTCTGGCTAGCGCTCGCCTTTGCAAGTCACCCGTTCCACCCACAGGCGCGTGCCGTTTTTGAACAGGCGGATTCCATCCATCCTGCTGCGTTCTGCCGGGCAACCCAGAACAGCTTTTTGCGCCTGTTGACCACAAAATCGATTTGCCATGCTTACGGATGCGATCTCATTCCGAACTCAAAAGCATGGGCAAAGTACGCACAGTTACTTCAACTGCCCCAAGTTACCTGGTTGGCGGAACCCTCCGAAATCGAATCGAAGTGGAGCAGCTACGCGACATTGGATAGCGCCTCCCCAAAAATCTGGATGGACGCTTATCTTGCCGCATTTGCGGTTTGCAGCGACATCCCGGTAGTCAGCTTGGACAAAGATTTCTCTCGATTCCAATCCTTCGGACTCCAACTGCAACTGATTGGGCCAGAGCTGATTTGAATGGCCGTCCATCTGCTCCTCTAAAGCGATTCTTTCAATCGTTCCCATACCGCGAGTTGTCTGCCCTATCGTTATCGGGGAAAAGGGGGGAAGCCATGGGCGCGCGGAGCGAGTCATCCGAGTTGCCCTTCGGCATCCACGAGCCCTGTCTGGGTGGGCGTTTCGGAGCCCCAGACGCAGAGCACAAGGATCAGGTGTCCCGACCGACGGTTTGGGCGACTCCGTCCTCGGTCGTCCGGAGCACTTCCGCGATCCGGGCCGTGGCAAACAGACCGACCGTGGCAAACGACTCAATCCGAGTGCCGCTGTCCACGTTCAGTGACAGTGAACACTGTCATAATAAGTGGCCTTCAAGGCGCTTCGGGTGGCCATCCCATGCGCCGCACACAGCTCAGGCCAGGAGGCCTTTGATCACTTCGCTGCCGGGTTTGGTGACGTTGCTCAGGCGCTGGTTGATGCCAGCCACCGGGTAGGTAAGCCGGAGATGATCGAAGCCGAGCAGATGAAGGAGCGTGGCGTGGAAATCGTGCGGGGACACTTTGTCGACTACCGCCTGGTACCCGAGTTCGTCGGTTTCCCCGTAGGAAAAACCCGGTTTGACGCCGCCCCCGGCCATCCAGAGGGTGAACGCACCCGGGTTATGGTCGCGGCCGATGAACGCCATGGTGGTGCCGCCCCGGTTTTCCTGCATGGGGGTCCGGCCGAATTCGCCGCTCCAGACGACGAGGGTGTCCTCGAGAAGGCCGCGCTGGTGCAGATCGGTGATGAGTGCGGCGAGCGCTTGGTCGACGGATTCGCACTTGGCTTTAAACCCCTCGTTGAGCGCCTCGGATTTGGAGGCGCCATGGCTGTCCCAGCCCCAGTCGAAGAGTTGGATGAAACGGACACCGCGTTCAGCGAGGCGCCGGGCCAAAAGGCAGTTGTTGGAGAACGCCTCCTTGCCAGGCTGAGTGCCGTAGAGGGCGTGGGTTTCGGGCGATTCTTTGGAGAGATCGAAGGCGTCCGTGGCGCTGGTCTGCATCCGGAACGCCAGTTCGAACTGGGCAATCCGGGTGAGTGTTTCGGGATCGCCCACCTGCTTTGCGGTGAGCTGGTTGATTTCCGCCAGAGCGTCCAGAGTGTGGCGGCGCTGGCTGGCAGACACACCGTCCGGGTTGGACAGGAACAAGACCGGATCCCCGTGGGACCGGCACTGCACGCCTTGGTAGACCGACGGTAGGAAGCCCGAGCCCCACACGGACTTTCCGGCATCCGGATTCTTGCCGCCGCTGGTGAGAACGATGAATCCCGGCAGATCCTGGTTTTCGGAACCGAGCCCGTAGGTCGCCCATGCACCGGCGGAGGCGGAGCCCGGGTTCTGGCTGCCCGTATGCATCACCAGCTGTGCCGGTCCATGGTTGAACTGGTCGGTGTGCATCGACTTCACGAAACACAGATGATCCGCCACCTTGGCCAGATGGGGCATCCGGTCCGATACCCATGCGCCGCTCTGGCCGTGCTGTTGGAATGCGTACTGCGGTCCGAGCATCTTCGGGACGCCTTGGATGAACGCGAACTGTTTCCCGGCCAGAAGCGAGTCCGGGCATTCCTTGCCATGCAGCTTCTCGAGTTCCGGCTTGTAGTCGAACAACTCAAGCTGGCTCGGGGCACCCGCCATGTGCAGGTAAATGACCCGTTTGGCCCGGGGCGCAAAATGCGGTTTGGCCGGGAGCAACGGCCGGGCGGGGTCTTTTTTCAAGATGCCCTGTGCGGCGTGGATGTTCTGGGAGGCGAGCCAGAGCGCGCCGAGGCCGGTGGAACAGTCGCGCAGGAAATGGCGCCGGGTCTGGAGCAGGAGTTGTTCGCGGGCAAGTGAATGGGCGGAAAACATGGGATAAATTCTGGGTTAACGGACCATCGCGAGGTCGAGGTTGAACAGGGTGTTGGCCACGAGCACCAGCGCGGCGTCTTCGGGCGTCGCGCCAAGTTTCTGGGCGTCTGCCGGGTTTTTCTGGAACTCGGCGGAAGCGGTTTGATGGAGCTTGAGCAGAGCTTGAACCACGGGCTTGTCCGGGGGCTCCAAGGTCAGGAGGGAGCAGCCGTGCGTGATCTTTTCTTCCAGCGATGCGCCCTGCAACCGTTTGGCAAAGGCTTGCGCCATTTCAAGGAACGCCGGGTCGTTCAGCGTCAGCAACGCCTGAAGCGGCGTGTTGGTCGGGATCCGGCGCGCCGCACAGGCGTCCCGGGTGGGCGCATCAAATGCCAGAAGGCCGGGATATCCGGAGGTCCGTTTGCTGTAGGTGTAGATCGCGCGCCGGAACCGGTCTGGGCCCTCGGAGGTGTTCCATTTCTGGCCGCTGTACACGCTGTTCCATACCCCTTCCGGCTGCGGCGGGTAGACCGGGGGACCATACATCTTTGCACTGAGCAGACCCGAGACCGCCAGTGCGTGGTCACGCACCATTTCGGCGCTGAGCCGGACCCGGGGTCCGCGTGCCAGAAGCAGGTTTCTCGGATCCCGTTCTGCCAGAGCAGGGGAGGCTTTTGCGGATTGCCGGTACGTTGAGGAAAGTACCAGGTCCCGGAGGAAGGGCTTTAGGTTCCAGCGGTGTTCCCCGGAAAGACGGAGCGCCAGGTGGTCCAAGAGTTCCGGGTTGCTCGGTGTGGATCCGGAGGTCCCGAAATCCTCGAGGGTTTCCACGATCCCATTGCCGAACAGCTCGGCCCAGATCCGGTTTGCGAGGACCCGTGCGGTGAGCGTGTTTTGGGAGCTGAACAGCCACCGGGCATACTCGAGCCGGGTGAGCGCACCGGTCTGGGGCGGCCGGTAGACCTCAGGCAACCCGGGCTGAACGGCTTCTTCCCGGTTCAATCGGTTGCCTCGTCGGAACACCCGGGTGTCGCGCCGGGCCGGTGTGGCGCGTTCGACAAACACCGGCACCTGGGGGCCGCCCAGTCCCGCAAGCGATTTTGCGGCGCTGTCGAGCTGCGCTTTCTTGGCAGTGTGCTTGGGGTCCGAAGGCAGCCCGGTCCAGCGCGGGTCGGTGGAGGCGGTCCATGCAAACTTGCGGAGCGCGCAGATTTGGGTGCCGCTGTTGCTGCCAGCGGAGTGGGTCATGGAGATCTGGAGATACGCGTCGTCTTCGGGGACGGGTGTATCGAGCACAAAAACCGCCCAGCGCGGTCCTTCAAGGACGGGGTAACCGCCAAAGCCGTCGGCATTTTTGTCGAGGCTGGCCTGCGGATCGTAGGGTCCCGCCAGGTAATCCGCGAACACCTCCCGGACCTTGACCGGGATCGGTTCCACCCCGGTCTTCAACAGGTGCAGTTCAAGGTGCGACAGCACGGCTCCGCGTTCTGGCCAGAGTTTCGGGTCGTCGGCCTCGGGAGAGATCTGGAGCCTGAGCGCGGTGAGACCGGCAGGTGCCGGCAGTGAGAGCGTGTACTGGACGTTGCGGGGGAGTGTGCCGGAGGCAGTAACCAGTCCTGACGGCTGAACTTGGAGGCTGCCACCGGTGGTCTTGGCTTCGGTGGGGAGTACGGGCGCCCATGTGGAGGTCTGGGCGGCCAGATCCAAGCCGTCTTGGTTCAGGCTCTCCCGGAGCGCGCGTTTCTGGAGGAAAAGCGCGGCCACTTGCTCCCGTTTTGCCGGGTCTTCCGGGACGGGCATTTTAGGAAAGTCATCGTTGAGGTCGGTGTCCTCGGAGTGATTGAACAGCGCAGCAAACCGATAGTAATCCCGGTGCGGGATGGGGTCGTACGGATGCGAATGGCATTGGACGCAGCCAAAGGTCGTGGCCTGAAGCGCTGTCCATGTCGTGTTCACCCGGTCCAGCACGGCGGCGGTCCGGTACTCTTCGTCATCGGTGCCGCCTTCGGTGTTGTTCTGGGTGTTCCGGTGGAACGCGGTGGCCAGAAGATCGTCGGTGGTCGGGTTGGGCAACTGGTCGCCGGCGAGCTGCTTGAGGACAAACTCGTCAAACGGCATGGAGGCGTTGAACGCCCGGATTACCCAGTCCCGCCACGGCCAGATGTCCCGGTGCGGATCTTTTTCAAACCCGAATGTGTCCGAGTAGCGGGCGAGGTCCAGCCAGACCGCCGCCCAGCGTTCCCCGAAACCGGGTGTGGCAAGGAGCCGGTCCACCACGGTGGCGTGGGCGGTGTCAGGATGCGCCGCGAGATCGGCCTTGAACGCCGCGTAGTCTTCCGGGGACGGCGGCAGGCCGGTCAGATCCAGAGACACCCGGCGCAGCCACTCGGCCGGGTCTGCCTCGGGCGAAGGCGCGAGCTTTTCTGATTCCAACCGCGCCAGCACCCATTCGTCAGCCCGGGTCCGGCTCCAGCCTTTCTGCTTGAGCGCAGGCTGCGGCGCGTCTTTGGGGGGAACGAAGGACCAGAGTTCGCTCCAGGGCGCTCCCTGCTGGATCCATGCCCGGAACATGGCGATCTCGGCGGGGGCAAGCTTGGGGCCGTGATCCGGTTTGGGCATGATCTCGTCAGGATCGTCAGACGTGATCCGACGGATGAGTTCGGATTCATCGGGTTTTCCGGGAATAATGGCGAAATCGTCGGACTTGCCGCGGGCCAGCGCTTTTTCCCTGTAGACAAACGAGATGCCGCCGGCGGCTTTCACTCCGCCGTGACAGGCGGTGCAGTGTTTGCTGAACAGGGGCCGGATATCCCGGTTGAACTCGATGGCCGGTGTTTCAGAGCGGGCATGGGCTGCGCCGAGGAGGAGAAGGGGCAGAAAATAGGGGCGCATGGGATCAGAAAGTGAGCAGTTGAAGCGTGAAAATGAGCGTCCATCCTTTCACGGGCCAGCGCGAGGGGGCACCCACCCGTTTGG
This sequence comes from uncultured Spartobacteria bacterium, assembly GCA_903901425.1. Classification (GTDB taxonomy): domain Bacteria; phylum Verrucomicrobiota; class Verrucomicrobiia; order Chthoniobacterales; family Chthoniobacteraceae; genus CAIURC01. The sequence continues at coordinate 13,718 of CAIURC010000197.1, read as the reverse complement.
GGGGGATTTTGTGCAACCTTTCCCCGGGTACGGGGTATCCGGGGGAAGAATGAACCGCGTCTTTTTCCCCCTCCTGCTGTTTCTCGGTTTCCTGATGAGCCCGGTGTCCGGTCGGGCAGCGGCCCCTGAAAAACCCAATGTGGTGTTTATTCTGGCCGACGACCTCGGGTGGACCGATTTGGGGTGTCAGGGCTCCAAATACTACGAGACACCCCACATCGACCGGCTGGCCGCCGAGGGTGTCCGGTTCCAGAACTATCATCACTGCCAGAACTGCCAGCCCACCCGGGCCGCCCTCATGAGCGGCCAGTACGGCGCAAGAACCGGGGTGTACACGGTGGGCGGCGTCGGCCGGTTCGAATGGCAGAGCCGGCCTCTGCGGCCTGTGGACAATGTCCAGCAACTCCCGCTGGACCGGATCACGGTGGCACAAGCCCTCAAGGCCGGCGGGTACGCCACGGCGATGTTCGGCAAATGGCATCTGGGGGACAAAGCAGAGTACCATCCGGCGGCACGGGGGTTCGACGAGGCCGTGGTCTCCATGGGCAAACATTTTGATTTCGAGACCAGCCCGAAAGTGCCGGTCCGCAAAGGCGAGTATCTCGCCGATTTTGTCACAGACCGCGCCGAGGACTTTATTCGCCGGAACCGGGAGAACCCGTTTTTCCTGTATCTTCCGCATTTTGGAGTGCACGCGCCGCACCAGGCCAAGGCCGAATGGATCGCCCATTTCAAGGACAAGCCCGGGGTGGCTGGCCACAAAGACCCGGTCTACGCGGCGATGATTGCGAGCGTGGACGAGAGCGTGGGGCGGATTGTGAAACTGCTGGGCGAGCTGCAGTTGACGGAAAAAACGATTGTGGTGTTCAGCTCCGACAACGGCGGGGTGGGCGGATACGATCGGCCCGGCGGTCTGATCGTGGACAGCGGGCGGACCAAGGTGAAAGAGCACAGTGTCACCGACAACGCTCCTTTGCGGAGCGGCAAAGGGAGCCTCTACGAGGGCGGGACACGGGTGCCATTGATTGTCAAATGGCCGGGCATGACGCCGAAGGGAGGGGTGACCCGGGAACCTGCCATCCATGTGGACTGGTATCCCACGCTTCTGGAAATGACGGGCGTCCAGCCGCCAGCCGGGTACACGTTGGACGGCACCAGTCTCGCGCCGGTGCTGAAGGAGCCGGGCAAGCCTCTGGCGCGGGAGGCGATTTTCCAGCATTTCCCCGGTTATCTGGGGTCGGGACCGGGTTTGTGGCGGACCACGCCGGTGGGCGTGGTGCAGTCGGGCGACTGGAAGCTGATGGAGTTTTACGAGGACCAGCGGCTCGAACTGTACAACCTTGCGGAGGACATTGGCGAAACGCGGAACCTTGCGGCTGAGCAGCCCGGAAAAGCGAGGGAGTTGCAGGCTCTGCTGGCAGCGTGGCGGGGCGCAATTCAGGCCAAGATGCCCACGCCAAACACGGACCGCAAGGAGGTCGGGTCAGGTGATGGTGGGAAAAAGGGAGCCGGGAAAAAGCGTGGCAAGGGCGGGAAATCGGTGGAGTGATTCTTTAGCGTGCGGGAATTGTGCGAGGCGGTTGGCGTTTTGAGAGTGAAAGTGTTGCCGCCAGACAACGACACTGCCTGTCCGGAATCTGAATCAGGCGATGAGGCGAATACTCCCGAGCCGTTTCTTCTGCTGCGCGCGCCCGAAGGCTTCTTTGGACGAGATTTTCTGTTTGCGCCAGAGGGCCTCACGCATTGCATCACGCGGTGCAGTATCAACTAGCCGGCGTCCATGCTCTGCCAGAGAATCTGGACAGCCTGCTCAGTCAGTGGAATCGCCAAAAGACCTCGGCGATGGGGCGTTGCATGGACAGGAAATAAAAAGAGAGCGACTTCAGTCAAAAGCTAGGGCGGGAGAGGCGTGAGGACCAAGCAGCCCCAGTCTGGCAGACTGGATTGCAGGTTAGCCGATTTTTGTCAGCACCAACAGGCTCTCGGCCTCATCAGCGCCGAACGCGTGAACCTCAACTGCGTGGTCGCGAATCAGGCGCTCAATCAGTGCCGTTGGACTATTGCCTACTGCCAACCATACCACCTTGGGGGGTGCCCCGTACAACAGGCTGCGTTGTTGAAAATCGGAATCCTTGGAAACAATCGTAAATCCATTTGCTGCAGCATGGTTCCAAACGCGGCCATCCTCGGCGTCAGCCATGCCCAGATCTTTCAAATGCTGGCTTTCAGGAAAAAGGTCCGAGAGCCGGACCACCAGTGCCGATGAAAGATTCTGATCGAACAGCAACTTCATGCGTTTACCACAGCCAACTTCCGCTCCCGATCCGCTGCGTAAGCTAGGCAGGCACGAATGTCCTCCTCGGTGAGCTCAGGAAAATCCGCAAGAATCTCGGCCACGGTCATGCCCCCCGCCAGATACTCCAAGACATCCACTACCGTGATCCGTAGACCGCGAATGCATGGCTTTCCGCTCCGCTTGCCGGGCTCTATGGTGATGATTCTCCGGTAGTCCATACCTTCAGCATAGCTTCAGGGCGGATACCGTCAATCAGCCCGGGGCAGGATCACTGTGGTGCAACCGCTGCGGATCGAGCGAGGTGCCCCAAGGGCGGCCGACCGTGCAGGACGCTTCCTGGGAGCTTTCCGGGAGAACCGCTGATTTTGCCGCGGCTATTCCTTCGAAGCGGGCCGCTCTGCGCGCTTTTTGCCAGACTGCGTCTCAAACTTTCCAGAATCCTCGAGCTTCCCGAACATGATTCTGTCCGTGGTGCCGCCGTGATCGCTCTGCGTGACCGCAATCCACACCACGCCCTCATGCTCGTGAAGGCTTGGGTACTGGAAGGATTCCGGCGTTTCGAACCTGTACTTCCGCTCCCAGTGTTTTCCATCCATGGAGACGTCCATGTTGAACACGCTGCGGTTGCATGTGCCGACCTTGGTATTCTCCTGCCAGCCGAGATAATACGTACCGTCAAACTGCTCAAAAATCGGCTTTGAATTCAGGCCGCCGCTCACAAACGGCATTTCGCGTCCCGCGGTCCACTGCCGGCCGTCCGTGCTTGTGGTGAAATGATAGTTGCCCGCTTCGTTGCGGCAGATCGCCATCCAGGTTCCATCCGGAAGACGGTTCACCGCAGACTCGCTCAACTGGGCTTCCTGCGGTTCGTTGTAGTGGCCAAGGAGCTCAAACGTCTCGAGGTCTTCGTGCAAGAGCGCGAGGGCGTTCTGCTTGCCTGGAAAGTTGTTGAGCGTGACGTAGCGCCGGGCGTCGAACTGTTTGAACGAGTCAAAAATGTAGAGCCCAAACCTTTGGGCCGGCCTTCGAAAGCCGGCGGCCTGCGCGTCTGCATGGAAGTGGACCGGCTGCATGTCAAACACGCCCGCCCGGGTTTTGAGCTTCGCCTTGTGGAGCCGCTTTTCAAAGCTGTCGGTCTGCAGATCAAAATCGCGATACCACATCTGCGCCTCGCGCTTGTTTCCGTCCTCGCTGGTAAAATAGCACCTCAGGGTGGACGCATCCTTTTGCAGGATGCGCGGCACAAAACACGCGCCAACGGGCAGCGTGACGTTCTCGAAAACTTCTTCTGACTTCGCGAGCGGCACCACTTTCTCGATTGCCTGTGTTTTGAGATCCACGATGGAAAGCACGCAGTACTGCGCCTTCCCGGCTCCGTGTCCCGGCTGCAGGTCGTTGTCGTGCTCGACGATGTAAGCCCGCCCGCCCACGCACACAAACTCCGCGTCATGGGCTCCCTTGACGTGGGGAGCGGTGACGCGCGTGAGTCTCTGCAGCACCAGGTCGCCCGCAAGGGCGGGATCCCATCCCTCGGGCACCAGCCTCGGGCGCTCGATGCGGTTCACAACCTGTTTCAAATGCACCGCACCGGACACATTGCTTCCGGCCAGCGCATCGGATTCCTTGAACTTCGCGAGCAGGATCTCGCCGTTGCCCCCGCGGTCGCGGTCGTACGTGATCCAAATCACCCCGTCCCTGTCCTCGACGCCGTCGGGATACGACACGCCGTGGCGCTCATCCAGAAGCAGACCGCCCTGCCATGTTGCGCCTTCATCCCTCGAAATCTGCGCGGTCAGGTTGTTGCGGCCTTTGAAATTCACATGGTTGACGAGCAGCAGGTTCCCAGAGGCTAGGCGGCGGATGAAAAAACGCGAACCCGGACTTGCGATGGAGCTCGGCCTGCCCTCTGTCCAAGTCCGTCCTTTGTCCGCGGAATGGCTCTCCCAAAGCGAGCCGCTGCTGGTGCGGATGAGCATCCAGAGACGCCCATCCTTGAGTTCAACGATCATGTTCTCGAGCGCCCAGGGCCTCGATTTCACGGCACCGTGGAGTATCCAACTCCTGCCTGTGTCGGTGGAAATGCCGACCCCGTGGAGGGTGGGTTCCTGCTGGTCGTTGTAGCCGGTGGACCATGCGCGGATAGGTTTCTGTGCGAGCGTGACCGGCATCAGCCATTCGCCCGTAGACAACACCGTGACCTTGTTCATGCGAAACGCAAACGGCGCCTCATAGCCGACTCGAAACTCCGGGCCGAACAGCGGCGTGGGTGCATCGGGCTGCTCGCAGATGCGGGCCCAGACGTCGTGCTGGGCAGTGTCTTTGTTGCCGCGGTTGAAGAGGTACCAGAGGCGTCCTCCCGGATCGATCCACACAGTCGGGTCGTAGCACCGGGTCCCGTCCTTCGGTTCCCCCATGGCCTGAGGCGGCGTGAACGTTTTCGCGCCATCGTCGCTCCAGGACAACAGGACGGTGTTTTCAGGTGCAGGTTCCTTGGAGCCCCCGGTGAACCACGAGACAAACACGCGTCCATGGGCGGTGCGTTCAAGCCCGGGGATTCCCTGCCATGTGCGGTGGGCGATGAGTTCCTTGGAATCGACATCGCCGCGTACGGCTTGGGCAAACCAGAGGAGGAGGCTGGCGAGGACCAGATAAGGGGGGAATCGGTGGTTCATCGGGGTCCAATCTGGGGCGCGCTGGGCGGATGACAATGCAGGTGGCGGTGTTATGCTAACATCATGCGGCCCACCACTCTCCACGACCTCGCCACCGTCCTCGGGCTCTCCACCATGACCGTTTCCCGAGCGCTCCGGGGCGCGCCCAAGGTCGCACGCGCAACCCGGGAACGCGTCCTCGCAGCGGCAGAGAAGCTCGGATACACGCCGGACCCGCACCTCGCACGGCTCATGGAGGCGGTGCGGCGGAGGAAAACGAGTGGGACCCGAGCCACGATCGCGGTGCTCCGCGAGCACGTGCCGGAAGACGGTCTGCTCGGGCCCTCATACCAGTTCGTGCCCATTGAGGACATTCGCAGGCGGGCGCGTGGATATGGCTACGAGGTGGAGGAGTTTTTTCTGGGGAAAGACGGACTGACTCCGGCCCGGTTGCAGGAGGTGCTTTATGCCCGGGGCACGGAGTCAGTGATCGTTTCACCGCAAAGCATGCAGCTCCCCTGTTCGAAGGTGGACTATTCGCCGTTCGCCGCTGTGACGTTTGGAAACGCAATGCAAAAACCCGCGTTGCACATGTGCGCGGGGAACATGACTCTGGGCATCCAGATGGCAGCCGAACAGCTTGCCGCGCGGGGTTACCGGAGGATTGGGGTTGCTGTGACGCAATGGATCGTGAACCGGTCGCAATTCGGGTACAGCGGCGGTCTGTTTCACTGGCAGCACAGCCTGCCCTTGAAAAACCGGGTGCCGCTCCTGCTTTTTCCGAGCAACGATCTGGGCCGCGGCCGCGATGCGTTTTTGCACTGGATGAAAAAACATTCGCCCGATGCGCTCATCACGTTCGACACGCATGTGCCGGAGTGGCTGGCTGCGATGGGACTGAGTTTTCCGAGGGACATCGGTTTTGTGGTGCACGACTGGACGTCCCGGATGAAAAAGTTTGCGGGTATTTACCAGCGACGTGAACATCTTGCGGCGGCGGCGGTGGACATCGTGGTGGCACAGTTGTCGATGCACGAGCGCGGGGTTCCCGAGGTGCCGCGTCACATCATGATCCCCCCGCAATGGATTGAGGGCCCGAGCGTGCGTGCGCGCCGGGAATGAACTCCTGTGCGATGCCGGAGGCATTCGAGTGTTGGGGCGCGGCAGTGGAGGGGGACGACCACCAGAAAAGGCACAGAAAAGGGCCTCACTCCGGCTGGCGGTGACAGGGGGGTGTGGATCGCAACGGGGTGCGGGTTTGTTCAAGCCGTTGATCCTTTCGAAAGTAAGGAAAGCCTGCGGTGGGTCGCATCCGTTGGACCGGGCGGGGTGTTCCCGGGGTGTACGCGGATTCACAGCCGTTTCTGAAACGGAACGCCAAAGTGATGAAGCACGTTCCGGATCAGCGTCTGGAACTTCGGGTCCGCAGAAAGAGCCCAGCCAGAGCCGATGGCGCCGGTATGAAACACGCGCCCGCCTTGGGGCCGTTCCCAGTAGATCATTTCGGCGAGCACATTGCCTTTGGAGGGTGCGGGCCGCGTGAAGTAGTCGCGGGCCGTGCCTGAACCGTGCCGGCCCAGAGCCAGCGTGGTGATTCCAGCGGGTTCTTCCGGCAGCATGGCGCCTTCCGGGACGGCGGTAGTCATGGCGCGGAGCCGGCTCAGACGCACATCCCATTCATGGCCGACCGCCCGCACTGATGTGCGGTCGGCGCTGTGTCCGAAGGAATCGCCTTTGGCGAGGCCGACAGCCTCCGGGGTGTGGAAAAGAAAATGCCCGGGCTCGTCCACTTCATAGATGCCGAACTGCTCGGATTTGGTGCCACCCCAGCCCAAGGTTTCAAGGCCGATGAGCGCCCACGCCGGGCGCCCGCACTCGCGCAGAAGGCTCCCTCGTTTCTGGTCGTGGCTGTGGTAGAGCTCCCCAATCCGGTGGTTCTGGCGGCCCCCAATGGATTCGTCCATTTTGCGGCATTCCATGACGGTACCGTCCTTGGAGAAACTGGTTCTCCAGAACATGGTGTTGCCGGAGAACACAGCCGCGTTGCCGCCCCCGGTCAGGTAGCGGTCGAGTGTGTCGTAGGCTTCGGCAGACCAGTACTCGCTGTGTCCATTGATCAGAACGGCTTGATAGCCCTGAAGCAGGCTGGGGTTCTGATGCAGGTCGAGGTCCGATGCGACGTCAAACGCGTACCCGGATTCCTCCAGCCAGACCTGCAGGAACCGTTCGCCGCGCATGAGATGACTGTAGCCGGTACCGGGCGGGCTGTAATGCACGGCGGGCCCGGCCACGGGCCATGGCATGCGCAGACCAAATTGGTAGGCGGGCTGGCCCGCACGGTGGTTTCTATAGCACGAGTAGGCCGGTGCTTCAGGGTGCGAATTTCTGTGGCCCCCGGTCCCGACCAACGTGCCGGGAGGAATCGGCGCGCAGAAGGGTGCGGAGTTGTAGGCGATCCAAGTGCTGGTTGAGCAGAGGAGAAGGAGGGGGGCTTTCGGGGACGATTTCGCCCGTCGCACAAGGAAGACGAGGTCGTTCCCTTTTTCCGTTCCACCCGAAGCAGGCCGGAACCGCGCCACGTAAAGACCGGGTGCCGCATCAGCGGGAACAGCCCAAGTATGCGTGGGGCGCCACCGGCAATCGTAAAGGTCATCGGAAGCGAGACGGATGGCATGGCCCCGTGCAGGATCTTTTCCGGGGTCGTAGGTGGTGTCGTAACGCCCCACCCGTGTGGCGTCAAAGGACGGGCCGCCGATCATCCAGGTTCCGAGATTGATGATTCGGCCGTGTCGGTTCTGACCACTCCGGTCGGCGGCGTTTTCCCCGGTTTCCTCCGAGAATGGCCAGAACCCGAGGGAGCCCGGAGGCGCGTTTTCCGCCAGGCCTAGGAGTGATCGCCGGTGTTGAACTTCGGCAGCGGCGAGTGCCGTGGAATAGAGGACGGGTGCCGCGAGGTCGCCGTCGAAAAAGAACTGGGCGTGGCCTTCCTCGGAGGCGGATGCTCCAAGCCGGATGGGCGCGGTGCCGGGCTGGAACACGCCGGAATGTTCCCACTGGGCCGCCAGTGCGCCATTCACCCAGATCTGCTGGGTGTGGCCATCCCAGACGGCCACAAGATGGTGCCAGACTCCCTTGGAAACAATGCCCGCAGGAGTTTGGCGTACCACGGGCACGGCATGGGAATGGAGTCCGACTTGGAATCCCACGGCGCCGCCCGGCAGGAGGAGGAGTGCAAATCCGGAGGCATCATTGCCCTGGTGCTGGGTTAGGATACCCTGCCTGTGCTGCGTGTCCCAAGGACGGATCCAGCATTCCAGAGTCAACGCGGGACACGCTGTCCGCAGCCCGTTTTCCACATGCACATAGGAGCCCGGATGGATTGGCTGGGAAAAGGCCTGTGACGATCCGAGGGAGTGGACAAGGCGGTCCTTGGAAGGGTCATCCACCGCAGGACCCAGTTTGAAAATGTCGAGTCCGTAAGGCTGGGTGCTGCTGACGTGAAACTGGATGGACTCGCCCGCCTCCACACTGTGCCGGTGCGGGTACGCATGGATGCCGGGCAGCGGGATGGCGCGGTGCGGCGGAATCGCGGGGGAGATCTGGGGCGGATCGGCGTGGGCGGATCGCGGATGCAGCGTGGAGCGGGCTGTCACAGAGGCCAGGGCAGCCGCGCCTGTGGCCCGGAGAAAATCGCGGCGTGTGGTGGTTTCGGTAGACATGGGGGGTTATTTGGCGGTGGTCAGGAAAGTGACAAGATCCGCAATCTGCTCCGGCGCAAGGTGCCCATCAAAGATGGCGGGCATCAGCGAGATTCTCGAGTACTGGGTTTCGAGAATCTCGGACCGCGGAATCCGCACCTCGGCTCCGGGTGCGGCGGCAATGATCAGTTCGTGGGAACCGTCTTTTCTGATCAGGCCGAGGGAATCCCCGGTGCGTGTCCGCACGGTGAGCGGTTCGTAATAGCGGGCTAGGATATTGCCGGGATACACAATCGATTCCAGGAGTTCCCGCGGTGTGCGGATGGCGCCGATCTTGGTGAGGTCAGGCCCGAAAGCTGCGCCCTCGGATCCGAAGGTGTGGCAGGTCAGGCAGAGGGACTGGGAGGCATTTCTGAAAAGACGCTCGCCCCTTGCGGCATCGCCCGAGGACAGAAGCGTTGCAAGCGCATCCAAGCGTTTGGCCTGGGTTTCCAAGAGCACAGGGTCGGAGACGGCCGGGGGCGCCTCCTTGTGGAACGGGATTGGAGTCAGGGACCCCGCCGTCTTGGAGACCTCAAACATCTCCCGGACCACTTTGGCCGCCGCGCTTGCGCTGGCTGGGGGAAGCAGGGCGGGGTCGCCGATCTCGAAAAGTGCATGGGCAACCGCATGGAAAAGAAAACGGTCTGTCGCGTTTTCTGCCAGTTCGAGCAGGGGCCCGATGAACCGCCGGTCTCCGATCCGGCCCATGGCCATGGCTGCCGTGCTCTGGAGCCTTGGATGGCCTGAGCGCAGTTGGAGGAGCAGCCCCTCTGCGGCGTCGGCATCCCGGGACAGAGCCACCGCTTCCATGGCTGCGATCCGGACCTCGGCATCTGGATCCGAAAGGAAAGAACGGATGCCAGCCCGTGCGTCCGGTCCGTGCATTCGAGAGAGGCACCAGAGCGCCGGAATGCGGGCCTCGGAGAGGATCAGGGCGGGAATGTGCCGCGCTTCTGTCAGGCTGCCGATGGCGCGTTCGACGACGGCAGGGCGCGCATCCGAAAGCCACGCGGGATCGGGCTTGCTCCAGTCGAGGGTGCGTCCCCGGGGATCTGTGACTTTTGGGGCGTGGATTTTCCGGACCCGGTACAGGCCTCCGAGCACCTCCGGCTTGGCCGAGACGGAGGTGGGACAACAGATCCGGTACCAGCCGCCTGTGTCCGCGACAATCAGGCTGCCGTCGGCGTCCTCGATCACGTCGGTGGGGTGGAAGTCGGTCTGATTGCTGGTCAGCAGGGGAGACGCGTCTGCCCCGAACGAAGCGCCCTGTGGGGAAAGCGCATGGCGGGAAACCCGGTGGGAATTGAATTCGGCACAGAAAAGATCGCCTGCGTGCCCCAGCGCTCCGCTGCGTGCCATGCAGATTCCTGAGGGCGCAGCGGGGCCCATCTGCTGCATCACGGGAAGCAGCTCGCCGGTGCGCGGGTGCTCCTGGAGCACCCCGTCGTTTTTGCGTCCAAAAACGCCGCCGTAAACGGCATGCAGGATGCCGTCCCTTTTTCCGCCGCCGGACAGGTCGAAAAACGTGCCGCTGAGAAACCGGGTGCCGCTGGGTGAAAAAGCGAGTCCCACCGGGTTGTTCATGCCACCGGTGAGCACCACTTCGAGCTGGGAACCGTCCGGGCGCGCGCGGAGCACATGCGCGGCTCTTGAAACCATGGTGCGTCCATTCGCGAGGGAAAGCGTCTGCTGGGCGAATTCGCCTTTGCACCAGTAAATGAGGCCATCCGGTCCGGAATACGGTCCGTGCAGGTCATTCCCGCACCCGCTGACCGTTCCGGTGAACCATGCCTCCCTCGAATCGGCAACGCCGTCCCCGTTGGTGTCGGTGAACTTCCAGATGCTGGGTGGAGCGCTGACATACAGGGAGCCGCGCAGCCACAGGGCGCCTTCCGGGAAGGGGAGCTTGTCTGCGAACACGGTGGACTGATCAATCACGCCATCGCCGTCGGAGTCGGTGAGCCGAAGAATGCGGTGGGTGGGGTTTTTGATCTGGGCGGTGGCGGAGGCGGTGTTGCCGGAACTGTCTGTGACGTAGAGCGCACCGGATTCCTCAAAGGCCATGTGGATGGGCCGCTGGACCAGCGGCGGCCCGGCGATTTTCTCGACGGTGAACTCTTCCGGGAGGGTGAACGTGTGGGCGTCGATCGTGACCTCGTGCGCTTGGGCAAAGGACCCAAGCAGGCAGGTGAGCGGGGCGAGAATCCAGGCGCGTGTTTTCATGGGGGGGGCGGCTTCTAGGCCAGAGGTGCGGAGCTGTTCGGAACGGGTTCCAGATCGATTTCGAGAAAGTCTGTCACCTCAGGAATCCAGCGGGTCTGGACGAACTCGGAATGAACCGGATCGCTGATGTACCGTTCCAGCGCTCTGGAATCCTCGAATTCCATGGAGATGCCGAGTGCGAATGGGTTTTTGGGGCTGACCTGACGGTGGATCTCAAACCGGGCAACGCCCGGGATGTGCCGGAGCCGTTCCGCTGCATGGAGGAACTCGGTTTCGGGCTGTGAACAAGGGGGGTACGGGAGGGAAAAGACAACGGAATGTCGGATCATGGGAGGCGGGTGCTTGGTTCCACAGAATAGGGGGCTCTGGAGAATCTGTAAAAAATCAATAAAAGATGGATGTGATCGTTCTGAGAGATAAAAGGTGGATCCATGGAGCTGCGATACCTGCGGTATTTTGTGGCGGTGGCGGAGCGGAGGAGTTTCAGCCGGGCTTCTGAGGATTTGCATGTGGCCCAATCAGCCGTGAGCCAGCAGATCAAGATTCTGGAGACGGAGATGGGGGTGGTGTTGCTGCACAGGGACCGGCGCAGGGTGGAGCTGAGCGAGGCAGGCGCTGCGTTTCTGGTGGAAGCCCGTGGGATCCTGCAGAAGGCGGAGCAGGCATGTCATCTTGCGCAGCGGGTGTCCCGTGGCGAAGAGGGGACATTGAAGATTGGGTGTTTCAGTTCGGCTGTGGCGGAGTTTCTGCCCGGGTTGATCCGGCGGTACCGGGCAGCGCGTCCGCGGGTGGAGGTGGAGCTGAGGGAAATGGGTCCGGCCGAACAGCAGGAAGCCTTGAACGCGGGTGAGATCCACGTGGGGTTTAACCGGCGCATTCCGGCGGCGCAGGCCGGCGCGCTGGTGCAGGAGCGGGTGTATTCGGATCAGGTGTTTTTGGTGATGGCCGAGTCGCATCCGCTGGCCGCGCTGAAAAAGGTGCCGCTCAAAGCCATCGCACAGGAACCCTTTGTGTCTTTTGAAAGAAGCGGTGCTCCGGAGTTCGTCGACCAGATCAGAGACTGGTGTTCAAACGCAGGGTTCATCCCGAGAGTCGTCAGCGAGGTGCCGTTGATGCGCGTGATCTTGATGTATGTGGCTGCCGGACTCGGGGTGTCGCTGGTGCCGGGATGCATCCGGTGTTACCGGCAGACCGGGGTGGTTTTCAGACCCGTGATTCCGCGGCCGCCCGGGTTGGATCTCGTCCTCGCCCGGCCAAAGGCGCACAGAAATCCGGCTCTCGACGCTTGGCTGGAATTGGTGCGAAGCGAGTTTCCAAACATCCGGTCCCAATACGAAGGAGCACTTTTCCCGGGCACCAAATCCTGATCCAGAGTGCGCCTCTGTGTTCCGGCGCCGGAGCCTGGTGGTTTCGGGAAGATTGCGATCAATGACTGACGCTGCGGGCGGAGCGTCCAGTCTGCCCGCCTTTCTTGAGTCCGCCGTTTTCTTGCGCCGCATTTGAGGCGGGGCTGTTTTTTGAGGGATCTTGGCGGTGTCATCCGCTGAATTCGGCGCGAAGCGGCTCCGGCGGAAAAGAGACAACAATCACTTTCATCACGAAATTGACAATTTTGAGTGACGGAGGTAGCCAGTCACCATGGTCCACAGCCGCACCTCCCCCCCTTGCCAAACGCCCGTCCCTTGGAAGGCGGCTGACGAGAGCAAACGCCAAGGGGGGCGTCCGGTTGCGGTTGCGGAGGTGGTTCGGTGGAACGCCCCGTAAACGGGGTGCTGCGGCGAGTTGGTGGCGGCTCCGTGCAAATCGGCTTGAGGATCCGGTAGGGAGCGGGGTGAATGAAGCCCTATGAAGCGAGTCATTCTGGGAGCCGTGGTGTTGCTGGGTGTAGGATTCGGCAACGGGTTGTGGTTCCACAAGCGCAGGACAGAGCCGCTCCTGCAGCAGCACGCATGGCAACGGGCCGCTTTTGAGGAGAAATGGAGTGGAGCCTTGCGGGAGTTTGCGGCGCTTCAGCGGAGCCGGGAGGAGTCGGTGGAGGAAACCGTCCGTGAACGGCAGAAGGTCGATGAGGTCGGCCGGGAACTCGCAGTGCTTCAGGCCCGGGTGAAGGAGCTTGAGGCGCGGAAAGAAACTGCCGTTCCCGTGAAACGGCTCCCCACCGGGAAGCCGTTTTCCAAGCTGGTCAAAGACCCAAAGCTGAAGGAGTTCACGAAAAACCCGGAGGTGGCGATGCTCGACACGCAGTACGGCAGGCTTTTCGACCGTTTTCAGCTGTCGCCTGCAGAACGTCAGGACTTCAAGGGCTTGCTCCTAGAAAAAATCCGGTGCGAACTTGAGGTTTCCGGAACGGTGAGTGCCTCGAAAAAGACCGCTGCATCTGGCCAGTCCGGCAAGCCGCGCATTCAGGAGTGGGAGGAACAAATCCGGGCATTCCTCAACAGCGACGCAGACTACGCCGTGTACAGGAACTGGGAGGAGACAAAGGCGCTGCGGATGCAGCTAAGTCTTCTGGGACCCGCGTTTTCGGGAGCGGGCGAACCGTTGAGTTTTGAGCAGGAGGAGAAGCTGGTGTCAGAGATTCAGGCGGCGGCGGCCGAGGGGAGCGTCAACGGTACACCCAGCGGTTTCAATCCGGAGCTGCACCAGGGCGGGATCACCCCCGAGGTCGGGGAGAAACTCCTGCGCGATTTGGACCGGCAGTCTGCCCAAGTGTGGAAAGCCGCCGCCGGATTTCTTTCCCCGGTGCAGTTGGGAGCGCTGAAACAGGCCCAGCAGAACGAGCGCAAAATGGCCGAACTCGAGATGCGT
>CAIURC010000196.1 GCA_903901425.1 uncultured Spartobacteria bacterium | reverse complement strand
GTAACCACGCCGGGGGTTTCGGAGAGTCAGGCCTATTACGACGGGTTCAATCGGAGGATCCGGACCGAGTTTACGCCGTCCAACGGGGCAACCCAGACGTTGGATTCCGCTTTCGACCCGCAAATTGAATTCCTTGAGCTTGCGGTGACGGCGTCGCAGGAGGGGCAGCGGGTTTGGAAGGTTTATGGGCCGGATGTGACCGGGGTGTACGGGGGCGCCCAGGGCGTGGGTGGGCTCGAGGCGCTGGTCGATGAAGCCACAGGGACGAGCCTCGGGGTGGTTAACGATCTTTTTGGAAACGTCGCTGGAACCGTCGGTGGCGACCTGAGTTTTAAAAGTTCGCTGCGTGTGGGTGCGTACGGGCCGTTGCCGGGCCAGACCGCGGTGGATACGGGCAACCTGCTGCAAAGTCTGGCTGCGGCGACGGTGTGGCAGGGCCGGCGGATGGATCCGACCTCGGTAATGGCTAGGCATCTGCTTTTTCGGCCGGGTCACGGGAAACGGTTGGAGAACGGATTGGGGCCGGAGGAGAGAAGGGGGGGGGCGACAACAAGGTCACATCGCGGTTTTTTGTCCGATTGACGAATCAATCGTCAGATTGTAAGTAATGCCCATGCTCGAACGCCAGCTGCAACCCACGCTCCACCGTTTTGCCAAGGCGTTTCCCGTGGTTGCGATCACCGGTTCACGGCAGTCGGGCAAAACCACCCTGGCCCGGGGGTCTTTTTCGAATTTGAAATACGTCAGCCTCGAAGACCCGGCTGAATTCGCCTTTACTCAGGAGGATCCCAAGGGGTTTCTGGCACGCTTTGCCAAGGGGGCCGTTTTTGACGAGGCCCAGCGTTGGCCTGCTCTTTTTTCGTATCTGCAGGGAATGGTCGACGAGGACCGGACCCCCGGGCGTTTCGTACTCACGGGTTCGCAACAGTTCGGGTTGCTGGCTGGAATCACCCAATCTCTCGCGGGCCGCGTGGGGATGACGCGCTTGCTGCCGCTTTCTCTGGTTGAGATTCCTGCGGAACGCGTCGGAAGTTTGGATGAAATGCTCCTCCGGGGCGGCTATCCCGCGCTGTATGCGGGCTCCGTGGAGTCGAGTGACTGGCTGGCGAGTTATGTGGCCACCTACGTGGAGCGGGATGTGAGGCAGGTGCTGGAGGTACGGGACTTGATGGTGTTCCAGAGATTCCTCAGGCTTTGCGCAGCGCGGACTGGGCAACTCCTGAATTTGAATGCCCTGGCCGGCGAGGCGGGCATCTCCCACAGCACGGCCCGGGCATGGATGTCGGTCTTGGAGTCGAGCGACATCGTTTATCTGCTCCCCCCGTACCACAGAAACTTCGGCAAGCGGTTGGTCAAGACGCCCAAACTTTATTTCCTGGATGTGGGCTTGGCCTGTTGGCTTCTGGGCATCCGCTCGCCCGAGGTCCTGTGCGTGCACCCGAGCAGGGGGCCGTTATTTGAAACGCTGGTGGTGAGCGAGTTTCTCAAACAGCGGTTCAATCTTGGAAAGCCGGCGGATCTCTATTTTTGGCGCGACAACAGTGGTCTCGAAGCGGATCTGCTGTTTGAGCGGGACGGGCGATTGCAGATGGTGGAAATCAAGTCAGGCCAAACCGTGACGACCGACTACGTCCGCGCCGCCCAAAAAACGACGCGGTTTGCGTCAGAGGAAGCCTTGATGCCCTGGCTTATCCACGGTGGTGAGGACACCTACGAACGCAATGGGGTGCGTGTGTTGGGATGGACATCCTTTTCCAGAGAAAGCCTCTGCTGAGAATGCCGATTTCCCGGCTAAAAGGGGGTCATGGTGCAAATCTTGACAAAATGCGGTGGCCTCCGAGAATTGAGGGATGGCACGCAGCATTCGAATTGAGTTCCCCGGTGCCTTTTACCATGTTAGGGCGCGTGGAAACCGGCGTGAAACGATTTTTCATGACGAGGAGGACCGCCGGTTTTTTCTGTCTACACTTTCTGAAGCCTGCGGGAGGACGGGTTGGCGGGTGCATGCATGGGTGCTGATGGGGAACCACTACCATCTCTTTATTGAGACTCCCGAGCCGAATTTGGTGGCCGGCATGGGTTGGTTACAGAATACAGTGACCCGCCGCCACAACGTCCGGCACCGGGAGTGGGGGCGGTTGTTTGGGGACCGCTACAAGGCGATCCTTGTGGATGGTGAGGATGAGTATTACTACCAAACGCTGGCGGATTACATTCATCTCAATCCAGTTCGGGCCAGGTTGATTCAGCCGAAACGGGGCCAGAGTGTCTTGGATTATCCCTGGAGCAGTGTCGCGGCCGGTTGGGCGTTGGCGCCTGGGAAGCGACCGAAATGGCTGGCGGCCGAGGAAGGTCTGGGGCGATTTGATTTGCCGGACACGGTGGCGGGTCGGCGGAAGATGGTGGAGCGGCTCGATCGCCGTGCTGTGGAGGAAACGATGAGGGGGTGCGGGGTTCCGGTCATGCCGGAGAGTGTGGATGCCCGGTGTAGCCACCTGCGGCGTGGATGGTATTGGGGGGGACAGGCATTTTTGGCGAAGCTGAATCAGCTGGCAAAAAAGCCGGTCAAGGAGCGGGTGGGAACGACGCGGGACAGCCGGAGGTCGCCGCAGGTGAAGTCGCATGGAGAGGAGCAGGCGGAGCGCTGGTTGGAGGAGGGGCTCAAGACAGCGGGACTCGATGTAAAAGACCTGCGGGCGTTGAAAGGGTCGGATCCCCGGAAGCTGGTTCTGGCGGAGTTGCTTTGGAAAAGAACGACGGTTTCGCAGGAATGGCTCGCGGAAAAGCTATCGATGCGAAGTGCGGCGAACGTGAGTCAGCAGTTGCGAAGGCTGGATCGAGGGAAAGTTATGGGCAGGGTGCCGGAAAAGCTGCGGACCTTTCTGGCCGGCATCAGGACCGCTCAAGAGTAAACCTGTCAATATTTCTACCCTGACCCCAAAAGTCGCTGCCCCCCAAAAACGACAAGTTGCAGATGGACATCCAAGAGCACTTGAATCGGAACCGCAACAAGGCCGACAAGGAATGCAAGTAGGAGGGCGTTATCCGATGCACCTCCTAGACAAACAACACATTGCCGGTGCATTGTCCGTTATTGTTGCAGTCCTGCTCGTTGCGTGGGGGGGGAGCACTTATCGGAGACACGTACAGGCGGAGCATGCTTTCGCTTTTGTGCGCGATCTTGCCGCGTTTTCGGAGGCCCACGGCCATCTTCCTTCCAGTATTCAGGAGTTTTGCCAATGGAAGACGGACGCGAAGGGCCAAGCTGTATGGGATGCCGAGATTACCGCGAGGAAAATCCGCTTTCTGTGGTTATCTCCAGATTTTTCCGTTGCCGACAACCGCCAATTTCTGGCCATCCTTGACCCCGGTATTGCCAAGTACGAAACGGCGTTGAATGAGCAACTGGCCGGGCTGATTCCATCGAACATTCTGATGCGGATCTTGCCTGCTGACGAGTCCCCATCGCTGCGCCGGTGACACGACGTCTGTTTACGTGGCACCACCTATTTTCTTATCGCAAAATTTGCCGAATTGGGGGCGTAGGGATTTTCGGGTTTTGCACTGAGCTGGCGGGGTGAAACGGAGCCAGGGAGAGCGTTAGCTTGAGGGAGGGCCTCTGTGGTGGAAGAACACCGCAAAGACCATGGAGCAGAAAAAAGAGACCCAGTACCGAGGCCAGGGCCAAGATTGAACCGTTTTTCGGCCCGTGTGAAGTGGTCGGTAAAAAAGCGATTTCGCGTAACGCCAAACAGCCTCAGGGCATCTATCATCAACCTATCTCTTATAATGAACTGTTCGGCCCTTCATCCCACCCGCTTACTTCTTCGCTACTTCTGCCGTATTCAGGTTCTGGTTTGGCTTCTTCTGATGCTGACCCAAGCAGCGGCCCGGAGCGAGAAGGTCCGCCCTTTTCAATCTGGAGACCGGATCTGCTTCCTTGGAGACAGCATCACCAAGGGAGGCAGCTACCATCAACTCATCGAACTCTTCTACGCCCTGCGCTTTCCGGAGCGCTCGATCGAGTTTTTGAACTGCGGGATTGGAGGAGATCGCGCGAGCCACATATTGACGGCCCCGCAATTCAGGATTGAGTCCGATGTGCTCTCCCATCGTCCCACCGTAGTCACGGTCATGCTGGGGATGAACGACGTGGAGCGCAGGCTCTACGAACCGGGCTCAGAGGAGCGCAACGCGCCACTGCGCGCAAACGCCCTCAAGACGTACCGATCGTGCATCCAAACGTTGGTGGAGAGGCTTCAGAGATCCGGGGCGCACGTTATTTTGCTCTCCCCCTCGGTGTATGAAGAGTCTCTTTCTTTTTCGAAGCCTGCGGTCCAGCCAGGAATCAACGCCGCTCTGGCTGCGTGCGCACGGGTTCTCCAAGAGCTTTCAGACGAAATGCACACGGATTTTGTGGACGTCCATGCGGTCATGGATGCGCTCAATCAGAAGAAAAAGAAGCAAAACCCCTCTTTCTCAATCACAGGCGATGCGCAGTCTTGGAACGACCGGGTACACCCAGGGCCCACGGGGCATTTTGTGATCGCCCATGCCCTGCTTTCTGCACAGGGATGTTTGTCCACGCCTCCCGAATTGCCGCTTCCCGGACAGAGGGTTCCAGGCTTTGTCGCGGCGGAAGTGTCCGCATCATTGTGGACGCTCTCGGATGAAAGGCGTCGGCTGGGCGAGGAGCTTCGCGAACCCGTAAGTTTCCGGTATGCCATGGCCAAGGAGGGGTTGGATCCCACGGACGCAGGCTTGTTGAAGTGGTTGAAGCAAAAGCAGACTTCGATTGTGGCCACTGGTCGGAATGCACCTTGGGTTGATCGCGCGCTGGCGATCCTTGGAAAAGAGAGAGAGTTAAAGGAACGGCACCGGAACCTTGCGTTGGAGTTGCGGCAAAGGCTCCCCCCGGCCCAGCCTGCCAAAAAGTGAGAGAGGGAAAGGTTCTACTGGTCGTGGGGCCGGTGTTCAGGATGTCCAGATTCCTCATGCGCGACCGGTTTTGGAGAAAGACACCTTCTCCGAAACCGCCACGAGTGCTCTGCAGGCTCTCTTTCTTGGGATGCCCGGGGGGGACTGACAAACGAACCCGGAAATGGCGTTGGTAACAAAACACGATTTCCAGCGGTGAAACGAGCAACTCTTGGGACGGGGAGGCAGTCCGGGGACTTTCCAGATCCCGGACCGGTGCGAACGGCTCTGGAGCAATGCTGGGGTTCTGGGGGCCCGGCTCCCAGAGAATTCCGATTTTGGCTAAAAAAAATCGTAACGGTGATGCGGACGTGGGTGTAGTGGGGTGTGAATTCTGACTCTCCAGAGCATGAGTGGTTCATAGAAAAGGTCCGCCAGGAGCAGGCGGGTTTGCGGGTATTCATCCGGAGCCTAGGAATGCGAACGGAGGCGGCGGATGACGTTGCGCAGGAGGCATTTGTTGTGGCGTTCGAAAAACTGCAGACGTTTGAGCGGGGCACAAATTTCGGGGCGTGGCTCCGGACGATTGCCAGGTTTCTGGTGAGCAAAGAACTCCGACGGGAGGACCGGCGTCGGCGGCTGCTGGCGGAGCATGTGGCAGAGTTTCTGGTGGAGGAGGAGGTGCCTGTAGACGAAGGGGATCCGGCGAAGGCGCAGGCGCTCAAGCGATGTTTGGCGGAGTTGCCTGAGCGCAGGAGGCGGTTGGTGCAACAGCGTTACTTTGACAACATTTCACCTGCGGTGATGGCGAGCCAGGAGGGACGTACCGCGAATGAGGTAAGGCAGGCCCTGTTCCGGCTGCGAGCCGTTCTGCATCGCTGTGTCACCCGGCGGATTGCCGGCCAACATTCCTAAAAGGCATGAGCACAAACCACCTATCTGACGAATTCCAGGCGGCTCTGACGCGCGTGATCGAAGGGGAATCCGAACCGGCGGACGATTTGCTGGTCGCAGCGGCTCTTCGTTCAAATCCTGAGTGGAAGGAACAGTTCATCCACCAACTCCAGATGGATGCGCTCCTCAGGATGGAGGCGGAGCCAACCGCATCCGCGTTTGTGGAGTCGGTAGCGGTTCGGATTCGGGCGCCTGAGGCGAATGAAGCGGATGAAGCGGATGAAGCGGATGGGGCGGATTTTGTGCGGCGCGTGGTGGCAGCGCTACCCGAAAAATCGAAGGGAATCCGGCGTTCGGGTGTAGGGAACTGGCTGGCGTGGCGCCCCCTGACGGCGGCGGCTGCGGGGATCGCATTTGGAACGCTCTTTACGTCCGTGCTCTATGCGTATGTGGCACCGAAGGTTGTGAAGGGAATGACGGTGTTTGCGGATGGTTTTGAGGCGGGCCCGTCTCCGCAGGCGGTGGGTGTGCCGGCTGAATTTGGGGCTTGGGGGGGGGATTTTTCCGAGGTTGTGGGGCCGCAGAATGGGGTGGCTCCGCATGGTGGCGGGAGGATGTGGCGCTTTCTCCGGGCGGACAATGGCGGAAAAACGGATGCGAAGGCCAGTTATGTGGGGGAAGCGATTCGGGTGTTGGACCTCAGGGGAGTGCGCAGCGCTGGGTTTCGGCCTGGAAGCCAGATTGAGGTCAGTGCATGGTTTGCACAAGGGCACACAACCGGTGCCGCCCGTTACCATTGGAACATCAAGGCTGCGGTTTTTGAGGGGGGCGTGGCGGGCGCACCTGCGCTCTGGGAGGGATGGGAACAGGCCAGTGCCAGCATGGCCCGCCGGGATGTGGCCGCCGGGCCGCCCGGAGCTTGGGAGCGACTCAGTGTCACTCTGGTGCTTCCTGCGCACGCAGACTTTCTCACGTTTGAATGTGCGGTGGTTCAGCGGCACCCGCGGATCACAGAAGGGGTGGCGGAGTTCCCAGCCCACTATGTGGATGATGTCCGTGTGCGCATTCTGCCCCCGGTGCAGGAAAACCTTTCTCCCAAGTGAAGTCCTCCACCTTTTTGCTGGCCTCCCTGCTGGGCCCCGTGATGGTTGCAGGTCCTTTGCACTCTGCCTTCTGCGGAGTCCGCGAATTTGCGGAGGAACACTGTCTGGAGTGCCACGACACTGCGACGCACAAGGCGGGGCTCGATCTGGAGACGCAGGTTTTTCGGCCCGGGGAGAGAGTGAGTGAACTTGTTTGGGAGGCGGTTTTTGACCGTGTGGCCCGGGGCGAAATGCCACCGAAAAAGAAAGAGCAGCCTTCAGTCAAGGCTCGGGAGGCATTTTTGAAGGAGCTCGGGCGCGGGCTGCATGAGGCCTCTCAGGAGAGGCGGGCGAGGGAGGGGCGTGGTCCGGTGCGGCGCCTGACCCGTTCGGAGTATGAGACGACGGTGAACGACCTTTTGCATATCTGCTCCGAGTTGGGGCCGATGTTTCCTGAGGATGCGGTGACTGCGGGCTTTGACAAGGTGGGGGCGGGGCTCACCCTTTCGAGTGCGCACTTTGCGGCCTACCAGGATGCGGCGGAAAGAGCCTTGCAGTTGGCCGTGTTGAGGGGGGGAGTTCTTGACTCTGACAGGGATGGAATCGCCCTGTTCAACGCGCGGCCAAACGAATTTTCGCGGTTTGGCGGTTGGCTGGAGGGGGATGCCATGGCTGTGGCCTCCCGCTTTTTTTTTCCGTACACGGCGATTCATGGTCCCGAGGCGCCGCGTTCTGGCCGATACCGGATTACGTTCACTGCGTCGGCGCGTGGAAATGGCGGGAAGCCGCTTCCGGTTGCGATAGGGGTGGAGGAGCGCTCCCGGGGGAAGCCGGACGCGCCTGAAACGAGGCTTTGGGTGGATGTGCCGGAAGGCATGCCTCGGACGGTGAGTGTCGAACTGGAGTGCGACCGGGGCGAGTATTTCCACCTGTTTGGTCCCAAGCTCGTCCACCGGGACGTTTTCATGCCGAGGTTTCAGAAGGAGGGGAAGTGGGAAGGACCGGTGCTTTTGTTGAGTCGCGTGAAGATCGAAGGGCCGCTCACGGAGGATGGGGGAATGGATCCCTGGCCCGGTGCCGCATACCGCGGGCTGTTTGATCAATTGCCGGCTGCGCCTCTGTCCCAAATCTCCGGTCTGCCGCCGGAGAAGGGCAAAACGGATCCTTGGTTTCCTGTGTCTGCCGCCCCAAAGGAGGATGCGGCGCGGTTGTTGCGGCGATTTCTGCCACGGGCTTTTCGGCGTCCAGTTTCCGACCGGGATGCTGCGGTGTACGTGAACGGGGTGCACGAGGCGCTGGATGCGGGCGTGCCTTTCCACCGGGCGATGCTGGACGGCTACAAGGCGGTGTTGTGTTCCCCGCATTTTATTCTTTTGGAAGAGAAACCGGGTCTGTTGGACGGCCATGCGGTGGCGAACCGGCTTTCGTATTTTCTCTGGAACAGTGCGCCGGACGAGAAGCTGACTTTGGCAGCGTCGGCAGGGGAGCTTTCGACGCCCGAGGGGAGAAGGGCCCAAGTGGAGCGGATGCTCCGGGACAGCCGGGTCCGGAGATTCGAGCAGTCGTTTGTGGATCAATGGCTGGATTTAAAAAACCTCAATGCCACGGCGCCGGACGGCGTTTTGTACGCCGAGATAAAGCCGGAAATGACGGTGGCAGCGGGGCTTGAGACGCGCCGTTTTTTTCATGAGATGCTGGAGGACAACCGGAGTGTGCTGGAGTCCGTTCAGAGTGACTGGACATATGTGAACGAACTGCTGAGCGACCTTTATGGGCTGCCCGAGGTGTCGGGGTATGAGTTGCGCCGGGTGTCTCTTCCTGAAGGGAGCCGGCGCGGAGGATTTCTCACGCAGGCCAGTGTTTTGAAGGTGACGGCTGACGGTGCGAAGACCTCGCCCATTCTGCGTGGGAAGTGGGTGAACGAACGCTTGCTGGGGATTGTTCCCCCGGCGCCACCGGAGGATGTCCAGAAGATTGAGCCGGACATCCGGGGGGCGACGACCATCCGGGAGCAGCTGGCCCGGCACCGGAGTAGTCCATCGTGCATGGGATGCCATGCGGTCCTGGATCCACCGGGATTCGCGTTGGAGAACTACGATGTCATGGGTGGGTGGCGGGAGTTTTACCGGGCGCGGGAAAGTACGGGAGCCGTGCTGGAACTGGCGCGCTTTGGGGGGCGGCGAGTGCACCGTGGGCCTGCGGTGGAAAAGGGATACACCATGCCGGATGGACGCGCCTTTGCAGACATTGACGCATATAAGGCGCTGTTGATGGAGGACAGGGAACGCATTGTCTATGCACTGGCCGGGAAACTGCTCACCTACGCCACCGGAGCCCCTCCGCAGTTTGCAGACCGCGAGAGCCTGAAGGCCATCGTAGCGGGTCTGCGCGAGCAAAACTTCGGCTTGCGCAGCCTGATCCACGCCATCGTCGAGTCCCGCCCATTTCTGTACAAATGAATGCCCCGCACCTCCAACTTCGTTCGCCGCTTGACCGCCGACACTTTCTCCGGGCGGGGGCGGCGTGCCTTGCCCTGCCTTTTCTTGAGGCCATGCTGCCCCGCCGCGCGTGCGCCGTTCCGGGAGGTGTCCCGAAGCGGTTGCTTCTCATCGGCCGCAACCTTGGACTTCATGCCCCGTTTTTTTTCCCTGAGACACCCGGGTTGGGCTACGAGAGTACCCGCTACCTGCGCCATCTTGAGGAACACCGCGGAAAATTCACCGTCTTTTCCGGGGTCTCGCATCTTCGGTACAACAATCATCACAGCGAGCCAGGTCTTTTCACGGGGGTCAGTTGGGACCGGATCAAGGAACCGGCCCGGCAGCATCACAATTCGGTTTCGCTGGATCAATTCGCTGCCGGGCACATGGGTGGTGAAACCCGGTGCCGGAATCTGGTGATTGGGCCGCCGGTGCAGTGGAATTTCTCATGGACTGGCAAGGGGGTTCCTGTTCCTACCGAGCGGAGTCCTTTGGCGGTTTTCAGGCAACTTTTCATTTCCGGAAGCAGCGAGGAGGTGGCCGGGGAAATGCACCGTCTGAAAACTGGGCGCAGCATTCTGGATCGCGTGAATGCGGAGGCCAAGACATTGGGGCGGATGCTGGGACTCGAGGACCGGGCGCGGCTGGAACTGATGTTCAGCTCAATCCGAGAGGCGGAGCAGAGTTTGGTGCGCAGCGAGGCGTGGGTGAAGAAGCCAAAGCCTGTGGTGGAGTACGAGCCTCCCGGGTCAGATCCAGACCATGGCCAGATTACGGAAAGAGAAACGCTGTGGCTGGATCTTTCGAGGCTCGCTTTTCAGACAGATTCCACGCGGGTCATTCTGCTCACGCTGGGGGATGCGGGGCTGGCAAAGATCGAGGGTTTGACGCTGGGGCACCATGACGCCTCCCATCACGGAAAAGACGAGGGCAAGATTGAGCAACTGGCTCTGATTGAGGAGACGGAAATGAAAGTGTTTAGTCGGTTCCTAGGCACGCTGTGTCAGGTCCGAGAGGGAGATGCCACGCTCCTGGACCACAGTGCGGTTCTGAATGTGAGCAATCTGAGCAATGCTTCCGCGCATACCTGCGAAAATCTGCCTGTGATTCTCGCGGGCGGCGGGTTCAGGCATCAGGGCCATGTGCTCAAGGACCGGAAAGAAAACACGCCGTTGAGCAACCTTTTCCTGCGGGTTTTGCAACAACTCCAAATTGGTGCTGAAACATTTGGTTCCAGCACAGGCATTATGAATGAGGTTTGAGACGGAGTGCCCGTGATTGGCTCGCCGGGGGGGGGCAGCGAGCGTTTTTGGGGCCATGGCAGTCGGTGGGGGGGCTCGTGGTCTGTTTTTTCTCGGCGTGGTTGCGACCTTATTGATTTTTTGTCGGAGCAAGATGGGCTCAATTTAATAAGGGATCCGGGCTGCGGATCATGGAATGTCTGCGGTTGAGGATCAAGGACGTGGACCTCGGCCAGATCGTGGTCCGGTGTGGCAACGGAGGGAAGGACCGGGTCACGATTCTTCCCAAGAATGCAATCGACCCCTTGAAAAAGCAGATTTCACAGAGCCGTTCGCTCCATGAAGCAGACCGAATGCTCGGGATTCCGGGAGTGGAGCTGCCGGGAGCCTTGGCACGGAAATATCCCGCTGCGGATTCGGAGTGGGGATGGTTCTGGGTCTTCCCGGCTCCGGGCCTCTCGACGGATCCCCGTTCGGGGGTCGTGCGCCGGCATCACATCCATCCGACCCTCCTTCAGCGCGCCGTACGCAGCGCGGCCCGGGAGGCTTTGATCGCCAAGCCTGCAACTCCACACACGTTCCGCCACTCGTTTGCCACGCATCTTCTGGAGTCCGGTTCCGACATCCGGACGGTCCAAGAGTTGTTGGGCCACAAGGATGTTTCCACTACGATGATTTACACCCATGTCTTAAACAAACCCGGGATTGCAGTACGCAGTCCCGCCGACACCCTCTGAGCACGGGAGCAGTCCAAACGGCTGGGAGCCGTGTATCCGGTTCCCCTGCGGGACGGTTGTGCCCAGCAGTTCTGTTGCCGGTGCGGTGCCTTTAGGGATGCTCTCCCTAGCACCGCATGCGCGCCCTGCAGATCCCGGCAAGGTTTCACCTTGCTTCCGGACTGCTCGAACCTGTACTGAAACAAAAATGCCTCCCATAGTGCAGCAGCCGCCTAATACATGTTAGGCGCTTAAACGTGCATTCTGTAATCGACCATATCAATGGCGCATCGAGAACCCATCCCTACAAAGGACGCCGACGGCAAGGAGTGGATTCATCCCGACGAGCTTCGGTTCTTTCTCTGACAAGACCGCGACACGAATCTTTGGTGCGTCTCGACCGCTCCTCCGATTTTGCTGTAACTAAACAATACAAGACGCGCCGGGTAGCCTACGGAAAATTTCTCTGCGATGAGCTACGCACGAACGGCAAGCCGGACTACTGCCAATGAACCAGACGCGGCGACCTCTCATCCTGGCTCTCGTTTTGCTGTCGCTCGGCGCACTCCTTGTTTTCCCCATTTTCTTTGGTTCGCTCCTATTTGCCTATCCGTCGGGCGGTGGTTCATTTCACTTAGGGCTGTACGTGCTATTGTCCTTCGCAGTTGTTCCGGTTATCATTGTCGCTCGCCGTTTCTTCACCCGCAGATGAACACCAAAGCGCGAACAACCGAAGCGCCTAACCAGGCGCTACAGCGAACGGCTCCGGGCCGTCACGTCAGCTGCTTGCGCAGCCGTCGCGCCGTCCCTCCGCTGTCGCTGAGCTCGGGCGTTCGGCAAAGAAAACCTTGACAGTTTCCCGCACATGGACAGATTAATGTCCAGATGAAAGCAATTACCTATACTGCTGCACGGGAAAGCCTCGCCTCGACTATGGATCAGGTTTGCGTTGATCACGATCCAGTGATCATCACACGCAATCGCGATCAAGCCGTTGTTATGATGTCACTTGAGGATTACGAGTCACTTCAGGAGACGGCCTATCTTCTTCGTTCACCGGCCAATGCTCGTCGCCTGCTTGATTCAATTTCTGAATTAAAGGGAAGCGGTGGTATTACCAAATCTCTCGACGAACTCACGAAATGAACATTCAATTTTCATCTCGTGGATTTGAAGATTACATTTATTGGCAGACGTTTGATAGGAAGATGCTCAAAAAGGTTAATGAATTGCTAAAAGACATTTCCCGTAATCATTATGAAGGCATCGGTAAGCCTGAGCCTTTAAAGCATGCGTTAAGTGGGTATTGGTCGCGTCGTATCACTGACGAGCATCGATTAGTTTATAAAGTTGATGGTGACGTAATTAAGGTTGCGCAAGCTCGCTACCATTATGAATAAAAGCACTGAGCCGAACCAAGCGCTACAGCGAACGGAGTGGCTTGTCACGGATCGTGCTCCAAGCAGTACGCTCCGCGCCAAGCCACTCCTTCGCTGAGATTTAACATTAGGCACCGCTACGCGCATTGTGTGAACGAAAGCCAAATGCACCCGACTGACACCAATCGCCGTTTGTCTCCGGTGGGGCGCGCGTTTGGCTTTCCTGGCGCCATTGCCGCCAGCCTGTTCGTCGCTGCTCTCCTTTGGTTTGGCAGCCCACTGCTTCTCGTCTCCTCCCTCCGGAACAATCAAATCGAATGGACCGGCAACATAGCTGGCTTGTGGCCTTCGCCCGGAATCGTTCCACGGCTCGTTCTTCTCCGCGGCAACGCCTGCCGACCTCACTTAGTTCGCGCGCTTGCCGATCCTTCTCGGTTTGCCGCCGCCCATGTCTGCCTGTCATTCCTCGACGACGGCAGGAGCACCGGCGGTTCGCATTTCAATGGTTTGGCGGTCGATCTTTGGGCCGACGGTCGCACCGTCATTCCGCCCAGCCAGAAGACGACTCTAATTGCACGATGGTCTCCCAAATGACCGCAACGCCTAACCATGCGCTGCAGCGAACGGCCTCTGTGCCGTCCGTTCGAGCGTCGCGGGTATTCGTGAGCGCGCCGTGCGCTCCACCCGCGCCTCCGAGGCCGTCGCTGAGCTTGTTTCGTTAGCAGAAAATATATGCTCCATCGCCACGCTCTCCTCATGCTTTGCCTCGCTGCGGCACTCTCAGGTTGCGCCTCCGTCGAATCCACCCCAAAGGTGAGCGTTCTTCCGAATGATTCCGCGATTCAGATAGCCAGCACCCGCGATCACGGTCCGGAGACGCTTTTGGGCGCAATCGATTCTCCTCCGGACATCCCATCTGGCACCACAATCTCCTTCAAGCGGATTGAGCCTCTACATAACAAAGAGCCGAGATACTTCATTCCGGCATCGGGAAGACTCAAGATTGTCAGCGTCGAAAACCCCAAGAAATATAATCTGACAAAGAATCTGGATGCGTGGAAGACTCTTCTTGATGCAGACATTCCCCATTCAGAAATGCATGGCAGGCTTGAGAAGCAACTCTCGGAGATTCCATGGATGAACGCAGGGCGATGCTTTCATGCGAAGTTGCAGAAGCATACATTCCCATGGGGCAAAGCGATTCTATTTCTGACAAGCTACGTCCAGGGCAAGACAGGCGGACCGGTCAACAATGATATGTTGGTATTGGTTGTTCAAGGTCTCACTTTTGACGGAAAGTATGCAGTGAATGGACGTTTTGAGATTCGACATCCAAGACTTCCGACAAACTTATGGGATGAACGAAAGCGAGGAAGGGCGGTCTTTGATATCGATCATGAAACAGAGCAGGCGGAGAGATGGCTCAACACCCAGCCGGATAACTCATTCAGTCCCACAATCGAGACCTGCATATCTCTGTTAAGTGCCCTGCGTATCGAGCCGACATCAAAATGAAAGCTAACGAGCCAGTCGACCTAATCCCTGTCCCTTCGGAACTTCTGGCATTTCGCCTGCGGAGCAGGCTCGGATGCCAGAAGCGAGCAGGGATAGGTCACTGGGGACGTTCGGCGGCTTTGGTCCACCCTCCGTTCATTCGGGTGGACTGGTCTGACCGGTCGCGCTATTGTGTCTCTCATGAAATTGATTGCCGCCTACGAGGCTAAATCCCGATTTTCAGAGCTTCTTCGAGAGGCGGCAGCAGGTGAGGTTTTTATCATTACCCGAAACGGTCAAAAGATGGCTGAACTTCGTGCCTGCCAATCCGATAAGCCGGCCAGGATACGCGGAATGATGAAATCAGACATTCCCGCTATACCCGCCGACTTTAACGAACCTCTGGATGTTTTCGCTGAGTACAAATGAAAGTTCTCCTCGATACCTGTGCTCTCATTTGGTTCCTCAGGGATGATCCAGAAATATCTCAAAAGGCAGCTCAATTAATTGAAGAACCGAATACGGATGCATTCATTAGTGTTGTTAGCATTTGGGAAATCGCGATCAAAGCATCTATCGGGAAGATATCGGCGCCAATTGGGTTTCACGATTCTTTAAAAGACAGGTTAAATGCCTCCGGATTCAACATTCTACCTGTGGAATTCAACCACGCTTCCGGGGTTTCTTCTCTCCCCAACGTTCATAGTGATCCGTTTGACAGATTGCTAATATCACAGTGCAAGGCCGAAAAACTTACAGCGATCACGAACGACGCTCACTGGATTGATCCGCGCTACGATGTACCCGTATTCTGGCAAACAGGCGTGAAATTACCGCAACTCGCCACGTCCTCCGTACGCAGCCCAACCAGTCGCTGGAGCTACCTCCTGATATGCCGGCGGAGCCGTCATCATCGCTGCTTACGCAGCGACCAGTCGCAACTCAGCCTCGGCGTTAGTCACGCGGAGTTCGCGCATTGACAAAACGCACGCTTTGACGTACGCTTCGGAATGATTTCGATGCCTGTTACTCAAGCCAGATCGAGGCTCTACGAATTGCTCGATCTTACGGCTGCCTCGCACGAACCGATCCAAATCACTGGAAAACGCGCGAATGCTGTTCTTGTCTCGGAGGAGGACTGGAGAAGCATTCAAGAAACACTCTTCCTACTGTCCGTCCCAGGGATGAGAGACTCCATTCGTGAAGGGCTCGCTGAACCCTTAGAGCATTCTTCTAACTCCCCAGGGTGGTGAGCTGGACAATCGTCTTCACAAAGCAGGCTCAGAAGGATGCCAAAAAAATCGCTGCATCAAATCTAAAGACACAGACACAACGCCTGCTGGATATCCTCGCCATC
Organism: uncultured Spartobacteria bacterium; assembly: GCA_903901425.1. Taxonomy (GTDB): domain Bacteria; phylum Verrucomicrobiota; class Verrucomicrobiia; order Chthoniobacterales; family Chthoniobacteraceae; genus CAIURC01. The sequence continues at coordinate 13,774 of CAIURC010000196.1, read as the reverse complement.
AATCCATTCCAGAATCCTCCGCCTTTCGAAAAACTCGTTGGAGACCTTTCTGGCGCAATATCGCGAAGAATCAATATTCAGCACCGGCTCGTCTATCAGGTTTATTCAGAAGAGAAGACGATCAAAGTTATTCGTATGTGGACTCACTACGAATAAGGAAGCTTCCGATTTACCCTGCCTGTGATCATCCGTGGCGAACCAGTCGTTGCAGCGAGCGCTCTACATGCGGCACTTGGGCTGCGGAGCAGCCTTGGGTGCCACATTCCGAGCGCCGTTGAACTCTAGCGTTAGACCACTCGCATGCATTGTGTATGACAGCCACATTTACTCAGACTGGAGGCATCAGAGTCGGCGAGGGCATCTTCGATGCGTTCAACGCCACATGGCCGTTCGCACATCTCACCATCACGCCGAAGCAGGTTCACCTCTCCTGTTTCAGTTACCAGTATTCATTTCCGAGAGACTCCATCCGGAGGTTAAGCCAACATCGCGTCTGGTTCTCCGTTGGCTTGCGCATAGAGCACACCGTTCCCATGTATCCGGTGTTTCTAGTGTTTTGGACTTTTAAGTATGCAGCACTCAAGAGACAGTTGCGGGAGATGGGGTATGCAGTTGATGATGACGTGGTCTAACCATGCGCTGCAGCGAACGGCTGCGTGCCGTCATGCCGGCTGCTTGGGCAGCCGCCGCGCCGTCCCTCCGCCGTCGCTGAGCTTGGTTGGTCCGGTGAAAACACTAAAAGCATTATGATCATTGCCGAAATCGCCAATCAGACAACAAACACGGTCGCCCAGACAGGGATCGGACTCGGTTCGGCCATCGCGGTGGTATGTTCCTGGCAGCGGAATCGTTCGATACTGTGGGCGATCCTTGCGGGTATTCTCTCGTGGTTTTACGTCGTTTATTTCGCCCTGACTCGAAAGGCCAACGAGACCAAGTGAAAGGTACGTACTCACCGAACAAGCCGGCTGCAGGCAACGCGGGGATCGCGTCTCGGTTGACAACCGGACACTATTGGTCCGTCGTGCCTGAGCCGGAGCGTTAGGCTTATGAGCCGATTCCAAGCAACGGTCACCGTCGCGATCTTCAGCCTGCCGGGTATATCCGCTGGCGAGTGGTATCGTATTCAGAGTGACTCGCCGACGACTATCCGCATTCACGCTGATGGGCAGTCGCTGAAAGTTCCCGTTCGTAAGGTCCAGTTGCCCGTCTCCGCGCTTGTACTGCGCCGCGACACCGAGCGCTCAGACTGGTGTTGGGTAGAGGTTACTCTCCCCGATCAGCTCCAACTCCTCACCTTCGAATACATACACGCCTTCTACAACCCATCCCGACTCCATTTCTCGCTCGATTATCAATCCCCTCTGGACTTCGAGCGCAACCTCAACCAATCCTCCATCCACAACCAAAATTAACCCCTTAAACGTGTCCGCATTTTCGAGGCCAGATCAGTTGCGGAGTGGCGCTCCCGGTAGCCGGTGCCACACCTGGACGTTAGCCATCTTAAATCACGCCCTTTGCCGGTAGTAGCCTACTCAAATCAATGGCTCTGCTTAAAAGTATAATGGTGGGAATATGCATAATAAATGCAGTCGCGTGCTCGTATACGCATAAAGATCATCCGAAACAATGGTCATATCTATGCAAGAGGGCGACATTCCAAGAAATAAAATTAACGGAACACCGGTCGACTTACATCAGGAGTACATCGAGCAAACATTCAGAAATTAGTATTCGGACAGAATGCGCTCCTGATCCTGATCCAATTTATACACCTAGGGGTCCGTTAAAGGTAATTGCGATCAAAGAAGGATCACATGAAGTAATAGTATCTGAAGCAATACTTCAATCTTTGAAAGAGACACGCGGCCTTGATGACTTGTGGCCAGAGTACATTGAATTATCGTCAAAAAATCCAGGTGAATACACTCTTTGGTTGCCTTGTGGGGTGCCAGCCGGATTGGCGGCAGTTATAGTGGAAATCAATAAATTCAAACTTTCTAGCGCTTACAGGTGGCTCGATCCCCATTTTGTCCAGGATCAGAAGCGCAGGTTTGATGGCGCAAAAAGAAAAACACAGTCCTATTAGACGATTCGAGTGGAGTATCAAAAGTGAGGCACTTCACGGATTATTGTGGGTGTGAAACGACGTCTTTGAGGAGAAACACAAGTTTGGGCGTTCACCTTCCGAACCTGCTGATCTCGGCTGGTTTCCAGTAAGCGTCCGGGCAACCCATCCGCTGAGTTGTGGAGAGGGCGGCTTTTGGAGGAGAGGCCGGTCTGCCGTCAGGCGGGGGCGGTTGCCTAGGACACCCCCTTGGACGCCTGCGGTTTCGGGTATGACGGGGTCGGCCCCGGACGACTCGGACCGGGGAGGCCCTTGTGCGGGGAATGGGGGGAAAGGTTCAAACGCTGCCTTGCACGGGGTGCCGGAGCGCCCTAGGGAATTCGGGCATGATTCTTGACCCGAAGAAGCGACTGGCCGGGGTGTTGGCCCCGTTGTTTGCCCTGCGTGGAACCCGCGATTTTGGGATCGGGGATGTGGGGGCGCTCCGGGAGTTTGTGGACTGGGCGGCGGATCAAGGGTTTGGCCTGGTGCAACTCTTGCCGGTGAACGAGACCGGCAACGACAACTCGCCGTACAACGCGATTTCCTCAGTGGCGCTGGATCCGACCACGGTGGAGATTCATGCAGTGGAGGATCTTGAACCGGGCGACATTGTGGAGCTTGCCCCAGAGGCGGATCTGGAGGTTCTGAGGACGGGCCCGGTCCGGTATCCGGAGGTCAAGGCATTGAAGCGGAAACTTTTGCGGCGGGGGTATGAGCGGTTTGCCGGTTTGCCAAAGACCGGGCTGCGGAGGAAAGGGTTTGAGGCGTTTGTGAAGCGGGAGAAGGCGTGGCTGAAGCCGTATGCTGTGTTCCGGGTATTGATGGAGGAAAACGGGGGCTCGGAACGCTGGGACCTGTGGCCGGAGGCGCAGCGGACCGCGGAGAAGGCGGCGCGCTGGATGGGACGCCAGCCGGTGGAACGGCGGGAGGCGTTGAAACGGGAGCTGGAGTTTGTGCAGTACATCCAGTGGGTGGCATGGATGCAGTGGGAAATGGTGAAGGCGCATGCCGAGCAGCGTGGGGTGGCGCTCATGGGCGACGTGCCGTTTGGGGTGAGTTATTACAGCGCCGATGTGTTCGGGGAGCCGGACCTGTTTGATCACCGGTGGAGTGGCGGAGCGCCCCCGGAACCGCTTTTCAAGGACGACCCTTTCACGTGTCAGTGGGGCCAGAACTGGGGGGTGCCTCTGTACCGGTGGGACCGGATGCGTGCAGAAAATTTTGACTGGTGGCGGCGCCGGGTCCGGCAGGTGCGCGGGGTGTTCGATCTCTTCCGGATCGATCATGTGCTGGGATTTTACCGGATTTACGCGTTCCCGTGGCGGCCGCAGCGCAACCCGGAGTTTGTCGGGTTGACTCCTGAGGCGGCTCGGGAACTGGCCGGGGGCGATCTGCCGCGGTTCCATGAACAGGACGACGAGAGTGCCGAGTCGCGGGCATTCAACCGGGCGCACGGGGAGGAGTTTTTGAGGGTGCTGCTGGAGGAAACCGGTGAGCACCGGTTGGTGGGCGAGGATTTGGGGACTGTGCCCGAGTACGTCCGGCCGAGTCTGTTGGAGTTGGGGATTCCGGGATTCCGGATACCGTTTTGGGAGAGGCAGGGGAGCGGGCTGGTGCCTGGGAGCGAGTACGACGCGTTGTCGGTGGCCACGTATGCGACACACGACCATGAGCCGCTGCGTGCGTTGTGGGAGCGTTGGATGGAGGTGATCCGGGAGGCGTTGGACCGGCCTGACGAGCTGGCGGCGGAGCGGGACCACACGTGGTGGGAGGTGCGGCAGTTGGGGGCATGGGCTTCTCTGGAGGTGCCGTGCATTCTGCCGTTTGAGCAGGTGCATCTCAGGCTGCTGGAGGCGTTGTTCCGGTGCCGGTCCTGGCTGGTGATCTGCATGATCACGGATCTTTTTGGGAGCAGCCAGCGGTTCAACGTGCCTGGGGCGGTGGCTACCTCGAATTGGAGCGAGCGGGTGGCGGAACCGGTCCGGGAATGGGGCAGGAATCCGGGGATCGAGGAGCGGATGGCTGGGGTGCGCCGGGTTTTGGCGGAAAGCGGCCGTTGTTGAGCGGGGGTGGCGAGCCGTGGGGCGTTGTTTTTTTGGGGGTGATAAGTGTTGAAGTTCGGGGACTGATCTTTCAGAAGAATTGGCTCCCGCGCGAATGGCGCAGCAACCCAACCCCTTGTAAAGAAACCTATCATGAAAACACCCATACGAGTCGCCGTGACTGGAGCTGCCGGACAGATCGGATATTCCCTGCTGTTCCGGATTGCCTCGGGCGCGATGTTTGGACCCGACCAACCGGTGATCCTGCATCTGCTGGAAATTGAACCGGCCCTGCCCGCATTGGGAGGGGTGGTGATGGAGCTTCAGGACTGCGCGTTTCCGCTTCTGAAAGGGGTGGTACCCACGGCCAGCCTGGACGAGGGGTTCCGCGGGGTGAACTGGGCGCTGCTGGTGGGCAGCGTGCCGCGCAAGGCGGGGATGGAGCGCAAGGATCTGCTGGGGATCAACGGGAAAATCTTCACCAGCCAGGGGCGCGCCATTGAGCAGCAGGGCGCCTCGGATGTGAGGGTGCTGGTGGTGGGCAACCCGTGCAACACCAACTGCCTGATCGCGATGAACAACGCCAAGGGCGTTCCTGCGGACCGCTGGTTTGCGATGACGCGTCTGGACGAGAATCGTGCCAAACATCAACTGGCGAGCAAGGCGGGTGTGGACGTCACCGAGGTGAGCAACCTGGCCATCTGGGGCAACCACTCGGCCACCCAGTACCCGGACTTTTTCAACGCAAAAATCAGTGGCCGGCCGGTGCCTGAGGTGATTTCGGATCACGCGTGGTTGAAAGGCGAGTTTCTCTCGACGGTCCAGCAGCGCGGTGCGGCGATCATCAAGGCGCGCGGCCTTTCCTCCGCGGCGTCAGCGGCGAATGCGGTGGTGGACACGGTGCGTTCGATCACCACCCCGACTGTCGCGGGCGACTGGTACAGTGTGGCCCTGTGTTCCCAGGGGCAGTACGGAGTGGAAAAGGGCCTCATCAGCTCGTTCCCGATCCGGACCACGGCCTCTGGTGCAGTGGAGGTGATTGAGGGCGTTCCCGTCAACGAGTTCAGCCAAGGCAAAATCGACGCCACGGTTTCCGAATTGAAGGAGGAAAAAGCGCTCGTGGCCGATCTCCTCGGCTGACGCCCGTTTTTTCAGCCTGAGAATTTCCGGGGTCGGTGCCATGCGCGCCGGCCCCGGCTCATTTTTTGGGGGTGGGAGTCGGGTTTGGCGTGGGAACGTCCTTGGGCAACCTGGGGCCGATTCCTGACGCCGCTGGGTTTGTCTGGTTCCGGTCCTGCATGGATTGCGCTGGATTGGAAAGCAGGCTTGGAGAGGATTCCGCGGGAATGGGAACTCAAAAAACAGGCGGCGCGGTTCGGGTTGAGGGGGCGGAGTTTTTTGTCCGGATGCTCCGGACCCGGTTGCCGTTCCGGTACGGGATTACGGAGATGACGGAGGTGCCGCATTTGTGGGTGCGTGCGCGGGTGCGGGTCGGAGGGCGGGCGGTGGTGGGGTATGCGGGCGACCATTTGCCGCCGAAGTGGTTTACGAAGAATCCTGGGACTTCTTTTGAGGAGGACCTGGCCGGGATGCGGCGTTCCATCGGAGCGGCATTTGGGAGTGCAGTGGAGGCGGGGCAGGCGGAGTCGGTTTTTGCGCTTTGGCAGCGGGTTTACGAGGGGCAACACCGGTGGGCGGCTGGGATTGGTATGGAGGCGTTGCTGGCGGGGTTCGGAGTGAGTTTGGTGGAGCGGGTGTGTATTGATGCGGTGTGCCGGGATTCGGGGCGGCCCTTTGGAACCGTGTTGCGGGAGGGCGGGTTTGGGTTGCGGGTGGAGGAAGTGCACCCGGTCCTGGCCGGGGTCAGACTGGGAGATTTCCTGCCAGAAAAGCCGGTGCGGTCGATGTTTGTGCGGCACACGGTGGGGATGGGCGACAGTCTTCGGGGGGGTGGGGATCCGGGGCTGCCGGTGTCTCTTGAATCGAATGTGGAACGGTACGGGCTGAGTTTTTTCAAGGTGAAGCTCGGGGGCAACCCGGAGCCGGACTTGGACCGGGTCAGGGAGGTTTGGGAGGTGGTGCGCGGCGCGGTGGTATCGCGGAAGGAGGGTGGGCTGTCTCTGGACGGCAACGAGAGTTACCGTTCTGTGGCGGAGTTCCGGGGTTTTTGGGAAGGGGTGAAGGCGTTGGATCCCGAGCTTTCAAGGCGGGTGCTGTGGGTGGAACAGCCTTTTGGGCGGGGATCCGCGCTCTCGGAGGAGACGCGGTCTGGGTTGCGAGCGTGGCCAGATCGGCCAGGGATGATCATCGACGAGTCGGACGGTGCGGTGGGTGACCTGCCCCGGGCGTTGGAATGCGGGTACTCGGGAGTCAGTCACAAGAACTGCAAGGGCGTTTTCAGAAGCGTTGCGAATGCGGCGTTGCTGGAGTTGTTCCGGCGGGAGGGAGCGCTGCGCAGACCGGTGCTGAGCGCTGAGGATTTGTGCACGGTGGGCCCGTACGCGCTTTTGCAGGACCTTGCGGTGGCGTCCACGCTGGGGGTGCGTCACATTGAAAGGAACGGGCACCATTATTTTCCGGGGCTGGCGCCGTTTCCGGACTCCATGCAGCGCGGGATCGAGCAGTTGCATCCGGACTTGTTTGGGCGGGAAAACACGCCATATCCGGCCTTGCGGGTGGTGGGGGGACGGGTGTCGGTGGAGAGCGTGGTGGAGGCCCCGTTTGGGACGGGTTATCAGCCCGACTGCGAGGCGTTGGCGGGGTTTCGCTTGGAGGACTGGCCCGCCGACTGAGGGTGCCCGGGTGAAATCCGAGTTCCGGGCCGGGGAACGATCTGGGGAATGGGCCCGGACAGATGCTTGCGGTTGAAGTCTGGGGCGTTAGTGTGGAGGGTCATGGATTTCCGGATCACAGAAGCTGCGAGGGAGGCTGGACACCGTTTTTTGGCTGATTTTCCGCTTGAGACGGCGCGTCAGGGCACAGCGTGTTTTATGGGGGGTGCGGTGGAGAGGCTGAAGGAGGTGTTGCCTGGCTTGGAGTATGCCGGGTTGGTGAGCGAGGACGACTACCATCAGGTGCGGTTGATTCAGGACGGTCCGCGTGGGGCGTGGCGGGCGGAGTGCGGTTGCGGTGCGTTGGTTCCCAGTGGCAACGGGGGCGGGATCCCGCGGTTTGTGGTTGGGCGTTGCTGGCACGTGTACGCGTGCATGAAGATGTTGCTGACGGCGCCGGTGAAGGAGCGGTTGAAGGAGTTGACCCGGGCGAACCGTGAGCGGGTGGGGGAAACGGCGGTGCAGGGAGGGGCGGCGGTGAGCCGGGTGCGCACGCAGGGGCGTGGTCCGGGGCGTGTGGCGGAAAAAGCTTCGGGCTGTGAGGGGATGGGTGTGGAACTGGAGGGGGTTTTGGGCCGTGCTCTGGGGGTGGAGGAGAAGAAATACTGCGAGAGTGTGGACCTTCTTTACCGGAGGGTGCAGGAGGGCGGGGCCCTGATGGAGGGGGATTTGGAGCCGCTGGGGTTGAAGAAGTGGCAACGGGGCTGGGATCGTCTGCGGTTGTGGAGCACTGAGCCCCGGAATGTGCGGGAGTTTTGCCGGTATCTCCTCGCGTTCATGGAGGGGCGCGGGGTTCCGGTGCCTGAGTTTCTTTTGGGGTTGGGAAGTCTGGAGGTGGAGCGCGAAAAGATTTTGGGGTTGCGGCGGGAGGCAGAGGTGGACCGGTGGCGCCGGTTGCTGACGAACCTTTCTGGAGTCGATGCGGCGGAGGCTCCCGAGGTTTCGCTCCGGCTGAGGTTTGGCAGGGAAGAGGTGGTGGTGGAGGTGCAGCGGGAGAGAGGTGCGGGATTCGAGGAGATAAAAACGCGGGAGTTTCGGGAGTTGCAGAACCTTGAGTTTGGTGATTTTGCGGGGGAATCGGGTTTGCTGGCGCAGTGGTTGCAGGACCGGAGTGCTTTGGGAGACGAGCCGGTGTTTAAGTATTCCGACCCGGAAGATTCCCAGATTTTGGAGGAGATCATCCGGGCGCCGCAGTTGGGGGGGCTTTTGGTGTGGGAGACCGGGGAGACGGTGGAGAGGCGGGAAGAGTCGTTGGAGTGGCGATTGGAAGAGGCGGAGCGGGACGGGGGGGATTACCGGTTGTGGATGGCGTATCCGGATGGGCGTGCGGCGGGTCCGTTTCTGTTGGTGAGCCATGGGCGGCCGATGCTTTACCTGACCCAGACGGGGATTTGGCGGGGGCCGGCGGTGGACACGCGGGTGATTGATCCTGGGGTGGAGACGCGGATTCCTGCGCAGGCGCTGGAGACGGGATCCGGGGCGCACCTTCTGAGGCGGCTTGGGATCGGGTTGCCGGACCGGATGCGGGAGCGGGTGGGGTCGCAGCAGGTGGAAGTTTTGATGGTGTGCGATGTCCGCCCGACATGGGCGGGTGCGACGGAGGAGAGTTGCACGGTGGAGGTGACGGCCAACTCCCCGGATGGGCGTGTGCGGATGGTGTACGGGGTGGGAGGATGGCGGCATCGGGCGGCGGCTCAAGAGGGAACGGATGACCGTGTGGACTATGACCTTTCCCAGTTGCGGGGCGTGGACCGGTGTCTGGAGCGGTTGCCCTTGAAATGGGACGGTGTGCACGGGCACTGGCATTTCAAAGTGACCCGGAAGTTTGCGGAGGTTTTTTCGGAGTGGCTGGCTGGGGTGCCGTCCGGGGTGCGGGTGGAGTTGCGGGGGGAACTGGAATCGTTCCGGGAAGGGCCTTTAAAGGGATCGATCCGGTTGGAGGTCGAGGAGGCATCGGTGGACTGGTTCGATCTCCGGGTGGTGCTGGACGTGAACGACACCAAGCTGACGCCGCAGGAATTGAAGGTGCTTCTGGATGCGCGCGGGGGCTGGGTCCGGCTTGGGGGCAAGGGATGGAGAAAGCTGGAGTTTGATCTTTCGGAGGCGGACGACGAGCAGCTTGCGCGGCTGGGGTTGAGTGCCCGGGATTTTTCGTCTGAACCGCAGCGGGTGCATGCGTTGCAGTTGGCGGACAAGGCGGCACGCCGGTTTTTGTCGGAAGATCACTGTGAGCGGCTGGAGCGTCGGCAGGAGGAATTGATGGCGCGGGTGAATCCGCCGGTGCCGGCGGAATTGCGGGCCGAGTTGCGGCCGTACCAGTTGGAAGGGTTCCATTTCCTGGCGTACCTGAGTGCGAACCGGTTTGGCGGTGTGCTGGCGGATGACATGGGCTTGGGGAAGACGGTGCAGACGCTGGCGTGGATTGCGTGGTTGCGCGCCCAGGAGAAGGGGGAGCTTCCGGTGCTGGTGGTGTGTCCAAAGAGCGTGTGCGACAACTGGCGGAGCGAGGCGGAACGGTTTTTACCCGGAATGCGGGTGAAAGTGTGGTCTGGGAACGAGTTGGAAACGATTTGCGGGCGGATTGGGGAAGCGGACCTTCATGTGATCAACTACGCGCAGCTGCGTTCGGTGGGAGAGGGGCTTGCGAGAGTATCGTTTCTGGCGGTGATTTTGGACGAGGGGCAGTTCATCAAGAACCCGAGTTCTGCGACGGCAAAGTTTGCGCGTGCGTTGCGGGCTGCGCATCGGTTGGTGTTGAGTGGCACCCCGATTGAAAACCGGCTCATGGATTTGTGGAGTTTGATGGCGTTTGCAATGCCCGGGGTGCTTGGGGGAAGGGCGGATTTCGGTAAATTGTACGGGGACAAGGAGGATCCGCTGGCGCGGCGGCGGTTGTCGGCGCGGGTGCGTCCCTTTGTGCTCCGGCGGACCAAGGGCCAGGTGGCGAAGGATCTCCCGGACCGGGTGGAGGAAGACCTGTACTGCGTGATGGAGGGGGAACAGCGGACGTTGTACCGGGCGGAGTTGAAGCGGGCGCAGCAGATGTTGTTGCGGGTAAAAACGCAGAAGCAACTGGCGCGGGAGCGTTTCCATGTGCTCAGTTCGCTGATGCGGCTGCGTCAGATCTGCTGTGATCCGCGGTTGGTCAAGCCGGACTGCCGCGGGGTGGGGGCGAAACTCGAGGCGCTACTGGAGCAGTTGGAACCGCTGATGGAAGAGGGCCAGAAGGTGCTGGTGTTCTCGCAGTTCGTAGAAATGTTGGGCCTGCTCCGGGGGGCCATTGAGGAGCATGGTTGGAATCAGTTTTACCTCGCCGGAGACACGGAAGATCGCGGGGAACTGGTGCGTCGGTTTCAAGAGGCGGAGGGGGCCTCGGTTTTCCTCATCTCGTTGAAGGCGGGTGGATTCGGGTTGAATCTCACCAGTGCCAGTTACGTGGTTCTGTTTGATCCGTGGTGGAATCCCGCGGTGGAAAACCAAGCCATCGACCGGACCCACCGGATTGGCCAGGTGAACAAGGTGGTGGCCTACCGGCTTTTGATCAAAGACAGCATCGAGGAAAAGATCCGGGCGTTGCAGAGTCGCAAGAGGGCGCTTGCCGAGGACGTGCTGGGCGAGGATCAATTCGCCCAGAACCTGTCTTTGGACGATCTGCACCAGCTTTTCTCTGAGCCCGGAGACGCTGAGGGGGACTAGGAATGAAACCCCTTGAAATTTCTGCTCCAGCCAAGGTGAACCTCCGGCTGGAAATCAAAGGAAAACGGCCGGACGGGTTTCACGAGTTGGAGACATGGATGGTGCCGGTATCGGTTTACGACCGGATCCGGATCAGGGCGCAGGAGGGATTTAGTTTCCGCTGCGAGGCGCCGGGTGTTCCCACGGATGAAAGCAATCTGGCGGTCCGCGCGGTGCGGGTTTTCTGCGAGGCACTCGGAGTGGCACCCAACGTGGGTGTGGATCTGTGGAAAGGGATTCCGCATGGGGCGGGTCTGGGAGGGGGGAGCAGCGACGCGGCGGCGGTTTTGGTGGGGTTGAACCGTCTGTTCGAGACGGGCTGCAGCTTGGAAACGCTCTCGGAGTTGGGGGGGCTTTTGGGGTCGGATGTGCCGTTTTTTGTGTGGGACTCGGCGGCAGTTTGTCGTGGTCGCGGGGAACAGGTGGAACCTGTGGAGTTCAAGGGCCAACTTTCGTTGCTCCTGGTGAAGCCGCCTTTCGGGGTGCCGACCCCGTGGGCGTACGGGCGGTGGGCGCAATCCCGGGAACTGCCCGGGGGCAATTACCGGGCGCAGGAATTCGCGTGGGGGCGGTTGGTGAACGACTTGGAGCGGCCCGTGTTTGAGAAGTATCTGTTTCTTGCTGCGCTCAAGAACTGGCTTCTGGAACAGCCCGGCGTGGCTGGGGCTCTGATGTCGGGCTCCGGATCCACCATGTTTGCCGTGCTTGAAGAGCCCGGGGACTCCGTTGCGAGGCTGCGGGAGGGGCTGCACGGGGAGTTTGGCACAAACCTCTGGGTGGAGTCCTGCAAAACGCTTTCAGGAGCCGGTTGAGATCAATGTGCCGGTCGGGAGCCGGGACTTTTTCTGCGCTGGCGTTGGGGTGAACCTGCGGATAAGGGGGTGGGATGCGAGTTTCCCCAGCAACAGTGCTTTTGACGGGTTTGTTTTTCGGTGCCGGGTTGGTTTCGGCCGAAGTGCCGCGGCTTTACCAGTTTGCGGTGCGTGCGAGCGAGGTGGACGCCCGGGTGCGGGCGCATCCGGAGATTGATTTTCTTCTCGAGAAGAACGGCAAACCTGCGGACCTCGAGCACGCCTCGGTGGACACGCGCGTGGAGTCGGTGGGCAAACTGGTGGTATGGCTGATGGGGTATCCGCCAGCCCTTTTCGAGAGGGTGAACAGCTACGGGATGCATGCCATTCAGGTGCACTACGCCAACGGCTGGTTTGCGAAGTTTGGCAGCGGTGCGCCACCGGCTGACACGCAGACCCTCGGCAAGATACGCCTTGAGGCGGCCACGGGCGAGGACGTTTCTCCCCTGGTCGAGATTCCGAAACCGGACGGAATGATGGAACGCGCCTTCCAGTTGGTGCGTTGGTTGTCGGAAAAGAATCCCGAAGGGAAATGGGCGCAGTTTTTGAATTCCGACCGTTCGGGGTTGGACTGGGAAAAGGTGGTGATTACCGGGGCCTCGCATGGAGCCACGACCTCGGCTCGGTTTGCGCTGCATCAGCGGGTGGGACGCGTGGTGATGTTCTGCGGGCCGCGGGACCAGTACGAGGACTGGCAGGGGCTGGAGTCCGCAACGCCCAAGGAACGGTTTTTTGGGTTTAGCCATGTGCTGGATGGAGGCTGGAAGGACGATCATTACCCGAGGTCCTGGCAGCTTCTCGGATTGCACCGGTTCGGTCCCTTGGTGGACGTGGACAAGGAGCAACCGCCGTATGGGCATAGCCGGCGTCTGATCACGGCGGCGGATGTGGCCGGAGATGCCAAGCGGGCGCACAGCGGGATTGTGCCTGGAGGCGGTGCGATGAAGGACGCCGGGGGCCAGTTTGTGCATGAGGCGGTCTGGAAATACCTGTTCACCAGTCCGGTGGACAAAGCCGGTGCGCCTGTGGAGCCGGAAAAAGGGGTGCGCATGGATCAGAGGACACCGGCAAAGTGAATGGAAAGGCAGGGGCTGCCATCTGAGCGCTTGAGCTTGGAGGAGGCGGCCTCCACTCTGGGGAGATGCGCGGGATCTTGTTGAGTTTATGTTTGGCGCTGACCGGGTGCGCGGCGTGGCCTGGAGACGGCTTGTTTGGACCGCGGTACACCTTTTTCCGGGTCAGCGATGTCCGGGGCCATGTGACCTCGGAATGGATTGCCCGTGGCTGGTATTGGAGGGAGGGAGACGGGTACAGTATTGTCGCGGTCCAGCGGACCAGCGGCGAGCCGTATCCTGAGACCACGTGCTATCCTGGCGGATGGAAGACCAAGGTGAACGGTCCAAACATTCAGCGCTGGAGGACCTCCAAGCCCGAATGGCTGGACCGGATGGAGCGCGGGATTCCGGAGACTGGCCCTGGCGCCTTGAAGCCGTTCAAGGGTCCGGGAGGCGGGACCGTTTCGGGGGCTCCGAAGGCTGCTGTTCCGGTCAAATAGGGCTGCAGGAGTGATTGTCGGCGTGCTCGGGCATGGGCCCAACGCGGCTTAGAAACTGGCTTACGGGGCGGGGGATTTTGCGGTCGCCGGGAGGAACGGGAGTGTTTCGCGGAGAATTTCGAGGATTGCGCTGCGGTCCTCTGGGGTAATCCGTGCGAATTGGGGGTCGTCGAGGGAGCCGTCGAGGATTTTGAGGAGTTTGCTCAGGAGAAGTTCCCGCATTTGAGGCGGCAATTTTTCGAAGGCCTCGCTGTAGATGAGGAAGCTGCAGGGGTACTTGAAGAGCCGGGTGTGGAGGTCGAAATCGCGCAGGGATCGGCCCTTGGAGTCCCATGGGCCCTGCGAGGAGAAATCACGGGCGTAGGGGGAGTCGGAGTTTACCGGGGCAGTGAGAGGGGCCTCCTCCGTGAAAAGCAGGTAGCGCAGGAAGGCGTCCACTTGGCGGTTGAGGTACCGGAGATGCCCGTACACATGGAGCATGATCCGGGCTTCGAATCCGAGCCGAGCCAGGTAGTTGTGCATGTGGGCTTGGTGATCGAGGACCATGTGGGCCACCACGTCGCTGGTCGGCACCGGGTAGAGGTCGGCGCGAAAGAATTCGCCCAGGGATGGCAGGCTCGCTTTGGGGTTGGGAGCGGTTTTGAGGGATT
>CAIURC010000195.1 GCA_903901425.1 uncultured Spartobacteria bacterium | reverse complement strand
GGAACCACGGGCGGAACCACGGGCGGAACCACGGGCGGAACCACGGGCGGAACCACGGGCGGAACCACAGGCGGAACCACGGGCGGAACCACGGGCGGAACCACAGGCGGAACCACAGGCGGAACCACAGGCAACGGCAATGGCAACGGATCGTCGCATCCGCAGGGCACCGTGGGCGGGCAAACCGGCAAGGACAAAAAGAAATGAAAACCCGGTGCTTACAAACCAGTGGAATGACGCTCACTGAAACCATGGTGTCCTGCGCGGTGAGCGTGGTGGTGCTTGGAGTCCTAGTGTTCGGATTGATGTCTTTCCAGCGCAGTTTTCTGGCCTCGGCCCACCATGCCAGCAGCCAGGCAGCCCAGTTGCGGCTTTTGGACTATGTGGCGATGGATCTGCGCCGTTCCCTCAGCGTGACTTCCCGCGCGGATGGCGGCGTGGACGTGGATATCCCCGATTACTATCAGTCGGCTGGGAGCCTGATCCCGCGCACTCCGCAATTGGTGAACGGCAAGGTGACTTACGGCACCGTGCCGCAACGGGTGAGCTATTACCGGCGGGGCCAGTCCGTGTACCGGATGGCGGGCGGGGTGGAGACGGCCCTCGCCACGGATGTGGCGGGATTCGATCTCACGTTTCCGGCGGATCTCAACCAGGCGGTGTTGAAGGTGACGGTCCGTTTTCAGCCCCGGTACAGTCTCTCCGCAGGGAGCCGGGATGGCACCTCCCTTTCCACAAGCGTGCTCCTGAGGGGCCGCAAAAACGCCGGGTGACGTCGTAACCAAGAGGATCTGTGCATGAAGAAAAAGCCGTTTGTTCGGGGGGAAAAAGGGGGGGCGCTCGTGATGGCGCTTGCGTTCGGTCTGGTTCTGGCGTCTGCGGGTGCAGCCTGTTTTTTTGTGGTGGGCAGGCAGTACCGAGTGGTGCATCAGGCGGCCTGCTGGCAGGTGTCGCTCCTGGCCGCGGAGGCCGGCGTGGATTTTGCCATGAACGAGGTGCGCAAGACGTTGTACGATCCGTCTGGTGCGTTTACCGGGAGCTGGACCCGGGGAGCAGGGGAGCCCTTTGTGGACACGAACGGGAACGGGAGCCGGGACGCGAATGAAGCCTACACGGACACCAACGCGAACGGGCAGTACGACGCGCAGGGGGCGAGTTACCTCAGTTCAGCGCCGATGGACCGGACGGGGGAGGGCGGCACCCGTTCGTATGCGCTGGTGACGGTGGACCTGCCGTTTGAGGATGCGCAGGGGGAGCCCTATTACCGAATCCGGAGTACGGGGATCACCGACGTGACGGGGCCGCCGACCGTGGCGGGCGAAAAGGCGGATCTGGTGCTGCGCAAGCTGAGCCTGCTCCGGGACCGGCGCACGGGCACCCTGCTGAGCCGGCCCCAGGCCAGGCGCTATGTGGAGGCGGTAGCAAAGCCGGTGTACGCGTTCCGGTTGGCCATGATGGCGGTGGAGGGAATCAACCTGAACAACCACAACATCGTCATCGACAGCTGGGATTCGGAGGATCCGGCCAAGTCCCTCAACGGGGCGTATCCGGCAGGGATGGCGGACCGTGTCCAGTGGAATGGCGACATCGCCACCAACGGGGAACTGATCAACGCCGGGTCGGCCCATGTGTATGGCACCGCGGGCACCAATGGCGGTTCGGTGACCAACGCGGACAATGTCACCGGGCACCGGGGGGATCCCGACAACAAGATTTACTCCAACTTTTACCAGGACGTCATTGAGGTGGTGCGTCCGGTGAACATCTCCTACGATCTTTCGGTCAGTTCGGTGGGTGGCAGCGCGGTGTTGCAGGCCAGCAGCGCCGCCCCGGTCAATTTTCTCCTCGACCAGCTCCGGTTGAGCGGCAACCAGACGCTCAAACTCGCCGGGGTCAAGGATGCCAATGGCGCGTATCAGGAGAGTTATATCCAGATCGTGGTGCGCGGCGACACCAGTCTGACCGGCAATTCCCAGATCATCCTGGATCCCGGGGTCCGGGTCCGGTTTTTCGTGGAAGGCAACGTGGATATCGCCGGAAACGGTTTTTCAAACCCCAACGACTGTCTTTACCTGCAGATGTACGGGGTGGCGCCGCCGGCGGGCACCGTACGGAGCATGTCCATCTCCGGGAATGGTGGGTTTAAGGGAGCCGTGTACGCGCCGGGGTACGATGTGACGATTGTCGGCGGGGGCAACACCGACTCGGTTTACGGGGCGTTTGTGGGCAAAACAATCCGGATGACCGGGGTCCAGTCGGTGCACTACGACGAGGCGCTGGGCCGGGGCGGCTTGGTGGCGGACTACCAGATCGCATCCTGGTACGAGGAAGACCGCTGAAACCGGGTGGAGGAGGGTCTCTTGGATTGGGTTTAATACTCTACTTGACTAGTGTGGTTTCAATGGGTAGGGATTTGAGTGCCTCTTTTTTTGCGCCGCGTCTTTTGGGCCGGAGTTGAATCGGAGGTGACCCGTCCAGCCCCGCAAGGGGAGGAGGAAAACCCACCCCGACCCGGGAGGTCGCTACCCAGTACCGCATGCATTTTAAAAACAGCCTTCTGTTTTCCGCGTTGATCCGCGCGATTGCCGCCGCCCATGCCGGCACTGCCGAACCTGCTCCAGTCGCTTCCGCCCCCGCGCCCGCCAAGGCGGGCACGTTTTACCGGGCGCCCCTGAGCTACAGCACCACCCGCGACCCCGACATTCCCAAGTACGTGCGGAAACCCGGATCGCTCGGGCCTCTGGAGTTTCCGGCTTGGATGGATCTTGGGGCGGATTTCCGTCTCCGATACGAGTACCGGAGTGACGATATCCGGCGGTCAGTGGCCGTGGTGGACGAGCCGTATCTGCAACGCAGCCGGGTGTATTTTGGGATCCGGGATGTGCTGGATCCGTTCCGGTTTGCGGTGGAGATGCAGGATTCGCGTCGGTGGGGCGGTCGGTTTGCCAAGGACACCCGGGACGTCAACGAGTTCGAGTTCATCCGGTTGCAGGGCGAGTTGTATTTCAAAGAGGCGCTGGGCGTGGATTCGAGGTGGAACGAACGGCCCCTCAGTGTCCGGTACGGGACACAGAACTTCGAGTTTTTGGACCGCCGTCTCCTGGGGAACAACCAGTGGCGCAACACGGCCAACACGTTCCGTGGGTTCCGGGGTGCTTTGGGGCAGGAGTCCAACGACTGGCAGGTGGATCTTCTGGCGGTGCAACCCTTGGAGCGGGACAAGTACGAGACCGATCAGCCCGTGGATGGGCAGTGGGTCTATGGAGCCATCGGGCACTGGCGCCGGTGGTCGGATTTCCTGACTTTGGAACCTTTCTACCTCGCTCTCCACCAGAAGGCCGTGGGAGTTGTGCCGAGGCGGATGGTCCATTCGCCGGGTCTGCGCGTGTACGGAGTTTTTGGACAGAGCGGTTTTGACTTTGATGCCGATGTCGTCGGCCAGTTCGGCGAATCCGGTTCCCGGGATCTCCGGGCTTTCGGCGCAACGGCCGAGGTGGGCTACCGGTTCCATCAGCCTTGGGATCCTCGATTCAGCATTTTCTACGGGTACGCCAGCGGAGACCGGAACCCCTTGGACGGGCAGGACAACCGGTTCGAAAAATTCTACGGGTTCGGGCGCCCGTGGTCCGCCAACGATTACATTGTGTTTGAGAACATCCATGCCCCGAAGCTCCGTTTGGAACTCACGCCGGACAAAAAACTGCGGGTCGACCTCGGGTACAGCTGGTACTGGCTGGCCAGCGACTCGGACCGGTTTGCCGCTGCGGGCAATCTCCGGGACAAATCGGGCAACAGCGGGAACTCTGTCGGACACGAGTTCGATGTTCGTGCCCGGTGGCAGGTGACCTCCCAGCTCGAGTTGATTGCCGGGTACGCGCATTTTGTCGCGGGCGATTTTGTGCGGAACACCCTGCGTCCAGACAGCACGGACTTTGGCTACTTGGAGTTGAACCTGCTCGCATTCTGAACCGCAGGCTTGCTGGAATGTTGCAATTGGTTTGCAGTAGCGGGTTTTTGCTGATGCAAACTTCGGCTGCCTATGCTCCCTCTCCTGACTTTCCGTGTGTCTCGCAAAACTCAGGCGCCGTTTCTGGCTCTCTGGGGGCTTTGTGTGGCGGGTGGCACCGTGTCCGGACATGAGCCCGCGCGTCTGGAGGAAACCTTGGTTCTGGGAAAAACCGCGGACCTGCTGGGTTTGGTTCCTTCGGCATCCGAGGGCGGCATTAGCGGCGAGGAATTGCGGGCGCGGCCCCTGTTGAGGCGGGGGGAGATATTGGAGTCGGTCCCTGGAATGGTGGTGACCCAGCATTCCGGTGGGGGAAAGGCGAACCAGTATTTTCTGCGGGGGTTCAACCTCGATCACGGGACCGACTTTGCGATTTCGTTGGACGGCATGCCGGTGAACATGCGGACGCATTCTCACGGGCAGGGGTACGCCGATCTGAACATCCTCATCCCCGAGTTGGTGGAGCGCGTGGATTACGTGAAGGGGACCTATGCCGCGCGGAATGGCGATTTTTCAAGTGCCGGGAGTGCGGACTTCCGGTTTCTGGATGCGTTACCGCGGGGCTTCGCGACGTTTGGGCTGGGGGAATACGGATTTTACCGGGGCGCATCGGGGCACACGTTCTGGATGGGGGACCGTCCGGAATCGGGCCGGTTGACGGTGGCAGGCGAGTACGGGTACTACGACGGGCCGTGGAAACTGGCCGAACAGGCGCAGCGCGGGAACGGGTTTGCCCGGTACTACGAGGGGAACGAGGAGGATCATTTTACGTGGACTCTGTTGGGGTACCGCGGGAGTTGGCGGAGCACGGACCAGATCCCGATGCGCGCGGTGAGGGACGGTCGGTTGGGACGGTTTGACTTTGTGGATCCCACCAATGGCGGGGAAAGCCAGCGGTACAGTGTGCAGGTGCACCGGGAGAAGGACGATGGAAACGGCAAGACCCGGCTCAACCTATACGGGATCTACTACGATCTGGACCTGTTTTCGAACTTCACCTATCGCCTGACCGACCCGGACCGCGGCGACCAGTTTGAACAGGCAGAACAGCGCGCCGTTCTTGGAGGCGAACTGGCCCGGTCTTGGGACCGCCTCAGTCTCCTTGGATACGAAACCGAACTCACTTCGGGGCTTCAGCTCCGCAGCGACTGGATCCACGGGATCGGGCTCCATGCAACGGAGCGTAGAAACGTGGTGTCCACGATCCGCGAGGATGACGTCACGCAGAACAGCGTGGGGATCTTTGGCGAGGCCACCACCCGCTGGACCCCATGGATGCGCACCGTCACCGGGATCCGGGCGGACGGATTTCAGTTCGCTGTTTCCTCCGGTGCGAGGGGCAACAGCGGAACGGAATTTGCCGGGGTGGTGAGCCCGAAGTTCAGCCTCGTTCTGGGTCCATGGCAGAAGACGGAGTTGTATGGGAATTTCGGCACCGGATTTCACAGCAACGACGCCCGGGGGGTGAACACGCTGCGGGACCCGGTGTCGGGCAGTCGCGTGGATCCCGTGGACCCGGTGGCACGGACAGTGGGGGCGGAGTTTGGTCTCCGCTCCAGTGTGGTTGAGGATGTCACTGCCACGGTTTCCTTCTGGTGGTTGGAGAGCGAGAGCGAACTGGTTTATGTCGGAGACGCCGGCACCAACGAGGCCGGGCCGGGTTCCGCCAGATCTGGCGTGGAAGCTTCCCTGTACTGGAAACCCAAAGACTGGCTCCGATGGGATCTGGAGGCCGCGCTCACTCGTGCTCGGTTGCGTGACAGTCCGGGTGCCGATCGGATTCCCAACAGCGTTCCGTGGATGTTGAGCGGCGGGTTTGTGCTGGGCGCTCAGGGGATGGATGCGGGATGGTTTTCCGCGGCCCGGGTCCGCGCGTTTGGGCGGAGGCCGTTGTCCGAGGAGGGCGCGGTCAAGGGGCGGCCTACCTGCGGGGTCAATGCCGAAGTGGGCTACCGGACGGACCGGTGGGAGACGGCTCTGGAATGCGTGAACCTGCTGGACCGCCGGGACCGCGACATCGAGTACTTTTACGGGAGCCGTCTTGCGGGCGAACCTGCGGGCGGATTTGAGGACATTCATTTCCATCCCGTGGAACCCCGGATGCTTCGGGCCCGGTTCACCTACTGGTGGTGAGCCGACCCTGCGACTAGGTGCGCAGAAGCGATGGCTCTTAAAAACCGAGTCCCGGCATCCCGGAGTACCAACCTCCCAAAGGCGACGCCGTGTGAACACCTGCATCGTTTCCACGGCGATTTCCTGCAGTCGTTTGAGTTGGAAAGCTTTTGATGCGGTGAGGGGTTGGCCTATTCTCCGGCCCATGACCCGATTCCCCCTGATTGCGTGCATTGCCGGTTTTCCGACGTTTGTTTTGAGCGCCGCGGATGTTTACCAGAACACGGTCCCAGCCGAACCGCCCTATTACCGGGTCCGTTACGAGAAATCTGAAAAAACCGGGGAACTGGCGTATCCAGTTTCCTACACGCTTTGGGTGCCTGAAGGGGTGCGCGAGTTGCGTGGGGTGGTGGTGCATCAGCACGGCTGTGGCGAGGGTTCCTGCAAATCGGGCCAGACCGGTGCGCATGATCTCCACTGGCAGGCACTCGCGCGGAAACACCGCTGTGCGTTGCTTTCCCCCGCCTTTGAGCAGCCCGAAAAAGCCGATTGCCAGCTCTGGTGCGATCCGAGGAACGGCTCCTCAAGCGCTTTTCTCAAGGCGCTGTCCGATCTGGGCAGGGCAAGCGGGCACCCTGAATTGGAGCGCGTTCCATGGGCGCTCTGGGGCCACAGTGGCGGCGGACACTGGGCCGGAGGCATGGTGTTGCTGCATCCCCAGCGGGTGGCGGCGGCATGGCTGAGGTCAGGTGCGCCGGCGGTGGCGGGTTCCCCGCAGAAGTCCGCCGTTTATGAGGTGCGTCCAGAGTCACTCCAGGTGCCGGTCATGTGCAATCTCGGGACCCGGGAAGGGGTGACTGTCAAAGACGGGCGGTTCGGCGGGGTCTGGGGCGGCGTGGAGGCTTTTTTCAAAGCGTTCCGATCCAAGGGGGCGTTGATTGGAGTGTCAGCGGATCCGCTGACCAGCCATGAGTGCGGCAACCAGCGGTACCTGGCCATCCCGTGGATGGACGCCTGTCTGAGCCTCCGGTTGCCGGAAACGGTCGGCGGCCCGCTGCGGACCGTGCCCGGTTCTGGAGCATGGGTGGTTCCGCTCAAAGGGTGGGAGACCGGAGCTGCTGCGCCGGAGCCGGCGGCGGGTTATGCGGGTGCTGTGGAGGAAAGTCTTTGGCTGCCAACGGCTGGCATGGCGAAGGCATGGAGCCAGTACATGAAGGACACCGCCGTCCCGGATTCGACGCCGCCCCCAGCCCC
Source organism: uncultured Spartobacteria bacterium (assembly GCA_903901425.1). Classification (GTDB taxonomy): domain Bacteria; phylum Verrucomicrobiota; class Verrucomicrobiia; order Chthoniobacterales; family Chthoniobacteraceae; genus CAIURC01. The sequence goes on along the minus strand of CAIURC010000195.1, from coordinate 106,083 downwards.
GACGGGTTTGAAGGTGGAGGGCAACGTGTTGACTTGGAATGCGGAGGCGGATCTGGAAAGCGGCCTGGCGGGATTCATCATTGAACGGGATGGCGTGCTGCTCGCAAAACTCCCGGAACAGCCCAAGAATCCGTTTGGTCGCCCGATTTTCCAGAACCTTTCCTACAGCGACACGCCCACCCAGCCTCTGGTCCCGATGCGGTATGTGGATGCCGCCGCTGTTTCCGGAAAGAGCCACCAGTACCGGGTGATTTCTGTGAACACTGCCGGGCTGCAATCCCGGTGATCCAACGGGCGGTCAGCGGATTGGCGCGTCCTTGGATTTCAGCGGAGCGATCTCGGGCACCACAATCAGGTAAGCCAGCGCGCCCAGGATGGAGAAGCCTCCGGCGACCAGCAGCGGCACCACAAACCCGCCGGTTCTTTGCAGCATCACGCCCACAAAAGTGGTGATGCAGACTCCGGCAAGATTGGCCGCAAAATTCTGGATGCCGCCAATCGAGCCCACGTGGTTTTTGGAGGGAGCCACATCGGCCGGCAGCGACCAGATGCTTGCTGCCGCGAAGGCCAGACTGGCGTAGGAGAGCGAAAGCAGCGCGATGGCGGCCGTTGTGCTTTCCACCAAGACCGCCAGGCCGATGCAGGACGAAAGCGCCATTCCCGATACAATTGGGATCTTCCGGGCCAGAGTGAGCCGGAGCCCGCTGCGGACCAGACGGTCGGACACGTATCCGCCGAGATACCCGCCAAACACCGCCACCAGCGCGGGAATCATTCCGATCAGCCCCATTTTTTTGAGGTCGAAACCGCGCGCCTTCACCAAGTAGGACGGGAACCAAGTGCTGAAGAAATAAATCACGAAGTTCAGGCAGAAGAACCCCAGCATCATCCCCCACACGGTTCGATACCGGAACAGGTCCCGCCAGCGGACCGGTGCGCCACCGGATTCGGTCGGAGCCGAGTTCTGGCCGGATTCAATATGGGCCAGTTCCTCGCGGGTGATCCATGGATGTTCCCGCGGGGACCGGTACAGCCAGAGCCAGAACCCCGCCCAGACAAACCCCAGTGCGCCGGTGATCACAAACGACATCCTCCAACCAAACGTGGCGATGATAGCCGAGACAATGGGCAGCGAGAGTGCCGTTCCCACCCGGTTGCCGCTGTCAAAGATACTGGTGGCCAGAGCCCGTTCCTGGCGCGGGAACCACTCGGAAACAATCTTGGAGTTCGCGGGATACGCGGGGGCCTCGCCGACCCCCAGCAGGAGCCGAATTCCGAACAGCGCGTTGAATGTCCGGGCCAGCGCGGCTGCCCCGGTGAACAGTGACCACCAGATCACGGCCACCAGATAGGCCACCCGCGCGCCCACCTTGTCGATGAACCAGCCCGAGGGAAGCTGGAACGCGGCGTAGGTCCAGAAAAATGCCCCCAGCAGCGCTCCGGTGGATTCCGGTGACAGGTTCAGGTCCTTGGCGATAAATGGCGCGGCAACGCCCAGATTCGCGCGGTCAATGTAGTTGATGGCCGTGGCGGAAAACGCCAGGAACACCATCAGCCAGCGCAGGTTGCCGCCGGGCTTCGGTTCGGGTGCAGGTTTCATGGTCTGAACCCGAGCGGTGTACGCGAGCCGGGCGTTTCCTGCGACAGAAACTTTCCCGGGGCCGGAGTCCGGCGACTCCAAGCGGGCCTGGGCTTAGGGAGCAAATGCCTTGTCCTTGGGATTGCCGCCACTGAGCAGGTAAGCCACAAGGTCCCGCAGTTCATCGGAGTTGAGGGAGTTGACCAGTCCTGGCGGCATCATGGATACCTTGCGCACTTCCTTGCGGAGAACGTCTCCGGAATTCAGCACGGTCTGGTCAGCGGGCGCGAACGGGTTGCTCACCACGAAAAGCTTGTCGTTCTCCTCCACCACAATCCGGCCCAGAACGATGCTCTGATTTTTCAACGTGATCTCATGGCTGTCGTACTGGTCGGAGATGACCTTGCTCGGGTCGATGATGTTTTCAAGCAGGTCGCGCAGGGTGTACCGATTGCCCGAACCGGTCAGGTCCGGTCCAATGCTGCCGCCCTCGCCATTGAACCGGTGGCAGGTCGCACAGAGTGTGCTCCGGAACATCGCTTCGCCTTGGGCAAAGTTGCGGCTCTTGAGGGAGTCCGGCGCGGAAACCAGTTGCAGCGCTTCGTCCACCGTATAGGCCTTGCCTGGTCCTTTGGGCGCCACAAAGTTCGTGATCAGCGCGGCGGGTTCCTTGGTGCTCAGGGCCTCCAATGCTGCCCGTTCCGATGCAGGTGCAAAATTCTCGAGCGCTTCTTTGCGGATGTTCTCGATGAACCCTTTGAAACTGTTCCCGCCCTTCCACTGGCGGGCCCGGGGAAACCAGCCAAAGAAAGTGCGGCGCAGTTCCGGTGTCCAACCCGCGGTGGCGTTGCGCAGGGCGAACATGAAGGCGATCTGTTGTGCGTTGGGCCGGCTTCCGGCGGCAGCCCGGGCTGCGTTGGCGTACCCGTCGTTACGACTCAGCACGGCATCCGAAGCGATCTCCTTGAAATCGTCATGGACGGTTCCAAGCAATCCCAAGGCTTTCGGCACCACAGCCCGCGAATCCACGGCCACCAAGGTTTGGCAGAGTTCGCGGTCCAAGGTTGCATCAGTCGAGGGAAACCGTTTTTCCAGACGGGCCGCAATCTTGCCGCAGGTATCCGCGTCGGGTTTTCCCAGCCGGATCAGAACCAGTTGCAGGGCGCGCAGTGCATTCAGTTGCTGGTTTTGGGAAAGGGAAGGCGTGTCCAAATCCGCCAACCGGTTCAGAAGCCGGTTCTGGAGGGCCACATTCTCCGGTGCCACCGTTGGGATCGCCTCGGAGGAACTAGTCTTGATCGCGCCCTTGCCTGCCGCCGGCTTTCCGCCGGTACCGGCCGCAACGGTTCCCGAAACCCGGGCCAGCGCGACCAACGCCTCCAGAGCGGCATCCGGATGGGATTCAGTCAGCGCCTTTTCGCGCCAGAGTTCCGCCGGGAGGCGTTCAATGGCAACCCGTGCGGCGTAGCGGATGTGGCGGTCCGCATGTCCCAGATGCGGCCATGCCTGGGCCAGAACCCGGCTGGGGTCGGTTCCCTCGGTGTGCAATGCCTCCAGCGCCGCACGCAGCTTGAACTCCTCGCTCAGCGGGGCCGGCGCCGCCGGCGCCGTCGATTCCGCTCCCGTGTAAGTGACCCTGTACAGGCCGGACTGGGTCCGGCGTCCGCCAACGGCAAAATACATGGCGCCGTCCTGAGGATGAATGACGACATCGGTGAGTGGCAGCGGCTTTCCAAAGACGAACTCCTCGCGCGTGGCGGTGTAGGACGCGCCCTTGGGCTGGAGATGGACGGCCCACATCGTCCCGTAGGTCCAGTCGTTGATGAAAATGGCGTGCTGGTATTTCGCCGGGAATTTCGCGCCGGTTCCGGACACGACCCCTGTCGGGCTGCCTGGACCGATATCGAGCGTGGTGGGCAGGTTGTCCGGGTAGTAATTGGGCCATTTGCCGCTGCCGCTCCGCCATCCGAAGTCGGCACCGCTCACGCAGTGGTTGACCCGGGTGGGCCGGTACCATGGGGTGCCGATGTCCCACTCCATGTCCGCATCGTAGGTGAAGAGTTGGCCCTGGTTGTTGAAGCAGATGTCGAACTCGTTCCGGAATCCGTAACAGAAGAGTTCAAGGCCGGTCCCGTCTGGGTTCATGCTGCACACGTAGCCGCCCGGGGCCAGGATTCCGCGCGCATGGCCGTTGGCGTCCCACATCCTCGGCAGCACATGATCCTCAGCCCAGATCTTTGCGGCCCGGCTTTGAACCAGCCCTTCGGGCAACTGGGTGTGGTTGCCGCAGTTGAAAAAGATCCGCTTTCCGTCCGGGCTCAGCACCATGCTGTGCAGGCCGTGTTCGCCTCCACCGGCCATCGTGTGCAGTTTGGTCACGGTATCGTATTCGCCGTCCCGGTCGGAGTCGGTGGCGCGGTAGAGGCCGTTGTTCTTCCCGTCCTCGTTGACCATGACGTACAGGCTGTCGAATGCCGCCAGCAGCCCGTGGGCTTTTCCAAGGTTGAGCGAAAGCCGTTCCGGGACCAGCGAACCGCCTTGAGCGGGGGGCGTCATCCGGTAGAGGGCGCCATACTGGTCAGCGGCCAGGAGCCGGCCTTTGGAATCCACAGTGAGCGCCACCCAGGAGCCCTGTTCCTCCTTCGGTACGTTGTAAAGTTTCTCCACCTTGAATCCCGGAGGCACCGTGATTTCCGAGGCGGCAACCGATTCTGTGCTGCCGGAGTTTTTGGCCGCAGTCGCTGTCCGGGCGTTGTCCAGAACCTTGCCCCACGGAGCCCGTCCGTACTCGCCAACCACCACCGCCGGTGTCCAGTCCTGAGCGCCCGGCTTGCGCGCCTCCCAGGTGCCGTCGGTTTCAATCAGCACCGTTTCCGGCCCGGAGCCCGCGGCGGCTCGGATCCGGACCAGCAACCCCGCCAGCGCGCCCTCATTTTTTCCGTGAACCAAAAGCTCGTTGGGCCCGTCTGTCTTCAGGTGGGCCAGCACGCTGGCGATTCCCGCCTGCTGCCAGTTTTTGGTGGAAACAATCTTGCGCCCGTTGAGTTCGACCTCGGCTTCGTTGTCACAGCTGACCTCGAGCACGGCGGATTTCAGACCAGCCGGGGCCGCAAACGACTTGCGAAAATCGGCGCTCGGAGTCCCTTCTTTCGAGCTCCAGATCCACTGGGGTGCGGCAGAGACGGAGTTGCAGAGGGTGAGCAGGCTGAGGGAACCAAGGAGTTGGAGTTTCATGGGGAAAAGGGTGGGGGGATTTCCCACGTCAACCGGGTTGGCCCGGGAATCTTAGTGGAGAAAAAAGAGTGCGCATTTGCGTTTTCAGACTGATTGAAAAACTGCCTCAAAACGGCTCTGGAAGCGGCCTGGTGGGCGCCCCAGCCGCTTACAAGTCGATCGGGACGTTCAGGGCTGGTAACGCAGCGTCGAGTCCGAACTGGTCCCTGATTTTTGTGGCGAGCGCGGAGCGCGCATTGTCTTCACCGTGGGTGAGAAGGATCCGTGGGTGGCGGTGGGCCACAGGAGCCAGCCAGCGGAGCAAATCAGACTGGCCCGCATGCGCACTGAATCCGCCGAGGGTGTGGATCTTGGCCTTCACTTGGACGGGTTCGCCAAAGATCCGCACCTCCCGGGCGCCCTCGATCAGTCTGCGGCCGAGCGAATCCCGGCTCTGGAACCCCACAATGATCACATGGGTGTCGGGTTTCCACAGGTTGTGCCGGAGATGGTGCAGGATCCGGCCCGCGTTGCACATGCCGGCCCCGGCCATCACAAAGCAGGCGCCGCGCGTCTGGTTGATCTGGCGCGACTCCTCCGCGGAGGCTGTGCAGCGCAGGGTGCGCAGGTCGTCCTCCAGATTCCCGTTTTTAAGGAACTCATGCATTTCGCGGTCGAACAATTCTGGGTGCCGGTGGAGGATCTTTGAGGCTTCAATAGCCATCGGGCTGTCGAGAAACACGGGAAACGGTGTGACCCTTCCTTTCCGGAACATTTCTGCGAGCAACACGGTGAGAAGTTGGGCCCTGCCCACCGCAAATGTGGGAACGAGCATCCGGCCTCCATCCCGGGCTGCTTCTTCCACGATCCCTTGAAATTCCGCCACGGTTTGGGAAAACGAACGGTGTTCCCGGTCCCCATAGGTGCTTTCCAGAAACACGGTGTCCGCATCTGCAAACGGCTCGAATTCGCGCAGGATCGGCGCGTGCAATGGGCCGAGGTCGCCTGAGAACACCACCTTACGCCCGGACGCCGTCACCAGAATGCTCGCCGAACCGAGCATGTGTCCGGCTTCCTGCCAGACCGCTTCGATCCCGGGCCCGATGGGGACCGGCGTTCTGTACGGGACTGGCCGGAGGAGCCGTAGGGTTTGCTCGACTTCGTCGGGGGTATAGAGGGGACGCGCCGCGGGTTTTCCGGCGCGTTCAAGGCGGCGGTTTTTCCGTTCCACATCGAAGAGTTGGACCCGGGCGGCATCGCGGAGGATGAGTCCGGCCAGCTCCAAGGTGGCCGGGGTGCCAAGGATGGGGCCGCGGAAACCGGCCTGGTAAAGGAGAGGGAGGCGTCCGACGTGGTCAAGATGGGCGTGGGTGAGGAGCACCGCGGCGAGGGTCGACGCGCTGGATTGCGCCGGGCAGACGTTGAGCGCCTCGGAACGTCGGCCCCCTTGAAAGAGGCCGCAATCGATCAGGAATTGAGCGGAGCCGCTCTCGACAAGATAGGCAGATCCGGTGACTTCGCCGCCGGCGGCGCCGCAGGGGGTAATGCGCATGAGGGGTGGGGTGTTTTGGCATCCGGCGGTGTGCCGGTGCTGCAGTGTGCAGTTGCCCGGTGGCGATTTCAAACGCCTTTGCGACGTTCGGTGGCTGGGCTTGAAAACACAACCGGCCCGCCAGTGGGCGGGCCGTGGATTCAGAAAACGATACCGTGCAGTTGCGCGGCGGGAAGGGGGAGAAGAACTCGGGACCGGGGGAATCAGCCCAGCCGGTATACGATCCGTGCCTTGTCGAGGTCGTAGGGGGACATTTCCAGTTTGACCCTGTCACCCGTGGTGAGCCGGATGAAGCGCTTGCGCATTCTCCCGGAGATGTGCGCCAGAACCTGATGTTTGTTGTCCAGTTCGACGCGGAACATGGTGCCCGCGAGCACCTGGGTGATTTTGCCTTCTGTTTCGATTGCCTGTTCGGCCATGGTGGGATGTGGAGCGGTTCGACTGCGACGACTTACGAAAGGGTCTGTTCGGTACACCCGCCGCGAGCCAGCCCTCAATGGGTGGACCAGCCTCGATGGGCATCCCTTTCCGAGTCTGGCTCCCGAATGACACGGGAACTCCATGGGAACCGGATCCGCTTCACTCAACGGCCCGGTCTGTACCCTGGGCCCCCGCGAAAGCTCCGGAACTACGACTCGAGCCCCTACTATTGTCCGGCAAGAGCCTGCGGGGCAAGGGGAAGTTTGCGGAAACTCCCCGGCCAGAACCCCGGGGGGAAACCGGGGGGAATCTCCAGCGATGAGCAGTTGACCTGCGCGCTGTTTTGTTGGGGTATGGTCCTGTTTTTTGTCGCCCGGCTTTCGCTGTAACCTTCTTTTTCTCTCCCCCATGACCCGAATGTTGAACCGGTTTTTTGTGCGGTGCGCCATTGGCGCGTTCTTGGTGCGCGTGTGCGGAGTGGCTTTCGCGGGGGAATCGCCGCGTCTGGTCGTGGCGGTGCTGGTGGACCAGTTGCGCTACGATTATTTGGAGCGGTTCAATGGCCAGTTTTCCAAGGGCGGTTTTCGCAGGTTGATGGAGCAGGGCTGTTTTCTCACCTCGGTACACTACGATTATTTCCCCACCGTCACGGCTCCCGGTCACGCCAGTCTCTGGAGTGGCGCGACACCGATGTCGCACGGGATCATCGCCAACGACTGGTTTGACCGGTCCACGGGTCGGATGCGGTACTGCGTGGGAGACGAGACTGTGGAAGGGGTCGGCACTTCGAGTCCTGCGGGGCGGATGTCGCCCCGCAACTTCGTTGGGTCGACGTTTGCGGACGAGTTCCGGCTCCGGTTTGGGGGGCGCGTGGTTGGGGTGTCCCTGAAGGACCGCGGAGCGATTCTGCCGGCCGGTCGAAGGCCTGCGGGCGCCTACTGGTTTGAATCGGCGAGCGGCCGTTTTGTGACCAGCAGCTATTACTGCAGTCAGTTGCCCGAATGGGTCGCGGAATTCAACGCCCGCAAATTGCCCGAATCGTTTGAGGGAAAAAAATGGACCCGGTTGCTTCCGGCCGATTCCTATCAGTGGCCGGATGCACAGATCGGAGAGGGCGCGTTGGCGGGCGAAAAAGCCGGCGTTTTTGATCATGAAGTCCGGCGCAGCCCGCAGGAGGGATTTGAGACCCTCATGCCCACCCCGTTCGGGAACGAGTTGTTGCTTGAATTCACCCGCGCCGCGGTGGCCGGTGAAAAGCTCGGAACCGGGCCGCGGCCAGACCTTTTGTGCGTTTCGTTTTCTTCGCTGGATTATTGCGGACACCGGTTCGGTCCGTACTCGCAGGAGGTGCAGGATGTGATGCTGCGGCTGGACCTCCAGATCCAGACGCTTTTGGAATTCCTCGACCAACGCGTCGGGCGGGGTCGGTTTGTGCTCGCGCTCGGGGCCGATCACGGTGTCGCGCCAACACCCGAGTTCGCGGCGGAGCAGGGACTGGGCGGCGCCCGGTTTGATCCGGTGGAAACCATTGGAAAACTCGCCGAGGCGCTTTCAGGGCGGTTCGGGGAGGGCCGCTGGCTGCTCACTCCGCGGATGGTGGAGGGCAACCTGTTCTTGAACCGGGGTCTAATCCGGGAAAAGGGCGTTTCCGAGTCGGAGATCTGCGCGTTTGTTCGGGACTGGGCGCTTGGCACGGGCTGGTTTCAGGCGTGTTACAGCCGGGACCAGATTCTTGAGGGGCGCGTTCCGGGGCCAGTGGGGGAACGGGTGTTTCGCGGGTTTCATCCGGAACGCAGCGGGGATTTGGTGTTGATCCTCAAACCGTTTGTGCTGGCCGGGCTTCAGACCAGTGGCACAACGCACGGCTCGGTTTACAGTTACGACACCCACATCCCGGTGCTTCTGTACGGGCCCGGAGTGCGTCCGGGACGGTTGGCGCATCCGTGCATGGTGAGTGACGTGGTGCCGACGTTGTGCAGTTTGCTGGGGATGGTGGAACCGGCTGGGAGTCTGGGTCGGCCTGTGCCCGGGGTGCAGGGATCGGCTGCGGAGCCGTCCGGAGCGGTCTCAAGGGGCAAGAAATAGACGGAATATCACACAAGTGACGGAATCGGATTGACTCTGGGCTGGGTGCCGGGTGGGATGCCGGTCATGAGTTCCCCCTCTTTCCCTGCAGTTTCGCGCCGACGGTTTCTTGAAGGTCTGGGATCCGCGGCCCTCGGTTTTCCATTTGTGGCCCGCTCGTTGCGTGCTGCCTCGGTTTCGGGGCGGGTGCGGCATGCGAGTTTCGGGCTCTCCGGGATGGCGTGGGGAGATCTGATGGCGCTTGCATCGCATCCCGCAGTGGAGGTGGTTGCAGGATGCGATGTGGACGACGCTGCGACCGCGAAATTCCGGGAGAAGTTCCCGGAAGCGCGGGTGTACCGGGATTACCGGGAGCTTTTGGAGAAGGAAAAGGATTTGCAGTCGGTGAACGTATCGACTCCGGACCACATGCATGCTCCGATGGGTTTGGCGTGTCTGGAGCGTGGGGTGCATGTGTATGGGCAGAAGCCGCTGGCACATGATCTGGCCGAGGTGCGGCGTTTGACCGAGACAGCTGCCAAGCGCGGGTTGCAGACCCAGATGGGGATCCAGGTTCATTCCAGCAAGGAATACCGGACGGCCGTGCGTTGGATTCAAGAGGGTTGCATTGGGAAGGTGAGGGAGGTGCACACCTGGAGTGACAAGAAGTGGGGGGACACAGGGGAAATGCCGGCGGGGGGCGATCCGATTCCTGCGGGATTTGACTGGAACCTGTGGCTGGGAGTGTGCTCTGAGCGGCCGTACATCGGAGGAAAGTGGTACCACCCGGGACAGTGGCGCAAACGGCTCGACTTCGGCACCGGTACTTTTGGTGACATGGGGTGTCACATCTTTGACCCCGTTTTCAAAGCGCTTGCGTTGTCTGCGCCGCTGCGCGTGACAAGCACCGGGGCCGCTCCCAGCGCGCACTCATGGGCCACCGACGCCTGTGTGCAGTATGTTTTTCCCGGGACTCCTTTCACCGAGGGGCCCACGGTTGCTGTGACATGGTACGATGGAAACCGGTTGCCTCCCGAGGAGGTTCTCAAACAGGCCCGAACTGAGGATACGCCCAATCCATTGCCCAAACAGGGTTCGATATTTTTGGGGACCCACGGGGTGATGGTGTTGCCCCATGTGGCGATGCCTCGGATTTTAGGGGGTGGCAAGGGCGACCATGAGGCTGAGGGCGCATCCAATCATTGGCATCTTTTTGTGGATGCGGTGTTGGGTGGGGCACCCTGCAGCGCGGGGTTTGGATATTCAGGGCCGTTGACGGAAGCGGTCCTCCTTGGGAGCGTGGCGACCCGGTTCCCTGGCAAAACGCTGGAGTGGAATGCCGCCAGCCAGACCTTTGGAGGCGTTGAGGAGGCCAACCGGTATGTGGGCAGGGAGTATCGGAAGTTCTGACAGGCATCAAAACGGTGCTGCAAAAGGCAAGGGCACCCTTTTTAGCAGAAGTCACAGCTTGAAAAATCGGCCTTCGGGTGTGATTTGAAATATCAAGAGGTGACGCCAAGCAGGCTCTCTGTGGTCTTAAACAACCCAGAGGAGGAGGGCGTGCTGCGGTTAAGTGGCCGAATTTTTCACAATCAGAGTCCGAGCGGTGACAAACAGTCGCGCTTGGTCTTCAGACAATCACGGCTCCTGGGACTGCGCGATCCAAAGTGGCAAGTTGCGCCCCGTGCTTGCGGGCGAGAACCAACAAATGCCCGTCTGTGATCTGCTTTGGCCCCCGAACGGAGGGGGGGAGATCCGCCGCGCCGAGGTCGTCCGGAAGGCGCTCAAACGGCAGCCGGCTGGATGCCACCAAGCCGGTGAGTGTTTCCACAGCCTCAGGAATCGAGGCCTCCAAGCCAGCCTGAAAACTCACTCGCACAAAACCAAGCTCGCAGATCGAACAGGTCGCAAGGATGACGTCTCTCTTTGGCAAGGAGGCATACCAAGCGGAAGCCCGGGGATGCTCCGCGTGCCCTTCGTAGGCGAGTGCGATCAACAGGTTTACATCCAGCAGAAACGTCACGGGAACTCCTCCAGAAGTTTCCGGATCATCTCACTGCTCACCGGTTCCGCTCCAGCCGACTGCCTTGCGACACGGAGCCCGCTCACGGGATTCACTCCGTACCCTGTGCGGTTGGCTGTTCTCCCTTGAGGGGTCAGTACCACGCTATTTCCCCGCACCTCACAGAGCAGACGTGCGCCGGGCGCCAAGCCCAGCTTGATTCGCACCAACCGAGGCAGCACTAGCTGGCCCTTGCTCGAGAGTTTGGTTGTGATCATGAAAAGACCCTAGCGCTGGGAATCATGGAAGTAAAGTAAGGCGGTCTTACCAATCGCCTTGGGGCCTCATCCGGAGCAAAACGGGGTCAGCGGGAGGTCAGGGTGCAAATTTATAGAGCCGGCTTACGCATCACCGCTTTGGCGGATGAGGACTTGGCCTGCCCGGTATTCTTGGACAGAAGGGCAAGTTGGTTCTCGTTGATTCTGGGGTGAGGGCAAAAAAAACTCCGGAGCCTTCTGGGCCCCGGAGTTTTGGAGAGTTTGATGGATCCTATCCGAAGAGCCTGCGAGGTGCAGGGGACTGCGGGGGCGGATTCTGCGGATTGTTCGGAGCACCGCCCTGAGCAGGACCAGATGGCTGCGGGGCTGGGGCGGATGCGGGCGGCCGTCCACCCGGCGGCACCACTTCGGACTGGCCGATGAAGGTGGCGCCTTCGCCAATGAGAAGTTTCGGGGACTTAAGGTCCCCAATCAGTTGGGCCTCGGGTTGCAGTTCGCAGCGTTCGGTGACGATTACGTTCCCTGTGACGCGTCCGGCAATCACCACGGCGCCGGCGTAAACATCGCCCTGTACGATCGCCTTTTGGCCGATGACCACACGGCCTTGGGTTTTGATTTCGCCTTCGATTTTGCCTTCGAAAGTGAGGGCTTGGCCGAACGAAAGAGTCCCTTTGATTTCGACGTCGCTTGACAGGAAGTTAGCCGATTGTGGGTTCATTTGCTGCGGGTTTTACCAGATTGTGTCTGCGATCGAACAGAGAGAACAGCGGGGTTGGCGCTTTTCAAGAAGAATGACCCCCATGCGGTTTCCGAGCTGGGAGAGCCGGAGCACGGTGGGGTCACTCCCCGAGAGGGTTATTCTGCGGCAACCGCCTCGGTCTTTTTCGCGCGCCGGGGTTTGGATTTGGTGGCAGCGAGTTCAGCGGCCTTGTTTTTTTTCCGGTCCAAATAAGCGAGGCGGCGACGGCGTTTGATGGTTTTGTTGTATTGCTTGCCCATAAAAATTGATTCTGCCCGTAGGCGGAGAGTGTGGAATACGCGAGGGGTGCTGGCCGGTCAATGGATTTTGGGGCCGGTGCGCCGGGAATTTTTGGAGTTGCCGGGCGTGCGCGCCTTCGGGCGTCGGAGTTTCTCAGGGGCTTGCGTCTTGGCAGGTCCGGATTTGGCGGGGCGCGGTTTGCGGATCCCGGCAGGAGCCGGTGGTCGCGCCGGAGAGGGGATGCGGTCCTGCGTGGCGGGCAGGGAACGTTTGAGGGCCGAGATTTCGGCGGGGTCGAGGGGGCGCCAGTGTGCGGGTTTGAGCGCGCCGAGATGGACGGGCCCAATGCGGATTCTGAGGAGTTTGAGCACCTCGTAGCCGAGATGGTAGCACATGTGTCGGATCTGCCTTTTGAGTCCCTGTTGCAGAACGATTCTCAGACGGTTGTAGGGCAGGGGGTGAACGTCCACGGCCCGGGCAAGGCCGCCTTCGATCCGGATCCCGCGCAGCATTTTTTCCCGGTGCTCGATCTGGAAAGGTTTGTCGAGGGTGACCTCGTATTCCTTGTCGACGTGGTGGCTGGGATGGGTGAGGGCGTTGGCGAGGTCGCCGTCGTTGGTGACCAGGAGGAGCCCTTCGCTTTCCATGTCAAGGCGGCCCACGTGGAAGACGCGGGGCCATTCTGGGGGGAGGAGATCAAAGATGGTCCGGCGGTCGCGTTCATCGCTTGCCGTACAGACGAAGCCCTTCGGTTTGTGGAGCGCGGCGGTGAGTTGTTGGGGAGCGTGGAGGACGCGTTGGCCGGCTTTGACGATGTCCCCGGGTTGGACTTGGGTGGCAAGATCGGTGACCACGTGGCCGTTGACCCGGATTTTACCGTCCTGGATGAGTTGCTCGACCCCCCGGCGGGATCCGAGGCCGGCGGCTGCGAGAAAGCGATTGAGGCGCATGGGACGGGTGGGATTAGACGGTTTTGGTTTTGGAAGCGATGGAAAACCGGGGGTGGGCGCGGCGGTTCCAAGGCGCCGTCTGCTTGCAAGCGCGTGGGAAAAGGGTTTAGTTGTGGGGGGAACAAATTATTTTTCACAAGAAATGGCGAAGCTGGTGATTCCAAGAAAAACCGTTTACCGGCTTTCGGTGTACTACCGGGCGTTGCAGCGGCTGAAGGCGAACAGCGTGGATACGGTTTCCTCAGCGGCGCTTTCGAAGGCAGCCGGCGTGAAGCCGACGCAGTTGCGGAAGGATCTGGCGTATTTCGGCCAGTTTGGAACCCGGGGGCTGGGATACAACGTGGATGCCTTGTGCGTGAGGTTGACGGACGTTTTGGGGACGACCCAGTTGCAGCCGGTGATTCTGGTGGGAGCGGGGCATTTGGGGTCGGCGCTCCTGAGGTACCCGGGTTTTGCGAAGGAAGGCTTTGAGGTGATTGCAGCATTTGACGCCGAAGCCAACCGGAAACGCCGGGGGATTGGGGTGAAGGTGTTGCCGATGGAAAAACTCGAGGAGGTGGTCCGGAAGCGGCAGGTGAAGATGGCGATTCTGGCGGTCCCGGCCACAGTGGCGCAGGAGGTGACCAACGGATTGGTCCGGGCCGGGATTCTGGCGGTTTTGAACTTTGCGCCCCAGATTCTTCAGGTGCCGGACAATGTGGTGGTGAACAACGTGGATCTGGCGATCGAACTTGAGAACCTCAGTTACTTCATCCAGTGAGCGCCGCACCCGCAACGACTGGCCGCGAAGGTTTGGCGGCGCTTTCGGTTCCCGCCTCCGGTTTGGATTTGGATCTGACACTCCAGAGTGGGCAGGTGTTTCACTGGCAGAGGGAAGGGCCGGGCTGGGTGGGCGCCTTGGGGAATGCCCCGGTTTATCTGGAGGCGGGTGGGGGCGAGGTGCGGGTTCCTGAAGGAATGGAGACGGAGGTGGGCCGGTACTTGGCTCTGGATCATGATCTGGAGGCGATTGCCGCGACTTTTCCCAAAGATTCCGCCATGGAGGAAGCCCTTGGGTTCTCGCAGGGGATGCGAATCCTCAGACAGCCGGTGTGGGAGTGTCTGGCAACGTTCATCACGTCCTCGATGAAACAGGTCAGCCACATTGCCCAGATGTCGCACGCGATCCGGAGGCGTTTTGGGAGGCGGTTGGAATGGGGTGGGCGGGAGTTTTACGCATACCCCGGTGCGGATCGGTTGGCTGGCGCGCAGGAAGCGGAGTTGCGGGAATGCGGTCTGGGGTACCGGGCGGCGAACCTCCTCAAGACTGCGCAGCGGGTGGCCGGTGGGCAGGCGGATTTGGAGGGGTATGCGCGGCTTGGCGATGAGGATCTGAGGAAGGCGTTGTGCGATTTGCCTGGGGTGGGTGAGAAGGTGGCGAACTGCGTGTTGCTGTTCGGGTACGGGCGGTTGGGGGCGGTGCCTGTGGATGTGTGGATTGGGAGGATTTTGCGCGAGGTATATTTCAAAGGAAAACGCGCCCCAACGGCGGCTCGGATGAAGCAGTTTGCGGCAACGTACTTCGGGCCTTATGCGGGGTACGCGCAGCAGTATCTTTTTCATCATGCGCGCCAGACTTGGCGGCGCGGGCTTGCGCAGACGAAGAGCGGCGGAAAAGGCAGTTTGAAAAAAGGAGGGAGAAAAGTTCAGGAGCCGTCTCCAAGTGGAGGAGGGAGCAAACCATGAAAGTGGATGTGGTGCTGAGCCCGGCGGAGATTGCGCTGCTGCGGGGCCGGGATTTGAGCGGGGTAACCTGCGTGGTTTTTGATGTGCTGCGTGCGACCTCTTCGATGGTAACGGCTTTTGCGCACGGGGTGGGTTCTGTGGTTCCGGTGGAGACGATCGAGGAGGCGTGGGACTGGAGGCGGCGGGATCCGGGGGTGGTCCTGGGCGGGGAGCGGCACGGGGATCGGATTGAGGGGTTTGATCTGGGCAACTCCCCGTTTGAGTACCGGTCCGGGCTGGAGGGGCGCTGCGTGGTGACGACCACAACCAACGGAACGGTGGCACTCCGGGCGTGCGCGTCTGCGGACCGGGTTTTGGTGGGAGCCCTTCTGAATCTGGAGGCGGTGTTCAAGGCGTTATGCAGCCTCCACCCGGACCGGGTTTTGCTGGTGTGCGCGGGTACGTTTGCGGAGTTTGCGCTTGAGGATGCTGTGGCGGCAGGGCGTTTGGCGGCGCGTTTGGAGTCGGTTGGAGGCGAGTTGGGCGATGCCGCGCATGCGGTGGCCGCGCTCGGGAGTCGGTATGCGCGTGCGCTGGAGGGCTTGTTGGAGTCTGCGAACGGCCGGGTCCTGGTGAGGCGCGGTCGCCGGGAAGAGGTGGAATGGTGTGCCCGCGAATCCGTGTACGGGGTTGTGCCGGTCTTGGAGGGGGAATCTCTGACGGTGAAGAATTTCACGGGGGGGGCCGGATGAAGCAGCGGCTTGAAACCTGGGTGGATTCGGTTTCGAACCGGTTGCCGGACCTGCGCGGTGTGCCGCGGCAGAAACAGGCGGCGATTGGGCTTGGGGTTTCAGTGCTGATCCATGTGGCGATCCTGCTGGTGGCGGCATTGGTGGCGTGGGTGGTTCCGGACCAGGTGCTGGCGCCTGCGGCGAAGCCTGAGGAGGCTCAGGAGGTGGAGGAGAAAACCGTTGAGATTGAGTTGGTGGCGGACCCGGAACTGCTTCTGCCGCCGGTGAAGCCCGAGTGGAAGCCGCCAAAGTTGGTTCCGTTGCAGGCGGACGGTCTGGCACCGTCGGAACGCGCGCCTGAAAAGCCGGTGTTTGAGTCGAGCCAGAACATGGTGGCGGCGAGCGAACGGACGGGGCAGGGTGTGGATCCCGTGCCGAGTCAGGATGGCCGGGTGCTGCCGTTCCGGCAGTTCAAGAACCAGAGTGCCTCGCTTGGGGTGCGGGACATTCCGATGACAGGTGTTGAGCAGTCTGTGGAGGCGGGATCCGGGCAGGCGGGTTCGGAACCCGGGAAGGCGGGGGCGGTGGCGGGCGGGCAGGAGGAAAAGCGGAGTGTTTCAGAGGACAGGGATGCGTTGCTGCTGCCCGGTGCGGGCAAGGGTCCGGTGCAGAAGGAACCCGCGGAGGCGGTAGGCGGAGAGTCTGGAGGGGGGGGCGCGCCCGGGCAGCGTGGGGGAGGATACGCGCCGGAACTGACCCAGACGCGGGTGGAAGGGAGTATTTCCAATCGTGGCTTGGCGGCGATGGATGCGGTCAAGACGCCGATGGGGGTGTACCGGCAGCAGATTTGCATGCAGATCGGGTCGCGCTGGGAGTATCACCGGCGCAAACGGATGGATGTGATTGCGCTTGGGACGGTCCGGGTGCGGTTTTATGTCACCCGCGAGGGGCGCGTGCAGGACCTGAAAATTCTGGAGTGCAGTTCGAACCGGACGTTTGAGGAGGTGTGCGAGCGGTCGGTGCGGGAGGCCGAGATTGCGCCACCTCCGCCGGAGGTGGAATTGATGAATGACGGCCGGATGGAGATGGTGTTTACTTTTACGATTTTCTAGATGAGCGAGATGATTTTCATGGCGTCGTTCGGTTCGGTGTTCCGGTTCATCGCGCAGGGCGGGGTGTTCATGATTCTGCTGCTTCTGTGTTCGGTCGTGGCGGTGGCGGTGATTGTGATGCGGGGTCTTGCGCTGAGGCGGATTGCGGTGGTGCCGTGGTGGATTGCGGGCGACATTGAGACGTTGCGGCCCGGGTTGGCAGAAGATCTGGGGCGCTTAGAGAGGCGGGTGGCGGGGGACGAGTCTGCGCTGGGCCGGGTGGTGGCGGTGGCGTTGCAGCATCTGCCCTGTCCGCGGGCGGAAAACGCCGAGGCGGTGCAGATGGCGGCCCGGCATGAGGTGGTGCGTCTGGAGGGCGGATTGTTCCTGCTTGAGATCATCGTGGGGGTGGCGCCCTTGTTGGGGTTGCTCGGGGCGGTGGCGGGGTTGGTGACGGTGTTTGCAAATTTGGGTACCAGCGAGACGGTGTCGGATCCGCGGGGGATTGCGCAGGGGATTTCGGAGGCGCTTGGGACGACGATCGTGGGGCTTGCGGTGGCGATCCCGTGCCTGATGGCGCACAGTTTTTACTCCCGGAAAATTGAGGCGATGATGGCGGACATGGAGGCGTTGTTGGGGGTGTTGCTGGCGAAATTTTATGGGTCGCAGGCGGCGCTGCCCGGGGGGGCGGCGGGGGACGGTTCTTCGGAGGAGTTGCGTTGGAAGCGGAAGGCTGGCCGTCTTTCGCGGGTGGAGGGAACATAAAGCAAAGGCGAATCCCACGTGAAATTCTACCAGCGCAAACGGAGGAGCCCGCAGGTGATCATCGTGTCGATGATCGACATCTTTGCGATCCTCCTGATTTTTGTGATTGTGACCACGACGTTCAAGACGCAGGAGCGCAAGGAAAGCAGCTCCGAGAAAAAGGATCCGAAGGTGACGATCAAGCTTCCCGAATCGAAGTCGGCGGTTGCGAGTGCCGGACCGGTGGTGGCGCCGTTGGTGGTGAGCGTGACGGCTCAGGAGGAGATCCTGCTCGACGGCGAGCCGCTGGAAATGGAACGGCTGGCTGGCGAGATCCGGAGCCGGCTCGAAAAGAGCGAGGGCCGGAGTGTGGCTTTGAAGGCGGACGAAAAGGTGTCGTACGGGTTTTTAATCCGGCTTTTGGATGCGTTCAAAGAGGGCGGGTTGCGGGGAAATCTTTCAGCATTTACGGAGGCAAAAAAATGATCTTGGAGATTGTGCAGTTTGGACATCCGGCGTTGCGCGCCCGGGGAGCGCAGGTTCATGAAATCACCCAGGAGGTGAGGAAGCTGGCGGCGGACATGATTGAAACGATGCGGGATGCCGATGGCGTGGGTCTGGCGGCACAGCAGGTGGCTGTGCCGATCCAGTTGGCGGTGGTGGACGTGACCGGGGTGGAGGATCGCCCCAGCGCAATGTGGGTCGGAGGCCAGCCCGTCCGGGTGGAGGACTGGATGCCGATGATCTTGATCAATCCCCAGCTGGAACTGGGGGCCGAGAAAGAGGCCGGAACGGAAGGGTGCCTCAGCTTCCCGAACATGACGGCGCAGATCACCCGGGCGTCCCGGGTCCGGGTGAAGAGCCGGCTTTTGGATGGGCGCGAGGTGGAGTTCGAGGCGGAGGGGTTGCTCAGCCGGGCGCTCCAGCACGAGGTGGACCATTTGAATGGGGTGCTGTTTGTGGACCGGATGAGCGCGGCGGCGAAGGCGGCACTGGCAGGCAAGCTCAAGCGCTTGCAGAGGCGGGGTTGAGCAAATTGCGCCGATGAAACTTTCGAACATTCGCGGAACACTTGAAAGTCTGGGCACACAGCCCACGCAGAGTCTCGGACAGAACTTTCTGCACGATCAGAACCTTGCGGAATGGATTGTGGACCAGTTGGGGATCGGGACGGGGGATCCGTGGGTGGAGCTGGGTCCGGGGCTTGGAGCCCTGACCCGGTTTGCCGCACGGAAGTCCGACAACGGGATTCTGGTGGAGAAAGACGGGCGTCTCGCGGGGTTCCTGACCGGGGAGTATCCCGGCTTGGAAATTGTCCATGGAGACGCTTTGCGTTTTGACGTCCGGGACCTTTTCCGGCGCGGGCCGACCTGTGTTTTTGGGAATCTTCCGTACTACGTTTCAAGCCAGATCCTCTTCCAGTTCACGGCGGAACCGAGCCCGGTCCGCCTTTTGAGTTTCACGCTGCAGAAGGAACTGGCGGAACGGTTGTCTGCGGAGCCGCGGACAAAGGCGTATGGGGCATTGACGCTTCTTTTGGGGCGGCGGTGGCGGGTGAAGTATTTGAGGACGCTGCCTCCGAGTGTCTTCACGCCGGCTCCCAAGGTGGACTCGGCGGTGGTCCTTTTGACGCCCCGGCCCGTGGGCGAATTGCCGGACTGCGACGGAAACCGGTTCAACCGGTTGGTGAAGCTGGGGTTTTCACAGAGACGCAAGCAGTTGCGCAAGATGCTGGCGGGAGAGGGTTTGGAATGGGCGCGTCTCTGCTCGGTGCTGGGCGTGGAGGAAACGGTTCGGGCAGAGGAGTTGAGTCTGGCCCAATGGGTGCGTTTGACCCGGTTTGCGTGCGGCGATTCTCTGGAGGGTGAACCTGCCGGACAGGACGTGCACGGGGAGCGGTTTGATGTGGTGAACGACAAGGACGAGGTGGTGGGAGTCGAGTCCCGCCACGTGGTCCACGAGAAACAACTTAGGCACCGGGCCGTGCACGTCTTTGTTTTTGACCGGCACGGACAAATCTTTCTTCAGAAACGGTCCCGGTGGAAGGACCGGTGTCCTGGTCTCTGGGATTCCAGCGCGGCCGGGCATGTGGATTCCGGGGAAGACTACGACACTGCGGCCCGGCGGGAGGTGGAGGAAGAGTTGGGAGTGGAGACGGCTGTGGAGCGTCTTGGAAGGATGGAGGCGTGTCCCGAGACGGGCTGGGAATTTGTGGGGTTGTACCGTGCGGAACACGGAGGGCCGTTCCGGTTGCCACCGGCGGAGATCGAGAGTGGCGCATTTTTTTCCGTGGACCAGATCACGCGCTGGGTGGAAGCGCGGCCGGGCGATTTTGCGCCCGGGTTTTTGAAGTGCTGGTCCTGGTACGCGGAGCGAACGAGTCCGGCAGTTGCCAGTTGACTGGACCTAATGGACCTAATGGACCTAATGGACCTAATGGACCTAATGGACCTAATGGACCTAATGGACCTAATGGACCCCTAGTGGATGGACCCCTAGTGGATGGACCCCTAGTGGATGGACCCGCTGGAAAACAGGCGGGGTTCTCAGCGTCCGACGTAGATGGCTTCGTCGGGCCAGTCCTTTTTGATGTAGCCGTCCTCGATGTTTACGGGGAGGACGTAATTGCGCATGAAGCGGACCGGGGAAAGGATGCGCATGGTGGAGACCTCCTCGATGGAGTTTTCGCCATGGTTGCGAAGGAGGCTGGGGATGAGCTTTTCCTGGACGGTCTGGACGATGTCAGTCTCGCTTGCGCCATCGATGAAAAAGAGCATCGCGAGTTTTCCATCGATTTCACAGATGTGACTTTCGAAGATGATTTCCGTGTAAATCGAGCGAACGGAAGGTTCGCGTTTGATGTCTTCGAGGAGTTGTTTGTAGGTGATCCCGATCCTGAATTTGACGATGTACAGGTGGCGGCTCTGGAACTGGCCGGTACCGGAGGAGGAAAGGTCGAGGTGGGTGTAATAGGAAAGGATGCCCGCCTGCTCGAGGCGCTGCCGTTTTCTTGCAACGGTGCGGACATTGACGCCGGTGGCTTCGCCGACTCCGTTGTCACTTTCGCGGGGGTCGCGGATGAGGTGTCGGACAATCAACCGTTCCTGTTCGTCGAGTTCTCGCATGGCGGATGTTCTGGCCGAATCATGCATGGAAAGGGGGTTCTGGCGACAAATTTCGATCAGAAATGACCGGCTTTGTGGTGGAAATCAGCGGAAAATGGTTCAGGCGTCTGAGCCCTTTTCCGGACGCCTCCGGCTCCGAGGGGCCGGGCCGCCTGCCGGTTTTTTACCACGCGACCCGCCCGAACCCGGAGTCTTCGGGTCCCGGGCACGGAGGTGGAAAAGGATGGGGATTCCCGTGAACGGATGGGCGGCTCGAATCTGAGCGTCGAGGTATTTCCGGTAGTTTTCAGGCAGGAGTTTTTCGTCGTTACAGAACAGGACCAGTTCGGGGATGGGAATGGGGGATCGGGTGCGTGTTTCAGCCTGTGTGGCGTAGAGGAGTTTGAAGCGCCGGCCGGACTGGATGGGAGCGGGGTGGCGGGCGATGGCTTCTGCGAAAAGGCGGTTGAGCGGACCGGTGGCAATTCTGGTCTGGGACTCGCGGTGGACGCGTTCGATGGTTTTGAAGATGCGGGTCATCTCCGCCCCGGTTTTTGCTGAGGCGAGCAGCACAGGGGCGTAGTCGAGGAAGAAGAGTTGTGCGCGGATGTGGTCGAGAAAAGCGGAGAGGGATTCCTTGTCCTGGGTGTGTTCCCGGACGAGATCCCATTTGTTGATGGTGACCACGCAGGGTTTGCGCGCGGCATGGATGAGGCCGGCGATTTTTTTGTCCTGAGCAGTGACTCCGGCGGTGGCATCGAGGACGAGAAGGCAGAGATCAGCGCGTTTGATGCTGGTTTCCGAGCGCATCACGCTGAAGACCTCCACAGAGTCGGAGACCTTGGACCGGGACCGGATGCCAGCCGTATCAATGAGGAGGTACGGGTTGCCGTGGCGGCGGTAAGGGATGTCGATGGCGTCCCGGGTGGTTCCCGCGATATCGCTGACGAGGGTGCGTTGATCTTCGAGGAATGCGTTGGTGAGGGAGGATTTCCCGACGTTGGGCCGGCCGACGATCGCGATTTTGACTGGGGTTTCCGGTTCAGTCTCGGGATCGGTTTGGGGTTCAGAGGAGGGGAGCAGGCGTTCAATCCATGCGACCAGAGGCAGGATGCCGCGGTTGTGTTCGGCGCTGATTGCCATCTGGTCGGTGAAGCCCAGTTGTGAGAACTCCGCGGCATGTGGGGCATGCTGGTCCACATCCACCTTGTTGATCACCAGCAGAACCGGTTTCCCGATCCGGCGCAGTTTGCCCGCCAAGTCGCGGTCGAGCGGAGTCAGTCCGGATTGGGCATCCACGACGAAAAGGAGAACCTCCGCGGCGTCCATGGCCAGGTCGACCTCGGCATGGACCTGTCGGGTGAATTCGGCATCTACCTTGGTGCCGATGCCGCCCGTGTCCAGGAGCGTGAACGGGAAGTTGCCCAGTTTGCAGGAGGCTGCGATCCGGTCCCGAGTGACGCCGGGGCGGTCGTGGACGATCGAGATTTTCTTGCCGGCCAGGCGGTTGAAAAGCGCGGATTTCCCGACATTGGGTCTTCCAACAATTGCGACGGTGCGTTCAGACATGGGCGGCGAAGGGTCAGGGTTTTGAGGAAGGAGCGGGACGGGCGTTTCTGCGGTGCAGAAAAGGGAGTGAGAGTAGGGATCCCACGGCGCATGTCCATGCCCACCAGTCCCCCCAGCGCGAGTAGAGCGTGAGCGTTGGGGATTTGGGGCTGGAAATTTCGCGAACCGCGAGTCCTTGGGAGAACGGAAGGATCCAGGAGTCGACGCGGCCGGTGGGCGAGACCGAGCAGGTCATGCCGGTGTTGGTGCAACGGATGAGCGGGCGTCGGTTTTCGACGGCTCTAAAAACGGCGTTGGCAAGGTGTTGTTCGGCAGCCGCAGACTGTGCGAACCAGCCGTCGTTGGTGAGGTTCACCAGGAGTTGGGATCCATTGAGCACTTGGCGGCGGGCAACGTACCCCACGGAGTCTTCAAAACAGATGAGCGTGGAAATGTTCAGAGGCGGGTTTTCGAGTTGGAGCACCTTGAACTCCGAACCTGCGGCGAAGTCGCCGGGGACAAGTCCGCCCACCAGGCGGTCGAGGAGGGGAATGGAACGGCGGAGAGGGAGGTATTCGCCGAAGGGAACCAAGTGGACCTTCCGGTAGAGCTGGATCCGGTTTCCGCGTTCGGTGAAAAGCGCGGCGCTGTTAAACGAGCGCTCGGACTCCATGTCGTCCTCGACCGTGCCGAAGAGCAAGCTGCACCCACTGTGGCTGGCTTGTTCCCGGACGAACTGGAGTGTGGCTGGATCGGAAAATATCCCGCGGGGTGTGGCGGATTCGGGCCAGAGCAGGAGATCCGGCCGTGAAGCGGCGCCGAGTCCTGTGAGGCGGGCCAGAGTTTCCAACGTCTTCGGCTCCGATTCGGGCGAGAATTTTTCACTCTGCGGAATGTTGGGTTGAAGCGCTGCGACCCGGACGGAGTTCCGGGGGGGCGAGGCGGGATCTGAGGCAGGCTGTTTTTCGGGTTGAGCCAGAATGCGGCTCACGCCAAACCCGAACACAGCAGCAAGAAGCGCCATGCCCAGACTGAACTCCCATCGGATTTTTGCGAGGAAACCGGGGCCGGATTCCGCGACGAGACGGCGCACGACGAGTACGGCGAGGAGGTTGCAGAATGCGACGAGGAAGGAGAGTCCGAGCACGCCGGTGAATTCGGCGATTTGGATGAGGGCGAGGTCCCTGTGGAGTGCAACGCCCAGGCCGTTCCATCCGAACCCGCTAAAGAGCCAGCCGCGGATCCACTCGAGGGTGCACCAGGCTGCGGCGCCGCCGGCAGCGATGGCGAGGTTCGCGCCGGATCGCACAAAAGTGGTGCGGTCTGTTCTGGAGCCGATGAGGGTGGCCCAGAGGGCGGGGTAAAGGCCAAGGTACAGGGCGAGAAGAATGGGGATGCCCCGGAGGATGGGGAATGAATAAAGATCGGCCAGAGCTCCCAGCCAGTGAAAGGTCATTGAGAAAAAGGTGATGCCGGTCACCCAGCCAAGGCAGAACCTGCGGCGGAGCGAGGTTTGCGAGAACCAGAGGGCGCAAATCAGGGGAACGAGAGCAATCCAGCAGAGTTGGCTTTTCTTCCACGGGGCGTAGCAGAGGCCGAGCAGAATGCCGCTGAGAACGGCAGCCAGCCATGGCCATGTGCGGGACACAAGCCGGCGTGGCAGCGATGGGGCGGATGGTTGGATTTGGTGCACTGGAAAACGGAAGGGCGCGGTAGTGTCCGCAGCCCCGGGATGAATTGGGGCAGGATCATGGCCGGGGAATTGCGCCGGATCAACCGTGGGTTGGGGGCGGCGTGGATTCTTGAAACCGGCTGGAGATCTGTTCGATGGCCCAGCGGGCGTGTTCTGCGACCAGCGGTTCAGGGGATTCGGCGGCTTTTCGGAGGGCGGGCAGATCCTCTGGAGAACCCGTGTTGCCCAAAGCCACGCAGACGTTTCTCAAGAAGCCCCGCAGTTTGATGCGTTTGATTGGGGACTTCCGGAAGAGGCTGCGGAAAGTGTCCTCATCCAATTCGAGCAGGGCACGGAGCGAAAACTCGTGGACAAACGGCCGGATCGCGAATGCCGTTTCGGATGCGGCGTGTGCAAATCGGTTCCATGGACAGGCGTCGAGGCAGTCGTCGCAGCCGTAGATTCGGTCACCGATGAGGGGGCGGAGGTCTTCTGGAATGGCGCCTTTGAGTTCAATGGTTAGGTAGGAGACGCATCTCCGGGCATCGAGTTGGTGTGGGGCACGGATCGCCTGGGTGGGGCAGGCCGTGATGCACCGGGTGCATTTGCCGCAGTGATCCGCCATGGCCGGATCCGGGTCCAGTTCCAGGGTGGTGAGCGCCTCGGCCAGGAAGAAAAAAGTACCCAGCTTGGGGTGGACCAGCATGGTGCTTTTCCCGTGCCAACCTGTTCCCGAGAGCGCCGCGTAGTCGCGCTCAAGGACGGGACCGGTGTCGGAGTAAAACTTCTGGACGCCGCCTGCGGCGCGCATTTCTGCGTCGAGCGCGACCAGTTTTTTTTCGATGACCTCGTGGTAGTCGTCCCCCCATGCATACCGTGCGATCCGGCCTTTTGGTGCCGAATCGGCGGTGGGAACCGGGGCGGGTTGCCAGTAGTTCAGCGCCAGAACCACCACAGACCGTGCTCCGGGGAGGACGAGTTGGGGATCCGTTCTTCTCTCCTTGTTGCGCTCAAGCCATTGCATCTCCCCGTGGAAACCTTTGTCTAGCCACTCACGGAAAAAACTGGCATGCGGCGGGGGGGCGCAATCCGCAAACCGGCAGAGGGTGAACCCGAGTGAGAGCGCGTGCTGGCGCAGATGTTCAGTGAGCGCCTGCTTGGGCGAAGGAGTCACGGGGTGTCAGGTTGCCCGGATTGGGCTGCATCCGCGATGAGTTCTGCCACGGCATCGGTGGTCAGATGGGTGGTGTCGACGGTAAGTTGGGCTGCCCCTTCGTACAGGGCCCGTCTCTGGGCGAGCATCTCGCGGATGGTTTCGCGGGGGTTCTCGGTGCGCAAAAGCGGTCGGTTGGAGTTTCTTGAGACCCGGTCGAACAGGACCGGTTCGCTGGCGGTCAGTGCAGCCACAAATCCGCATTTCTGAAGGAGCGTCCGGTTGTCTTCGCGCAGAACAATGCCGCCCCCGGTGGAAATGACCTGGCGACTCAGCCCGGCCAGAGACTCCAAGACTTCATGTTCGAGTTGGCGGAAGTGCGGTTCGCCATGGAGTCGAAAGATTTCTGGGATCTCCATCCCGGCGAGATCGGAAACAAGGCGGTCCGTGTCCACAAACCGGTACCCGAGTTTGCGGGCAA
Organism: uncultured Spartobacteria bacterium; assembly: GCA_903901425.1. GTDB lineage: Bacteria > Verrucomicrobiota > Verrucomicrobiia > Chthoniobacterales > Chthoniobacteraceae > CAIURC01. The sequence continues at coordinate 80,818 of CAIURC010000195.1, read as the reverse complement.
GGATGCGGCCAACGGATGACTTGCCTGTCCCCATGAAACCGATGAGGAGGATGTTCTGGCGGGCGTGTGGCACAGAGACGCGCTGGGGATGGCGGAGATCAGGCGACTCCGTCTTGAGAAACCGCTTCACTGTGGAGGTCGCCCGACTTGCCAAAGGTTTCGGCGACACTGGGGACAGGAACGGGGTTGGAGGTGCCGAGCACGTCGTCCTTGCTGGAGGACTCGTCGCGTTTGGAGAACTTGACCCCGACGAGCTTGGACACGCCGTGTTCCTCCATGGTGACGCCGTAGAGAGCATCGGCCCTGGCGATGGTGCGTTTGTGGTGGCTGATGACCACGAACTGGCTCTGGCCCACAAACCGGTCGAGGATTTTGATGAACCGGCTGATGTTGCTTTCGTCCAGGGGGGCGTCCATTTCGTCCAGCACGCAGAAGGGGGCGGGCTTAACCATGTAGATGGAGAAAAGGAGGGCCACCGCGGTCATGGTGCGTTCCCCCCCACTGAGGAGGGTAATGGACTGGAGCTGTTTGCCCGGAGGTTTCGCGATGATGTCGATGCCGCTTTCGAGCGGGTCGCCTTCGTCGAGCAGGAGCAGGTTGGCCTTCCCGCCGCCAAAGAGTTCCACAAACATTTCAGCGAAGTTGACCCGCACCTTTTCAAAGGTCTCCGCGAAAAGGGACTTGGTGGTCTGGTTGATCTTGGCGATGACATCGATCAACTCGGCCTTGGAGTTGGTCAGGTCGGTGTTTTGCTGTTCGAGGAAGGTGTGGCGTTGCTCGAGTTCGTCAAATTCTTGAATGGCCTCCAAGTTCACGGGGCCCATGGAATCCAACCGCTGGTCGAGTTCGCGGACGATTGACTCGATCCGGTCCCAGTCCAAGTCAAATGCCTCGGTGGATTCGTCCTCGGCGGAGGTGGGTGAGGGTTCGGACTCCGCTGCCGGAGCAGGGGACGATTCGTCGGAGGAATCGGTGTTGCGCTGGAGCCGCTTGAAATGGTCGCGAACGGCGACCCGGAGCCCATGGAGGTCGCGTTCGAAGAAGGCGAGGTCGATCTGGTAGCGCTTCTGGATGTGGTCGGTGACGGCCTGAAGTTTCATTTCCATCTGGCTGGAACGGACTTCCACCCGGCTGCGCTGGTTATGCACCTCGTTGAGTTGTTGGCGGACCGTGCGCAGGGAATGGTTGACCTCCTCCACCTGCGCGGCGATTGCCGAGCGTTCGGCCACCAGGGCGCTGACGCGCATCTCGCCCTCGCCCAGTTCGGATCGGAGACGCTCGAGGTTGTCGACGATTTCCGCGTTTTCAGCGAGGCTGGCCTCGGCCCGTTCGGAGTAGGAGTCGATGTCGCGCTGGCGGGTCAGGATGAGCTCGCGCAGTTCGGCGAGGCGTGCCTCCATGGGCTGGCGCTGGTGGTTGAGGGAGCTGTGGCGCTGGCGTTCCGTGGCGACCTTGATTTTGAGTTCGTTGAGTTCTGCGGCGACCTCGAACTCGCGGGCCCGGAGGGTTTCAAGCTGCCCATGGGCCTCCTGTTTGCGGGCTTCCTGCGCATCCAATTGGTTGTGGAACTCGTAGAGCTCCGCCTCGAGCGCTTCGAGCCGTTCATTGGCCTCCTGCTGGCGCGCGGCGGAACTGGCGCGTTCTCCCTCGATGTTCTGCTGTTTCCGTTCGGTATCGCGCAGTTCCCGTTCGAGCGCCGCGATCTGGTTGCGCAGGGTGGAGGAGAGGAGGGAGGCGTTCTGACGCTGTTCGCGAGCCTCTTCCAGTCGCGCCTGACTCGTCTCAATTCGCAGCCGGGCTTCGTCCCGGGAAACTGCGGCGGCTTGGACATTGTCCCGGAGCACGCCGGCTTCCTGTTCGAGGGCTTGGATCTGGTTTCTGCGCTCCAGCACGGAGTTTTGGGCTTCGTTGGTGGCGCCGCCGTACAGGATGCCGTCCCGGGAAAGAACCTCGCCGGCGAGGGTAACAATCATCGAGCCGTCTTGTGGAAAGAGGCGGAGGGCGGTTTCGAGATCCGGAACCAAGATAGTGTGGTTGACCAGCCGCTCTACGAGCCGGCGGACTTCGGGGGCGGGTTTGATCTTGTTGATCAACCAGTCGATGGCGCCCTCTGGTAGCCGGAGCTCCCCGTTTTCCTCGTGCTTGAACACGCTGTCAAATTCGCGGAGCGCGAGAGACGCCTTGCCCCATTTTTTTGCTGTCAGGGTCTTGAGGACCGACTCGGCCACCATGTTGTCCTTCATCACAATGCTCTGAAGGTGGGAGCCCAGGGCGGCTTCCGCCGCAGGCACAAATTCCGGTGCCACTTCGATGAACTGGGCGATGGCGCCCAGAATGGCGGGCTTGAAGAAGTCCGGGTTGTCGAGCCCTTTGAGAATGTGCTGGGTGCCTTCGGAAAACCCTTCACCCCCCGCATTGAGCTGGCGGAGAACGTCCAAACGGGAGTCCTTTTCAGCCAGTTGGCGTTCCAGGGACCGGAGGTTTTGTTCCAAAGCGCCAATCGACCCCTGCGCCTCCCGGAGTTCCTGTTCCGCTGAAGCGGTTTCTGCGGTGGCTGCTTCGAGCTGGTTGAGTGCGTGGGAAAGCTCGGACTGCGCCGAAGTCAGCTGGGCTTGGACGCTGGCAAAGCCGAACTCGAGTTGTTCGAGCTCCTGCGAGAGCACCCCGATCCGGGTTTCGGCTCCATCCCGTTGCTGCCCGACCTGCGACATTTGGCCCCGGAGCAAACTGATCCTGCCCTCAATCCGGGCGGTTTCGGCCGCCACCGCTTGGATGGCACGTTCGGCTTCCTGACGGTTCTGGACAAAGACCGAGGTTGCCGCCTGTTTCTCTTCCAAAATCCGGAGCTCGCCCGCCAGCATGCTGGTGATCTGCTCCAGTTCGGCGTCGGTGTCGCGGAGTTGGGATTCCGCCACCCGCAGTTTTTCCTCGGCGCTGGAGACGTCGAGACGGTAGCGGTCGATCAGGGAATGAAACTCCTCGGCACGTTGCTGGTTGAAGCCGATCCTATTTTCGTGGTTGGAGATCCGGGTCCGAAGGTCTGAAACGGTTTGGCGCGCGGAGTTGAGGGCGAGCTCCATTTCCTCGAGCGCAGCCCGCTGAGCGGAGACGGAGGACTCCTGAGTCTCGATTTCGAGTTCAAACTGGGATTCTTGGTCGGAAAGGCGGGCCAGTTCGGCTCGTGCGGCCTCGCGTTGTTCGGCGAGGAGATCGAACTGGCGTTTCGCGGCATGCGTTTCCAGGGTTTTGAGGTCGGACACCAGCGACTGGTAACGGCGGGCCTTGCCGGCCTGACGCTGTAGCGAGCCGATCTGCCTCTTGACCTCCTTGAGAATGTCCGCGAGCCGAACTAGGTTGGCCTCGGTTGCTTCGAGTTTACGGAGCGCCTCCTTCTTCTGGGACTTGTACTTGGTAATCCCCGCGGCTTCCTCGAAAATGGCGCGCCGGTCCTCGGGGCGCGAGGAGAGGATCATGTCGATCTTGCCCTGTTCCATGATGGAGTAGGCAGACCGCCCGATCCCGGTGTCCATGAACATCTGGTGGATGTCCTTGAGCCGGCACGGCGTTTTGTTGAGGAAATATTCGGAACCGCCGTCCCGGAAGATTCTGCGGGTGATGGTGACTTCGTTCCAGTCGAGGCCGAGGCTTTCCTCGCACTCGGCAAAGGTCATGGAGACCTCGGCCATACCGACCGCCTGTCGGGAGTCGGTGCCGCTGAAAATGACGTCGGCCATCTCGCCTCCGCGCAGAGCCTTGGCGGACTGTTCCCCGAGCACCCAGCGAATGGCATCGAGCACGTTGGACTTTCCGCATCCGTTCGGGCCGACCACCGCGGTGACTCCGCGGTGAAACTCGAGTTTGGTTTTCGGGGCAAAGGATTTGAAGCCGAACAGTTCGAGAGATTTGAGGTACATGGCAGGCAACCAGATGAGGCGTCCCGCATCCGGGCCGCCCGTGTTTTTCCAGACTCGCTGCCGGGGGATGGGGAGGCAAGTACAATATGTAGTGGTGGCCGGGGGTTCCGGCCACCACGGGGTGGGTATGGGCGGTTTTTTGGGTTGACAAGGCGGCGCCCCGGTTCGCGGGGTTTCCAGTGCCCCTTGGGGCGCCTGCGGGGCGGTGCCTCGGGACACATCCCCGGGGCACTGCTGGTGGACCTTGGTGGCCGCCGCCCGGGGGATGGGGAGGGTTTCGTGGACTCAATCCTCGAGCGGGGAGGAACAGAACATTTTGTCCCAGAGCAGTTCGGTGAGGTCCTCGGTGCGGCTGGCCAAGTCCTCTCCGATCTCCCGGAACCGGTCCAGGGTCAGGCCTGGCACGGGTTCGAGGCAGGCGAATCCAGCTTCAGGAAGGCTTTCCCAGAGGTGCACGAGCGCCTTTACGCGTGCAATGAGCGCCGGCAGCGACCCCTCCGACTCGGTGTCGCAGGGCAGCGCCAGGGGGAGAGCGGGTTCAGGTGGAATCTGGTCGAGTTGGGGAAAGGACTGGCCGGGCTGGAGGGTTGCGGCCGGCAGGGCCTCCCCGATGGCTTTGAGAACCCGGGTGCAGGCCTCAAGAGCCGACGCGGCCTCAAATGCGAGGCCCTCGGTGGCCATCCGGATCAGCTTGTCCAGATCGCCGTCCTCGGGCTCCTCCCAGGTCGTGATCTTTGCCCCCGGAAGGGGGTTCCCCTTGCTGTCAAACAGGTACCCAAAGAACTCGCGGTCCTCCTCGGTGGGGGTGTGCGTGTTTGGCACGGGGTCCGAGGTGAAGGAGAGCCGGTGCGGGTTGGGGCGGAAGACCGGGGTGGATTGGATGGATGGAGAGTGAGGCGCGTGTTTCATGCCCCCCAAATTTGCTTCAGAGTGGGGCGGGCGCAAATCCGGAGCGGGGCGCGGGGCCCCGGCCGTGGCATCGGGCTCAGGAGGAGAACTGGGCAAAGAGGCGGTTGGCTTCCTCCAAGGTCTCTTTGCTGCCCACGTCAAACCAGGTGCCGGGCACCTTCCAAGTCAGCACGGTCTCCCGCTTGTAAAGCCACTGGACAAACCGACCCGGTTGGTCCGGGTTGTTTCCCTCGGCAAGGTACGTGGAAAAAGACGCCACGGTTTTGGCCGGATAGTAGTAGAGGGCGATGCCGATCAGCGTGCTTTTCGGGTCTGCCGGTTTTTCCTCAAAGCTGGAGATGGCGCCCTGGTTGTCCACGGAGACGACCCCGTATTTTTTCGCCTCGGTGAGGGAACCGACGTCGTAGAGGCCGAGCACGGGTTGGTTTTGCTGGAGGCAGAACTGGCCAAATTGTTCGAGGCTCTGGGAGAAGAGGTTGTCGCCTGCGACGACGAGCAGGTCGGAGCGGTCAAGGCCGGCCTTTTGGATGACGAGATGGATGTCACCGATGGCGCCGAGTTTGTCGCTGTCGCCGGTGGAGCCGTCATTGACAATGACGCAGGAGAGTTTGGGTTGCTTGGACTGGTAGGAGGCGGCCCAGGACTCGAAATCGGCGGCGAACTTCTGGTTGGTGACGACGTACACCTTTTCGATGCCCGGGATGGGGGCGAGGTTATCGAGCACCCATTCCATCATGGGTTTTCCGGCCACCTCGAGGAGGGGTTTTGCCTTGGTGAGAGTGAGGGGGTAAAGGCGGGTGGCGTAGCCGGCGGCGAGAATGAGGATGTTCATGGGCAGACCGGATTCAAAGGCGAGTGCAGCCGTGGTGAAAAGCGGAAACTCGGGAAATCGGGGCTTGATTTTCCGGCCGCTTGGGGGATGTTCGGATGAACATGCAGGGTTTAACCGACAGGCAGAAGCGGGTGCTGGAGTTTCTGGAGGAAGTGCAGGGGCGGACCGGGATGGTCCCGTCGACGCGGGAAATCCAGGAGCACTTTGGGTTTGCGAGTCAGACGGCGGCGTTGAACCATTTGAGGGCGCTGGAACGCAAGGGGATGATCCGGCGGGAGCCAGGCAAGGCAAGGGCGGTTTCGATTCTCAGCCAGAGAACCCGGGAACGGATTGTGGATGTGCCGGTGTATGGGAGCATCGCTGCTGGGTTTGGGGAGGCGGGGATGGTGGAGGAACGGGAGGGGACGGTTTCGATCGATGCGGTCAGTTCGGGACTGGGGCGTGGCGGGAAATGTTTCGCGCTGCGGGTCCGGGGCGATTCGATGCTGGGCGCGCAGATTGTGGACGGGGATCTGGCGATTCTGGAGCAGCGTCCGGCCCGTGACGGGGACATTGTGGCGGCGTTGATCGACGGGGAAACGACGCTCAAGCGGTTGCAGAAGGGCCGTGAAGGCGTGTGGTTGAAGGCGGAGAACCCGGCTTTTCCGGACCTGCATCCGGTTCAGGATCTGGAAGTCCAGGGCGTGCTGGTGGCCTTGGTGCGCCGGATGTGATTGGGGCCAGGGTGGAATGGACCATGAAGGCCCTTGATGGACCTGATGGACCTGATGGACCTGATGGACCTGATGGACCTGATGGACCTGATGCTGAATTGAGGGGGTTCCGGTCTGCTCTGCGGAGCTAGGCGGGGATTTCCCGGAGCATTTGGGCGTTGGTGGGGAACTTCCGTGCAAAGAAGAGCAGCCGTTCCAATGCCTCCTCGGGTTTGTGGCCTGAGAGCCCACGCCGGATCACATGGATTTTGTGGAGGTCATCAGCGGCAACCAGCAGTTCCTCCCGGCGTGTGCCTGAAAGAAAGATGTCAACGGCGGGATAGGTCCTGTGTTCGGCAATCTTGCGGTCGAGAACCAGCTCCATGTTTCCAGTGCCTTTGAACTCTTGGAAAATGACTTCATCCATGCGGCTGTTGGTGTCGATGAGCGCGGTGGCAACGATCGTCAGGGAACCAGCCTCCTCGGTGTTCCGGGCCGCGGCAAAGATCCGGCGCGGGATTTCCATGGCGCGGGAATCGATCCCGCCAGACATGGTGCGTCCGCCTGAGGTGGAGTTGTTGAAGGCGCGCGCAACACGCGTGATGGAGTCGAGGAGGATGAAAACATCCTTGCCGGCTTCCACGAGGCGTTTGGCTCGTTCCACAGCCAGCTGCGCGATCCGCGTATGCGACTTGACGTCCATGTCGTTCGAACTGGCCATGATCTCCGCCCCGGGCACGTTCCGTTTAAAGTCGGTCACCTCCTCTGGACGCTCGTCCACCAGAAGGATGATCAGCTTGATCTCCGGATGGTTTTTGCCGACCGCGTCAGCGATGTGTTGAAGCAACGTGGTTTTCCCAGTGCGCGGCGGTGCGACAATGAGGCCACGCTGGCCTTTGCCCACTGGCGCCATGAGATCGAGGATCCGGGTGGTGTAGCGGTCCGGAACAGTTTCCATCCGGATCCGTTCGATCGGGCTGATCACGGTCAGTTCGTCAAAAGCGGGCAGGTGCCTGGCTTTCTCAGGCGAATCCCCGTTGACCTCAAGAAGGGCGTGGAGTTGGAAGCCGCGTGGATTGCGGCGGGTCTGGCACTTGATCCACTGGCCGTCCCGGAGCCCGTGGGAACGGACGATTTCCGGGGGGACAAAAACGTCATTGGGATGCTGGCTGAAATTTCGTTTTGGGTCGCGCAGGAATCCGAAGCCTTTTCCGGAGATTTCGATCATGCCCTCCCCGACTCCCAGATCCTCGGGTTTGGGAGGATCCAACGGAGCGGACTGGGGAGGTTCGTACTGGTCCTGGGAAAACTCGGGCCGATGATCTTCCCGGCGGTTGCGGCGGTCGTCGCGGCCTCCGCGACGGCCATGTTTGCCATGGCGTTCATGACGGTCATGGCGCTCATGACGGTCAGAGCGTTCGTGTGCAGGACGGTCAGGGCGTTCGTGTGCAGGACGGTCAGGGCGTTCTGGCCGGTCTGACCGTGCGGGGTTCGGCTGGGGTTCCGGACGGTCCTGAGGAGCGCGATCCTCGGTTTCCGGGGTCCGTGCGGCGGGCGTTTCCGTGACGGGAAGGTGGAGTTCCACGGCTTGGGAAGCCGTCACCGAGAGCGGAGCAGGGCGCCCCTCCTGTTCCATTTGTTTTGCAACATGCAACGGGACATAGACCGGATACTGTCTCGGGCTGGCGGCCAGCGGGACCTGTGCGGGCTGTGCGGAGGCTGCCGGGTTCTCCCCGGCATTCCCGGGATGATCCCTGAAGGCCGCATTTTCGGCTGGTGGAGCGGGATGAGAAGATTCCGGTGCGAGTTTGGGCTGGGTGGGGGAAGTTTTCCGGGTGGCAGAGCGGCCTGTTTTGGCGCGGGTTTTTTTGGCCGGCGATTTTGGTGCGGCTGTTTCCTCGGAAGGAAGGGTGGTCTGGATGGATTCCACTGCCTGCACAGGGGCAGGGACCGGTTCAAGCGGCGTTTCCTGGGCGGATTTTTTTGCCCTGGGGGCTCTGATTTTTTTGGGGGGAGCCGGCAGGGGGGCGGTTTCCTTCGGGGTTGATTCCAGAGATCCGGCGGAGGCTGGTGCCGGGAGCGTTTTTTTTGCCCGTTTGCGGACTGTTTTTTTTGCCGGGCTTTCCGGGGGAAGGGATTCTGGGTCGAAGAGTTGCGGATGAGCGGACTCGGTCATAGGACGGAAACTGGTTTTGAAATGGGTGAAAGCTGGGATGTGCGCCCTTTGCGGGTTGGCGGGGAAGGCCGTCTGGTTGGCCGTCTGGCTTTTGGGAGTATGAACGATGTTGGGCCTGCGAAGGGGGGCGTCTCGGGCGGAAGCCCCTTGGGGAGGCTTGGAGGTCGTCCGGGACGGGAGCAGCGAGGACCTGGAACAGCGGGAACAGCGGAAATTGCGGAAGTGTATGGAGCGGTGGGATCCAAACCCGTACGAGCCACCATCTGGAGTCCGCGGGGGAGCGGGACTGGCAGGGCTGGCAGGGCTGGGACAGGGTTGACTTGGACTTGAGGGATCGGGGCCACTCTGGCACCGAAACGCAAACCCCTCCGCTTCCTTTGCGGAGACACACCTTACGCCGACAATCTGTTGCAGGAGAGGCGGGAGGTCAACCCCCAAATTTTGGAGCTGGGAGTTTGGAAGTTCAGAGGTTGCCCCCCTGCGTGTCTGAAAACGCTTGGGAAACCCTTGGACGGCGTGGATGGGGGACCTCCCTGAGGCCCCTTTTCCTCAGATCAGTACGAGCTTTCGACGCGTTTGGCCACGTCCAGATACCCGTAATCGACCTCGTAAATTTCCTTCATGCAGGCAAGGGACTCCTCCTTGCGGTCCATTTTTTCGTAGACCAACCCGAGTTTGTAGAGGGTTTCCTTCTTGGTCGCGTCCATGGCCAGCATTTCTGAAGCCGCGTCCTTGAACTGTTTGACTGCCAGGTCGAGCATGCTTTTCTCGGTGTAACACTGGCCGAGCAGGCTCATGGCCCTCAGGCGGACATTGGGGTTCTGGCGGGCGCGCTGGAGTTCGGCAATGGCCTCGGTGTACTGCCCTGCCACGACCAGGGCCTCCCCAAGTTCAAACCGGAGTTGCAGGTCGGTGGGGTTGCGTTCCACGCGTTTTTTGGCTTCCGAGATCAGGGCTTCGGCACGCTGTGCCTTGAGGGCCGTCAGTTCGTCCTGATACTGGGGCGCTTCCGGATGCTGGTCGCCACCCGCAGAGAACCAGTCCTCCAAGCTGCGGATCCTGCGGTCGAGTTGTTTGAGGGAGAACTCGGAAAGTTTCCGCACAATCCCCGGGTCGGACTGGTTGGTGAGTTGGTTGATGTGCGTGTAGTAGTAAATGGCGCCCTCGAGGCTGGAATCGTCCTGCTCCATTTCGAAGCGGTCTTCCCAGAGTTTGGCGAGCTTTCTGGAGAGATCGACGCCGGCCTGATTTTGCTCCCACTGGGCGTAGAGTTCGCCGATCTGCTGGTCGATCATGTCGAGGCTGCGGACCACGCGGTTTTTCTGTTCGAGGGAGGCCGCCTCGTCCTTGTTCTTGATCAGATCGCGGTAGTCCTTGGCGGTTTCCCAGCCCCCGGTCTTCATGGTCGCCATGGCGGACGCGTCCTTGCTGAGCTTGAGGGCTTCGAGGTCGGCAGGGTTGATTTCCGTGATGCGGACAAAGATTTTCACTGCCCGGTCGGAGTCCCCCATCTGGAGATGGAGTTGACCGAGTTCGTGCATGACCTTGGTGTCTTTGGGGTTGCTTTCGATGATGGTTTCCAAGGCAAATGCGGCGATTTCAGGCAAGCCGGCGGCCTTGGCGGCCTCTTTCAGAAGGTGGTTGAGCTGGGGGTTGAGCGGGTCGGATTCCAGATTCTTTTCGGCCAGTTCCATGGCCTGCAGCGGGTCCTTTTTCACCATTGAGCTGCCCTTGAGGGACACGCTGGAGAGTCCGGAGAGAAAGTTTTTCTTGCCCTTGGTGTTTGCGATGGCGGATTTGCGGAGAACCTTGCGCGCATCGAGGAATGCCGGGGAATCCTTGAGGATGGCCTGAGTCAGGGAGATGGTGTACCCAAAGTTCCGGACCTCAAAGGCGGCCAGGGCCTTGAGCCAGAGGCTGCGGTTTTTTTCGGAGAGATCTTTTTCGGTCTGAATGGGCATAAGGGGAAAACTTTAGTACCACCCTGCGGAGATCTTGACAACCAAACCGGGGAAAAAAGGAGCAAGGTGGGCTGGCTTTTTGTGGGGGGCGGTAAAGCGGGAGTGTGCGGCGGCAAGCCGGGTCAGCGACCGATCCGGAGGGATTCCTGTCTGGAGCGCTCGATTTTTGACCAGTAGAGCTTCTGGAGGATGGTCCATTCTTTCCGGGCGTTGGCTGGAAAGTCGCGCAATGAGAAGCCGTGTTCGAACAGAACGGTGAACGCGAAGGTGCAGGCCAGGAAGAGCGCGGTCCAGAAAACGGGTTGTAAAAAGCGCATCCCGTTCAGATTAGCGGGAGTTCCTGGGCGGGCAACCCGATTGTCGGCGGCCGGAACCGTGAAAGGGCTTGCGGCCGGATTCGGTGCAGGAAAGGGTCAGAGGGAGCGAATGAAGGATTACTTTGCGATTTTGGGGGTGGATCGGCGGCCATGGCTGGATGTGGCGGTATTGAAAGGGGTGTTCCACCGGTTGGCTGCGGAGTCGCATCCGGATGCACTCGGGAGCGGTGGGGCCGGTGGGGGGCAGGCTGATTTTGTGGGACTCAACCTGGCCCATCGGGTTCTGAGGGATCCGGTTTCGCGGCTCGGGCATCTGTTGGAGTTGGAAGGAGTGGATCCTGCGGGAGGGGACACGGCGGTGGACGGCGAGCTTGGAACGCTTTTCATGGAGGTGGGCGCTCTGGGGCGGGAGGTTCGCGGGCATTTGGGGAGGAGGAACGCGGCATCGACCGGCTTGGAGAGGGCGTTGCTGGCTTCGGAGGCAGCCTCGCTGGTGGAGCGTATGGAAGGTCTGGGCGCTGCGGTGGAGAAGTGCTGGGGCGCTGCTGAGACGGTTTTGCGGGAACTGGATGCCGACTGGGTGCAGATGCGCGGTGGGAAGACCTTGGGCGGGCTTGTTCTCCTGAGGCGCCGGTTGGCCGTGCTGGCGCGGTGGCGCGAGCAGATCGGAGAATTTGTTTTCAGCCTGAAAAACGGGTGAACCGGCTGGGAGATCTGCGCTTTTCAGTTTGGAAACAGCGTTTAATGATGGGGGGATGGATCCGATTGTCGGGATAGATTTGGGGACCACGAATTCTTTGGTGGGCTGCATGGAGGCGGGTTTCGCTGTGTTGATCGCGGACGCACAGGGGGAGCGGCTGACTCCCTCGGTGGTTCACTTTTCCGCAGGGGAAGGCGTCCTGGTGGGACGCGAGGCGGAGCGCAAGAGGGCGGTGGATCCGGGATCCACGGTGTGTTCGGTCAAGCGGTTCATGGGGCGCCGGGTGGGGGAAGAATCGGTGGAAACGCCGTATCCGGTGGTGGGCGGAATGGGGGAGTGGGCGCGCGTGGAGGCTGGAGGAAGGCGCTGGCTGCCGGAGGAGGTTTCGGCGGAGGTTTTAAAAAAGCTCAAGCGGGATGCGGAATCGGCTTTGGGCGTGGAGGTGCGGCGGGCGGTGATCACGGTGCCGGCGTACTTCAACGATGCGCAGAGGCAGGCGACGCGCCGGGCCGGTGAACTGGCGGGGTTGCAGGTGGAACGGATCCTGAACGAGCCGACGGCGGCGGCGCTGGCGTACGGGCTGGACAAACTGGGTGAGCGTTCACGGGTGGCGGTTTTTGACCTCGGGGGCGGGACTTTTGATATCTCCATTCTGGAGTTGAACCGCGGAGTGTTTGAGGTGCTGTCCACCCATGGAAACACCCGGCTCGGGGGCGATGACGTGGATCGCGCCATCGCCGGCTGGATCCGGGACCGGATGCGGGAGGCGGGGATTCTGGAGGCGGGCATCTGGGTGGAGGCGCGGTTGCGCGGGGAGGCGGTTCGTGTCAAACACCGGTTGAGCGAGGAGGAACAGGTCCGGGTGGATCTGCCGTTCATTGCGGGTGACCGGAGTTTTTCCGCCGAATTGACCCGGCAAGTTTTGGAAGGTCTTGCGGCGCCGGTTTTGGAGCCGGTGCGTGGACACTGCCTGCGGGCCCTGCGCGATGCGAAGCTGGAGGCCTCAGATTTGAACGAGGTGATTCTGGTGGGCGGAATGACCCGGATGCCGCTGGTGCGCCAGATGGTGGAACAGATTTTTGGCCGGGAACCGAATCGGAGCCAGAATCCGGACGAGGCGGTGGCATTGGGGGCGGTTTTGCAGGCCGGGGTGTTGTCCGGTGCGGTGCAGAACGTGGTTCTTCTGGATGTGACGCCGTTGTCGCTGGGGATTGAAACCTTTGGCGGGGTGATGAACGTGATTATTCCGCGGAACTCGACAATCCCGATCAAGGCTGGGGAGATGTTCACCAATGCCGTTCCTGGGCAGAGCCAGGTCCGGATTCACGTGTTGCAGGGGGAGCGGGAGATGGCGCGTGACAACTGGTCGCTGGGGACGTTTGACCTAGAGTTTGAAGCATCCGGCAAGGCTCAGGCGCGGATCGGAGTGCAGTTTGAAATTGATGCAGACGGGATTCTGCAGGTGCTGGCCCGGGACACGAAGACCGGGGTGGAGCGCCGGGTGGAGATGGCCAGTGCGGTGGATGTGAGCGATGCTGCCGTGGAGAAGATGCTTGAGGAGTCGCTTGAACACGCGTTTGAGGATGTTCAGGAGCGCGTTTTCACGGAGGCGTCCCTCAAGGCGCGCGAACTTTTGAAGGCCGTAGGCACTGCGCTGGCGCGTCTGGGAGACGCGCTTGAAGGGGAGGAACGTGCTGGGATCGAGGAGGGAATCCGGGCTTTGGAGGAGGCGCTGTCGGGCGGGGCCCCCGGGCCGTTGAAAAAAGCGATGGCAGAACTGGACCGCCGGACCGAGCACATGGCGGCGCTGCTTCTGGAAATGGCGGCGCGAAAAGGTTAGCGCTGGAGGTCTTTTCGCCAGTTCAGGAGGCGGTCGAGGTGTTCCTCCGGGGTGTGGTCCGGGAGATGTTCGAGCAGCCATTCGACATCCCGGAGCGCCGCCTGTTTTTTGCCTGACCGCGTATTGAGCAGGGCGCGTGTGAACCGTTCGCCGGCAGAGTTGGGGTCCAAGGCCAGGATCAGGTCCAGATAGGGCAGGGAATCCGGGTCTGGGGTTCTGGAGTCGGAGTAGGGTGCCAGCAGGTTCTGGATCATGCGGAGGACAATCGCCCGCTTGGAGGCGGGTGCCAGCGCCTTTTGAGGCACCGGCCGGGAGGCGGAAACGGACGCGATGGCCTCCGCCATGGAAAGCTCCTGGGCACCGTTGAATACGTCCAGGAGGGTGAAGGGTTCCTCGTCCGAGTCACGGAATCCGATCATGAACCTGCCCGGGAGCGGGATTCCCTCGATCCGTGGAATCTGGAGGCGCTGAGCCAGTTCAAGGAAAAGCACCGAGAGGGTGATGGGAAGGCCCTCCCGGTCGTCGAGGACCTCGTTGATGTAGCTGTTGGAACGGTGGTGGAATTCTGTGCGGCTTCCGTGAAAGCCGTTCTCTTCAAAGAGAAACCGGCTGATGCGCCGGGCAGCCTCGGAGGTGGTTCCAGACAGTGCAGGATCCTCGCGCAGTTCCTCGGCCATCTGTTGGATGGCGTCCTCGTAGGTGGCCGCTTCAAGCTCCGGGTTGTCGTGTCGGGCCAGAAGGAGGGCGCACTGAAACAGGTTGGTTTCTGTGTCCGGCAGCGCGAGTTGGGCAGCCAAGGCTTCGCGGATGGAGCGTCTGTGGAGTTCCGAGGACCAGGAGCGCAGGAGGGTTGCCTCCCGCTCGGCTTCGGCCCGTCGTTTTTCGAGCAGAATCCGGCCGCCTGCCGGGTTGAGCAGGAGTTTTTCAAGCAACGGAGCAGGGTCCTGTTCCGGGAGAAGAGAACGGAGGAGTTCGGACTGGAGGGCGGGGTCCGGTGCGGCGGTGGAGAGTGCGGGCAGGGAGGAAGCGACCCTGAACTGCTTGAAGCTGGCGGAGGTGGTCCTGAATTTGCAAAGACCCGCGCGGCCTCCGCGGAGGGCGCGTTCCTCCAGGTCCAGGACCTGGGTATTGTTGACGATGCACCGGATCCGGCCGGTTGAAACGCTCACCCGGAGAAGGTTCCACTGGCCGGGCAGATAGGCGGCTGAATCCAGTTCGGCGAGGACAGCCCACGAAAAGACGTCCGGTCCGTCAAACCGGGTGAGGCGGAGCCGACCTCCACTGGGATAAAACCCATAGTGACAGTCGGACTCCGTTGCGCAGAACGCCAAGCCGGCCGCTCCGGATTCCGACTCCAGGCGGACTGACACCTCCGCCTCAAATTCCTGGGCGGGCAGTGGGTTCCAGAGGCAGAGGGATCTGCCCCCGAAACCGGCGCCTGGTTGGGAGACATGGATGACGCCGGCGCGCTGGGACCACTCGGAGCCGAACCGGGTTGTCCAGAGCCGAGAATTGAGCGTGCCGAGGGTCATCCAGCGCTGGATGGGAATCGGGTTGGGTTTTTCCAGCAGCGCTTTGAGCGCGTTGGAGGGCATGGCGAATCCCAGATTCTCGGTGCGAGCGGACTTGAGGGTGAGCAACCCGAGGACGCGTCCATTCCGGTCAAAAACCGGGCCGCCGCTGTTGCCGGGTTCGATGGGGACGGCGACCTGGATCATGGGCACCCCTTCGACATCCCGGGCGGGATCCGAGATCAGGCCGCTGACGACGCTGTAGGTGAGTCCAGCGGGATGTCCGATGGCTACAATGGGCTCAGCCTGACGGGCGGCATCCGAATCGGCCAATTCAAGGGGGTGCAGCCCTGTGGTCTGGACGCGCAGGATGGCGAGATCGAGTTTCTGGTCGCTGGCGTGGATTTCCACAACCGGGTGTTGTCTTCCGTCTGGCGTCTCAACCTGAATCCTCCGGGCTTCCCCAATCACGTGCCGGTTGGTCGCGATCAGGCCGTCTTCGGAGATCACAAACCCGCTGCCCATCCCTGAAACGCCTTCCCGGCCGAACTGAGTGATTTTGACCACCGAAGCCAGACTGGTCTTTGTGATTTGCTCGGGCGTGACTGGTGGGGGGGGCAGTGGATCCGCCGCATAGGAGGGCGGGGCGGAGAGCCAACCGGCCAGGAGCAGGGCAACCGTTCGGGTGCGCATGGGGATGAGTATGCCTCAAACCTTGCGCGGAGAGAACGATTATCTGGAGGGGGGCTGGGTGTCCGAGAGCAGGCTGTTGAGTGCTTCCGGGCTCAGCGCTGGGGGTTTGCAGACAAAGTCTCTGCAAACGTAAGCCGCTGGTTTGCCTTCCACGGGCTTGAACCCGTCCAGGAGGGAGAGTTTTTGCTGAAGCCATGGATCGCTGCCATCCGCAAGGATCAAGACTTTCTCGGGAAGAAACTTGGAATGCACGGTCTGGATCAGCGTCCGTGTGGCAGGGTCGTTCCGGTTGCCGGCCACAACGATCTGGGTATGCGGCCTTGAGGCCGAATGGAGCGCGGCGAGCAGCAGAGGCAGCGAGGTTGGCGCGTGCGTGAGTTGCGCGGAAAGTGCGGCAGTCACCCGAGTTGCCCGTGCATGGAACGCGCGGTCATCCAACAACCGGCCAAGGTGCAGGAGGTTCAGCGCGGCCACCGAGTTTGCCGAGGGTTCCGCCCCGTCGTATTCCTCCCGGAGGCGGAGCAGGATTCCGGGACTTGAGGCAGGCGTGGAGAAATACGCGCCGGTTTTTGGGTCCAGAAAAAGGGAGTCCTGACGCTCTTGAAGTTGGAGTGCCCACTGGATCCATGCCGTGTCGAAATCGGCCTCGTAAAGGTCGAGCAGGCCCTGAATCAGGAAAGCGTAGTCCTCCGCGAATCCCTGGACCGGTGCCGCTGAGCCGCGGTAGCTGCGCAGCAGGTGGCCGTCTTTGACAAGGTGACTCTGGATGAACCGCGCAGCTTTGCAGGCGGCCTCGCGATATTCTTCCGAGCCGAAGACGCGGGCACCCTGAGCCAAGGCGGAGATCATCAGACCGTTCCATGCGGTGAGCACCTTGTCGTCCGGGTGCGGTCTCGGGCGTTCGGACTGGGCCTTGAAGAGATCAGCGCGCGCTTCCGCCAGCACCGCGCGGATCTGTGGAACGGGCATCTGGAAGCGGTCGGCAGCCTCGGTTTCCGAGAGTGCGCGGAACAGCACATTCTGGTTCTTCAACTCGCCCCGTGGATCGCTGGGCGGAGGCACATTTCCCGAAGGCTGAACTCCGTACACGGCGGAGAATAGAGCGGCCTTGGGAGTGGAGGCGCCGAGGATCCGTTCAATTTCTGGTGCGGTCCAGACATAGAATGCGCCTTCGGCATGGCTTTCTGCACCGGAGGCGGAGTCCGCGTCTTCGGCCGAGAAGAATCCGCCCTCTGGGGAGGTCAACTGGCGGAGGACATAGTCGAGGCATTCCCGGGCCACCTCCGCAAAAAAAGGGTCCTTGGAAAACTGAAACGCTTCCAAGTAGGCCTGCGCGAGTTGGGCCTGGTCATAGAGCATTTTCTCGAAGTGAGGCACCTGCCAGATCCGGTCTGTGGAGTAACGGTGGAACCCACCTCCCAGATGATCTCTCATGCCGCCTCCTGCCATCTTGCGCAGGGTATGGAGTACCATTCCCGATGCCAGTTGGCGGTCCTGCTGCTTGAAGCTTGGATCGGCAGCCAGACGGAGGAGGAGGCGCAGGTTGACCGGGCGCGGAAATTTTGGGGCCCGGCCAAAACCGCCGTGTTCCTCATCGAAACTCTGGACGTACTGGCCGAGGGCAGTTTCAGCGAGAGTTTTTGGATCCGCAGGATTTGACTCCGGTTCCGGAGGGGGTTCGTTGAGTTTGCCAATCACCTCCCGGGAGTGTGATTCGATTTGGGTTCGCTCGGTTTTCCAAGCCTCGGAGATGCGCCGCAGTACGGTGGGAAAACCGGGGCGTCCATCGCGGTTTTCCGGCGGGTAATAGGTTCCGCCCAAGAACGGATGAAGGGTTGGTGTGAGGAAGACAGAGAGGGGCCAGCCGCCACCGCCGGTGGTGGCCTGCACGTAGGTCATGTAGACCCGGTCCACGTCGGGGCGCTCTTCCCGGTCTACCTTGATGCAGACAAAAGAGGCGTTCAGGAGTTCGGCGGTCCGCGGGTCGTCAAACGACTCGCGCGCCATCACATGGCACCAGTGGCAGGTGGAGTACCCGATGGAAAGGAAGATGGGTTTGTCCTCCCGGACCGCCTTCTGGAACGCCTCTTCCCCCCAAGGAAGCCACGCCACGGGCTGATGCGCATGCTGCAGAAGGTAGGGCGAGCGCTCCCCGGCCAGTCGGTTGCCAGAAGGTTCGGCGCCGGTCGAACGCTGGTCGCAAAACAAAGTGGATCCCGGGAGCATGGACACGAGGATCATCGCCTGAACCCGGCTCAGAACAGACCGACGGCGGCTTTCGTGAGCCATGCAAATCAAACGCCGAGGCCTAATCTCAGAGGATCATGGCCCGGGTCCGTGCCCTGTTAGTCCGCGAGGCGTCGCATGATGGCCGCCTCAATTTGGTTGATCCGGTCCGTAATTTCTGGATCGATCTTGCGCATTTCCTCGTAGAGCGCCTTGTTGTAGGTCCGAAGCGCCTTTCGGCCTTCATCTTCACCCATGGCGTTGTCAGCGACTGCTTTCAGTTCGCGGATTCTCTCAACCTCAATCGCCTTTCTCTTGGCAGTGTTGAAACGCTCCTTCTCTGCGGCATCGTCCTCGACAGATTTCACGGACTTTTTCGCCACCGGTTTGGGAGTGGGCTGAGTTTTCCGCGGCTTGGGCTCCTGCTCAGTCGCCGGACGCTGGACCGGTTGCTCCAGTTTTTTGGGTTCCGTAGAAACCTTCTTCGCAGGCATCGGCGTGGGCATCGGCGTGGGCGTCGCCGGAACAGGAGTGGGCTTGGGTTTTGAGGAGAATAGCCACCCGAAGAAGCCGCGTTTTTTGGGAGATTGCTCAGGTGCGGGCGAAATGGTTTCCACAAGGCCATCTGCAGAGGGGGCAGGCTTTTGAGAAGCCTGATCACGCGGGGAAGTTTTCTGAGTCGCTGTCTGCCCCTGTTCCACCGGGGTTTGGTCCGCGGCCTTCGCTGCTGGCGCTGGTTTCGGAGTGGGTGTCGGCTTCGGAGTCGGCGCGGCTTTCGGAGTCGGCGCGGCTTTCGGAGTGGGCGTGGCCTTCGGAGTGGGCGTGGCCTTCGGAGTGGGCGTGGCCTTCGGAGTGGGCGTGGCCTTCGGAGTCGGAGTGGCCTTCGGAGTCGGAGTGGCCTTCGGAGCGCTGACTCCAGGAGCCGCAGCAGGCGTGGGTTGCGGGAGAGCAGCTTCCGGATTCTCTTGGGCTGGAGCTGTACGCCTCCGGAAGAGACTAAGAAGACCGCGGCGCTTTTCCACCGGAGCAGCTTCTTCGGTGGAGGGAGTCACCGATGCCGGGTCTTGCTGGGGCGGTTTTGCATTCGCAGGACTCGGCGCGGGCGTGCGAGCGGGCTCTGATGCAGGCGTGGTTTTCTTTTTCTGAGCAGTCGAGTTGGGATTTGCACTCTCCTGAGCGAGCAAAGGACCGGCTGCGATCAGTGGAGAAACCAGAATTAGAAAAGCGAGTCTGCGCATACGGTGAAGGAGGGTCGTGAGACCCGTTTCTTTATCGGAGCAGCGAAACGGGAGTGCAAGCCTACAACGGGGCTGGGAAGCTCGTTTTATGGCCGGGGGATTGATAATCTCGGGTAAATAACGCAGGGAAGGGGGGTGAATGCCAGTTTTCTTGAGAACACGGGGGCGGAATATGCGGTCGGGGATAGAGATTTTGGACGCTGCTGGGTAGAGATTGATCCTGGGGCCTTGGTGAAAAATGCGCGGGTAGCGTCCGGGCGTTTGGGGGCAGGAGCGGAGTGCATGGCGGTGGTGAAGGCGAATGCGTATGGGCACGGTGTGGGGTTGGTGGTGGAAGCCTTGAGGGCGGAGGTACGGCATTTTGCCGTGGCCAACCTGAAGGAGGCGATGGAGTTGCCGGAATGGGTGGATCGGCGGTGCATCACCATTTTGAGTCCTGCGCTTCCCGCAGAGAGGCCGGCTATTGCGGCGTCTGGCTGTGTGCCAATGATTTCAAGCTGGGAGGAGGCTTCCGCGTATGCACGGGCTGCTGGGTCAACGGGGGCAGTCCCGGTTCATTTTTGTTTGGACACGGGCATGGGCCGGATGGGCGTCTGGGAGGAAGATGCGGTGGCACTGGCTGGAGCAATTCATTCGCTGGACGGGCTCCGTGTGCAGTCGATTGCGTCGCATCTGCCCTGTGCCGATGAGGACGACGAATACACCGTCGCACAGTTGGAACGATTTCATGTTCTGGCCCGTGAGTTGGTGGGCCGGTTTTTTCCCCAAGCCCGGGTGCAGGTGGAAAACAGCGCGGGTCTTCTGGCATTTCCCGGGCATGCGGGCGACCTCGCGCGGGTGGGGTTGATGCTGTACGGGGAGTCGCCGCGGCCGGAGTTTCAAGGGGAACTGGAGCCCGTGCTCGCATGGAAAACCCGGGTGACTCTGGTCCGGGATTTCGGGGCGGGGCGTGGGATCAGCTACGGGCGCACATATGTGACGCCCCGGCCGATGCAGGTTGCCACTTTAGCAGTGGGGTATGCCGACGGTTACCGCCGCCAAATGTCGGGCCGGGGAGCCGAGGTCCTTGTCGGTGGAAAGCGGTGCCCCGTGCTGGGGCGGATCACCATGGACCAGATCATGGTGGACGTCACTGGCGTGTCAGGAGTGCGTGCGGGGAGCGTGGCTGTGCTGATTGGGCGTCAGGAGCAGGGGGAGATCCGGGTGGGCGAGATGGCCGGTTGGGCCAGCAGCATTCCGTGGGAGATCTACACGGGACTTGGCGCCCGGGTTGAGAGGCGCATCAAGTCCGAGTAGACAGACGTCCATGGATGGATGCTGCCCGGGGTCACCGACCCGGTCCAGATCCGTGCCGTTTGAAAACCGTCCGGATTCCGGAATGATTTCCCGCCCGTGGGCAGGGACTCAATCTGGGAGCTTGTCTTTGGCCCGTTTGCGCTGGTTGGCGTCGAGGATCTTCTTCCGCAACCGGAGACTCTTGGGAGTGACCTCGACGTACTCGTCGGGGGCAATGTACTCCAAGGAACGCTCAAGCGACATGACCAGCGGCGGTGCGAGCGAGATGCCTTTGCCATCGCCCTGAGAGCGCATGTTGGTCAGCTTTTTCGCACGGCACGGGTTGACGGGCATGTCGTCCGGGCGCGCGTTTTCGCCGATAATCATGCCCTCGTAGATTTCGACTTGGGGCCCGATGAAAAGGCGGCCGCGTTCCTGGATGGACTCCAAGGAATAGCTGGTGCTGACCCCGCCTTCCATGGCCACCAAGACGCCGTTGTTCCGGGTCGGAATTTCGCCTTTGTACGGGGCGTAGGAATGGAAGAGGTGGGAGGCGATGCCGTGTCCCTTGGTGGCGTTGACCAGATCGGTTTCGAACCCGATCAGGCCCCGGGTGGGGATGATCGCCTGGACGGTGACGCTATGGGTCTGGTGTTCCATGTTCAGGATCTCGGCTTTCCGGCCTGCCAGGGACTGCATGATGTCCCCGAGGTTGTCCTGCGGAACGTCCACATAGAGGCTTTCAAAAGGTTCGAGCAGGTTGCCCTGTTCGTCCCGTTTGAAGATGACCTCGGGCCGGGAGACCAGCAGTTCGAACCCCTCGCGGCGCATCTGTTCGACGATGATCGCAATCTGCATCTCGCCCCGGGCCTGGATCTGGAAATGGCCGGCGGTGTCGGTGTCGCTGAATGCGATTGAAACGTTGGTACGGGTTTCGCGGACGAGCCGTTCGCGAACCTGGCGCGCGGTGAGGAGTTTGCCTTCGCGGCCTGCGAGCGGGCCATCGTTGATGCAAATCTTCATCGTGATGGTGGGCGGATCGATGTCGATGAAGGGGAGCGGCAGGCGTTCCTCAGAATCGGTGATGGTCTCGCCGATGAAAGCGTCTTCGAATCCGCAGAGACCGACGATGTCGCCCTCGCTGGCGTGCTGGAGTTCGATTTTCTGGAGGCCCTGGTGGCCGAACAGGGCGGTCACATTGGCGCGTTCGCGGCGGCCGTCCTTGTTGATGCGGACGATGCTGTCGCCGACGCGGACTCTGCCGCTGACGATCCGGCCAAAGGCGATCCGGCCGAGGTAATCGGAGTAATCGAGATTGGAGACCAGCATCTGGAAGTAGCTCACATCGGACCGTGGCGGCGGGGGGATGTGTTTGATGATGGCTTCAAAGAGGGGCTCCATGGTCGAGCAGGCCTCGTGGATCTCGCGCTGCGCGTAGCCGTCACGGGCACTGGCGTAGACGACTGGAAAATCGAGCTGCTCGTCGCTTGCGTTGAGCTCCATGAAGAGTTCAAACACCATGTCGAGGACCTTGTGTGGCCGGGCATTTTCGCGGTCGATCTTGTTGATGACCACAATGGGTTTGGCGCCATTCTCAAGGGCTTTTTTGAGGACGAACTTCGTCTGGGCCTGAGGGCCGTCAAAGGCGTCCACCACCAAAAGCACGCCGTCCACCATCTTCATGATGCGTTCCACCTCGCCGCCGAAGTCGGCGTGTCCCGGGGTGTCGACAATGTTCACATGGAAATCCTTCCACCGGAACGCGGCGTTTTTGGCGCGGATGGTGATCCCTTTTTCCCGCTCGAGGTCCATCGAATCCATGATCCGGATTTCGCTGGCCTTGGCTTCGTTGGCGCGGAAAGTCCCCGACTGTTTGAGGAGCTGGTCGACCAGGGTGGTTTTCCCGTGGTCCACGTGAGCGATGATGGCGATGTTGCGGATATGTTCCATTTGCAGTCGGTGTTTCTGACCTGTGAGCCGTGTATGAAGGGCGGGGAATATGGGGGGGAAGGGCCTGAAGGTCAATCCGGTCTAAGACTCTTTTTCCGGAAACAGCAGAAGTTGGAGGTGCCGCAGCATTCTACCCGGGCGCGGCGGACTTGATTGGGGGCCACTGGCCCCGCTAGCGTTCGAGGATGGGAAACAGCGTTTTTGACGGTAAGGCGGGGGAATCCTTGGCCGGTTCACATCGGATACGGGAGGCGGCTCGGGATCTGGCTTATGGGTGCTGGAGGCTGGCGGTGTCGGGGGATCCGGCCAGTGATCGTGCAACAGCCCAGACGGCTGTGGATGCCGCTCTGGATGCCGGAATCCGTTTGTTTGACCATGCCGACATTTACTGCGGAGGCCGTTCTGAGAGCGTGTTTGGGGAGTTGCTCTCAGAACGCACGGGTCTTAGGGATCAAATCCGCATCGCGAGCAAGTGCGGGATCTGTCTTCCCGGGGAGAGCGGGCCGGGAGCGCCCTACCGGTACGACTCCTCGTACAGCCACATTGTGAACTCCTGCGAGGGATCGCTCCGGCGGCTCAGGGTGGAGACTCTGGACCTGTATCAGATTCATCGCCCCGATTTCCTGATGAATCCTGAGGAGGTGGCGCGCGCTTTCGAGGAGTTGCATCGCTCAGGAAAGGTCCGCGAGTTTGGGGTGAGCAATTTCCGGCCGTCGCAGGTGGAATTGCTTCAGGCGCACTTGGATCTGCCTCTGGTCGTGAACCAAGTGGAGGTCAGTCTCCTCCAGTTGGCTGCTTTTGAGGACGGCACTCTGGACCAATGCCAGAGGCTCCGGATTCGGCCCATGGCATGGAGCCCGCTCGGCGCAGGGCTGCTTGGGGACGGCGGTGTGGATCTTTTGCCGGGGCAACGCGGGTACCGTCCCGCCGCCGTGGCGGCGGTGCTTGGGCAATTGGCTCAGAAGCTGGGTCAAAGCCGGACGGCTGTGGCGCTGGCATGGTTGTTGGCGCATCCGAGCGGAATCATTCCCATCCTCGGAAGCACGAAGCCGTCCCGGATTCTGGAGGCGGCGGAGAGTGTCCATGTGAATCTCGGGCGCGAGGACTGGTATGAACTTTTGACCGTAGCGCGTGGAGGCGCATTGCCCTGAGATGAAGACGGGAAACCGGCGGGTTTTTGTTGCGGGCTGCGGATTCGCGGGATTGGCGCTGGCGCGTTTGCTGCGGGAACGCGGGTGGCAAGTGCTGGCGGGAACTTATGGCCAAGCGTCTGCGGAGGGGCTTCGGGCGGAGGGGTTTGAGGCTTTTTCCTGCGACTTGGCAAATCTGGAGAGTCTGGATGCGGTGGCAGGGCTGTCAGAATGCGAGGCAGTGGTGCACTCGGCCAGTTCAGGAAGGGGCGGGGCTGAAGCCTATGAGCGGGTGTATTTTCAGGGCTGTAAGAATCTGGCGGCGAAGGCGCCTGGTGCGCGGTTGATATTTACCAGCAGCACGTCGGTCTATGCGCAGACAGACGGCGGTTGGGTGAGCGAGGAGAGTCCCGCGGAACCGGACCGCGAGACAGGGCGCTGGTTGCGCGCAACGGAGGAGTTTGTGGTGGGAGTTGGCGGGGTCAGCGCGCGGTTGGCGGGAATCTACGGGCCGGGGCGCTCCGTGTTGCTCAGGAAGTTTCTGGGGGGCGAGGCAGTGCTGGAGGGCGACGGGGCGCGTTGGATCAATCAGGTGCATCGGGATGATATCGCTTCCGGCCTCGCTTTTCTGCTGGAGCGGGATGTCTCAGGGGTGTTCAACCTCGCGGACAACACCCCGCTCACACAGAAGGAGTTGTACCAGGGCTTGTCGGAAAAGTTGGGCCGCCCGATGCCTCCGTACGGGCCGGTGGATCTTGGGCGCAAACGCGGCTGGACCCACAAGCGGGTCAGCAACGCCAAACTCCGGTCCATGGGGTGGGCCCCAAAGTACGGATCATTTTTTGACGCCCTGGAGCAGGATCCCGATTTGCTGGCGGGCGCTTCCGCTGCGTCCTCTGAAGACGGCGAGTAGTCCCGCAGAAAGAGGCCCTTCAGGGCCGGTCTTCCGGATGCTTGAGCGGCTCGAAATTCCCGTTTTCGCAGCAGCACACGAATGATTCTGTCACCGATTTGAGGTGCTCCCACCGGGCCCGGATCTGGCGGGACTCGGTTTCGGTGATTTGGCTGTCGGACGCCGCGATGGCGATGCTGGAAAGAAGTTCGGCGAATTCGCTGACAATCTGTTGGGTGGCGGCGACTACACAGTCTTGGTCATCGTCTGGGGCGTGGGGGTTTCTGGTGAAGAACCCACCGGCCCGCTGGCAGATCCACTGGGCAATCCGCGGATCGTTGGTGAGGCCGAGGAGTGTCGAGATGCGGTCCAACGGGTTGGGAGTCCCGCTGCCGCCGGGGCCCGCAGGTTCCGCCCACTTGTAGATCATGGAGAGGGAGAGCCCGAGTTCTGCTGCGATTTCTTTGGGAGAAGCAGTGGAGAACAGTTCACGGAACACCTCATGGGACTTCATGCCCTGAAGTGTAAACGCAGATGGGGTTGGATGTGAGCAAAATCCCCCGGCCCATCCATGTGGATGGGCCGGGGGAGAGATGTCAGGATCTTTTTAAAACCTCTGCGGTTCTAGATGAACTTGGTCCGGCCGGGGACGGGGACCGGCGGGAAGGGGAGCTTGGAGGAGAAGTCCAAGGGGCCCGGCGGGCGGAGGTCTTCCTTGGAGTTGCAGGCGTCTTCCCAGGTGATGGTCTGGCCCGTGTATGCGGACATGCGTCCAAGGATGGCCACCATGGTGGAGTGAGCGAGTTTGTCCGCGAAGTTGACGGGTTTGCCGGCCCGGATGGAGGCGACAAATTCGTCATGCTCGGTCTGGTACATGTCGTTGTTCTGCCCCTCGAACTTCCATGCATCAGATCCGGACTCCATCCGGTAAAGGCGGCCGCTGGTTTTGCGGACATATCCCTTGGTGCCGAGGATGTGGTCGGAGACGTCGGCGGCGCACCCCTGCTGCTGGCGGCAAGCGATGATGCCGCGGGCGGAGTTGGGATATTCGTAGACGATGGTGAAATGGTCGTAGATGTGGCCGTACTGTTCCTCGACGCGCTGCTGCCGGCCGCCCTGGCCTGTGGCGCTGATTGGGGCGACATCGCCGAAGGCCCAGGACATTTTGTCCACGGTATGGACCGCCTGCTCGACGAGATGGTCCCCGGAGAGCCAGCAGAAGTACATCCAGTTGCGGAGTTGGTACTCCAAGTCGCTCCATTCCGGTTTGCGCTCCTTTACCCATGGGGTGCCGCCCATGTAGGTGCCGTAAGCCGCGCGGACTTCGCCAATGAGTCCTTTCTCAATACGCCCATAGGTTTCCCGCTCGGCATACTTGGCGCGCCAACAGAAGCCCGACTGGCACCCGAGGCCTTTGGCCTTGGATTCTGCAGCGGCAGCCAGAAATCGGCGGACGCCCGGCGCATCGGTGGCCACGGGCTTCTCACAAAACGCGTGTTTGCCGGCTTTGACCGCCTTTTCAAAGTGTTCCGGGCGGAATCCAGGAGGGGAGGTGAGGAGGACAACGTCCACGTCGGTGGCAAGGACTTTGTCGATCGCGTCCAAGCCAATGAACTGACGTTCCTTGGGGACGTCAATCCGGTCAGCGTGGTTGGCCTGGAGGTTTTTGAGCGAGGTGGTCAGGCGGTCCTCAAACATGTCCGCCATGGCCGTCATCTGGATCGGGCCTTGCGAATAGGTGTTCAACACCTGGTTGGCGGCGCCAGTGCCGCGTCCGCCGCAGCCCACCAGGGCGACTTTGAGGATTTTGTCGCTGGGAGCCCCGCGCAGAATGGCTGGCGCGGCCGCAAATGCGGTCAGTGCGGCGGTGTTCCGGAGAAAACTCCGGCGGTCGAGTTGGTTCGGGTTCAGGATGCGGGGTGTCATGGGGTGGATGGGGTTAGGATTTCTTGCGGCGGAGAGTTTTTGCCCCGGCCTTTGCGGGGCGCCGGGCGGGTTTGGAGGGGAGACAGTCCGGTATTTCCTCGGGCCGGACCGGGCGTCCCTTGCGTGCGGAGAGGTCGGCAGCGGCGATGACCCGGTGAGAGGCAAACGCGTGGCTGAAACTGGTCAGTGCCATGTCCGAGTTTTTGTCGAGGGCATCGAAGAACGCCTGAAACTGTGTGGAGTACGGGTGGTCGCCTACGTCTCCAGAATCCAGGAGTTGGAGGCTCAATTCGCTCCAGGCATGGCGGTTGAGGCCGTTGAGCTTCTGGCTATGGAATTTTTTGTCGAGGAGACTGCCTTCGCTGCCAACCAGATGGGTGTGGAAATAGTAGGGTTGGAGGCAGTCCACCACGGCAGCGGATTTGCCGACCGAGCCGTTGGCAAATTTGAGCAGAGTGGTGGAGGTGGTCGGGTACTCGTACGCGGAGAAGATGGGGTTTTTGCTCTGGGTCGAGTAACTGGTGACTTCGGTGACATCGCTTCCCATGCACAGGAGGAGCGCGTCGAGGGCATGGCATCCTGCAGTGAGCAGGGCGCTGCCGCCCAGTTCGCGGCGGGTATTCCAGCGGTACTGACCGTACCAGGGGCCAATGCCATGGTAGTAGTCCACCTCGCCATAGTGGATGGAACCCAACAGGCCCGAGTCAATGAGCGCCTTGGTGGCGAGGAACTGGGAGGAGTGCCGGCACTCGAAGCAGACGGTGGCCCGGATTCCGGTCCGATCCACGGCGGCTTTCATGGCGAGGATATCTTTCCATTCGATCGCCATGGGCTTTTCCAGAATCACGTGTTTGCCGTGCTCGGCTGCCGCGATGAACTGTGCGGCATGCTGGTTCGGGTAGCTGGTGATCGACACGGCATCCAGATCCTTGGACCGGAGCATTTCCTCCAGGCTCTGGTAGGAGCGGATGGCGCCCCCGTGTTTTTTGGAGAGCTCCGCATCGTCCAGAGGGCGCGAGGAGTAGACCGCGGCCACCTCCGCCTGACGGGTGGCGTTGATGGCGGCAATGTGTGCGGTGGCCGCCCACCCGTATCCTACGATTCCGACTTTGTATTTCTTGCTCATGGCTGGAGTTTTTTGAGGAGAATGTGGCGGAAGCCAACGGGGTCACTGTGGCCTGCGAAACCGAAGAAGCCGTTGGTCCGTTCCCTGCCCGGATGCGGGCTGTTGCCCATGAATGAGGAGGGATCCACCTTGCTCAGGTCCGCATCCAAGATCACGGTGCCGTTGAGTTCGACCCGAAGCGTGGATCCCTTGACCGTGACCTCCTGGAAGTTCCATTCGCCCACCGGGCGCTGGTACCCGCGCGCGGCAGCAACCATCCCATATGCAGAACCGTGTGCTTGGCGGGGGTCAATCTTGTGGCCGGTGGCCGTCTCGTAATTGTCGTCCAAGACCTGGCACTCGCACATTCCCACATACGCGGTGTTGCCGGTGCCCGGGTAGCGAATGGCCAGTCCGTTGTTGGCGCCTTTGGTGAGCCTGAACTCAAGGCGCGCGGCGAAGTCGGTCAGATCCTCGTTCCGGTAGATGGTGCCACCCTTGCCTTTGAGGCAGACAATTGCGCCGTCTGCGATTTCGTAGTTCTCAAGCGGGCCCGCCCAGCCGTCAAAATCCTTTCCATTCCAAGCCGGGGCAAATCCTTCGCCGCCCTTTGAGGCGAGGATCTGGTTGGCCTCGGATCCTTGGATCTCGCGGAGTTGGACATTGCGCCACCGGATCGGGGCGCCGTGGGTTTGCAGGGCAATGGGGCCGCGACTGGGAACTGGTGTTTTGCGGTCGTAATAGTTTTCGAGAAGGGCATGGTCGACCACCACTTTTTCATTGAGCCAGACGGAGACCCGTGCGCCGACCATGAGGATGCGGAGATGGTTCCACTCGCCTGCAGGTTTGTCTGCGAGCACCAACGGATCCTTGCCCGGAGCGCCTGGGGAATTGTTCCAGAGTCCGCCGCTGCCCTTGCTGCGTCCCAAGTTTTTTGGGTCCGGATCGGTGGGGTCCCAGATTTGGACTTGGGGCACGTTGCGGAGGTAGACGCCGGAATCGCCGTGGGGCGCCATGTTGTATTCCAGGCGGAGTTCAAAGTCGCCGTACTCGGCAACGGTGGTGCAGTACTTGCCCTGTCCGTCGTTAAGCAGTTCACCGTTTTCCACCTTCCAGTGGGCCAACATGTCTTGGGTCCATGCGTCGAGCTTCGTTTTTCGTTCTTCGTCGGTCAGAGCCAGAAGTTTGCGATGGTCCTCGGTGGTGCCGCCCCGCCACCCTTCGAGGTCGCGTCCGTTAAACAGGGGCTTGAATCCGTTTTCTGCCGCTGAAGCGGAGAGGACGGGAAGGGCAAATGCGGCAAGAAGGGTGAACAGGGTGGGTTTCATGGGTGGGAGACTGTGTGGGCGATACTCGACAACGGGTGGTCTGCAGAAGGGGGAAGTGGAAAAGGATATTCAAACGCCCGGTTTGGGTGACCGGTTGAGTCCCGGCTTAGTCCACTCGGCGGGCGGGCGGTTCCTTGAAGGTGAGTGCGAAGATCAAAAGCAGTCCGGTGGCGCCGAGGGCGGGAAACATCCAGAGCCGCGACCAGTCATGGCCACCAGATGCCAGGGTGAGCGCCTTGTCCACGCGGCCGGCCACAAACGATCCGAAAAACATTCCCAGTCCGTAGGTGAGGAAGGAGATGAGTCCCTGCGCCTGGCCGCGGCATCCGGCATCGGCCTGGCGGTCCACATAGATCTGGCCCGTGACAAAGAAGAAGTCGTAGCAGACCCCGTGCAGAACGATCCCAAGGAGAAGCATCCAGAAAAGCGGTCCGTTGTTCCCAAAGCTGAACAGGAAATACCGGACGGCCCACGCTGCCATCCCAAGAAGCAGCAGGGAGCGAATGCCCAACTTGCGGAAACAGAACGGCATCAAGAGCATGAAAAGAATCTCGGACATCTGGCCGAAAGTCATTTTGAAAGCAGCGTTCTCCACCTGCAGTTCGTTCAGAAAACCGTTGGTGAGGTTGTAGTAAAACGTCAGGGGGACGCAGATCAGAAACGAGCCGGCTGCAAACACCGCAAATGAACGGTCCCGGAACAACCGGAGGGCGTCCAGTCCCAGAATGGTGCGCCAGTCCGCCGCTGTTCCCTTGTTGGGCGGTGGAGTGTGTGGCAGGAAAAAGCAGTAGACGCCCAAGAGGATCGCGGCTCCCGCCCCGAGAAGCATCGGAAGATTGGTGGGTTCGATGCTCTGGAATTCGCCCGCAGTTCCCAGAGTCCAAGGCCCGAGCTTGAGTTGGTAGGTGAATGCGCCTTCCGCCGTCTTCTTCAGGCCTCCCACAATCAACCCGGCTGCAATCCAGCCAATCGTACCCAACACTCGGATCGAGGGAAACTCCCGGGCTGGATCCCGCATCTGTGCCATCGAGAGCGAATTGCTCAACGACATCGTGGGCATGTAACAGAGCGTGTGACCCATCAGCAGAGCAAAGAAAGCGCTGAACTCAGTCTGCTTCGAAGCCAGATAGAGAAGCACCCCGCCCAGGAGATGCAGAAAACCCAGAACCCGCTGGGAGGCGAAAAAACGGTCTGCAATCATTCCGACAAAGAACGGCGACACCATCGCCGCGAATGCCGTGCAGCTGTAGGCCGTGTTGATCTTGTCTCCCGCAAACCCAAGGGTTTTGCTCAGGTACGGATACATGGGCACATACCATGTTCCCCAAACCACATACTGGAGGAGCATCATCACCGAGAGCCGGAGCCGGATGGAGGGATTCATTCTGGGGAGGGGGCCGGAAGACATGCGCCATCCAAGAGAAGACGGGGTTGAGCGGCAAGCAAAAAAATCGATTCGGGTAAAAAAGTGGAAAAAACCACCTCAATCGCGCGTTCGCGCGTAGCGCAGAAAACATTCTCCATCCAGCGTCTCCATCCTCTCCATCCTCCAACGTCGCGATTCGCTCAGAAACTCCCCAGCGGGGCCGCTCAGTGTGGGTGCCGTTCTCCCGCCGAAAATGCGGGGGCAAACGGTCAGGTTCAGCACATCCACCATGTCCGAAGCGAGCAGGCTCCGGAGCAGGGTGGGACCGCCTTCACACACCAGGTGCTGGACTCCGTGTTGTGAGGTGAGAATTTCAAGCACCTCAGCCATCCGAAGTTCGGGGCCGGTTTGGAGGTGCAGCGTGGCCCGGGGTTCAAGTGCCGCGCGGACTCGGTCCGGCATGGCGGAGGTGGAGAAAATGATGATGGGGCCGCCCTCGGAGTGGAACACGGGGAGATCGAGGGGGATCAGCCCAGAGCGTGAGGCAAGGATTCGGAGGGGGAACTCAGGCTGGCCTCTGCGCATGCGCTGTTCCCGGAGGTCGGGGTCTCGCAGTCCGAGGGTCATCCGGTCTGCAATGGCGGTCCGGACACCGACGAGCACGGCATCTGCGCTGGAGCGGATTTGGAGAAGCCGATGTTTGTCAGTGCTGGAGGAAAAGTCGGACGGAGTCAGGGCCCGGGTGGAGATCTTGGCGTCCCAGGTTTGTGCAAAGTTGACCTCCACGCGGGGGCGTGGGGTTTGGGGCGCATGGGTCATGGGCCGAAGAGCTGGGTCCATTTTTCGCGGGCTTCGGAGAGTTCCTTGGCGTCGCGTTTGGGGTGAATTTCGAACACGAACAGGGTGGAGTTTGGCAGGAGTCGGAGGAGGGCGGGGTAATCGATATCTCCGGAGAAGGGCGGAAGATGGTCTTTGCCCGGCCATGCGGTGTCGTGGAGGTGGCATCCAACCAGCCTCTGGGCGGTTTTTTGGAGCCACTGGAGGTGGTTGAGAAACCCAAGGTTGTGTTTGACCTGGACATGACCGAAGTCGTGCCAGTAGCCGACGGTGGGTCCTGGGAATTCGTCGAGCAGGGCCAGCATCTCGGATTCGCAGGGGATTTCCTCGTATTTGTGGCGGCTTTCAATGCCGAGTGTGACCCGCTTTTTTTCGGCGTACTCAGCGACCTGAAGGAGGCATTCCCGGGCATGTGCCAGGGGTTTGGCCGCCGCGCGGGCGCGTTCCTCGATCAGGCGGAGTTTGGTTTTGACGTAAAGCCGGGAATGAATCCTGCCTTCCAAGGCGAGTTGGAGGAGCGGTTCGGAGGAGATGGCGCGCGGCGTCCGGCCCAAATGGAGGACGATCCTTGGCACGCCGAGCCGAACGGCATAGTCGATGGTTTGAAAGGAAAGCCGGACCGCACGCTGGCGTTCTGCGGGGTCCGGCGAAGAGAACTGGTAACAATCCGGAGATGGTCGGGTGACCTCGGCCGGAAGCGGGCAGAAGTTGTGGAGGCTGGAAAACTGGATGCGTCCCTTGTCGGCGGCGCGCTGGATGCCTTCGACAAGGGAAATGCGGATGCCGTGGCTGAGTTCGACCTGAGAGAAGCCCAGATCGGCCAGTTCCATGACCATGGCTTCGCCGTCGGTGTGACGAGCGGAGTTCCAGCAGGTCGAGCAACTCAGCATCCGAAAGTCTCTGGCGGGGGCGGGGAGCCCGCGCACCCGCCGTGGGGTGCGCGGGCCGTGAAGTTTACTTGGCCCAGGTGATCAGGCGCAGTTCGTGGGCTTGGGTGAGGTTGGGATGGGTGGGGATCAGCCGGATGCTGAGCCCGTAGCTGCCGCTTTCATTGGCCTCGATGCCTCCTCCGTACAGGTACGTGCCGCCCTCGAGCTTTTTGCGGAGCTCGAGGTTTACCGTGTATGGATCGCCAATCTGGTTGTTGACGGTTTTGCCAATGTAGGCTTGGACGGTGACGCATTCCGGGGCCAGGTCGCCGAGGTGGACGACTGCGCTGACAGGCAGTTTTTCACCGACCAGCACGCCGGCGGCGTTGTCACCGATCTGGACATCGGAGATGCGGGTCTGAGGCCAGCCCTCGCGGATGGAGTCTTTCCAGCGGCTGAGGTCGAGTGCCTTTTTGCCGGAATTGGTGGACAGATCGTGGTGCGCGAACGCGGCAGGTTCGTAGAGGCGTTCACAGTATTCTTTGACCATCCTGTGCGTGTTAAACACCGGAGTGATGCTGCGGATGGATTCGCGCATGAGTTGGATCCACGCGATCGGGAGGCGGCCATCTGGCTTGGCGTAGAAGAGCGGTACGACCTGAGTCTCCAGCACATGGAAGAGGCTGTTGATGTCCACCTCGTCTTCGCGCACAGGGTCGATGACGTCCGTGCTTTCGGGGATTTCGGAGCCGATTGCCCAGCCATTCTTGCCATTATACCCCTCGCACCACCATCCATCGAGAACGGAGAGGTTGAGCCCGCCATTGGGGGGGAGTTTCATGCCGCTGGTTCCGCTGGCCTCCAACGGGCGGCGGGGGTTGTTCAACCAGAGATCGACGCCCTGATAGAGGCGGCGGCCGACGTAGTGGTCGTAGTCCTCGACAAACACGATCCTGCCCTCGAACTCGGGTTGGCGGGAGAATTTGTACACCTCGCGGATGAAATGCTGGCCGGGCTCGTCCTTGGGGTGCGCCTTGCCGGCAAACACAAACTGGACGGGGCGCTCAGGGTTGTTGAGCAGTTTGAGCAGCCGTTCCGGGTCGCGGAAAAGCAGGGTAGCCCGCTTGTAAGTGGCAAACCGCCGCGCGAATCCGATGGTCAGGTATTCGGGGTTCAGCAGCCGGCTCACATTGCGCATGCTGGAGGGCGGTTCGCCAATCCGCATGCGTTGTTTGCGGATCCTGCCACGGACAAACTCGATGAGCCGGTTCTTGAGTTTGGAGTGGACGGCCCAGAGTTCCTCGTCGGGGATGTCATAAACGCCGCGCCAGAATTCCGGGTCGGTGAGTTTGTCCTCCCAGCCCGGGAGATACCGGTCATAGAGGTCTGAGAAATCAGGCGCCATCCAGGTCTTGGTGTGGACGCCGTTGGTGATGCTGACGATGGGCACTTCGTTTTCGGGGACGCCCTGCCAGACGTCCTTCCAGAGCCCCTGGCTGACCCGCCCGTGGAGGGCTGAAACGCCGTTTGCATGGCGACTGGTCCGCAGGGCCAGGATGGTCATTGAGAAGGGTTCCGCTGGATCGTTCCGGGTCTGGCCAAAGCTCACAAACTTCTCGAAGCTGATGCCGAACTTGGCCGGGTAGGAGCCGAAGTACTTCTGCATGAGGTGCAGAGGGAAGGCGTCGTTGCCGGCGGGCACCGGGGTGTGCGTGGTGAAAATGTTGCCCGCAGCCACCACCTGGAGAGCCGAGTAGAAGTCCAGCTTCTGTTCCGCAATTGCCCGCCGGATCAGTTCCAAGGAGATGAACGCGGCATGCCCCTCGTTCATGTGGTAGACGGCCGGTTTGATCGCCATTGCGTTGAGCGCATGGATCCCGCCGATCCCGAGCACGATTTCCTGCTTGATCCGCATCTCGTGGTCGCCCCCGTACAACTGGGCGGTGATCTGGCGGTCGTCATCCGAGTTTTCCGGGATGTCGGTGTCGAGGAGGAACAGGGTGATCCGTCCGACCTCCACCTTCCACACCCGCACTTTGACGGTCCGGCCCAAGATCTCGACGCCAATGACCAGAGATTTCCCGGCGTAGTCGGTCGCCTCGGAAATCGGCAGATGACTGAAGTTCTGGTTGAGTTGAACGCTTTCCTGGCCGCCATCCTTGTTGATCTGCTGGCGGAAATACCCGTGCCGGTAGAGCAGCGAAAGCGCGACAAAATTCAGGCCCAAATCAGAAGCGGATTTGCAATGGTCGCCGGAGAGGATCCCGAGGCCGCCAGAATAAATGGGAAAGGACTCGTGGAACCCGAATTCCGCCGAGAAGTAGGCGATGGGGGATTCGGCCGTAATCGGAGACTTTTTGCGCAGGGCACCGTAGGTGTCCTTGCTCTTGAGGTAGGCATTGAACCGGGCGTGCACGGACTGCATCTGGGCGAGGAAATCCTCGTCCCGTGCCGCCTCCTCCAGACGCGCCTGGCGGCAGAGTTGCAGCATCCTGAGCGGATTGTGGTTGGTTTGGTGCCAGAGGTCAGGATCCAGTTTCCAGAACAGGGACCTCGCCTGCGGCTGCCAGGTCCACCAGAGGTTGGCTAGGATGTCCCTGAGGGGTTCGAGTTCTTTGGGAAGCTTGGGGACGACGTTGTAGATGTGGAGCGGCTGCATGGTTTCCCTGTTTCTGATTATTCCTCGGCTTCTGGTTTCAGTCGGCTGAATGAATCGGTTTGCCCGGGGGCGGTTGAAATGGATTGGAGTTCCGGGGGGATACCCGGTCGGAACCTAGCCGCTGGACTTCGCGTGGCAAGCTTGGAGTCATCTCTCGGGGAGGGCGGAAGGCAGACGCCGGGGCGGCACAGGACCTGGTGGGGGATGGGGGCCATGGGGAAGGCGGGCACCTGCCCGCTGACTGTCCCAGGGAGGAAAAGGCAGGTTTTCATGGGCCTCATCCGCAAAAGCCGGTTGCATTCGGCGGAAATCTGGGGGTAGAAATGGCGTCCATGAGTCTCCCTTCCCGTTCCTCCGGAATGAAACCCCTCTCTTTCCTCGCCGCAGCGGCTTTGTCTGCGACTTGTGCGCTGGTTCCGTTCTTTCCTGTGTCTGCCGACATTCAGGATCCGCCTCTCAATGATCAGGGGCCTTCCCGGAAACTGGCCCGCGGGATTGCAAACATTGCGTTTGGGGTCTCTGAGATTCCGTTTGAGATGATCCTGAGCAACGAGGCGGATGGGAATGCGACGGCCTTCAGTTACGGTGCGATTCGTGGCGTGGGCCGGTTTCTTTCCCGGTTGGGTTTTGGGGTCTATGAGGTGGTAACTTTCCCGATTCCCACACAGAAGGGTACTTACTACCCGCCCTACCGGAGCAACATTCCCTGGGTGAACGGCGGGTTGGAGGAGTTCCCGCCCGAACTCGGGTTTGAGACCCGGTACAACTACAACCGGCACTACTCGATTGTGCCCTAAGCGCTGCTTGGCAGTGCACCCAAGCGCTTCCAAACCGGGAAGCGTGTGATGGGTTTCCAAGTCCTCCGTCTTTGCCAGAAATTGTGTCATGTCTGGCGGAGCCAGAGGGTTGTTGGGCTCCGATTTCGATCAAGATCTCTGTCTCCATGAGGCTTCCGCTCGACGGAAGCCTCTTTTTTTCCCGTTCAAAACCGTCAAACGCCCATGAAATCCAAAAAGCCATTCCGTGTTGACCGCGAAGAACCGGTTTTGGAACTCGAAATCACCGACGTCGCCTTTGGAGGAAGCGGGGTCGCGCGCCGCGATGGGAAGGTGTTCTTTGTGCCGTTTACTGCGCCGGGCGACCGGGTGCGGGTTCGGGTTTTGCGGGATCGCCGCAAGTTTGCGGAGGCGGAACTGCTGGAGGTACTCGGGAAGGGGAAAGACCGGGTGGAACCGGTCTGCCAGTATTTCGGGCGGTGCGGGGGCTGTGCATACCAGCATTTGGAGTATGGCGCGCAGGTGCGGATCAAATCGGCGCAGGTGGAGCAGACCTTGCGCCGGGTGGGCAGACTTGATCCCGTGCCGATGGAGCCAGCGATGGGGGCTCCTGCGCCTTTCGAGTACAGAAACCGGATCCGGGTCCATGTCCGGGGGAGACAGGCCGGGTTTTATGCGGCGGGTTCAAACGCGTTAGTGGATGTGGAGCGATGTGCGATTGCCCGCCCGGAGGTGAATTCCGCGCTCAGGCGTTTGCGCGGTGCGGGTTTGGAGGACGGGGATTATTCTCTGCGTGCCCCCGGAGGTGGGGGGCCGTTTTTTGAGCAGACCAACGAAGCCATGGCGAGGGAGATGGTGCGCTGGGTGGGGGAACGGGTGGGGCAAACGCGGAAGCGTTTGGTGGACGCCTATTGTGGAGCGGGATTGTTTGCAAGGAACCTTTCAGGCCGCTTTTCAGAGGTGGTGGGGATTGAGGAAAATTCGCATGCCGTGGAGAGCGCGCGTTCCAATGCAGAGCCTCATGAGCGGTATCTGTGCGGGGACGTAGCCGAGCATTTGGGGCCGCTCTTGAGGGAATCGGAGGGCTCATCCGGGCGTTGGAGCGGGACCGTGCTGCTGCTCGATCCGCCCGCGACGGGACTGGGGCCGGGAGTGTTGGAGTTGATTCTTGAGAATCCGCCGGAGGAAATCTTTTACGTGTCGTGCAACCCCGCGACACTGGCCCGGGATCTGGCGCGGTTGACCGCGAGATTTGAATTGGTGAGCGTGTTGCCTGTGGACATGTTCCCTCAAACTGCGGAGATCGAGGTGGTGACCCACCTCAAGCGGCAGGGGTTGGTGCGCTGAAATGAATCCCGGTGTGGCTCCGGACGGGGGAGACGAGGACTCTCCTGGGATGGACGCAGGTTCTGGAGATGTTCACCAGGAGGGCCATGCTTGTGCGGTTGTGGTGGGAGCGTATCCGCGGCTCTCCATGGCGCGTGAGCACGGGTTGGTGCTGGCGGCACAGGCCATTGCGTACTGGGTGCGGAGGAGGGATGACCGTTTTGAGTTGGAGGTTTCGGCGGCGGACGCGCCGCGCGCTCTGGAGGAACTGGGCAAGTATTCGGCTGAACGCACGGCGGAGGCAACTCCCGAGGTTCGGCCCGAACCCTGGCGGGCGGGTCTGCTGCACTTTGCGGGATCCGCGTGGGTTTTGGCAGGATGCTGGATTTGGCAAAGGAGTTTGGGCGAGATGGGTTTGAAGCGAGGAGGGGCGGATAGCGAGGCAATCTGGGGGGGGGAATGGTGGCGGGCTGTAACGGCGCTGACGCTGCACGCAGATGGGGCGCATTTTCTTGCGAACTGGATTTTTGGTGCCTTGTTTTGCGGTTTTGTGGCGGGCAGGGCGGGTTTTGGGGTGGGCTGGGCATGGGTGTTGGGCTGTGGCGGGCTTGCGAACGCGTTGAACGCGGTGTTTCACCGGGGGCACCCGCAGGTTTCCATCGGGGCGTCCACGGCGGTGTTTGCCGCATTGGGTTGGTTGGTGGGGGGAGAGTTGGGGGGCAGCGGGTATGGAAGCCGGCAAGGCCGGGCCTGGCTTCTGCCCTTGGGGGCGGGGCTTGGGCTTTTGGCGCACTTGGGGACCGGTTCTGGAGCCACTGACCTGATGGCGCATCTCCTCGGGTTTTTCGTGGGGACTGCCGCAGGCTTTGGGACGGGCGGGAAAGGATTGCGCCCTGGGGGGTGGGGGCAGTGGTCGGCTGGAGCGGCGGCGCTGCTCCTCCTGGCAGCCTGCTGGATTGCTGCCCTTCGGGTGGGGGGAGTTGGCGTCGGTTTGGGGCCCTGAAAAAGCGGCGCCCGGTTGACTTGTTCAGGTTTGCAGTGAAGAAAGAGGGGAGTATGTTTTCGCGAGAAAAAATTTGGGTGGTGGTCCTGAGTCTGGTGCCGGTCTTGAGTTACGGTGCTGACACGGCCTACACGGCGCTGAAGGCGCTGGGCAATGAGCGCGGCGGGCATCTGCTCGAAAAGGTGGTGGAGGTCCGCGGGCTTTCGGGGGCGCCCCAGCCGCAGGTGTGGAAAGTGGCGGTGAGCGATCCGCAGGCGCGAGGCGGGATCCGAGAGTTCGAGGTTCAGGCGGGGCGCGTGGTGGCCGAGAGGGCTCCGGTGAGCCGGTCCCTGGGGACGGCGATGAATTTTAACCAGCTCAATCTGGACTCTGAAGGCGCGTTTTCAATGGCCAATCAGGAGGCCGAAAAGACGGGTGTTGTTTTTCAGTTGGTGGATTACACGCTTAAGAGTGGCACTGGCGGCGGTGCTCCCGTGTGGGAATTGCGCCTCAGGGACGGGTCCGCGACAGAACTCAGCGTGCTCAAGATTGCCGCCGACACCGGGAGCGTTCTGGAGGTGGCTCCGGGGAGTGGAACTTCCAAGGTGCAGTCTCCGGCACCCAGGCCTTCCCAAGTGCGCACTCTTGCCCCCCAGAAGGACGAGCCGGAACCCATCCGCGGGCTGTCAAGTTTCTGCCGAAGGATCGGTCGGTTTGTGGGAAAATGTGCGGGCAACGTCCGGGATTTCGTGGTGAATTAGTCAGGGCCGGATTACGGACGCCGGTCCGTTTTGTAATCGCCCGGCTTAGGGGAGTTGGGCTACAGGGAGGGGAATGAAATCAACCGCCTTCGCTGCTGTTCAGGGACCACTGGATTTGTCGAACCCTCTGGGGATTCCCGGGCTGGCATCTCTCTCCAACGTGTTCCTCATGGCCTTCCTTTTGGCCGGGTTCGTGTTTGCGGTGGTCATCTTCAACTTTTTCGGGCTCTGGCTCCGGGCAAACATTTCCGGTGCGCCGGTGAGTCTGGGACGGTTGGTGGCGATGCGCTTGAGGAGGGTGCCTGTGGCGCAGATTGTGGATGCCCGGATCACGGCGGTGAAAGCGGGTTTGCAGATCGATACCGACCCGTTGGAGGCCCACTATCTGGCCGGCGGGAGCGTCAACGAAGTCATCCTGGCGCTTGTTGCCGCGGAGAAGTCAGGGATTCAGCTCAGTTTTGATCATGCGCGCGGGATTGACCTCGCGACCAAGGGTACCGGGAAAACGGTGCTGGACGCCGTGAAGACGAGCATCAATCCGCGCGTGATCGACTGTCCGAATCCCGCCAGCGGGAAAACCACCATTGATGGGGTGGCCAAAGACGGCATCGGGGTGAAAGCCAAGGCCCGGGTCACGGTCCGGACCAACCTGACGCAGTTTGTGGGCGGGGCGACAGAGGAGACGGTGGTGGCGCGGGTGGGCGAGGGGATTGTCAGCGCGATTGGTTCTGCGGACACCTACAAGCAGGTGCTGGAGAATCCCGACCGGATTTCCAAAGCGGTGCTGGCCAAGGGTTTGGACAGCGGGACGGCGTTTGAGATCCTGTCCATCGACATAGCCGACGTGGACATTGGCGAAAACATCGGGGCAAAACTGCAGGCGGAGCAGGCTGATGCGGACAAGCGGGTTGCCCAGGCCAACGCGGAGGTGCGCCGTGCCGCCGCGGTTGCTGCCGAGCAGGAGATGCGGGCTAAAACTCAGGAGATGCGTGCCAAGGTGGTGGAAGCCGAAGCGGCAGTCCCGCAGGCGATTGCCGAGGCGTTCCGTGCCGGCAATCTCGGGGTGATGGATTTCGCCCGTTTGAAAAACGTGCAGGCGGACACCGAAATGCGCGAGTCGATTGCGGGGACTGAACGGACGGGGGAAGTGGAATGATTGCCGCGGTTCACACGGAGTTCGATCTCGGACTCTTGGTGAAGATCCTTTTTCTGATCGTCACGGCGTTCGGCGGATTGTTTTTCAAGCTCATTTCGGCGATCAAGAAAGGCGTGGAGGGGGGGGCTCGGGAGCCGGAGCGGCGGCGGTCTTTGACCGAATTGCCGGAAGTCGGTCCTCCTCGGGGGGGATCGCGTCCCGTTGAACCGGATCTTGCGCGCCGCCGTTTGGAGGAGGCTTTAGGATTGCCGCCGCGCGTGGGAGGCTACCCGGTTCAGTCTGATTCCCACACAATCACCGTGCGGCGGCGGGTTTCCCGCCCATCCCCGCGCATGCCGTCTGGGGTCCCCCCGAAATCCCCGCGTGTACCGCCTCCGGTTGAGGAATCGGAAGGGCCGAAGGGCCGCGCCGCAGAGCTCCATTTTCCTGAAATGCGGGTTCCTGCGCCACCGAAACTTGAAACGGTGGCTTCGCGGGTCACGGCATTGTCTGAAGGGCGACCTGTGGTGGCTGAGCGGGTTGCGGAGGTGAAACCACTCCGGAAGCCGGGGGGAATCCGTGCCCGTCTGTCGGACCGGGAGGGGGTGCGCGATGCTTTGGTGCTTGGGGAAATACTTGGTCGACCTCGGGGCTTGCAAAGCTAGAAATGTGCATCTAGTTTCCTCGGACCTTAGCCGGCGTGGCGGAATGGCAGACGCGCTAGACTCAAAATCTGGTATCCGCAAGGGTGTGTGGGTTCGAGTCCCTCCGCCGGCACTTTCTGGCCGTTCAGTTCCGGTCTGAGCCCCTCGGGGCAGTGTTGTGGGAGGGATTGGAACACGGGCTTTGGGGGATTAGGGGACTTGGGGCGATGAAATCGGAGGAGTCATTTTACCTGCATGTGGACGGCCAGCAAAAGGGGCCTTACACAATCCGCCATATTGATCACCTGTTGAATTCGGGATTGATTGATGAAAACACGCTGTTTCTCCGGGAAGGAATGGAGCAGTGGTTGCCGGTCACGGAATTAGTGACCCGGCGCAAGCCTGAGGACCGTTGGCGCTGGGTGATGTATGCGGTTCCGGCGGCTGTGATTCTGGTTTTGGTGCTGGCGTTTTTTGGGCCCCCGGCGGTGGACGGTTGGCGGGAAGTTTTCCAGCATGATTACTCGGCCCGCGCGGCTTACTGGCGCGCGCGCGAGGCGGTGCGGAACCGTGATGGTGCGGAGCGTGTGCTCAGGTTCGCCGGTTTTGCGGAGTCCAGCGTCCAACTGGAGGGGGGGGAGGGCAGTCAGGGCGGCGACGGGGCCGAAGTGATCCTTCAGGCCTCCATGGCAGGACCCAGCGGTGAGGTCCGCAGTGTCCGGTGGCGGGTCCGGTTGGGGTTCGACCGGGAACGCCGGGAATGGATGGGGGTGGATGTGGTGGAGGCTGGTGGATCTGAGGCTCCGAAGTAAAAAGAAAACCCGGTTCCGTCCATTGGAGGGCGGAACCGGGAGATTTTTTAAAAACCGAGCCGGCAGTTTTGGCGGTGGTTGGGACCGCGGCTCACCGAAGGTTTTTGGGATGGCCTGGGAGCGCGGGCATCAAGCGATGGCCGCGAGGTAATTGGCTTCCGCCTGTTCCCAGTTTACGACATTCCACCAGGCCTTGAGGTAGTCGGGCCGGCGGTTCTGGTAGTTCAGGTAGTAGGCGTGTTCCCAGACATCGAGAGCGAGCACCGGCTTGCCTTCGATTCCGGCGATGGCCTTGCCCATGGCGGGATGGTCTTGGTTGGCCGTGGAGCCGACCTCCAGTTTGCCGTTGTTGACCACCAGCCAAGCCCAGCCGCTGCCGAACCGGGTGGCGCCGGCGGCTTCGAACTTCGCCTTGAATTCGTCGAAGCTTCCGAAGGTTTCAGCGATAGCCTGAGCCAGCTTTCCAACAGGAGCTCCGCCGCCGTTCGCTTTCATCAGGGGCCAGAAGAGGGAGTGGTTCACGTGGCCACCCGCATTGTTGCGGACCGCGTTCCGGATGGCGTCGGGGACCGAAGCGAGGCTTGAAACCAATTCGAGCGCGCTTTTGGAGGCGAGTTCGGGAGCGCTCTCGAGCGCTTTGTTGAGGTTGGCCACGTAAGCGGCATGATGCTTGCCGTGGTGGATTTCCATGGTCCGCGCATCGACGTGCGGTTCGAGGGCGGTGGTCGCGTAGGGAAGAGCAGGCAGTTCGTGAGCCATAATCCGTGTGTTTTTGGTTGGAATCAGGGTTGGATGGTTCCAGTAGGCCGGGTGTCTGTTCCGCTCCTGCGGAGGACAGCCCGGGACTGGAAACGGCGGTGATCATGACCAACAGGGGGTGCGGAGCAAGCATTTGCAGAGCAAAAGTGGCGTTTTACCTTGTAACAGGGGGGCGTCCTGACGCACTGATTTGCACCCGATGCAGACCACCATCAAGTCGCTCGGAGAATGCCGGTTCGATTCGCCTCTTTGCCACCACGGCGCAATCGAGGTGCCTTTCAAGGAGGATTCCACGCGGATCCTGTTTGATCATGTCGAGGGCGCGGAACGCAACCTGGCTGAGCCCCTCGGATTCGAGGTGGCCGGGCCGCGGAAGAAACTGTTTTTCGATGCGCCGAAAACCACCGCCGCAATTGTGACGTGCGGCGGGCTTTGTCCGGGGCTCAATGATATCATCCGCGGTTTGGTCAACCAGTTGCATTACCGGTACGGCGTCACCAAGGTTTACGGGTTCAAGTACGGATACGAGGGGCTGATCCAGCGGTATGGGCACATGCCCATGATCCTCAAGCCGGAGTCGGTCTCCCAGATCCACAACTTTGGCGGCAGCATTCTGGGCACATCTCGCGGCCACCAGGACGTGTCCGAAATGGTGGACCTCTTGGAGGAGATGAAGATCGACATGTTTTTCGTGGTGGGTGGGGATGGGACCCTGCGCGGCGCCTCGGCGATTGCTGAGGAGGTCCAGAAGCGCGGCCTGAACAAGGCCGTGGTTGGGATTCCCAAAACCATCGACAACGACATCATGTACTTGGACAAGAGTTTCGGCTTCGAAACGGCGTTTGCGATTGCCGTTCAGGCCGTGAAATGCGCGTTCATTGAGGCCTCCGGTGCCATGAACGGGATCGGATTGTTGAAGCTCATGGGACGCGATTCCGGGTTCATCGCCAGTTACGCCGCCCTTGCGGGTTCCAACGTGGATTTCGTTCTGATTCCCGAGGTGCCATTTTCGCTGGAGGGCCAGCGCGGGCTTCTGGAGGCCGTCCGCTACCGGTTGGCCAAAAAGAAAAGCGTGGTGATCGTGGTGGCCGAGGGCGCCGGCCAGGAGTTGATCAAGAACTGTCCAGACGAGTTTGATGCCAGCGGCAACAAACGCATGGGCGACATCGGCCTCTTTCTCAAGGACCGGCTCGCGGCGTTTTTCAAGGAGCGCAAAATTCCCACGAGCATCCGCTACATCGACCCGAGTTACATGATCCGGAGCGTTCCCGCCAACGCGCAGGACAACGTGTACTGTTCGCAGTTGGCGCAGCACGCGGTCCATGCGGCGATGGCCGGAAAGACGGACCTTTTGGTGGGGCGCTGGCACGGCGCATTCGTCCATTTGCCCATCCGTCTGGCAACCATGGGCAGGCGGAAGGTGGACCCCAAGAGCGAGTTGTGGCATTCGGTGCTTGAATCCACCGGTCAACCCGCTCGGCTGTGCTGAGTCGGCGCCTTTGGCTGGGGGGGCTCCTCGGGGCTTTTCCCGCCCTCTGTCTGGCACAGATGCCGGCCACCGGGCCCGGATGGAAGACGGCGCTGCCCGGTTGGAACTACGAGTTCCCGGCGGACCATGGTCCGCATCACGCGTTTAAAACGGAGTGGTGGTACTTCACCGGGAATCTTTCCGATGACGACGGGCACCGGTACGGTTACCAATTCACGCTTTTCCGGCAGGGGGTCAGACCGCCGGGGGGCGCTCCGGCAGGCAAGTCGAGGTTTTTGGTGGATGCGTTTTACTTCGGCCACTTTGCAGTCAGCGAGTTGTCCGGGAGCCGGTTTCATTTTTCGCAGAAGCTCAGCCGGGGTGCTTTTGGAGAGGCTGGCGATGGCGATGGGAGCCGGTTGGTGTGGCTGGAGGACTGGAGCGTGGAGCAGCTTGAAAACAACCGGTTCCGAATCCGGGCGTCGATGGAGGCGGGGAGTTTGGTGTTCGATTTGGAGTCCGGCAGG
The DNA here is from genome assembly GCA_903901425.1 of uncultured Spartobacteria bacterium. GTDB lineage: Bacteria > Verrucomicrobiota > Verrucomicrobiia > Chthoniobacterales > Chthoniobacteraceae > CAIURC01. The sequence goes on along the minus strand of CAIURC010000195.1, from coordinate 37,282 downwards.
GGATGGGTGGCGCACGGGGTGGGCGGGATCAGTCCGAAATCGGACCGGCCCGGGCACGCCTCCCATTACTACTCGGGGACCCGGATGAAGACGGCCGGTGAACTGAGCTTGGGCGGCAAGGTGAGGCGCGTTTCAGGAGAGAGTTGGTTCGACCACGAATGGGCGTCCAACCAGCTTGCTCCGGGCCAGGTAGGATGGAACTGGATGAGCATTCAGCTCTCCGACGGCTCTGATCTGATGCTGTATCAGATGCGTCTCCGTGATGGGGGAGTTGATTCCGGTTCCAACGGCACTTGGATCCGGCCTGACGGTTCCTCCGTTTTTCTAAAGTCCAGCGAGTACCAGATGCGGCCCCTGCGGCACTGGAAAAGCCCGCAGACTGGAGCCCGGTATCCGGTGGAGTGGGACGTGGAGGTGCCTTCAATGGGTCTCCGGATCCGGGTCTCGACTCCGATGGAAAAACAGGAGTTGGTGATGCAGCCGGTGGTGTACTGGGAAGGCGCTGTGGAGGCCGCGGGCAGCGCCATGGGCGCGCCGGTGAGTGGTCGCGGCTATCTTGAAATGACCGGGTACGCGGGTGCGCTGGTGGGTTTAACCGATCCAGCGGGGCCGGCGGAAGGGCAGCCTCCCCGGGGGTCAACCGGTCCAGAGTAGGGAGGGCAGTTCCTCAAGTAGCGACGGCTGTTTTTTTTCCAAAACGGACCAGGGGAGGAGCTTGGCCGGCGCTGGGGCCGGGCTTTCCAGCGTGGCGGCAAAGCCTTGGACGAGTTGATGTTCCGCAGTGGAGTCGTGCGGGAGGCCATTGATCCGGGCGAGGTGTGCCGATCGGCGGAGCGCTTCTGAAGCTTCGCGGCGGTATCCAGAGGCCAGCGCCCTGAGGGCGGAAAAAGCGGCCACGCCTTCAGCTGCCAGTTCGGAGTAGAGTGCGTTGGCGATTTGGGCGCACATGGATTCGAGCGCACCGGCTGCCGGTTGGTGTTTGTGGTCGTAGCTGGTCCCCGAGGCCACCTGTGCCACCTCCCTTGGGTCCACGTGACGGAACACGTCGCAGAGCATGGTGGTTTCGAGACCCCAGTGGTTGGAAAAGGGCAGAGTGGCGGCGAGCGCAAGGTTCATGGCGCATTCCCCTGCGAGCGGGTAGCGGAAACTCAGCAGAAAATCCGTGAGAGGTTGGTGCCCGAAAAGGCGGACCAAAGCCTGGAGCAAAGGTGCGAAAAAAAGCCGGCTCACCCGGCCATAGAGTCGGTCAGTGGCGCGGTTGTAGTAGAGTTTTGCGAACCGGTAGTTCAGGTCAGGATGAGCGCAGGCGTAGCAGAGCCGTGCAAGGTCTTCACGGCGGAAGGATGAGACATCGCAGTCCTGTAACGCGATGAAGGTGTCCCGTTTTTCATGGTACAGAAGGCCCACGCCCGCCCAGACGTTCAATCCCTTTCCTTTGGGGATTCCTGCCAGCAGGGTGTCTGCCCGGGGGGAGTCCGTCTGCAGGACCCTGAGTCTTGCGGGGACGGAGTCAAAGAGGCTGCGCGCCCTTTGGAGGGCGGAATCCGAGGCATGGTTGGTGCACAGGAGCACCTCCTCCAAGAATCCTGCCCCTTTCAGTTCCCGGGCAATGTGGGTGAGGGCAGGGCGTTCAAGATCGGCTCCATGGCAGGGCAGAATCAGGACGATCCGCGGGGTGAGCGCGGCCAGTTCGGATTCCAACACCGGCCCATGGGCCGGATTGAGTTGCTGGAGGGTGGCGATCAGGCCGCTTTGGGCGAAGTCGCTCATGGAAGGAGGCCGCGAAATCCGCCGCGTTCAGGGCCGGACAGGGGGGTCGGCGTCGGGCTCGCCGTCTTCCTCAATTTCCTCCTTCATTTTTGAGGAGAGGAAGGGACGCAGGAACCCATAGAGGAGATAGGTCAGGAAGAGAGCAAAAGGCATCCACTGGTAGTAGATGCCGGTGAGAATGAGGACGAGGACCAGCGCTAGGAACCGGGGCAACGAGCGGGTTGTCCGCCAGTTGACCCCCTTGAAGCTGGGGTACTTAAATCCGCTGAACATCATCCAAGACAGGAACAGGAGGAGGATGGGGAGCACCCATTTCCAGTTCCCGAGGTGGCGTTCCCCTTCCGCCAGCCAGAGCATGAACAGGGTCAGGGAAGCGATCAGTCCGGCCGCCGCCGGGATGGGAAACCCACGGAACTCGCGGTTGGCTGCCGCGCTGTTGGAAGCGGCCAGACAGTTGAACCGGGCTAGACGGAGGGCACCGCAAATCAGGTAGATGGAGGCAATGATCCAGCCCGAGTTGTTGAACTCGTGAAGGACGATCCGGTACACCATGAGGGCCGGGGCGACTCCGAAGGAAACAATGTCCGCCAGGGAATCGAATTCGCGGCCAAACGGGCTTTCGTGTCCCCCGAGCCGGGCGAGCCGGCCGTCCAGAAGATCAAAGATGCACGAGGCCAGGATGAGCCAGATGGCCGTGTGGAACTTGGTGGCAGCTTGTTCCGCCGCAAGTGCCAGGGAAGCCGGATCGTGGGCGGCACCGGCCTTAATCAGTGCCCCTTGGAGGACGTTGAGGGACGCTGCAAACCCGCAGAACAGGTTCCCTGCCGTCATCAGATTGGGCAGGAGATAGATTTTTGGATCTTCGGGTTCGCTCATTTCCGGAAGCCTGGAAGGCCGGTTCAGCGGGAGAGTCGGGCGATTGGAGTCAGGCCGCCTTTGACCTTCTGGCCGACTTCCACAGTGACCTCGGTCCCGAGGGGGAGATAAACCTCGGTCCTGGAACCAAACCGGATCATGCCGAAACGGTGGCCGCGCTGGACCACGTCGCCCAGTTTGGACCATGGGACGATCCGTCGTGCGATCGCGCCGGTGATCTGGCGGACCACCAAGGTCACGCCTTCTCCTTCAAATGCCCAGGCCATGGCTTCGTTTTTCACTGAGCATTCCAAGTCTCGTGCATCCAGAAACAGCCCGGGGAAATGGCGGACAAACGTGACTTTTCCGGCGATCGGGGCGCGGTTGACGTGAACATCAAACACCGAAAGAAACACGCCGACCCGGAGGCACTTGCTTTTCAGGAACTCCGGTTCCTCCACCTCCACAATGTCGGTCACCGTCCCGTCTGCTGCGGAAATGACGAGTCCAGGCTCGGTGGGAACGTCCCGGTGCGGGTCCCGGAAGAAATTGACGCAGAACAGGAAAAGAACGCCGAACAGGCCAAGAAGCCACGGGAGATGGAACCACCAACCGACTGCACCGAGCAGGAACACCACGGCAAAAATCGCCCGGCCTTCGTAAAGGGTCTGAAAACGCATGAGTCCGCCATTCTCGGGGCTGGAGCCGGGGCGTCAAGCGTTGGCGTTGTCAGAGCGCCCGGTCCGGGTTAGTTTGTGATCCATGGCCACGACTGAATTGATTGACCCGAAGATTTCGATGGGGGAACTGACCCGGCTCTATCCCGGGGCCCGGCGCGCATTGTTTCGGCGCTACCACATTGGAGGCTGCTCAAGCTGCGGGTTCTCTGAAGAAGAAACTTTGGAACAGGTGTGTGCGCGGAACAACTCCTTGAATGTCGGGGAGGTTGTTGAACACCTTCTGGAGAGCCACCAGAGCGATCTGCAGATCCAGATCGCACCCGTGGAGGCGGCCGCCGCTCTCGCAAACCAATCCGGTGTTCGGCTTCTCGATATCCGCACCCGGGAGGAGTTCGATGCGGTGCACGTCGAGGGCGCTGTGTTCTTTACCCAGGAGTTGATGCAGGAAATCCTGCAGCGCTGGGATCGGGACGGGCTTTTGATGATTGTGGACCACCGCGGAGCGCGCAGCCTGGATGCGGCCGCTTATTTTGCCGGGCATGGCTTTACGCAGGTCAGAGCCGTTCGCGGTGGAATGGATGCCTGGAGCGTGGAAGCGGATTCGAGTCTGCCGAGATACGAACTAGAGTGAGAGGCAGAAAACTCGGTTCAACGAGCAGCCTTGCGCCCCGATCCGGGCCGCTGCAAGGTGTCGGGAATGACTGATGCCAACGACAATCTCTCTGCTTCCGCTCCGGAGCCCGCCCGGAGTTCTGCGGCAGCAGATTCGGTGAGCTCGGCTGGACCCTCGGCTGGAATGGAGGCGCGGATCCGTCAGGCAATCCAGAATCCGCAGAACCTTGGGGAAATGGCGGATGCGGACTCGGTGGGAACCGTGGGCAGTCCCGACTGTGGGGACATGCTTCGGATGTGGGTAAAATTCAAGCTGGATGACCGGGGGCGCAAGGTCATTGACCGCGCCACGTTCCAGACGTTTGGCTGCGAGACGGCGATTGCGGTGGCGAGTGTCGCCACGGAACTCATCAGTGGCAAGACAGTGGAAGAGGCACTGGGATATTCGGGCACGGAACTGGCCGCGCCCTTGGGGCCGTTGCCTCCGATGAAAATCCATTGCGCGCAGTTGGTGGAAGGAGCGCTTCGTTCGGCTTTGCAGGCCCCGCAGGCAGCCGTGCCGGGGACTGCTGCTCAGACAGCTCCAGCGCCCGAGAACAAACCGGCTCAAAACCCTGCAACCGGGGGGGCAAACCGGGCTGGCGGTGGCAGTTTGGTCGAAAGTTTCCAAGCCCCCGTCGGCGGACGAGTCAAGTTGCGCCCGAAGGAGTAGTGCGACCGGAAGAACCCAGTTTCATAGAAATCGTTGTATGACAGAAAACACTGAAATTTTCCTTGTCCGTGATTGTGAGGCCATCCGGATTCCTAGTGGCGAAACCATGCATTTGCCGAAAGGGTCGCGTGTGTTGATCACGCAGGCGCTGGGGGGCAGTTACACGGTAGCCACCGATTCCGGTCTCGCACGGATCATTGCATCCAATGCGGATGCACTCGGTTTGGAGGCGGGAACTGCGGTTGTGGCGGGAACGGCAGCGGATTTGGACGCGCCGGTGGATTCCGCCGCGGTCTGGGCCCAGTTGAAGACGTGCTACGACCCGGAGATCCCCGTGAACATCGTGGATCTTGGCTTGGTGTACGACTGCGTTTTGACGCCGCGTCCCGGTCAGGGGACGCATGTGGGGGTCAAGATGACGCTGACGGCTCCCGGTTGCGGCATGGGACCGACCATTGCGGCGGAGGCGCGTCAGAAGGTGCTTGGCGTGCCCGGTGTGGCGGAAGCCGAGGTCGAGTTGGTCTGGGACCCGGTGTGGAACCAGTCCATGATCAGCGAAGCGGGGAAGATGAAGCTTGGCCTGATTTGAGGACCGCAGACGGACAGTGAAAGCTGTCCGCCGGTGCGAGTCAGGAGGGTTCGCAGGGGGGAGAATTGGACCCTTCCCGCGGTCCGGAATGCGGGCGTTGGCAAGTTCTGGGAATACCGACCAAGAGGTTCCACTGCGGGTCCTTGGTCTGCTGGAGGTTATTCAGAAATCCATCAGTTGATTGAGGGAATCGAAGTATCCTTTTGCAGAGGCGACAATTTTCCATGCGATCCCGAGCATGACCAGAATGCCAAATGCGCGGGTTGCGAAAGTGACTGTGGCCTTGGTTTTGGAACGCAATTCGTCTGCCGAGATTGCGCACCAGTGATCCAAGCAGCGGTCCAAGTCCCCGGACTCCTCGCCGCTGATCCAGAGAGGAAGAAGGGTGTCGGGCAGGATACGAGCAGCTGAAAGAATGTCCCCCACGGTTTTGCCTTTGAGAACCTCCCGGGAGGCGGTTTTGCAGGCACGCTCAAGGATCGCGCTCTGGCTGGCCGGGCCGCACAGGCGAAGTGTCTCAAGGATCGGGATTCCGGTCCGCGTACACAGAGCGTAGACGGAGGCAAACCGGAACGCGATCCAGTCCCTGTAAAGCGGACCCAGAAATGGCAGGAGGAGCAGCACTCTTTCAATGAGGGGGATGTTCCGTGCGGCATGGAAAACGCCCTGAAAAATCAAAGCCAGAGAACCGAGAGCAGCCAAAAGGAGAGCAAAACCAGGTACCACCAGCACCGCAAATGGGATCCAGCCCTTTTCCACAAGTGTGGGTACTCCGGAACTCAGGATTGCGAAGCCCGCCAGAAAAAGCGGGTATCCGAGTTGGAGCCGGGTTTGAACGCTGAGACTCTGGAGCAACTCAAAGTGTGACCCGAGATACGCGCAGGCGTTTTCAAGTTGGCCGCATCGTTCGCAGGCTGCAAGAACAGCGGATTCCAGTGGGGAGAACACGGCAGCATGCTGCGCCACCGTCTCCGAAACGGTGTTTCCGGACCGGAATGACGCTTGGATTGATCCCATTGAGGAGCGCAGCCAGGGAGAACGCCCGTTTTTTTCCAGTGCAGCCGGAAACGTGACACCGGCCCTGAGCAGACTGGCCAGAGATCGGTAGGCCGCCACTTTATGCTTCAGAAGGCTGCTCATGGGGCCGGCTTTTGATCCGGGTCAGGGGTCTGGGGAAACTTGAAAAACGACCGGAGTCGTGACGCCTCCTCCTGCTCCTTGGGTGAGAGTGAGGCGAATGATTTGGCAAAAAATATCCGGGCCACGAGTTGCTCGGGTTTTTGGGGCGGAACCGACTCCAAGCTTTGTTGGAGGCGTTGCTGGTTGAAGCTCAGACTGTAGAGGAGTTCACCCTCTGGATCGACTGCCCGGCCGAACAGTTCAGACTGGGACTGTGCTTTTGGTGCAGCGACGTGGAACCGAAGCGATCCCAGTTCAAAGGAACCGGAGGCCGAGGATTCTGGAGAGCCGGGATTTTCCGGTGTGGCGAGGGGCAGCCGGCAGGTGAGATTGCCTGGCACGGGGAAATCCAGAAACGGTCTGACGTCCAGTTGATCCGTCAGGAGGAAAGCATCGCTCTTGGGCGGATAGACGAAATGGACGAGTTGTCCGGTGCCTGGATGGGTTGGGGGTGCCGTGCTCACCATCAGCGTCACCGGCAGCGGTTTGCGGATGCCCGGATGAATTTTGGGGAGCAGGGTCGCATCCAAACGGAGCGCGCCGGAATCCTGGTCCGCGTGGCTCTTCAGTTCCAGCCTGTCGCTGAGGAGTTTTAACTGTCCAATGGACATCCCGCCCGGTCCCGCAGAGAACTGGCCTAGTTCCAGAAGATCGACCGCCAGATCCAGCCCTGTTTCAGGGTCCGTGATTCGGATGTCTTTGAGCTCTGCGTGCTCAATCTGAACGCCACCAAATTGCGGTTTTTCAGTGGGCGACCCCAAATTGCTCGCCGGTTTCCCAGGGTCGGTTTGGGAGTTCTCCGCCGTGGTGCGGGCTCGCATCTGAACATGGAATTTCGAGAACCGGATTTCTCCAATCCGGATTCCGTTCCGTGGGTTCCAGAGAAAGTTTGTGTACCGGATCGAAAAGTCCAAGATTTGGCCGCCCTGCCATCGTGCAGACTTGAACCGGAATCCGGAGCTCAAGGACCCCCCGATTCCTTCGATCCGGAACTGTTGTTTTTCCAGAACCGCCTCGAGGGTGCGTCCGGCCAGAGTGAGTGGAAGGGCGGTGTGAAAAGCGATGACGAAGAGGGATGCCGGGATTGCAAGAGCAAAGGCGAAGCACAGAAGTAGGAACTTACCGAGGCAGCCCATCCCTGGGCGGGCAGGGGGCGTGTTTTTTTCGGGAAAAGGGGAGAGCGGCATTCCGGGTCAGGGGCTGAAAGTTTCTGGGAGGGGTTTGCGTTTGATGATCAAGGCGCGTTCCTCGGTCATTTCGCGCATGGCGGACCGGATGCCTTCGCGGCCGTACCCGCTCTGTTTGATGCCGCCATAAGGCAGGTGTTCCACCCGCCAGGTGGGGACTTGGTTGATGAGCACGGCTCCCACGTCGAGGGTTTCAAAGGCCTGCAGGGCGAGTTCCAAGTTTTGGGTAAAGACGCCGGCTTGCAGCCCAAACGGGGACTCGTTGATCAGGGCAAGCCCTTCGGAGAACTCCGAGAACGTTTCGATTGTAGCCACCGGCGCAAAAGCCTCTTCATGGGCCAGACGGGCTGTCCGCGGAACATTCTCCAGCAGGGTCGGTTCCAGACAGGGACCGCGCCGATTTCCCCCGCTCAACAACCGCGCTCCCTTCTGGATGGCATCCTGGATGAGAGCCTCGGCACGCGCCGTCGCAGCCGGGTCAATCATTGGCCCCACCAAGGTCGCACGATCCCGCGGGTCTCCCGTACGAACCCGGTTCAGGGTGTGCTCGAGCAGAAGCGCACGGAACCTTTCGGCAATCGACGCATGGACCAGGATCCGCTGGACACTGATGCAGGACTGTCCCGCAAGACCAAACGCGGCAGTGGCAATCCCCGGAACTGCCGCCTCAAATTCGGCGTCCTGATTCAAAAGAACGGCGGCGTTTCCCCCCAGTTCCAAGGTGATCCGCCGTGCGCCCGCCCGGGATTTCAACTCCCAACCCACGGCGGGACTTCCCGTGAAACTCAGTTTCCGGACCCGGGGATCATTTAAAAGCAGGGAGACCTCCTCGTTCCGGCAGGTCACCACGTTGACCTGTCCGGGCGGCATCCCCGCCGCCTGGAGCACCTCCCCAAGAAGCAGCGCCGTCAGGGGCGTCTTCGGCGAGGGCTTCAACACCACCGTGTTTCCCGTGGCAAGCGCAGGCGCCACCTTGTGCGCCACCAGATTCAGGGGGAAATTAAACGGCGTCAGGGCCGCAATCACCCCCAGCGGAAAACGGCGGGTCCAGCCCGTGTGCAACACGCCCTGCGGCACGGCGTCCGGTGCCAGCACCTCCCCCTCCGGACGCCTGGCCTCCTCGCCAGCGATCTGGAACGTCCACACCGCACGCTCCACCTCCGTCTCGGCCGCCGCCACCGGTTTGCCCGACTCCATCACAATCAGGTCCGCAAACTCCCGGCCCCGCTCCCGGATCCCCCGCGCCACCGCCTGCAGCAACTCCGCCCGCTCATGCGGCGCACGCCGCCGCGTCCCGGCAAATGCCGCATGCGCGGCACCCAAGGCGCGCTCCAGTTCCACCGGCCCACCCAGCGGCGCCTGCGCCGCCACAAGGCCCGTGTACGGGTCCACCACCGGAACGGTCTGTTCCGTGGAGTGCCATTCCTCGCCCAAAAGAAGCCGCCACCGGATCGGGAGTGCCATGTTGCCCGATATTCTAGCCGGAGCCCCCAAGCCATGGCGAGGAGTTCAATGCCGGTCCATTCCGGTCCCGCCACGCCCCCCCTTGGCGGGGGACGCGCCCTCGGCCCGCCGATGGGCGCCTCCAGCACCCACCGGCGCAGGCAGCGCACGGTGAGGTGGCGCACCCGGCGGGCCGACTCCTCGCTGTTGAACCCCACGTGCGGGGTGAAAATCACGTTCTGCCGGGAAAGCACACAGTCGCTCCACACCAGTTCCCTCAGCCGCTGGAGCCGTTCCGGTGACCGGGCCGGACCGGTCCTGAGCCGGTCCAGGATCTCGTCGCTGAGCACATGGGCGGCGGTGTCGTGCAGCAGGCGTTCCTCCTCCAGCACGTCTAGGCCGGCCCCGCCCACCTGACCGCTCTGAAGCGCCTCCCGCAGCGCCTGAAGGTCCACCAGTCCGCCCCGGGCCGTGTTCAGGAGAATGACCCCGCGCCGGCACAGCCCCAGGGTTTCCCGGTTGAGCAGGTGACGGTTTTCCGGGGTGAGCTTTGCATGCAGGCTGAGGATCCGTGCCCTGCCCAGCACGGTTTCCAGAGAAGCCATCCGCACCCCGGCCACCGGTCTGGCCTCCGGGTCGCAGGCCAGCACCCGCATCCCGAATCCGAGCCCGATCCGGGCCACCCGGGTGCCCACGCGGCCAAGTCCCACCAGGCCCAGGGTTTTTCCGGCCAGTTCGAACCCCCGCGTGGCGGCATAGGAAAAGGCGGGCCCGCGCGCCGAACCGACCGTCTCCCGGATCCGCCGGGAGAGCGTCAGCAGAAGCGCGAACGTGTGTTCCGCCACGCTCCGGGTGCCGTATGGGGGCAGCGACCAGATCCGGATTCCTCGGGCCCGGCACGCCTCCGCGTCGATGTGGTCCACGGAATGGGATCGGGTCATCACGGCGCGCAGCCCGGGATGCCGGTCCAGAAACCCGCCATCGACGGGCATCCCGAGGAAGACCGAGAGCACCTCGCAGTCGGCTGGAACGGAGTCGAGGTCCGGCGGAAAGGAGAGTTCCAAGGCCGGGCCTTCCTCCGGCGGACCGGGCAGGGGGGAGGGGGGGGGGGCAGGTTTCCTCGCGGCTCCGAGCGCCAACCGGTAAAAATCCTCGTCTCCGGGTTCGGCACCGGCGATCGAAACCCGGCGCACGGGGCTGCCCCGAGAGCGCCCCCCCGGGGCGGGTACGGGTTCCCAAGGCCCCGAGGGGGGGGATGGCAGGAGCCGGTGGCCTGGCACAGTTGGCAGAAGTTTGTTCACTGGAGCGTGGCTTTTGAAGCGCTAGGCATTTTGAAGTGGCTGGACTGGATGGACTGGCTGGACTGGATGGACTGGATGGACTGGATGGACTGAGTGGGTTTGGGGGATCAGGCCGCCCATCTCCAAAAATTCAATCGAACGGGGCGGGTGCTCCGGACGCGGGGCTTCTGCAAAAAGCCAGGGCTCAGAAAAGCCGGGGCTGGAGTTTGGTTGGGGTTTGCGCTTGATTCGCGGGTTTTGTGGAGACGCAGACCATCACAACACTCAGGCAGGCAGTATCCGGGGGCCGGATCGAAGCGCTCCTGCATGTGCAGGTCGAATCGAACGCCTCCAAGACCACCCGGGACGGCAAACCTTATTTTGAGTTGCACTTGGTGGACGGAGCCGACCGGCTCAAGCTCTGTGCGTGGAGCGATGGTCCCGCCTACGCGGCCTGCCGGCAGTTGGCGGCCGGCGCGTTTATCGAGGTGCAGGGGGAGTTCGCTGCGTCCCCGGCTTTCGGCATCGACGCCAAACGCTGGAACCTGCGTGAGCTAAATTCTGAGGAACGCGCAGCGCTCCTTGCCGGTCCGCCGGAGGTCCGGGCATTCCAAGACCGGGAGTTCGAGTCGATCCGGGAAACCGTGGCGGGCATCCGGGATCCCCGGCTCCGGGGCTTGTCCGAGTTTTTTCTCCGGGAGTTCGGGGACCGGTTCCGGCGGGCGGCAGCGGCCCGGAGCAACCATCATGCGCGGCGCGGGGGACTGGTGGAGCACGTGGCGCAGATGTTGCGTCTGGCCGGGGCGGTGGCGTCGGTGGACGCGCGGTTGAACCGGGACCTTCTTCTGGCCGGTGTGCTTTTTCACGACTGCGGAAAGCTCTGGGAGAACGGGTTGCCCGCAGACGGTTTTCAGATGCCGTTTGATGAGCGGGGCGAACTTCTTGGGCACATTTCAATTGGGATCGAACTGGTCAACCAGTTGTGGCGGCGTTTGTTGGGGAGCGAGACCGCGGCGGACTGGGAGAAACTTGAGCCTGCAAGTGAGGATGTCCGCCTCCACCTGCTGCACCTGATTGCCGCTCACCACGGGGAGTTGCAGTTCGGGTCGCCCGTGCCTCCGAAGACGCCGGAGGCTTGGGCATTGCATTACGTGGACAACCTGGATGCCAAGCTGGAGATGATGCGGGTCGGGTACGGAACCGCGGACCGGATTGCGCCCCGGGTCCAGCAGCGGGTCTGGCCCCTGCCGGGCAACTTGGTGGAGCCTCTGGCGGTCTGGAACGGGGAATGAGCTTGATTGGGAACATCAGGATGCAGATACGCCGCTGGATCGGGATACCGATCCTGGCGCTGGCGCTTTTGGCCGGGGGCATTCGGTGCGCTGGGGCTGAGCGTGTGGCTGCCGAGGGACAGGAGGCGCGCTGGGTTTTGGAGAGGCTGGGGTTTGAGGTGACGGCAGAGGAGTTGCTCCGGCTCACGGGTACCGGTGCGGGCGAATTGGTGGACCTTTTTTTAAAAGCCGGTGCCGGGCTCGAGGCACGGGACGACCAGGGGCGCACCCCGGTTCTTCTGGCTGCAGCGGCGGGGGACTGGCCGCTGGTGGACCGGTTGCTCAAGCTGGGCGCGAAAACCGACGTGCTGGACGCCCGGGGCCGCGGCCTGCTGCTAGCGGCGGTGGTTCAGCGGCGCGGCGATTGGGTGGACCGTCTCTTGGATGCGGGCGCAGACCCTCAGGTGAGGGACGACGGGGAGCACAGCCCGCTTCACTACGCCGTGCTGGGCCAGGACACGGGCATGGTCCAGCGTCTGATTGGTCGGACCAGGAACTGCATGGAACCCTGCTGCGAGGGGATGGATCTTCTCGATCACGCGCTCGAACGGGGCGGAGCGCCAGTGCTGGATGCGGTTTTGGAGGGGGTGCCCATTCAGGAGAACTGGCGGCCGCTGGCCATGGAGGCGTTGTTGCGGGCCATGGCGGATGGCGAGAAAAGCCGGGTCCGTTTTTTGCTCGGCCGCCATGCGGCAGTGCCGGTGTCGCCGGTCTGGGGGCAGCCGTTGACGCACTGTGCGCTGGCGGAACGGAACCGGCCCGTGCTCAGGCTTTTGCTGGAGTGCGGCGCGGATCCGAACCAGGAACTGCTGGAGCCGGTGGGGGCGGAGTTTCTGGCCCGGCTGCCTTCGGGCGGCGTCCGCCAGTATGCGGAAAATGCGTCCGGGGTGAACCTGATCATGCTGGCAGCCGGGCTGGGATGGTCGGAGGAGGTGGAACTGCTTCTCGGGTTGGGAGCCAAGCGCAAGGGGTTGACCCGTGGGAAAATCCGGGTGGAGCCGCTTCATTTTGCCTCCTGCGTCCAAGACTGGCGGACCCTGCATGTCCTGTTTGCGGGGGCGCCGAAACCCGAGGTATTGCGCGTGGAGATCTCGATCTCAGCCCAAAGGGCGGAACTTTTCCGGGACGGCAAATCGGTTTTTCGGACCACGGTGTCCACGGGCCGGCCGGGTTTTCCGACTCCGAAGGGGGAGTTTGTCGTGACCGACAAGCACATGGAACATCTTTCCACGATTTACAAGCAGCCCATGCCGTACTTTCTCCGGCTGAACTTCAGGGAGTTTGGGATGCATTCGGGGATCACCGATGCGCCGTTTGCCTCGCACGGCTGCATCCGGTTGCCCTCGGAGGTGGCCAAACGGTTTTTTGGGGAACTGCCCTTGGGGACTTTTGTCCGGATCCGGGATTGATCCCGACGGAGTTCGGCTGCTGGTCCGGCGCAAATGGGGGCTTGGAGTTCAAGCTGGACTGGGCGAGGATGTGGGGATGGTGCCCGGACCCACAGACAAGTTGCCGATCCACTCCCTTTTTTTGGAGGAACTCGGGGAGGCCATGCGCGAGCTGGGGCAACCCGGGTACCGCGCTGAGCAGGTGGCCCGGTGGCTGTACCAGCGGCGGGTGAATTCTTTCGATGCCATGACCGATCTGCCGGCAGGGTTCCGGCGCAGTCTCGAGGAACGCTACCAGTTCGGGGCGCTGGAATCCCTCCGGGTGCTTGGTTCGGAGGACACGACGCGCAAGTACCTTTTCCGGCTCGGGGACGGAAGCCTGATTGAAACGGTGCTGATTCCGGCCTCTCCGGCCTTGTACGGGGAGAGTTCGGATCGTCGGACCCTCTGTGTTTCCACGCAGGTGGGTTGCGCCTACGGGTGCAAGTTCTGCGCCAGCGGTTTGGACGGGTTCAGCCGGAACCTGAATGCGGGCGAGATCGTGAGCCAGGTGTTGCGGGTGGAGGAACTCTGCGGGGAACGGGTGAGCAACCTGGTGTTCATGGGGATGGGGGAACCGCTTGCCAACTATGCGAACCTGATGCGAGCCATCGAGATTTTGAATGCGCCGTGGGGGGTGGGGATTGGGGCGCGCCGGATCACGATCTCCACGAGCGGGCTGGCGCCCCAGATCCGGCTTCTGGCCGAGCAACCGCTTCAGGTGCGTCTGGCGATCTCGCTGCACGGAGCCACCGACGAGGTCCGCCAGCAGATCATGCCCGTCAACCGGAAGTATCCTCTCCAGCAACTCCTGGAGGCCTGTGAGTACTACGTCGGCCGGAAAAAACAGCGGATCACCTTTGAATACATCCTGATCGAGGGGGTCAACGACCGGGAACAGGATGCCGCGGCGCTGGTCCGTGTTTCCCGCCAGGTGGGGGCCAAGGTGAACTGCATCCCGTACAACCAGGTCGACGGCCTCGAATGGAAACGGCCCTCCGAGGCGCGCCAGGAGTTGTTCCTGTCCATCCTCGAACGTGCGGGCGTTCCCGCGACGCTCCGTCGGGAAAAGGGGCACGACATCGCGGCGGCCTGCGGGCAGTTGCGTCGCCAGAGTCTCCCGGTGAGCGGCGGATAGGGGAGCCAGTTTCGGCTTTGCCCGGCCGCTCCGAACGGCTAATTTGTTAACCATGGCCGATTTGCCGGAACCGGAGGGGGCATGGGACGAGTATGCTTGGGAGAAGTTTCTCAAGGAGCAGGAGCGCAGGACCGGGAAATACATGGAACTGCTGGAGCGTTACATCGACGATCCGAACCGGGATCAGATCATTGCCCAGGAAATGGGTTGGTACCATCTTCTGGACAGGGACGGGTTGCTGTGGGCGGAGGACATGGATTCGCTTTCCTCGCACCAGGAGGAGTTGGGGGAGATCGAGCAGGGGGCGGAGGCGGGGGATGGTTACCGGCATCACCCCCTCTGCAGTGCCGCTTCCGAACTTGCGGTCTGGGTGGACCGGTTGCTTGAACGGGAGAAAAAGACGCTTCCGTGCGCGGTGAAACTGACTAGCCAGGTGGCTGTTCTGGAGGCCAAACTGGCGCTCGCCCTGGCGGGCGATGAGGTGGACGAGATCGGAATGACCCTCGCGTACCTCAAACGCGCCCTCCGGGCTGCAAACCAAGCCCTGGAGGCCGGCATCCAGAGCAACCAGCAGTGCCCGTTCCCCCCAGAGACGGCCCCGGAGCTTGAGCGGCGTATTTTCCAGATCCGGGACGGGATCGTGGAACTCATGGGGGTTTACCGGGCCGAGTGGCGCCGTCGGCATCCCAAAGACCGAACAGGCTGAAGAAAATTTGAATTCCTCTGAGGCGCACCTCGTCAGAAAGAGGAGTAAAGGGAGGCTGTATTTCCGAATTGTCCGAACAGAACCAGGCTGCTGCAGCGGAGGAAGACCTTGCGCTTGTCCGGTTGTGCCAGGACGGGGATCGGGAGGCGTTCAACCGCCTGGTCACCCGGCACCGTCAGAGGGCGTTTGCCATGATCTACCAGATAGTCAGGGACGAACAGGACGCATGGGACCTTGCCCAGGAGGGGTTTCTCAAGGCGTGGAAGTCCATGGGCAGGTTCCGGGGAGAAAGTGCGTTTGGCACCTGGCTGCACCGGATCCTCAGCAACGTGGCCATTGACTGGCTCCGGCGCCGGCGCGGAAGCCAGGTCGGGGAGTTTGACGATTCCCGGGGCATCTCAGGGGTGGAGCCCGGCGCTTTGACGGTGCCCCGCGCCGAGTTGGGGCCGTCGGAGCGGCTCTCCGATCAGGAACTCAGGGTCAGAATGGATGAGGCCCTAGGCAAGCTCTCGGAGGAACACCGGGTGGTGATTGTTCTCCGGGAAATTCAAGGCCTGGAATACCAGGAAATCGCCACCCGCACCGGGGCGTCGCTCGGAACTGTCATGTCGCGGCTCTTTTACGCCCGGAAAAAACTGCAGACCCTGTTGAAAGACGTTTATGAAAGCCTTTGAGGAAAAATTCACCGCATGGATGGACGGACAACTGGCGGGCCGGGAGTTGGAGGAGTTCGAACGCGAACTTCAACGCCGCGAGGGTGGACTGGCAGCCGCTGAAAAAGAGCGCACCGTCTTCAAGAGCCTGAGCGCAGCTCTCAAACGTCATGCCTCGGCACCGGAACTCGAGTTTCCCGAGGTGTTCAACCAACAGATCCTCGACCGGATGGAATCCGTCCGGGAGCGGAGGACCGTTCCCTGGCGGCTCCGCTGGCTGGTCTGGGCCGGGGTGGGGTGCCTTGCGGTGGCGGCCGGGCTTTACCAAACGCTCATTCCCAAGCCGCACCCGGTGCAGGGTTCTTACTGGGCGGAGGTCAAGTCGGTGCGGGTGGCAGATCCCAGCCTCTGGGCTGAGCCCGTATCCACCTCCGGAGAAGAAGTGACCCTGATCTGGATCGACGGCCTTGATTACCTGCCGGAGAGCTATGCGTTGCGCTAAGCAAACACTGGTAAGCTGGCTTTTGGTGCTCGGGGCCCTCTTCTGTGCAGGCGCGCATCTCAAGGCCGAGGAACGCGTCCTGACCGCAGTCCTACTCGCTTCGAATGTGGACCACCCCAAGCCGCTTCCCGGACCGCTTGGGGAGGCGTGTGGCCGGCTTCAGCGGGTCCTGAATTACAACCAGTTTGAGATCCTCGGAGCCGCCACTCAGCTTATGGACGAGCAGGTCGAGAACTGGATGGTTCCCACCGACCATTTCTGGCTCCGGGTCAATGCCCGCCGCGCCCAGGAACAGCGCTACCGTCTGTCCCTCGAGCTTTTTCACGACAAACGGCCCCTGATCGAGACCGATGCGGTTCTGGGGTTGGGCAGCCCGCTCTTTATCCGGGGGCCGATGCACGCCAAGGGTCAGGTGCTGGTGCTCCTGCTCGTGGTCCGGGGGGGCTAGTTTAGGCGACGGGTCGGTGGGGTGGCTGCGTCAGGGCGCGCCAATCTCGGGGTCGGCCACGCGGAGCGCCGTGGATTGGAGGTTGCGCGTGAGAATCTCTTTCCCAGAGGGTTTCGATTCGCGGGCCATCCCGCGGTACCTGAGAGGCTGGTAACCGAGGGCCAGCAATTGTTCCACTGGGGACTCTTTGAGGCTGGGCTTCCAGTAGTCGGGCGCCCCGCCGGTGTCATAATAGTACACCCAGCGTTTTTCCCGGTCCGCCCAGCCTGCGCAGAGAACCACATGGCCTCGTGGGATGTTGAGAATGTCGCCGGGCCGCAGATCCGAGGAATCGGGCAGCGGGGTGCAGACGGCCGGCAATTGGGTGGTGTCGTGCGCTTTCGGGAGTTTAAGGCAGCGGGAAACGAACCCGGAACAATCCAAGCCCACGGCCCGGGTGCTGACCGCGGCATTGTCGGCCCGGCGTTTTGCCGGAGTGGAAACATCTCCCGCAGCCAGTCCGTCCGCAACGCCTTGGTCAAAGGATGTCAGGTTGTCGTATCCGCCCCATTTGTAGGGAACTCCCCGGTTGAGTTCTCCTGGAATCCACCACCCCCGGCGCTCCGGGGGTGTTTGGTGGCTGATGTCCGGCGTATGGACCAGGATGCCGTCTGAATCCTTGCCGTGCAGGATGTTCCGGGCAAAGGGTTTCCATCCATGCTGGGTGTAGGCCTGCGCGATCGCGAGGGATTCGCTTGGGGTCACCTGTGAAGGGGCGTTGGCGTCGCCCGGTTCAAGGGCAGTGGAGTGGAGGGCATTGGGGGTGGAACATCCGGCAAGGAGCAGGGCGCTCCAGAGCGCAGCGGTAGGAATACGCATGGGAAAAGATTGGGTGGCGAGCAGGGGCTTTAGGCGACGCCAGACGGGGCGATTCACGGTTTCAATGCCGATTCCTTCAATCCCGAGAGGGCTTGGGTGGCAAGTTTGAGCGCCCCGGGCTGTTTCCATTTTGGATTCGCCGCCGCAGTGAAGTCTGCGCGCGCCTCTTCGGTGCGGCCCAATGCGAGATAGGCGCGGCCGCGGTTGTAGAGGATGTAGGAGTCTTCCGGTTGCAGCGGGATCGCGGAATCAAAGTCGTGCAACGCTTCCTCGGGTTGCCCGAGCAGCAGCAACGCGTCGCCCCGGCGGTTCAGCGCCCGCGCCCTGAGTTGGATCTTATTCTGGCTGTCCGGTGGAAGACACGCGTCCAGACTTTCCAAGACCAACGTGCAGGTGCTTGCAGCAAGCGCCGGTTTGATGGTGGATCCGCTCGGGTCTTTGAGGTCCGCTTTGACCTTTTCAAGCAGAACTTCCAGCGGTGCCACCGCGTAGTTTCCTGCCCCGGTGGTTCCGGCAAGTGTGCGCAGCGCTTCCGTGCATTCCCGCGCTTTTCCCAAACCCGCGTAGCCAAGAATTTCTCTGATCGAGGGCAGTGGCCCCGGCGGAGGATCCGCCGGACGTGGAACAGGAGTAGCGCGTCGGGTGGGCGCCAGTGCGGCAGTCTGGGGCTCCGGGGAGTCCGTGCTAGTTCCGGCAAGAAAAATGTCGTCCCCGACCAGACGCGAGTACTCCGCGGGGATCTGGCTTCCCTCAGAGCGTTCCAGAACCCCCGCCCGCGTGCGTTTGAAAACCTGTTCGATGGTGATCCCAGGGGTCCGGAGGTGTTTGAGGAGTTCCTCGGTGTAGAGACCGTTGGTGCCGTCTCCGTCGAGCGCCGTCTGGCCGGCGTCGGTCGCAAACGCAACCAAGGACCCGGCCGGCGGTCGCATCTCGGAAAGGCCGCCCGGATTCTGAAGGTCCCGGGTCCTGCCGACGCGCGCGAGTGCGGTGGTCCGGCAGGCGTCCAGAATCATGATGTTGCAGCGGGCTCCCGCGCTCACCATGTCGGCCAGCGGTTGTTCCACGTTCAGTAGCCGGGTTTCGGCCAGCATCCGGAGCGTGGCATCGTCCGCTCCTTCTGGGGTGTAACCCGATTTCAGAGAAACCAGATAGTTGGAGCCGCCCACCGAAATTCCGTGTCCGGCGAAATAGAAGAGGGCGACTTCGGCCCCTGCAAGGGTGGATCTGAATTCCAAGATGGCCTTCAGAAGCTGGTCCCGGGTGATGTCGTGTTTTTCGATCACGGAGAAGCCGAGTTCTCGGAGCGCCTTGGCGATGGCTTTGGCATCGTTCCGCGTATTCCGGAGCGGCCCAACGGAAGGTTCGTACCGGGCGTTTCCAATGATCAGTGCGTTGCGGGTGCTGGTTTTGGGGGCAGGCGCGGCATGCAGGCCTGCCGAGATCAGAGCCAGTGCCCAGACCAGTCGCAAAGTGAATCGAATGAAAAGCCGCATGCGGGGAAATTCTGCACGGTGGGGAAGACTTCGCACCGTAGCCCCGTCAAAGCGATGAAACCGAGCCGGGTCAAGCCCGGTCTGCGCGGTCCGGATCATCGGAGTCACGGAGGCGATCCGTGAGGGAGAATCAACTCCGGGGCTTGAAGGGCAGGTTTCCGGGGGGGATAGTGCCTTGGTGAGCGAGATCATCTTTGAGGTGCGCGAAGACGAGGTGGACGGGGGCTATGTGGCTGTGGCAATGGGTCACGCGATTGCCACCCAGGGGGAGTCGGTGGCGGAACTTCGTGAAATGGTGAGGGATGCCGTGCGCTGTCATTTTGGGGTTGAAGCGGAGGCACCCCGGATGATCCGTCTGCACTTTGTTCGGGATGAAATCCTCTCTGCGTGAGGGTCCCGAGAGACTGGCACGGCTCGGATCTTGCGAGGATGCTGCGGGTTTTGGGGTATGCCCGAGCCGGCAGGAAGGCTCGCATATCCGGCTCAACACGACCCTGAACGGGGTGCATCATGTGACGGTTCTACGACATTCCCCGCTGAAGGTCGGGACGCTCCTGGGTGGGGTGCTGAAGCCCGTTGCGGCCAATCATGGGCTCACCGTTCCAGATTTGTTGAAACTCCTCGGGGCCTGATGGGTTTCCGGCGTGTTATTGAGTCGTGATGCCCGGACGGATTTCGGTCGGGGATGCGTTTGCCAGTTTGCAGCGTGCAATCCCAAGACGGAAACCACCCCGGGGCGTATGCCCCTCGAGACCGGGTGTGAAGGCGACGGGTTAAAGGTTGGAAAATTGGCGGACCGGCATTTGGTCCTGAATTTCGAATATCAAGATGCGACGTAGATTCTCCACTCATTCCCGCTCCAACTCCCGCAGGGCTTCGGCAGGTGAGAGAATCCGGACGGGACGGCTAAGTTTGGCGGGAAAATGGGCGGCGTTGCCGGTGACAAGAACCTGATCCGGGGTGGCAAGCGCGCCAGCCAAGAACACCGCGTCGTCTGGGTCTGGCAGGGCGGGGGACGCTCCGGCCGGAACCTGGTGCGCGGGGTCAAAGACAGCCAGCAGCGCGGAGACAACCGGGCGGGAAAATCCAAACTTCGGCCGGAGCAGGACCGCACGGTATTCGGCGAGCAGAGGCGCGCTCCACGCCAGACGTACCCGACCTGCAACGGCGGCACGCAGCAGCCGATCGCAGGTGCCGCCGGCTGTGAGCGCAGCGGAAACCACAACATGGGTGTCGAGTACCCAGAGCGGGGCAAGATCCGGGGCGGTCATTCGCCGGATCTGCAGGATCGGCGGTTTTTACGGGTGGCGGCTATTTCGGCGGCGATCTCCGCCCCGGTCAGTTCCGAGGCACCGGAACGCGCCCGCCAAGGTATCCTTCCCCTCCCAGCCCTCGGTCCGGAATTGATCCGGTCGGAAATGGCAAGAATGGCTGTGGGAATGCTGCGTTCGACTTCCGGGGTGGCACGGTGCGCCAGTTTGCTTCTGCCATTCACGCGAGCTCTTCAAATCGGGAAAGCAGGACGAATTGATCGACCAAATGCTGGCGATTATTGCGGCAAACCCAGTTCCGGAGCGCCCGGGGAGGAGCGAGCCAAGAGCAAGGAAAAGGCGCCCGAAAAACTATGAACTCCTAACAAAGCCGCGTCATTCAACCGGCAACCTTCCCCGCAGAAACCGGCCGAAAAAGAACGGCCGCCGGGACTAGCCGGAAAACCTTATCCTAGCGCCATTCGGGTCAGGGCACAATGAATGCCAAACTCCTCACGCCGACACTGTAAATGCCGCCGGGAGGAGGAAACCGAATCCCCATTTATTGACTTGGCACCATGCCGATTAAAAGACGGCTTCCTTGAGCGCTTTTTCGATGGCCTCTCGGGTTTCACCGGTCACCTTCTGAATTCTGCCCAGCAACTCATCTCGCTTGCCTTCAACGTAGTGGAGATCGTCGTCCGTTAGCACGGCCCATTTTTGTTTCAGGCGGCCTTTGATGATGTTCCAGTCGCCTTTGATTTCCAATGTGTTCATAATAATTAACTGCGTATGGGTTCCCCATGCATGGAGCGAAACAATGGAGGCGGATGCCTCCTCATTGCGCTTCAACACTCGATGAACGGTACTCCTTGGACGAGTTTTTCAAATGGGGTGAACTCCCCATTGGAACCCCAATGGTTCCCGCGCTAGTTTAGGCCAAGGCAGCCGTTTCACTGCGACGCTGCGACCAAAGCGAAATCGGGCCAGCCGAAGGCCTCAAAAATAGAAATATTATGAATATTATCGTTATTCTGCTGATTCTTTTGTTGCTGGGCGGGGGTGGCTATGGTTTTAGTTCTGGAAACCACCTCTTGGGGGGGGCGCTGGCCTGATCGTCCTCATTCTGATCATTTTGCTTTTGACGGGCCGGATCTGAACGGGGTGCGAAGGGAGGTGTGGTGGAGTCTAATTTTACGGTTGGGGTGGGTGGGCGGGTGGGGGTAGGCTTCCTCTCTATTGATGCGAAAGCCAGACGCCTCAGGATCTTAGGGTGGCTCGGTGAACGGAGCAAAGCGGATGGTTAGCTTGAGGGAGGGCCTCTGTGGTGGAACAACACTGCAGAGGTCATGAGGCAAAAAAACAAACCACAGCGCGGGGTTCAAGGCCCGGATCGCCCATGAAGCGATCAAGGGAATACCATCCAGATAGATAGCTGCCAAGAGCCACCTGCATCCGGTGCAGGTGCCGGATCATGGAGTGGAAGGGAATGGAGACGGTTGAGTGCAAACCCAGGAACTGCCATGGTGTCAGGGGTCGATTTAAGTGCACCACGGAGGATCGATTCAAAATGCACCACTTGGGCCGCCTTTAAGGTGTCCTGACGCAGCGCGGCCTCGCTGTAGGCCTTCCGCGAGTAACCACGATCCGCAGCACCCACGTCCTGCGACGCTTGCCATCGGCCATCACGATCGACGCACCCACCCCAAAGTCCACCTGGGCCTCCGCACCCGCCAGACACTCCAGCCTCCAGCCCCCCTTTGGCTGGTACGTCCGCAGCTGATTCACAAAGCGCTTCACACTTTGGTACCTGCCGGCAAACCCATGCTCGGTTCGCAGATCCTAGTGGATCCGCTTTGCCGACAACCCAAGCTCCAGATTGCCCCCGATGACCTCAGACAGTGGCCCGCACTCACTGGGTCGCCCTGCCCGGTGCCGCTCTGACTCCTTCGGATCCTGTACCAAGCCGGGGGGGCGAAATGGTGCAATTTGAGCGTCCCCAGCCATGTGGCGATCGGGGAAGCACGCGGGAGTCCGCCTGTGGGCGAAAGAAACCGTGCATGACCTCCAGAGAGCCCCGGCCAACTAGTTGGCGGGATACAACCGCTGGAGAGCGAATTCGGTTGCACCGAAGAACTCACATCCAAGCCGGTACAGTTTTCGGGGGCCGGATCACTCTGGGAGGCGGCTCTTGGCGGATTCTAGGGAGGATCGGTGAGATTTGATGAACGCGATTTCCTCGGGCAAATCGAGGTGGAGGGCAGCGGAGAGACTTCTTTCCCAGAGGCGCAACGCTTTTTGTTTGGAGCCGTTGATCCATGCCTCAGTGCCGCTCCAGAGTTGCGCGCGGATCTGGCCGATGGGAAAAGCGCTGCCGAACGCGCGCATGGCTTTGCAGGCTCTGTGAGCGTTCCTGGAAAGGTCTGCGGATGGAGAGTTGGGATCAGCCCGGCTGAGGAGACCCAAGAAAACCTCTGCGGTGTGGGAGTAGTCTAGGAGGGAGGTGTACGAGACGGGTGGGGTGCGAGCCAATGATTCAAGGACTTGGACGGCATGTTCGCGGGCGGCACCCATGTTGCCGCTTCGGAAATGTGCTGCTGCCAGGTTGGAATGGAAGGCGGCGTGGGTCAGCCTGTCCCACTCAGGGGAGGGCAGCCGGGCAAGTCTTTCGAGGACAGCATTTGGGCCATTGAGAGCCAGGAGCAGATGAGCCTCCAGTGCAACGGCCCAACCCATGGTCTGCGGGTCCTGCCGGTCGGAGGCAGAGTCTTGCAAGAGGCGCAGGCTCGATTTTGCGGTTGCGAGCTCGCCCCGGTACAAATGGAGATAGAAAATGTTGACCCAACACTCTTCCAATCTTCGCCTGTTACCAAAACGGTCAAAGGTGTGGACGGCATCCTCCAGCATTCGGAATGAAAGGGCGAATCGGCCCCGGCCATTGAGAAAGACCCCCATGAGTTGGCGCACATAGGCGAGAGAAACCGGGTGTACGGGGCGGTCCAAGGCGCTTTCTGTCTGTGCAAAATACCGGTCGCCGATCGATTGTAGCGGCATTGCGGAGGTGAGGAGCATCACGGCGGCGTACATCTCCACCTTTTGGTCGGATGGCCCGAGCGCCTCAGCGAGGTTAAGGCCATGCAACACATGAAATACGGAGGTTAATAGATCGTCAGTAAAGAAGGCGATTTCTGCGAGCGCGTTGTCTGCGCGGATTGCCTCCGCCAGTTCCTCTGCGACCCTTCCTGAGGCGGGTGTGGGAAAGTGGCCGGTAACCTGGCGCCAGCACTGAATAGCGGTTTCTTTGAGAAGCCCGTAGAGCCTGATGCGGGATGGCGACGGGACCGGGTGCTGGAGGATCCGCAGGGAGTCGGCCAGACATTTGCGACTCTGTTCCATGCGGCCGAGGCGGTGGTAGGCCTCCCCGAGTTGCCGGTGCCAGCGACCGAAGCGGTATCGATCCTGCTTTTCCTGAATGTTCAGGGCCGTCTGTATGGCGTTGGTGAGGAATTCAACGGCCTCGGCATTTGCATGGCGCGTGAGGGCTTGAGTGGCCGCGAGGTCAAGGTGGCTGATGGCCCGAGAGAGCGAGTCCGTTTTTAGCCAGTGATGAGCCAGAACAGGATGGTTGAGCGGTTCCACCTGTTCGAGAAACTCGGCAAACCCCTGGTGGAGGTATTTTCGCTGAGAAAATGGAAGTTGTCCATACGCAACCTCCCGTATGATTTGGTGTTTGAAGAAAAAATGATCGCCCTCTAGGGAGCGGGATTTCAGAAGGAGGCCGGCGGTGACTAGGTTTTCCAGTGACGCGGCAAGATGAACTAGGTCGTCTGCAACAGGGTGAATGGAGTGAAGAGCCGCAAATGAAAATTGGTTTCCCAAGATGCTGGCCACCTTTACTGCCAGAGATTCGCGCGCTGGTCTGCGGTCAAGACGTTGGTTAACGGCCGCCTGAACCGTCAGAGGGAGACTGAGGAGTGGAAGAGCCTTGAAACTCGGTGTGATCAAGCAGGTTCCTGAATCGACAGTGACAAAACCCGATTCCAAAAGCATTTGAGCCAGTTGCTCCGAGAAAAAGGGGTTTCCACCCGATGTGCTACGGATCATCTGAAGGATTTCCGGCGGCAGCTCTGTGGCCTGGAGTTTATCCTGGACAAGTTCCCGCAATGCCGGTTCCTCCAGTGCTCCCAGGGGAATGTGGGTGTGGTGAGAAACGACTGTGTCGCGGACCGTTTCCCAAAGCTCTGGAACGCTTGCAGCGGAGGGGCGAGCTGCCAGCACCTGAAGCAGGTTTGGAACCTTCCGCGAAAGATACAGCGAAAACTCCAGAGATTCGGAGTCCGCCAGATGCGCGTCATCGAGAACAAGGAGGATCGGATCTGCTTGAGTTGCAGACACCAGGAGATGGGAAAGGAGATCGCGGGTTGCCTCCGCGCGGGCGCGGCCTGTCAGTTGGGCAGTGATTTCCGTTTCGGGGAGGTTGAGGCCGAGGGGTGTGTTGAGAAGCGGTGCGAGAGAACCGCCCTTGGGGTGTTGCTGAAGGGTGCGAGAGAGTTTTTGGGAGGGGGCTGCCTTGGAGTGGCTGTCCTCGGGTGGGAACAGCGTATGGAAGATCCGGCGCCATGGATGGTAACTGCTGGTGTGCGTGAAGGAATCACCCGTGCCGCTGAGGAACCTGATGTTTAACTCCGCGGCCGTGCCGAGAAGGTCTGAAAGGAGCGTGGATTTTCCGATGCCAGCTTCGCCCTCGATAAGAACGAAGCCGCCGCTGCAGCCGTTTCGGAGGTTTGTGACGATGTTTTTGAGTTGCGTCTTTTCGAGTTCACGGCCCCAAACAAGGCGGCGGGAAGGAACAGCGGGTGAGCAGGGGCCAACGGGGCGGAAGATTCGATGAGTCTGCGATTTCCCTTTGAGGGCAGCCTCTTTAACGAAATCGAAACGCATCCATTTTTCTGCCGCCCTTCGGGTCGTGTCATCGCAGAGGACATTTCCGTCCGCGATGGCGGCGAGCCGCGAGCACAGGTTCATGGGGGTTCCCAGTAACGAGTAGGCATGGCGTTGCGGCGCACCGAGTATTCCGCAATACATGCGTCCGGTTGTGACGGCGATGCCCGATTTCCATCCGAGCGAGTGGAGGTGAGAACTGATGCTGAGGGCGAAGCGGACCGCCCGGGCGGCGTCGTCATCGTGGGCATGCATGGGGAGCCCAAAAGCAGCAACCAACGTGAGGCTGGGTTGGTCGTCGCTCAGGTTGTGGAGCGATCCGTTGTAAAGCTCGAGGAGATCTTGGGCCTTGTGAACAACGGTCTGTGATCGGACAAAGGAGAGGTTCTCTTCGGATGAGCCGGGTATTTGTATGAAAATCACCGAAACGGTGCGGAATTCAGCGATCCAGTCCTGGTGCCCCAACGCAATCCGCTGCAAAATCGCGTGGGGAACAAAGCCCGAGAGTTGTTCAACGTCTTCCACAGCGATCGCGGGGCGGATTAGAGAGCGGGGCGTCAATGAAGCGACCGCTCTGAGCCCAGAGTAGTCATCCGATATGGGAAACGAGTCAGCACAGGAATGTAGCAGCAGGGAGGCCGATCTGGACACGGAAACCTGGCCCGGAGCCGCATAGCGGCTTGCTTTGAAAGCCTCTGAAACTGCAGGCCCGGCGAGCCGGGGAATCCAGATGCCGCTTTTGCCCCCGAGGATCATGTGAACGGCTTCGCCAAGGGCGATGCCGACCCGCACGGAGAGCTGCGCCTCTTTGGGCGAGGTTTGTACACGCAGAGAGTTGAGTTGGAGTGCGCACTGAGCAGCGCGGTGGGCGGTCCTTTCGATTGATTCGCCGTCTTGGTGCCAGAGAAAAATGAGGGCATCACCTGCGAATGTGACGAGGTGTCCGCCGTGGGCCTCAACAAGGTTGATCAAATGGGCGAAGCACCCGTTGATCACACGTGAGAGGCTTTCCACACCCGACGGTCCAGAGTGCTCTAGACGCTCGGTGAGCG
This sequence comes from uncultured Spartobacteria bacterium, assembly GCA_903901425.1. Classification (GTDB taxonomy): domain Bacteria; phylum Verrucomicrobiota; class Verrucomicrobiia; order Chthoniobacterales; family Chthoniobacteraceae; genus CAIURC01. The sequence continues at coordinate 11,176 of CAIURC010000195.1, read as the reverse complement.
AGGTGAAGTTTGCGATGTCGGTGACCAGAATGATGCATTTGAAGAGGGTGCCATCGTTGCAAGCGGAAGAGGCGGTTTTCCTGCAGACATCCTCCAGAGCCAGCGTGGAAATGTGAGGGGAGATTGCCTGAGCGAGGAACGACGGCTGGATGACGGAGGCGCTGAATCTGTCGGGCTGGGGATTCATCAGACTGCCGGGGGGCGACAAACACGCAGGCGCTGTTCAATCCGTCCCAGCCGGGGGGCAAAGCTATGTGTGAGCATCGTTCTCATCACTTGCTGTTGGCAGACTCCCTTGGGGACTCCTTCCTTTTCGCATCAAATCAAGCGGGGGTCTTGGTGGGCGCTTCCGGGGAGCGTCACTGTAACACAAGTGCCGCGGTTTGGTTCGCTGGAGACATGAATTGTACCGCCATTTTTTTCGGCAAACTCCCGGCAGAGCTTGAGCCCCAGGCCGGCACCCTTTTCGTTGGCAGTTCCGTGGGTGCTCGATTGCGTATCGGATGCGAGGAGCAAACCGAGGCGCTCCGGAGCTATCCCGATACCGTTGTCGGTTGTGCACCACACAATTTTTTCCCCTGCCTCGGTCGCGGAGATGCGGACCCTGCCGCCATTCTGGGTGAATTTCACCGCGTTGGAAATGAGGTTTCTCGCGATGGTTGCGAGAGTATTGCGGTCGGCAGTAACGGAGGTGTCTTTGGGGATTTCATTCCACAGGGCAACGCCTTTTCTTTTTGCAGAGCCCGCGATCGACTCCAGCGATTCATCTACGACCTCGAAGAGATTCACGCTTTTCGGGTTGAGCTGGATCTGGTGGGACTGCGATCTCGCCCAATCGAGGAGATTCTCCAGCAGACGACCCGCGCTCTGTGATTCTCCATGAATGTAGTCAAGGCTCTCGGCAAGTTTCTCCTTGGTCAGCCGGTCAGAAGACTTGGATGCCCACCCGGTGAGCCATGAGAGTGACTCCAAAGGACTCCTCAAATCGTGTGCAATGACGGTGAATAACTTGTTCTTCAAATTATTAATCTGCAGAAGTTCATCCCTTTGCCGCTGGATTTCTTTGAGGTTGAGCTGGATCTCGCCCTCCAGGGTGTCTTTTTCCGAAATGCGTTTGAATAGGAGGGAGACGATCGCGCGCAGGAATGTCGGGTTCTGTTCGATTGGGAAACACCTGGAGTTCAGGGCGAGCTTCAGGAGTTTTGTAGCTGCGGTTGCTGTTGCAGAGGCTGTTCGGAACGGATGAGCGGTGATGCAGGACTCCCCAAAACTTGTGAAAGCCGGCAGGTAGGTAAGCGTGAACTCCCCGTCGTGTATCCGCACGGAGCCGTCCACGATGATGTAGATTGCGTCGGCTGGATCCCCTTTATGGAAGAGAGTCTCACCGCATGGAAGCTGTACCTCCGTCGCAGCTTGGGCCGCGGCTTCAAGCTGCTCCCCATCCAGGCCAAAAAAAAGGGGGAGGTTCCTCAGAAATGCAACTTTACTGGGAGCGCGATCCGACATCTGTTGCTCAGGTTTGGGTTAACGGAGGACCGAACAAAGCCTCGTTGATTCAGGGGGGAGGCAGGGGGCCATGTACGCTGAATCAAAAGTCCGTCCGATTGTAAAGCCTTTGTCACGCCGCGTCGCGCTCAACCCGCCTCAGAGCGAAGCAAAAGACAAAAACAATGCTGTGTTTGGTTGCCCCAGGGAGCGGGGCACCCAGGGCAGGCGCACCGGGGGCTCCAGCCAACCCGGAAAAGCGGAAAGCTTGCCTCCTGCAACCAACCCCTCAAGGACCAAGGAGGAGCCAGGCCAGCCTGAACAACTCATGACCACTCTGCCGCCTTTCGTAAGTGCGGTGAAGGGGCGATTGATGATGGCGTTGAAGTTTTTTGAGCTTGGACGTCTTTCACTCGGGCAGGCCGCTGAAGTCGCGGGCTACTCGAAACGCGCATTCATGGATGTGCTGGGCCAGTATGGCATCCCGGTGGCGGACTATCCCGCCAGTGAGCTTTCCCAAGAGCTCGCATGGTAAAGATAGCCGCTGTCGTGGACAGCGCCTGTTGAATCGGGCTGGAGCGCATTGGACGACTGGATCTGCTGCCTGCACTGCTTGATCCCATTTTTGCGCCGCAGGCGGTCAATCGCGAGTTTGGTTCGCGGCCAGTCTGGATGAACGTGGAACAGCCCCGCGATGCGGGCATGGTGGCTGCGCTGCGACTGCTGGTTGATCCAGGAGAGTCAGAAGCCATTGCGCTGGCCTATGGGAAGGGTCTGCGCATCATCGTTGATGACCGAAAGGCTCGTGAAGTGGCCCAGCGCCTTGGGGTTCCCGTCACTGGCACTGTGGGGCTACTGCTGAAAGCAAAGCAGGAAGGCGTGATCGCCAACGTGCGTCCGTTGCTTGACGCGCTGGATGCAAATCACTTCCGGATCAGCGACGACCTTCGCGCGGAGGCCTTGAAATTGGCGGGCGAGTCGCTGGGCTAGTGCAAGGGAGGGAACGAGGATTGCTCGTTTAGGGGAAATCGGGTCAGCGCTCCTCTGCGGACTATAGGCTGGGATCCCTCCGGGATCTGCGGGTGAGGATTCTTGGCGTATCCGGGGAAAGCAGGGGGAACCCGTCCGGGGAGGGATGGGGGCCACGGGGGATCGGCGCGGGATCCCAGGGGTGCAACAACCCCGGGGCGCATGGCCGTTGGCCAAGGCCAGAGGGCCCGGCGGAGCCGGGAGCGGAGTGGAATGCCCTACAAAGCCTTGACCTTGAACAGCCGGGTTCCCGGAGGAAACCCAGGTCGTAGCCGACGATTGAGCGCAGCCGCACTTGCGGGAGAGCACCTTGTTCCCGCTGGACGCCCCCGCCCCGGGGGCGAGCGGCGCAGGGTCTCGGGAAACAGAGTCCCCGCAGAGTCCGTGTATCCGCCTTTCAGGAGTCAGCCCTCGGATTCCTGGGCGCCCGTTTCAAACCGGGTGAATTCTTTGAGGAAGGGGAATATCGCCAACGGCGCCGTTGCGTTGTTTGGCGAATCAGGTCCGGCCGTTTTCTGGCCTGCGGCGCACCGGGTGTCTCCCTTAAATCGCTAAAAGCGGGGGTGGCTGATTGGGTGGCGCTCCTGCGATGGCGGCTTTGAGCAGATGGGCCGGGTGCTTTTCACTCCTCTTGAAGCCCTGGCCAGCGAGTTCCCAGAAAGAGATCGCCATGCCATCGGCCGAGCGTGGACCACAGGGTCAGAAAAGCGCTCTCAGCGAGTGCAGTCTGCCGCGGATTGTACGCACTGGAGGTTGCGTAGATGCGCTGCAAGGCAGGAATGAGCGATTGGAGTAAACATCCGAGGGGTTCCTCACTGGAAACGGTTGTTTTCACCGTCCAGTAAGAATCGAGGGCTCGGAGAGAGGAATGCGTGCCCAGTCCCAGCGGTGCCTCTTTTTGAAACAGGCTGAGCGGCTCCAGCGAACGGGGAGTGTGCGGAGTGTACGAGTACTTTCTTGCCGGCAGCCCTGAGGTGGGATAGGAAACCTGTCGTGTGTCCCGCCCCTCCCAGTCCTCGGTCCGGAATTGACCCGGTCGGAAATGGCAAAAACGGCCATGGGAATGGACGGTGCGATACCGGTGTGGCACGGGGCCTGCTTCTTTCCGTGAGCGCAGCGTACCCGGCCCGCAACGGGTGGTCCGAGGCGAACCTGCGCACACAAACCATCTCAGAAATGCGAAACCCAGCAGGCAGCAGGCAGTGACCTGCCTCGACATCCTCTGAACGGTTCCGCGGCGCGGAGCAGAACATCATCGTGTTCACGCAAATCCTTCTGGGGTTCGCCGTATTGGGTCGATCGTTTACAGGGAATTCGTGATTCTAGAGGAGAGTCGTGGGTCGAAGAGGGGTGCCTAGGGACGTTTTTCCGACAGTCGTATAATCCGAAGGGGTGTCAATCTGGGGCGCGGGGTGGAATCGTAAATTTTCGGTGCGCATTTTCCGTCTCGGAGTTGAGGGGCGCTGAACTCAGCGCAACCCCAAAGGCGGCGTGTATTAAGGCCCCAGGTTCCAAACGGGCCCCGCACCGGCGTGGTTTTCCGGTGGGTTTCAAGCATCTATGAAAAAGGCAAAAAGCACTGTGTCTGCAATCGACGGTGATTCGGACGATACCCGCCCAGAAAATCCACCGGTCACGATCCGGGTGGGATACGAGTGGAAAAAGGATGTGCATCCCGCTGCTGATAAGCGGTGGCATTTTCTGAAGGAGACCGTGATGGGAGTGGTAGAATCCGTGGTTCGGGAGGCAAGCAAGAAGAAGGCGGCGCATCCGCTTTCGGTGCGTGTTTCCAGAATGCGGGCTCTGCATGGCGCGATGCTGCTTCCGAGTCTAATTGACCGTTGCGAAAAGTCGGACGTCGTGATGTTCGACATTACAGAGCAGAATCCCAATGTGATGCTGGAGTTGGGAATGGCTCTGGCTTTTAAAGGGCCTTACTCGGGCCGCGTTTTTGTTTTTCAGGAGGCAGGTGGCGAAAAGGACGAGCCAATACACGATGCTCCATCGGACATCGGCGGATTTTTCTTCACCCGGTACAAGGCGAATTTAAAGGCGAAGCTTGGATATTCTCTGCGTGATTATCCGGGATTTCGCGCTGCACTGAAAACCAGGATTATCGAGGACGCCCGTGTGCGCGGGATGTGGAAAGACACAGGCGGTGCACAGTTTGAAGAGGAGGATGGAGGCGAGATCTAAAGGTAATGTTTGCCGCCTCACACCTAAATCAAAGTCTTGGAGGGAAAGCAGGAGCTTCCTGCTGGAATTGTTTTCTTCTTGTTTTCAGTGGTTTGTTTTTAATCCTAACGGGGTCTGCATCATCGGAGATAACCATAAGCAACGTGCGCGCGGCCCAGCGTGCCGGGACAAAGTTGGTCGATATCGATTACGATGTGGCGGGGGCGACTATGTCGCTCGCGGTCGGTTTGCAGGTGTCGCCGGATGGAGGGGCGACGTGGAATGTACCTGTGACTTCGGCCACGGGCGCGGTGGGAGACTCAGTGACACCTGGAAGGAACCTTCGAATCACTTGGGATGCAGGTGTGGATTGGAACGGGCAGTATTCGACGCAGACGCGCTTCCGGGTGTCGGTGGAGGAACCGTTTATCAAGGTGGATGGAGGCACACTGCCATCTACATCCCCGTTGGGAGCATTGTCTGTGAGCACGTTTTATATTGGGAAGTATGAGGTGCAGTGGGGTGAGTTTCAGACGGTACGTACGTGGGCAGCGTCCAATGGGTATGACATTGGGAGTGTGGGTGCGGGGAGTGGGAGCAATTATCCCGTGATAGATGTGACTTGGTATCAGGCGGTGAAGTGGTGCAACGCGCGTAGTCAGAAGGAGGGGAAGACGCCTGTGTACAAGCTGTCCAATGGGGCTGTGTATCGGACTGGAGATCGGGTTCCTGTGGTGAATGGGGCGGCGAACGGGTACCGGTTGCCGAGCGAGAAGGAGTGGGAATGGGCTGCGCGTGGTGGGACACAGACTCATGGGTACGCGCACAGCGGGAGCAATGATGTGAATGCGGTGGCGTGGTATTACGACAACTCTGGCTCTGCAACGCATGTGGTGGGAACGAAGGCAGCGAATGAGCTGGGGACTTACGACATGAGCGGCAACGTGTGGGAGTGGTGCTTTGGTATCTACTGGCTGCCGCCCCGGGTGATCCGTGGCGGGGGCTGGTACAGCCTCGCGGACGCCTGCTTGGTGGGGTACCTGGACGACTACCCCGACCCGGCCTACCCCGGCTTCAACGTGGGGTTCCGGCTGGCTCTGAGTTCAGTTCCATGAGAGGCCTGAGCACAGCAGAGGAGAGCGGAGCGGTTTGGACGGAGCGTATATCGTTTTTGAACCATAGCCGAAGATTTCTGACGTGGATGGCGGTTTTCGCGACTCTGTGCTTGAGCGCGGGGCCAGTGGTTGCCGCGATTGTGAGTGCGGATTCCACAGACACGGTGGTGGATAGCCGGGATCCTGTGGTGATCACAGCGCAGCCTGTGGGTGCGACGGTGAATGCGGGGACGTTGGTGAATTTGAGTGTGACGGCTACCGGATCGTCGCTGAATTACCAGTGGCGTCGGAACGGGGTTGCGGTGTCTGGTGCCACGGGTGCCACGTACACAATCAATTCTGTCGTGGAGGCGCACGAAGGAAATTATGACGTGGTGGTATCCAACAGCCTCGGGAGTGTAACGAGTTCTATGGTGGTGCTGAGTGTGAATGATCCTGTGGTGATTACGGCACAACCGGTGAGTCAGGGGGTGTTGCAGGGTGCGGGTGTGAATTTCAGTGTGATGGCGACTGGGACAGGTCCGGTGAGTTACCAATGGAGGCTGAACGGGACGAACATCAGTGGAGCCACGGTGGCCACATACTCGATTGATTCGGTGAGCGGCACCCATGGCGGGACGTACGTGTGCGCGGTGACGAATGTGGTGGGAACAGTGGTTTCGACCGGTGCCGTGCTGACGGTTGGCGCGACGATTACGGTGCAGCCTGTGGATGCGACGGTGAATCCAGGGAATTCGGCAAGTTTGAGTGTAACGGCTGCGGGTTTTCCGTTGAATTATCAGTGGCGGAAGGGTGGGGTGAATATATCTGGTGCGACGGGTGCTACGTACACGATCAATCCGGTGGCGGAGTCGCATGAGGGCAGCTACGATGTGGTGGTATCCAACAGTCTGGGGAGTGTGACGAGTTCTACGGTGGTGCTGAGTGTGAATGATCCTGTGGTGATCACCTCGCAGCCCGTGGGGTCCACGGTGAATCCCGGCACCGTGGTGAGTATGAGCGTGACGGCCACTGGTTCGTCACCACTCTACCAGTGGCGTCGGAACGGAGTGGCGGTTCCGGGTGCGACGAGTTCAACGTACACGATGAACCCGGTGACGGAGTCGGATGAGGGGAGTTACGACGTGGTGGTCAGCAACCTGGCGGGGACCGTGACAAGTTCCGCGGTGGTGTTGAATGTGAACAACCCCGTGGTGATCACGGCGCAACCGGCGGCCCGTGCCTTTCTGCAGGGGGGCTCTGCCAGTTTCAGCGTCACGGCCACCGGGACGGGCACGCTGAGCTACCAGTGGCGGCAGGATGGCGTGAACATCACCGGGGCGACCTCGGCAACCTATTCGATCGGGTCGGTGACACCAGTCCACTCCGGGACCTACACCTGCGCGGTGACGAACGTGGTGGGAACAGTGGTGAGCGACGGCGCGGTGTTGACGGTTGCCCCCGTAATCACCTCGCAGCCCGTGGGCTCGACGGTCAACCCCGGCACCCCGGTGACCTTGGGCGTGGGTGTGACGGGTTCCCCTTCTAGTTACCAGTGGCGTCGGAACGGGGTGGCGGTTCCGGGCGCCACAAATTCAACGTACACGATGAACCCGGTGACGGAATCGCACGAGGGGAGTTACGATGTGGTGGTCAGTAACCTAGCGGGGACCGTGACGAGTTCCGTTGCCGTGCTGAGTGTGAACGATCCGGTGGTCATCACGGCGCAGCCGCTGGGTGCGACGGTCAATCCCGGCGAACTGGCGACCTTCAGCGTGACGGCGACGGGCACGGGGCCGTTCAGTTACCAGTGGCGGAAGGGCTCGGTGGCGATCGTGGGTGCTACCGGGGCGACGTACACGGTTTCTTCGGCGGTGGAGGCAGACGAGGGGGAATACTCGGTGCTGGTGACGAACATCGCTTCCAGCGTGGTCAGTGCCGCGGCTTTTTTGAGCGTGAACGACCCGGTGACGATCACCTCGCAGCCCTCCAGTGTGACATTGAATCCTGGGGGCACGGCGAGTTTCAGCGTGGCGGCGGTGGGCAGCGGCGCTCTGACCTACCAGTGGCGCAAGGGGGGCGTGGTGATCCCAGGCGCAACGGGTTCGACGTACACGATTGCTGCGGTGACGGAATCAGACGAGGGCGGGTATTCGGTGGTGGTGACGAGTGTGGATGGGAGCACGACCAGTGTGACTGCGGTTCTAAGCGTGAATGACCCGGCCGGGATCACGGTGCAACCCGTGAACCGGACGGTGAACCCGGGTGCATCGGCAAGTTTCAGCGTGTTGGCTACCGGGACAGGTCCGGTTACGTACCGATGGCGCAAGGGGCCCACGGACATCCCCGGTGCAACCGGGTCCAGCTATACGATTGCCGCCGCGGCGGAGGGGGACGAGGGGATTTACTCGGTGGTGGTGTCGAATGCGCTGGGTTCGGTGTCGAGTGCGGGGGCGGTGCTGTCGGTGAACGACCCGGTGGTGATTACGGCGCAGCCTTTGAGCCGAGGAGTGCTGCAAGGGGCGGGGGTGAGTTTTGCGGTGGCGGCGACGGGGACGGGCACATTGAGCTACCAGTGGAGATTGGACGGAGTGAACATTGCGGGGTCGACCTCGACAACCTATTCAATCGGGTCGGTGACCCCCGGCCATTCGGGGACATACACGTGTGTGGTGACGAACGTGGTGGGATCGGTGGTGAGCAACGGCGCGGCGTTGACGGCTGCGCCTGCGATCACCTCGCAGCCCGTGGGAGCCTTGGTGCTTCCCGGTTCCCCGGTGAGTTTCAGCGTGACGGCAACGGGGACGGGTCCGCTCAGTTACCAGTGGCGGAAGGGTGGGGTAGACATCGCTGGAGCTACAGGACCCACTCATGCGATTGCTTCCGTGGCGGACTCGGATGTGGGTAGCTACAGCGTGGTGGTGACGAATGCCGCGGGGAGCGTGGTAAGCGCGGCTGCAGTTCTGGAGGTGCCAGAGGCGGCCCGGGTCGGTTTCGGTTCGTCCGTGTATCCGGGCGCCAAGGGGCCGGGCGAACTGCTGGTGCCGGTCACCGTGCAGCGTCTTGCGGACGGTGCGAAGGCGGTGGAGGTGCGGGTGGCGGCGTCCTCGGACACGCTGCAGCCCGGGGATTATTCCCTGCCCGACTCGCCGGTGCTGCGCTGGGCGTCGGGCGACCTGTCGGAGAAGACGTTTGTGGTGGTGCTGCGGGCGGGACGCACCGTGGCCGAGGCGGGCGAAACCCTGCGGCTGACCCTGCAGGATCCCGTCGGCGCGCAGCTGGGCGGAACCGGGACGACGACCGTGGCGCTGACGGCGCGGAACCCGGGCGTGCTGCAGTTCGGGGCGGCCTCGCTGGAGCGGGTAAAGCCGGACACGGGCGATCTTTCGGTGGAACTGGTGGTGCGCCGGCTCCATGGAACCTCGGGGGCGGTCCGGGCGGAGGTAGCGGTTTCGGGTGGAACGGCCCTGGCCACCGATTACGTGGTCGACCGGCCCGTGGTGCTGGAATGGGCGGACGGCGATTCCGGGGAAAAGAGTGTGCCTGTTTTGTTCAAAGCGGGGGCGGCGGTGCCCGTGTCGGGCAAGACGCTGCAGTTCCGGCTCCAGAACCTTTCGGGTGGGGCACTGCCGGGCGGGATCCTGTCGAGCACGGTGACGGTGCGTCCTGTTGCGTTGCCCGGGACGGTGGTGTTCGGCTCGGCGTCGGTGCAGGCGGCAAAGGCCGTGGAGGGCGACACGGTGGTGCCCATCACGGTGCAAAGGATTCTGGGAGGTGCGGGCCCGGTGGGGGTGCAGGTGGCGGTCGCGGGCGGCACCGCGGTTTTGGGAGAGGATTACACGCTGCCGGAGGAGGCGGTGGCGCTGGGCTGGGGGGACGGCGAACTGGGGGCGAAGAGCTTTGAACTCCGGATTCCCGAGGGGGCGCAACTCGGGGCCCTGGGCGAGACGGTGGTGCTGAAGCTGCAGGCTGCGTCGGGCGGGGTGCTGATCGGCCGGACTTCGGTGGTGACGGTGAAACTTTTGGGTTCAGACACCTCGGGGCCGGTGCTGGCGGTGGAATCGCCCGGCTCAGGGGTGACGGTGAGTGGCGGAAGCGTGTTGGTGAAGGGGACGGCGACGGACACGAGCGAGGTGGCGCGTGTGGAGGTGAAGCTGAACGACGGCCCGGCGGAGGAGGCGGAACTGGCGTCACCGGCGGGCGGGAACACAGTGGGCTGGATGCTGGCGCTGGTGCCGGAACAGGGATCGAACACGCTCAAAATCCGGGCCTGGGATGCGCGCGGGAACGCTTCGACGGAGCTGGTGCGGGTGTTCAAGTTTTCGCATGTCCGTCCGGAGTTCGCCGGGACGTACGACGGCCTGCTGCGGCCGGAGACGACCGTGGCGGAGCTGGTGGAGGGATACCCGTTGTCGCCCGGAATCGCGGAGGCGTTCGGGGTGAGCCGTGGACGTGGGCTGTTGACGGCCACGGTGTCGGCGGGTGGGGCGGTGAGTGGCAAACTCAGCACGGGCGGCGTGGTGGCCGGGTTCAAGGGGATGGTGATGCGGGATGGCTCGGTGCTTTTTGACGGGAAACAGGCGCGGTTTGCGGTGCGGAAAATGGTGGGCCGTGTGGCAACAGAGCTCGGGTCGCTGTCGTTGCGGGTGCGCGAGGGGGATCCGGCGCTGCTGGTGGGCGAGTTGTCTTTTGCGGACGGAACGGTGGAACTGGCCACGGTGGAGGCTCAGAAGGCGGTGTACAGTGCGGCCAGAGTGCTTCCCGCCGGGATGGAACGTGTGCCCGTGGACATCCTGGATCCGGCGTCTGAGAACGGGAAATACACGGTGCTTTTCGAACCGCTCGTGGATGAGGGCCTGGAGACGAACCGTGGCCTTGCCCGGACCGGGTATCCGCAGGCGGCGGGTTACGCGCGGATGACGGTGGCGCCTGCGGGCACGGTGACGCTGACCGGCGTGCTGGCGGACGGCACGACCGTGAGTTACAGCAACCGGCTTGCCCCGGACGGGACGCTGCCCCTGTACCTGCACCTGTACGGGAACCGCGGATTTGTGAATGGAACGGTCGGGTTCGACGACCAGCAGGCGGCTAGCGATGTGTCCGCGCCGGAGCTGGAATGGTACCGTCCTGCCGGGCTGGCGGCGCCGTATGCGGCGGGGTGGCCAGAGGGGATTACGGTGGAGCTGGTGGGATCGAAGTACGTGGCGCCGGGTGTGCCGACCCGGACAGTGCCGGTGCCGGCGAATCCGTACGGGGTGTTCGGGCCGGAGCGGCCTGTGAACAGCGTTGTCACGGATACCGTGCCGGATCTTGTGCCGGTGGAACTGCGGATTTCGGGGGGGGGCTTGGCGGGTGAGATTGCGAACGTTGGCCGGGTAAACGGGCTGAACGTG
>CAIURC010000194.1 GCA_903901425.1 uncultured Spartobacteria bacterium | reverse complement strand
CATCCTCGTCGAGCACTGTTTCGACTGCCACAGCGGCGCAAAAACCAAGGGCGGCCTCGCGCTCGATTCCAAAAATGGTTGGCAGAAAGGCGGTGACTCAGGACCCGCTGTCCTCCCGGGCGACCCCGAAAAAAGCCTCCTCATCGAAGCTGTCCGCTACCAAGACGAAGACTCCGCAATGCCGCCAAAAAAGAGCGGCGGAAAACTTTCGGATGCCAAAATTGCTCTCCTAGAAAAATGGGTTCGCATGGGCGCACCGGACCCCCGCGTTGCCTCCGCAAAGATCGCCGGCATGAACGCCGAGGAGGCCCAATCCTGGTGGGCTTTTCAGCCCCTCCCAAAAACCTCGTCCACCGCCAAGCCAGCGGAAGCTGCTGCTCACATCGATGCTCTTCTCCACGAACGCCTCAAGTCCGAAGGCCTGTCCCCGGCCCCAAGCGCCGACAAACGCTCCCTTCTCAGACGCGCGTCCTACGATCTCACCGGACTCCCGCCCTCCCCAGAAGACGTCGATGCCTTCCTTGCGGACTCCTCTCCGGACGCCTTTTCCAAAGTCATCGAGCGGCTCCTTGCCTCCCCCCAGTACGGAGTCAAATGGGGCAGGCACTGGCTCGATGTTGTCCGCTATGCCGATACCGCAGGCGAAAACACCGACCGGCCCCTTATGCACGCATGGCGCTACCGCAACTGGGTGTTCGACGCATTCAACCGGGACCTTCCCTACGATCAGTTTATCCGCCTTCAACTCGCCGGGGACCTCGAACGCGCCACTGCCTCCCGAACGGAACTTAACGAGGGCATTGTCGCCACGGGTTACCTCGCCATCGCCCGCCGCTTCGGACACGAGATCTCCAAAGATGTTCATCTGATGCACGAGGATGTGATCGACAATCTGGGGAAAACGTTTCTCGGGATGACACTGGCCTGCGCCCGGTGCCATGACCACAAATACGACCCCATCAGCGCTGCCGATTATTACTCGCTCTACGGAATCTTCCAGAGCACCCGATTCGCCTACCCCGGTTGCGAAAACTCCGGCAAACCGCGCGACATGGTCCCGCTCATCCCCCAATCCGAGGCGGATGCCCTGATGAGCCCGTGGCTCAAAAAGCGAGCGGATGAAGATGCGCTGCGCGCCAAACTGGCTGCCGCTGGAAAAACCCTCAACACCAGCTTCACCGAGCAAACCGAAGTCCTCGCTTCTGCGCCCCTCGCGGAAGGCACCTCCATCGGCTTTGAGGAAAGCCAGAAGGTCTCCCTCGACTCCATTGCCGTGCGCAAAGGCGAAGTGCTGCTCCTCACCGTTTCCCCCAACAAAGGCCACGGGGCCGACAGCACCCTGGTGGAGTGGAGCATTCAAGACTGCACCCATCCCGAACGCGCTTGGAACGTCTCCGACCTTATTTCCTCGCTCAGCCAATCCAACCCCCATCCAGGCGCACACAACGCATCGTGGTGCTTTCTCTCCATGGGCAACAAGGGACCCGTGTTTCTTCATGAGAAATCCACTTCGGTAAACGGACACAGCGACATCCAAAAGTGGGGCATTGGCGACACGCCATCCGTCTTTGTGAACAGTTCGGACCAGCAACTCATGGTCTGGACCACACTCCCAGCCCGCTCTTTTCTCGTTCACCCCGGCCATGATCAACCCGTAGCCGTGGCCTGGGTCAGCCCGATGGATGGCTCCGTCCGCATCCGTGGACGGGTCGCTGACGCCCACCCCACCCGGAACGACGGCGTTGCCTTCGAACTCAAACACCTCCGTTCCCCCGCCTCGGGCACCGCCCTTCTCGAGATGGGGCGCACCCTGCAAATCCCAGAGGCTGGCCCGGCTCCTGCCATTCCATGGGCCTATGCTGTCGCCGATGCCCAACCCGTGAATGCTCGCATTCAGATCCGCGGTGAGCCCGAAAAACCCGGCGACGAAGTCCCCCGCCGCTGGCTGGGGGTTTTTGGTGGCCAGCCTCTTTTTCATCCCACCGAGAGCGGTCGTCGTGAACTCGGCCAGTGGATCTCGCAGCACCCGATCGCCGCACGCGTCATGGCTAACCGCATCTGGCAGTGGCATTTCGGAACCGGCATCGTCCGTTCCTCGAGCGACTTCGGTTCGCGGGGCGAAAAGCCTTCCCATCCCGAAATCCTCGAATTCCTCGCATCCGAATTCGTAGCGAGTGGATACAGCGTCAAGGCGATGCACCGGATCCTGATGCACACCGCAGCCTACCAACGCGAAAGCAATCCTCAGGAACCCCACCTTCTCAAGGATCCAGAAAATCGTCTCCTCGCACGCTTCTCACGCCGTCGCCTTGCTGTGGAAGAACTCCGGGACACCTTGCTGTTGGCCGCCGGCAAACTCGATCTCACGCTGGGACAATCCCATCCATTCCCTCCAGAGGACCGCTGGAAGTACACGCAACACAACCCCTTCAACGCCGTCTACGAACACACCCAGCGCAGCGCTTTTCTCATGACGCAACGCCAGCGGCGCCATCCACTCCTCGCACTCTTTGACGGGGCAGACCCGAGCGCCAGCACCGCCCAACGCCAAACCACCACCGTCCCACCCCAGGCCCTCTTCTTCCTTAACAACCCCTTTTTCCACGAACAGGCCGCCGGCCTCGCCGCCTCACTCGCCCAGATCCCAAACGATTCCCTACGCTTCAACACAGTTTTCCGCACCCTCTTCCAACGCGAACCCTCCGCAGGCGAATCCCAGCACGCATCCGCATTCCTGGCCTCTTATGGCACCGCACCCGCTGAAGCATGGAATGCCTACTGCCGCATCCTGCTCGCCGGAAACGAATTCCTCCACATCGACTAAGCCGCCCTCTCCCCAAATGAAACCACCCGTCCTCCCCCGCAGAAACTTCCTCCAGTCCGCCGTGACCGGTTCCCTGCTTTTCCCCGGACTCCTCCAACAACTTCTGGCCGAATCGGGCGACCCGCTTGCCCCGAAAAACCCACCACTCCCCGCCAAAGCCAAACGCGTCATTTTCCTTTTCATGACGGGCGGTGTCTCCCATGTGGACAGCTTTGACCCCAAGCCCGCGCTCACCCGCGACCACGGCAAGGAGATCAAGGCCGATCACCCTGAGATCAAGGGCCGCCCGGGCTACGAGCGCATCTACCTCAAACGGCCCCAGTGGGAGTTTCAGCCGCGCGGCCAGTCAGGCACAGAGGTGAGCGAACTCTTCCCCCACATTGCTTCGTGCGCGGATGACCTCACCCTCATCCGGTCGATGCACACCTCCCACTCGAACCACTACAATGCTACCCTCGGCATGCACACCGGTTCGTTCGCATTTGCCCGACCCAGCATCGGCTCCTGGGTCAGCTACGGGTTGGGAACCATGAACCAAAATCTTCCCTCCTTCGTGGTGATCGCTCCGAAGCAGACCTATGCCGGAAGCCAAGTCTTCGCCAGCGACTTCCTCCCCGGCTCGCATCAGGGAACCCTTGTCATTCCAGGCGCGGAACCCATCGCCAACATCGCCCCCCGCATCCCTGCAGCCCTCCAGTCCCGCGAACTGGAGGCCCTCCGCACACTCAACCAAACCCACCTCCAAACCCGCAACGCCGATCCCCTTCTTGAGGCCCGCCTCCGGACCTTCGAAACCGCTTTCGGAATGCAAATGGCCGTTCCAGACGCCTTCAACTTTCAGGAGGAAAATGACCGCACGCATGCCGACTACGGCCTCCAACGCGGACAAACCACCGGCTTCGGATGGCAGTGCCTCGCCGCCCGGCGCCTCCTCGAGCGCGGTGTCCGCTTTGTGGAACTCATCGACTCCGGCTCCTCCGGAAACTGGGACGCACACGGCGATATGATGAGCCACGCGCCACTCGCCAAAAACGTTGACCAACCCATCGCCGCACTCCTCCGCGACCTCAAACAGCGGGGCATGCTCGAAGACACTCTCGTCGTCTGGACCACAGAATTCGGCAGAACGCCCTTCAACAACACTGCCGATGCCAAGGGCCGCGAACATCACCCGTGGGCCTTCAGCTCTTGGCTCGCCGGTGCCGGCGTGAAACCCGGCATCGTTCACGGCGCCACCGATGAACATGGGCTGCGGGCCTCTGTCGACCCCGTACACGTCCACGATTTCCATGCCACCATCCTGCACCTTCTGGGCTTCGATCACGAAAAACTCACCTACCGCCACGCCGGCCGCGACTACCGACTCACGGATGTCGAGGGCCACGTCGTCAAAGAGATCCTCTCCTAATTTCCTGCCCGCACCTGTGGCTCCAAGGCTCTACACACCCGCCCCCCCATGCACCCCTCCAACAAAGCCCTTTCATTCCTCACCCTTCTGGCCACACTCGCCCCCGGAGCCGCCGCCACCGAGGACTTCGCCTTCTTCGAATCCCAGATCCGCCCCATTCTCGTCGAGCACTGTTTCGACTGCCACAGCGGCGCAAAAACCAAGGGCGGCCTCGCGCTCGATTCCAAAAATGGTTGGCAAAAAGGCGGCGACTCAGGACCCGCTGTCCTCCCCGGCGACCCCGAAAAAAGCCTCCTCATCGAAGCTGTCCGATACCAAGACGAAGACTCCGCCATGCCGCCCAAAAAGAGCGGCGGCAAACTTCCGGATGCCAAAATTGCCCTCCTCGAAAAATGGGTTCGCATGGGCGCACCGGACCCCCGCGTTGCCTCCGCAAAGATCGCCGGCATGAACGCCGAGGATGCCCAATCCTGGTGGGCTTTTCAGCCCCTCCCAAAAACCTCGTCTACCGCCAAGCCAGCGGAAGCCGCTGCTCACATCGATGCTCTCCTCCACCAACGCCTCCAGTCCGAAGGCCTGTCTCCGGCCCCAACCGCAGACAAGCGCTCCCTTCTCCGCCGCCTCTCCTACGATCTCACCGGACTTCCTCCCTCTCCAGAAGACGTCGATGCCTTCCTTGCAGACTCCTCTCCGGAGGCCTTTTCCAAAGTCGTCGAGCGGCTCCTTGCCTCCCCCCAGTACGGAGTCAAATGGGGCAGGCACTGGCTCGATGTCGTCCGCTACGCGGATTCCCTCGACTCCCGCATCGCCGGCAAAGACGGCGACATTCTAGACGCCTGGCGCTACCGCGACTGGGTCGTGAACGCGTTCAACACGGACCTTCCCTACGACCAGTTCATCAGCCATCAGATCGCAGGAGACATCCTCGCCAAAAACGAGTGGGACCCGCAGAAACTGGTCGCCACCAGCGTCTACGCCATTGGCAGTTGGGGCAACGGAGACGCCGACAAAGAAAAAGTCCACACTGACATTGTCGACGACCAGGTCGACCTGACCAGCCGCGCCTTTTTGGGTCTCACCATGAGCTGCGCCCGGTGTCACGACCACAAGTTCGATCCCCTGACCACCCGAGACTACTACGCACTCGCCGGAATTTTTTTCAGCAGCTCCATCCTCGAAAAGTTTCAGGCCAAAGGCGCAGGCGAAAAGCTCATGCGCCTGCCCATCGTCAGTGGGGAGGAGGAACAACGTCTCAATCTTGCCCGCGAACGGATTCGCGAAATCGACGGGCGTCTCGCCGAAAAACTCGAGCCCCTCACCGTGGTCGAACCCGACCTCGGAGGCCATGCCGGGCTCTCGTCCTGGAAAGGAACCGGAGCCGCACTCCCCGCCGTATTGATCAATGCCAGCGCGGCTCCCGTCGCGCTGAGCACGTGGAGGCTTCCCGCCCAGTCCATCGCCGTGCACCCCGGATCCAAGGTTCCCGCATCGCTCAACTGGCGCAGTCCCGTGAACGGCACGATTCGGTGTGAATTCGAACTCAAAGACGCCGATCCCAACTGCGGTGATGGGATCGCATGGATCCTCAAGCTGGGGGAGAAAATCCTCCGGTCTGGCGTCATGAACAACGCCACCACTTCCGAAGTGCAGGAATTTTCCACCGAGATCCAGAAAGGACAATTGCTCCAGCTCATCATCCGGCCCCGCGCCGAGTACACCTGCGACATGACCCAGGTGGACCTCCGCATTCGGGATGCCGGCGGCCAAACTTGGGATGTGGCCCAAGCACTGGTGCACGGCGCGAAACAAGGAAAAGATGATCTGTGGTGGATTTGCGCGGGCGAAGGCCCCTCGCTCGGAAAGGACACTCCAGAAGGCAAGGCTCTCACCGCCGCCCGCCAGAAAGCGGCCTCCGAGCTGGAACAATTCCGCTTCACACAAGGCCTGCGGGAGGGCGGAATTCCGATGACGCGTTACGCGGGCTTTCACGATGCACCGGTCCACAAGCGAGGCCGCTACGACACCCTCGGCGAGGTCGTTCCCCGCGGGTTCCCCGCACTCCTTTGCAAGCAGCAGCCCACCCTTGGAACCACTGCCAGCGGCCGCCTGGAATTAGCTCGTTGGATCGCCAGCCCCGAGAATCCCCTCACAGCACGCGTCTTGGTCAACCGGGTCTGGCAACACCACTTCGGAGATGGGATTGTTCGCACCCCGAACAACTTTGGAAAACTGGGTACCCCGCCCACGCACCCGGAACTGCTCGACTGGCTGGCCGGATACTTCATCCAGACGGGCTGGCGCATCAAAGACCTCCACCGGCTCATCGTTCACTCGGCCGCCTATCAGCGCAGCACCCTCCCCTCCGGGAACGCCCGTGAAAAGGATCCGGACAACCGATTTTTTTCCCACCAGAAACGGCGACGCCTCACCGCCGAGGAACTCCGCGATTCCCTGCTCCGTTTCGCCGAAAAGCTCGACTCGACGGTGGGAGGACAGGCCACTCCCCATCTCGATTCCCCCCGCCGCACACTCTACCTTCAAACCATCCGGAGCGACCGCTCCAATTTCCAAGCTCTCTTTGACGGCGCTGATCCCACCGGAATCGTGGAAAAGCGAGGTGAAGCCACCGTGGCGCCTCAATCCCTCTTCCTGTTGAACCATCCCTTCCCGCTTGCTCAGGCCGAGGCGATTGCCACGCTTGCATTCAGCCAAGGTCTCAGCGCACCGGATCCCATCGCCCACTGGCTCTGGCGCCGACTCCTCCAGCGCGCTCCCGGCACCCACGAAATCGGCCTTGCACGTCAGGCTCTCGGCCCAAAGCCGGACCTCAAAACCCTCACCGCGTTCTGCCAAATGCTCCTCTGTTCCAATGAAACCGCTTATGTGGACTAACCCCCTCCTTTCCCGTCGCGAATCCCTCCGGCGCTTTGCAAATGGATTCGGCATGCTCGGTCTCGCCAGCCTGCTCGGCGAATCCACACAGTCCCTCTCGGCTTCAGACTCCTTCCTCCCAAAGCCCCACTTCCCTCCAAAAGCCAAACGCATCATCTTTCTCTTCATGTCCGGCGGCCCCTCGCACGTCGACACCTTCGACCCCAAACCCAAGCTCCGTGAACTCGACGGGAAACCCCTTCCATTCGAAAAACCCAAGCTCGAACGCGGCAAAACCGGGAACCTCTTTGGCTCCCCCTACGAGTTCTCCAAACACGGACAGTCCGGCACCGAAATCAGCGAACTCTTCCCGCATCTGGCCACCTGTGCGGATGACCTGTGCGTTATCCGTTCGATGGTCGCCGACAACATCAACCACAACGGAGCCTGCCTCCAGATGAACACCGGCGAGCAGGCTTTTTCACGGCCCTCCCTCGGCTCCTGGCTCCTCTACGGACTGGGCTCCGAAAACCGCAATCTGCCGGGTTACGTGGTGCTTTCACCCGCTCAACCGGCCCAGGGGGCTCCGCTCTGGAGCAGCAGCTTTCTTTCCGCCGAGTACCAGGGCACCCTCGTCAACAACCTCCAAAAACCCGTCGCCAACCTGGACAACTCCCGCTGGTCCCTTGCCGAGCAGCGTGCCCAACTCGACTGGCTCCGCCAGCTCAACCAATCCCACGCTGATTCCCGCGCCGAAGATTCCCGACTGAGCGCGCGGATCGAATCCTTCGAACTCGCCTTCCGGATGCAGCGCGAAGCCCCCGAAGCCTTCGATCTCGCGGGCGAAACCGAGGCCACCCGAAAACTCTACGGGCTCGATGACCCTGTCACCGAGACTTTCGGAAAACAGTGCCTCATGGCCCGCCGCCTTGCCGAGCGCGGTGTCCGCATGGTTCAGGTCTACCACACCCAGACCAGTCATCGCTCCAGTTGCCAGCTCTGGGATCAACACGGAGGACTTCGTACCGAACTGCCGCGCAACTGTCAGGCAACCGACAAGCCCATCGCCGGCCTCCTCAAAGACCTCAAATCCCGCGGGCTTCTTGAGGACACCCTCGTCCTCTGGGGCGGCGAGTTCGGCCGCACACCCACCTCCGAGGGCACGAACGGTCGCGAACACCATCCCTTTGGCTTCTCCATGTGGCTCGCTGGGGGCGGGATCAAGGGCGGCATCGTGCACGGCGCCACCGATGACTTCGGGTGGCACTCAGTCAGGGACAAGGTTCACGTCCATGACCTCCACGCGACCCTCTTGCACCTCATGGGCATCCACCACGAAAAACTGACCTACCGCTACGCAGGCCGTGACTACCGCCTCACAGACGTACATGGCCATGTGGTGAAAGAAATCCTCGCTTGAGACGGCACCCACCATCTCTGCTGCGATTTCTGTCCCGCCATTCCGAGATCCTCACCGTTGGCCCCGCGCACGGCTCCTCCACGCGACCCCGGGCCAAGAGTCTGGTGTTCGCGTCAACGCGTCGGTGGAATTCCTCGCCATCGATCCGACGCTCTGCGAACTCGCGCCTCTGACACAGCCCGCGTATCTGCAAGGCCGGAAATCAGGACGCCTCCCTTGCGCCGCACAAAACCGCGACCGGTCATCGTGTGATTGCACAGTCATTTGACTGTTCCTTTGCTTCACGTCGTTCCACCCTCACATGCCATGAACTCCCCCTCCCGCACCCTGTGTTTGGCTCTTGTGATGTTTCTGCCCTTTTCTGGCCCCGCTTTAGCAAGGGATCCAAGGCTACCCGGAGTGGGCGCCGCCCTGGAGGATATTGTAGCCCGGAAAGAAGCGGCTGGCGCGGTCACGGTGGTGGTCTCCAAAGACCGGGTGCTGGGCCTTGAATCCACAGGGTTGGCCGATCTGGCCTCTCAACGGCCCATGACCCCGGACACAGTTTTCTGGATTGCTTCAATGACAAAACCCATCACCGCCACAGCCCTCCTCATGCTCCAGGACGAGGGCCGGCTGCGGGTCACCGATCCGGTGGCAAAATATCTGCCGGAGTTCGAGGGACTCAAAACGCCGTCCGGACGCCCCGCCCATCTCACCATTCAACAGGTGATGACGCACACTTCGGGGCTGGGCGAGGCAGGCGCTGAGGGTGCCAAGTCCGCACGGACGCTGGCTGATTTGGTGCCGCTGTGGCTGGCCGCGCCGATGCAGTACGAACCGGGCGACAAGTGGAAATACACGCAGAGCGGGATCAACGTTGGGGCGCGGATTGTGGAGGTTGTAAGCGGTCAGCGCTTCGATCGGTTTCTAAAGACCCGGCTTTTTGAGCCGCTCGGAATGAAGGACACCACCTTTTATCCCGATCCAGATCAGCGGGCCAGACTGGCAACGGCTTACAAAAAGAATGCTGAGACGGGGTCTCTTGAGCCGGTACCGCCCCGGACAGATTTCGGCACCCCGGATCGGCCACCCCTTGGAAACGGGGGGCTCTACTCGACGGCGCCGGATTACGCGCGGTTCGCTCAGATGCTGCTTGGAGGCGGCCAGTTCGGAGGCCGTGTGTATCTGAGCCCCGAGGCGGTTTGGTGGATGAGCACGCCGCTCACAGGAGAGTTGCCCACCGGTTTTTTGCAGGATGAAACCCACGGCAACCGCGGAGCCAACTACGGCTGGGGCCTTGGCACCTGCGTGCTCCGCACCCCACACCCCGGAGTGGCGGCGATGCTTTCGGAAGGCACATTCGGGCATGGAGGCGCATGGGGCACCCAAGCATGGGTGGATCGGGCCCGGGGCGTGGCCTATGTACTCATGCTGCAGCGGACCAATACCAACAGCGACGCGAGCGAGGCGCGGAGGGTTTTCCAACAGGCCGCCAGCGATGCGCTCGGGGCGGGGCGTTCCGGGAACTGACGCAGTAGCCAGAGGACGTTGGCCGGGGCGCCGGAAGCCTTGCGGTTGCGCGTGAACGTCTCAGGCGTCCTTGTGGTGGCTGGAAGGGGATCCATGTCTTTTTCCTCGGACCGCCTCGGTCCCGGAAATTTCCGCGTACTGCGGTATCACATGTCATCGGGACGCCACTTTTTCAGGTTTGCCGCCCTGGAAATCGAGAGGGTGCTCTGGGGGGGGGAAGCATCAACCGAGAGGCGAACGTCTTGCAAATTAGAAGCCAGCCTTCTTAAATGAAAAAATGATCTGGCCCCGCTTGGCCGAACGCCCCCTGCAACTCCTCGCACGCCAGTTCCCCGCCGTCGTCGTCGTGGGCCCGCGGCAGGTCGGCAAAACCACCCTCGCACGCTCTTCCTTCCCTGAGGCTGTCTACCGGGACGTCGAATCCCCCCTGCTCCATCTCAGGTTCACCGAAGATCCCGCTCATGAACTCGCATTGCTAGGGACCATGACCATTCTGGATGAAGCCCAGACCGTTCCCACCCTGTTCTCGGCACTCCGGGGCGCAATCGACTCGCGACGGGACGACCGGAGGTGTCACTTCTGCATTTTGGGGTCCGCCCAGCCGGCCCTCATCCGTGGGGTTTCAGAGTCGCTGGCTGGCCGGGTCGGGTTGGTCGAACTTGATCCGCTGACCCCTCTGGAGACCGGACTCGATGTGGCGACCCACTGGCTTGCAGGGGGCTTTCCAGAGGCTCTCCGCAGCAACTTTCGCACCTGGTGGGAACCGTATCTGAGCACCGTGCTCCAGCGCGACTTGGCGGCCTACGGATTCCGCCCCGACGCGTTGTTTCTCCGGAGGCTGCTCACCATGCTGGCCGCCCAACAGGGCGGGCTTTTGAATCTCTCAGCCCTCGGCAACGCACTCGGTGTGAGCTACCACACGGTCCAGCACGGACTCGACCTTCTTGAGGGCGTCTTTCTCATCCGCCGTCTCCCCCCCTACTTCTGCAATATCCGGAAACGGCTCGTCAAAGCACCGAGGGTTTTTGTCCGCGATACCGGCCTGCTCCATCACCTCCTCAACATTTCCACCCTGGAGGAACTCCACAACCACCCGTGCCGGGGAGCAAGCTGGGAGGGATTCGTTGTGGAAGATCTGATCCGCCGGGAACGGATCGCGCATCCCTTTACCCAATTCTTTTTCTGGCGGACAGCCACCGGCCAGGAGGCGGATCTGATCCTGGACCGGGGCAACGAAAAAATTGTGGTGGAAATCAAGGCCAACAGCGGCACGAACCCGCATGACGCCCGCCTGCTGGAGACCGTTCTCAAAGACACGGGCGCGACCCAGGGCTGGGTGGTTGGACAGGGGGGCGAATCCCTGCACCATTCCGCCGGAATACGGTGCATCTCGTTGGACAGAAATCCGGGCTGGCTTCCGTAAGGAAGCACGAACACGGGCAGAAAAAACCCTGCACGGATTAGATTGGGCGGAGATCGAGGCGCCCGTAAAAAACCGAAGCCATTCCGGCAGCTCTTGAACCAGCAAAAGCCCTAGGCGAAAGGCTTGAGTCCCACAGTCGTTCCGTTGAGTGCCTCGGTTAACGCATGTGTGGTCTGGCAGCAGAAGCAGGTCAGAATCCCGTGCAGGTGACCAGAGGCGTCGCTTTTCGCATAGATTTTGTCGTCACAGAGAATCCCGTTTCCTGCTAAGAACAGGAGCTGTTCCCACACTCATCTGCCCCCTCAGGAGAGAACGCTCATCAACCAGAGTCCCCCCTCGTCACCATGAATCGGGTCGATCGAAAAACCTTTCTGATTCGCGCCACCCACGGTCTCGGAGGCATCGCCCTTGCCACCCTTCTCCAACCTCACGCCCGTGCCGTTCCGCCTTCTCGCGAGACCCGAGGCCTCCACTTCCCCCCAAAGGCCAAACGTATCCTTTGGCTGACCCAAAGCGGGGCCCCCTCCCAACTCGATTTGTTCGATCCCAAGCCGGCTCTCAGCCCTCTTTTTAACCAAGACCTGCCACCCTCGGTGCGTGGCGAGCAACGGCTCACCGGAATGACCGCCGGACAGAAGCGTTTTCCAATCGCCCCCAGCCTCTTCCGCTTCAGCCCACACGGGCAGTGCGGCATGAGCCTCAGCGAGTTGCTTCCCCACACCGCCAAATGGGCTGACGAGCTATGCCTGATCCGATCCATGCACACCGAGGCCATCAATCACGACCCGGCCATGACCCTGCTCCAGACCGGCCATCAGATTGGCGGACGCCCCTCTTTTGGGGCCTGGGTTTCCTACGGACTCGGTTCCGAAAACGACAATCTCCCCACCTTCGTCGCCTTGGTGTCGACCCCGTCCGGCAACGTTAACTCACAGCCCCTTCACGAACGAATGTGGGGAGCAGGTTTTCTTCCGGCCCGCCATCAGGGCGTGCGTTTTACCCCCACCAAGGATCCCGTTCTATACCTCAACAATCCTCCCGGAATTTCACGCACCCTGCGCCGCCACCAACTCGACGACCTCGCCAAGCTCAATGCACTCACTCTCAGTGAGTATCACGACCCTGAAACCCGCAATCGAATCGACCAGTTCGAGATGGCTTTCCGGATGCAGGCTGCGGTTCCAGAGCTTGCCGACCTTTCAAACGAACCCGCCCGCACCTTCGATGCCTACGGCCCCGAATCCCGTAAACCCGGCACCTACGCAGCCAACTGCCTCATGGCCCGGCGCCTCGCAGAACGGGGCGTCCGCTTCATCCAACTCTATCACCGCGGCTGGGATCAGCACGGCAATCTACCCCGCGACATTCGCAGCCAGTGCTACGACACCGATCAGCCGACAGCAGCGCTCCTCGCAGAACTCAAAGAACGCGGTCTGCTCGAGGATACCCTCGTCATCTGGGGCGGAGAGTTCGGTCGCACCACCTACTCACAGGGCACGCTCACCCAAGACAACTACGGCCGGGACCACCATCCGCGGTGCTTCAGCATCTGGATGGCTGGCGCAGGGATCCAGAAGGGACACGTCCACGGCGAGACAGACGATTTTAGCTACAACATCGTCCGGGACCCCGTCCACATCCACGATCTCAACGCCACCGCCCTTCATCTCTTGGGCATCGAACACACGCGCCTCACTCACCGTTTCCAGGGACGCGACTATCGGCTCACCGACGTCCATGGCGAAATCGTAAAGGGGGTCCTCGCATGAACCGCCTGCTTTCCCTGCTGGGATCCCTGCTCCTGACGAACGCTCTCCATGCGGCCGAACTCTCCTACAACCAAGACATCCGCCCGATTCTCTCCGACAACTGCTTCTACTGCCACGGGTTCGACCCCAAGAATCGGAAAGCCGACCTCCGCCTCGACACTTTCGAGGGCGCCACAGCCAACGGAGCGATTGTCCCGGGCCACCTCTCCAAATCCGAAGCGTGGAACCGCATTCTCTCCGATGACCCGGAGGAGGTCATGCCTCCGCCCAAATCCCACAAAAAGCTGACTTCGGCACAAAAAGACGTTCTACGGCGCTGGATCGAAGGTGGAGCGAAGTATGAACCGCACTGGGCCTTTGTGCCCATTCGACGCGCCGTCCCACCGTCGGTCAGCCTCGCTGACTGGCCCATGAACCCGATCGACCCATTCGTTCTCGCAAGACTGGAGCGCGAGGGCATTGCCCCCTCGCCGGCCGCATCCAAGGAAACCCTCCTCCGTCGGGTTACCCTCGACCTGACCGGCCTCCCGCCAACCCTGAGAGAACTGGACGCCTTTCTCTCCGATTCCTCACCCAACGCCTACGAGGCCGCAGTGGACCGCCTTCTGGCCTCCCCCCATTACGGGGAACACATGGCTCTCCCTTGGCTGGATGCCGCTCGCTACGCGGATACCAACGGCTATCAGGTAGATCGCGACCGCGAAATGTGGCCATGGCGGGACTGGGTCATCCAAGCCTTCAACCAGAATCAACCTTTCGATCAGTTCACGATCGAACAACTCGCGGGCGACCTCCTTCCCAACCCCACCCTGTCCCAACGCATCGCCACCGGGTTCAATCGCAACCACATGATCAACGAGGAAGGCGGCATCATTCCGGAGGAGTTCCTCGCTGAATACGCCGCCGATCGCGTGGAAACAACCGCTGCGGTCTGGCTCGGTCAGACGTTCAACTGCTGTCGCTGCCACGACCACAAGTATGACCCCTTCACTCAGCGCGATTTCTACTCCCTGAAGGCCTTTTTTCACAATGTGCCTGAACAAGGCGCCGGCAACCGGGCCGCCAAGCCCAACGCCAGTGCCCCCCCCGTCCTCAAACTGCCGGTGCCCGAACTCGACTCCAAAAAATCCACCCTCGAAAGCGATCTCGCCCAACTTCAAGCAAGCCGCCAGCAGATCCTCTCCCAGCCATCCCCAGGTTTCAGCTCGTGGATCCAAAACCTGCGCAGCGAAACCGTTCCCTGGGAACGCCTTCACTTCCAAACCGTCGAAAACCATGGACTCCCAACCGAACTCGCCGAGGGAGCTGTTAAAACCGGCATCCAGGTCGGGGACGACTTTTGGAGTTTCAGTGCCATCACCGCTCCAACTCACGGGCCGATCACCGCAATCCGCCTCGTCGGAGAGCCCGATGGAGAGGACGCGACTTTCCGGATCCACCGTTTCGACGTGACCGCGATTCACGGGGAAACTCAAACGCCCTTAAAACTCCGGCCGGCAGAATTCGAAACCTCGCTTCCGATCAAAGTCATCCAACCGCTTTTGAAGACAGGAAACCGGGCGCCCCATCCCCTGCGCCTCAAATCCGGGAAGCGCGAGAGTCTCGTTTTCAGACTGGACACGCCTCTGGAGGCCAAAGACCTCGCGACAAAACTCCGGATTACCGTTGGAACCCGGGCCAACACGGGCTGGGTGCGTTGGCATGTCGAGGCAACCTCCCAAGACCCCGCTCAACTGGTTTCTACATCGATCTTCACCCTCGCAAAAAAGCCCGAGGAGAACCGGACGATCCACGAACAAAAACTCCTCAAGGATGCTTACGAAGCCACGCTGCCCGAGCTGCGTGGGATCGATGAGAAAATCCTCGCCACCACTCAGCAGATCGAAGAACTCGACCTCCAGTACCCCGCGAGCATGGTGATGGAAGAGATGGCGTCTCCCCGCGACACGTTCATCTTGGTTCGAGGCGCGTACGACAAGCCGGGGGAAAAAGTGTTTCCCGCAACACCCGCGATCCTCCCGCCAATGCCCGCTCAATTTCCAAAAAACCGCCTCGGCCTGGCGGAGTGGCTGGTCAGCCCGGAACACCCTCTGACCGCGCGCGTCACGGTCAATCGGCTCTGGCAGCAATTTTTTGGCTCCGGCCTGGTGAAGACGAGCGAGGACTTTGGCGCCCAAGGCGAAGCCCCCAGCCATCCCGAGCTTCTCGACTGGCTCGCCAGCGAGTTCATTCGCACCGGATGGGATGTGAAACAAATGGTCCGCCTCATCGTGACCAGTGCCACTTACCGGCAGACCTCCCACATCCCCACGGCCATCGGCTCCAAAGACCCGGAGAATCGGCTACTCGCACGGGGCCCGCGCTTTCGACTCACTGCCGAGACGCTGCGTGATCAGGCACTCGCGCTCAGCGGACTTCTGGTTCCAAGAATCGGTGGCCCGCCCGTCCGCCCGTATCATCCCGAGGGCATTTACGAAACTCTGGCTCCGACGAGTGCTGATACAGTCAAACGCTACATTCAAGATCACGGTGAGGCCCTCTACCGGCGCACCCTCTACACCTATTGGAAGCGCAGCATTCCCCACCCCGCCATGCTCGCCTTCGGAACGCCTTTCCGCGAGACCTGCACCCTTCAACGCCCCCGCAGCAACACGCCTCTCCAAGCCCTCAATCTGATGAACGACGTCACCTATCTGGAAGCCTCACGCTTTCTTGCGCAGCGGATGATGACGGAGGGCGGCTCCACCGTGGATGAACGCCTGAAATACGGTTTCCGAATGGTCCTCTCCCGCCATCCTTCGCCCACCCAACTAGCCATTCTCCGAGCCGCCTTCGATCGGAATCTCGCGTCCTACAAACGGGACCCTGCAGGCGCTTCCGCTCTTCTCGCCAATGGCGATCGCCCCTCAGATCCAACGCTCGATCGGCAAGATCTCGCTGCCCTCACCACCCTCGCAAGCACGCTGCTGTGCATGGACGAAACCCTGTCCAAAAATTGATTCCCAAAAAAAGCTTATGAATCCCTCAACGCCCCACACCCGACGCACCTTTCTCCAAGCAGCCTCCGCCGCCGCTGCCGCTGTCCCTCTGGCGGCTTCCGGCGCGCCTTCCACACGGCAGGGCGCCCGCATGATTGAAACGGATGTCCTCGTATGCGGCGGCGGCTGCGCCGGGAGTGCCGCCGCCCTTGCTGCAGCTCGCGCCGGGGCCAAAACGCTCCTCGTCGAGAAAGCCCCTTTTGCCGGAGGGATCATCACCAGCGTGGGACTCCCCTACTTCGATGGAATCGCCCACATCACCACCCACCGCATCGTCGTACGCGGACTGGCGCTTGAAATGCTGTCCAAATCCGGCGTGTGCGCACCAGACGCCCGGACCGTTTCGAAGCACAACCCCACCATCCCCAACACGTTTGAATTCAAGCTGCTCCTCGATCGCCTTTTCCAGGCGGAGAAAGACAACCTGAGCGTTCTCTTCAACAGCTTTGTCTGTGATGTGCACAGCACCTCCGGACGCGTCGAATCCGTCACCATCGCAAACAAGGATGGCCTCGTCACCATCCGCCCCAAAGTCGTCATCGACTGCACTGGCGATGCGGATGTGGCCGCATGGGCCGGTGTCCCCTTCGAACAAAACAAGGAAGTCCAACCGCTCACGCTCCACTTCCGCATCAATAACGTCGCTGCAGATGCCACCGTCGGAAGCGCCTGTCGCGCCTCGCTGAAGGCAGCCCAAGCGCGCGGCGACCTCCCTTTTTACTACGGCCCCGGGGTCATGTTTCTCTTCGGGAAAAATGAGGTCTACGTCCATGGGGTCCGCGTTCCCGCAGACCCCACCAATGCGGCGGACTTAAGCCGCGCTGAAATGCAAGGCCGCGCGGATGCCCATGCCATGTTCACCGCGTGGAAACGCGACGTTCCAGCCTTCAAAGACGCCTATTTCATGGAGGCCTATCCCTGGATTGGCGTCCGCGAATCCAGACGCATCGTCGGACTGCATGTGCTCAGCGAGGACGACCTCATGCAGTCGCGCCGTTTCGAGGACGCCATTGCCACCGGTTGCTGGTACCTCGACCTGCACCCGAACAAAACCGTCGACGGAAGCGCCAACGACTTTGACCCCAAGAAAGTCCAGCCCGAGCCCTACGACATTCCCTACCGTTCGCTCATTCCGCAAAAGATCGAAAACCTTCTGGTTGCCGGCCGCTGCCACAGCGCCACCCGGGGAGCCCATGCCTCCACGCGTGTGACCGTAACCGCCATGGCCATGGGCGAGGCCGCCGGGTTCGCCGCCGCCACAGCGCTCCAGAGTAAAACCAGCGTCGCACTGCTGAGTGGCGTGAAGGTCCGGGAAGCCCTCGGCAAGAACGGCGCCGGTCCCTTCACCGATGCCTAAAGCCGGGAAAGGGC
The DNA here is from genome assembly GCA_903901425.1 of uncultured Spartobacteria bacterium. Classification (GTDB taxonomy): domain Bacteria; phylum Verrucomicrobiota; class Verrucomicrobiia; order Chthoniobacterales; family Chthoniobacteraceae; genus CAIURC01. Next base: position 17,704 of record CAIURC010000194.1, on the reverse strand, counting down.
GTTCTGATTGCCCGACAAAACCGCCTTCTCCACTCGCCGCGCACGCCCACCCTCAAATTTCCGATTTACCTCAAAACTCGCTCCCCCCAGTGGCATTCGGATCGCCTTATCTCACCGACCTGGGTCCCTCGGCGGGTTAGCTCTGGCTGACTCCATTAAACCCGAATAACAGGAACCCGTGCCCACACGGGGCTGTTCCCTTGGTGGAATTGCCCTCTCAATCCAGACGCCCCCTTGTTTGCCCATGAAATCCATCCTCTCCCGATCGCTCGCCAAAGTGGCTCTCCTGATCCTCTCCCCCGGATTACTCCACGCGGAACCCTCCGATCTGTCTCACTGGAGAGATGACTTCTCCGATCCTGAGGCCTTCGCGAAATACTGGTCGCCCTACGGCTTCCTCGCCAGCGGCATCGATGCCCGAAATCCCTTGGGAAAAGCTGTGTCAGGAAAAGATTCCAGGCCGGAATGGTGGCAAATCGTCGACGGCACCCTGCGCGGCCAGAACTTCCCGGAGGAAAAACACGGATCCGGTATCTCAAGACCGGTATCCGGTCAGGACGTTCGACTGAGTTGCCGCTTCAAAATTCCCTCGGGAGGCATGGCGTCGATCGGAATCCGCGGCCCGAATCCCATCATCGAAAAAGTTTTCAATGTGGTCAGTTTGCACATCAGGCCCGACAGAGTTGTGGCAGCGGACAACGACGTCCTACATCCCAAGGACTCTCCCGAAGCCCAGGAGTTGAAAAGGAAAGGGACTTGGAACCGTAAATTCTTCTACGCCAAAACCGAAAAAACCTCGACCGCTCCAGACCAGTGGCACTCCCTCTCCGTTGAAGTCCGCGGGAAAGAAATGAGTGTCTTGATTAACAATAAGCCTGTCCTGAATTACACAACACTTTGCGGCGATGCCCCCAAAACCAGCGTTGGCCTTGGCGTGGGCGGCGACGGTAAAACAATTCTTACCGCGTGGTATGACGACATTGTCTTTGAATCTCTGCCTTCAAAGCCCGCTGCCGCTCCCCAATGATCGGGAACAATGAGACCTTGGGTGCCATAGAAATGGATGACTTGCCTGTGGAGTTCCCCATCCAGGAAACTTGACTCCTAAGTGACTGAAGTCACGGGAGTAGGCAGCACGAGGCGCCGCTTGAACGAGAATTCGCCATGACACCAGTCACCGTCTTTGAGCGGTACGGAGTCAGCCATTTCCACTTTCGTCCCCCGCAGATGCAGGGCAGCCACCCGGTTTGAGTCCGGAACCGATCATGGACGTCCGGTTCCCGGACTTCGCAGATCCATTGAGGTGGCCGGATGTCGCAGACCGCAGGTTTCCCGCTCTTGGGACTTCCCGGCGGAGACGCCGTTGGCTTCTGATTTCTCCAAAGGTTTTTCCATGGCTGGGGTTACCCTTTGGGGGCTCTAGCCCCCTTGTCCAGCACCCCATGCCTCTCATGAAACCCCTCCGCTCCTTTCTGCGCCCTGTTTTCCTTCTCACGTTGCAGGCTTTCAGCGTCCCGCTCTTTGCACTGGACGCGAGCCGACTTGAGGCAATCGGGCCCGCAATGCAGGAGGCGGTCCGGGCCAAACAGGCGGCTGGAATCGTCACGCTGGTGCTTCAGGACGGCAAGGTGATCCACCACGGGGCGGCCGGCATGGCCGATGCCCAGAAAGGCCGCCCCATGGACGAGAACGCGCTGTTCTGGATCGCTTCCATGACCAAATCCGTGAACGCCACCGCCCTCATGCTGCTGGTGGATGAAGGAAAACTCGCACTGGACACCCCGGCCTCCCAGTGGCTGCCGGAACTCGGCAAAATGAAGCTCCAGAACGGCGAATCCCCCAAGACGCCCATCACCCTGCGGATGCTGCTCAGTCACACCGCCGGAATCGCTTTCCCCCCCCGGAAAGCCACCGATGGCGCAATTTCCCTCAAGGCCTACGTGGCCAGCCTGGTCAAAGCCCCCCTCGCCTTCGAACCCGGCACCTCCTACGAGTACGGGTTCGGCCCCACCGTGGCGGGCCGCATTCTCGAGATTGTTTCCGGGATGAAATACGAGGACTTCCTCAGGACCCGGCTCTTTGAGCCGCTCGGGATGAAAGACACCCTGTTCCATCCCGACGACGCCCGCCGCGCCCGGATCGCACGGACCTACAAACTCGACGAGGAAACCCACGAACTGGTCCCAGGCTACAACCCGTTTGTGACCAGCGACGCGAGTGTCACCCACATGGTGGAACCCTCGGGCGGACTCTTCTCCACGGCAGCCGATCTCGGCCGTTTTTACGCCATCATCGCCGGAGGCGGCATTTTGGACGGAACCCGCTTTCTTTCGGAAAAGTCGGTACAGGAAATGACCCGGCCTGTTTCCACAGGAACTCAGACCCGTCCGTACGCCGCCGGCTGGCAGGTGAACCTGGACACGGAAAAGCCCAGTGCGCTGATGCCAGCGGGAAGTTTCGGACACGGCGGTGCGTTTGCCACCAACGGCTGGGTGGTTCCCAGTCACAGGTTGGTCACGGTGTATCTGGTTCAAAACGTCCTGGTGCCCGACAGCGGCAAACCCAAGGACACCTTTCACCGGTTGGTGCTGGAGTCGTTGGGGATCCAGCCCGCGACTCCAGCGCCCCCCAAGCCACGGAAATGATCCCAAAACGGCAGTCGCACTTTTGCTCACACTTCCGATGACGCCATCCCGGTCCGCCAACCTCGTCTAGTCGCATGGCCTTGGCTCCACACGTCCCACTCGTCCGCCTCCCGCTCTGGCTGGTCGCGGCATGGCCGCTCCTGACCGCGGACGCGTTTGAAATCGAATGGGCTCGGGTGCCGTATCCCGGCAATCCCCCGGACAAAACCGGCCACGGATCCGTCGCCGCCGAGTTTGAGATCAGCAAAACCGAGATCACGCTGGGCCAGTACGCGGAGTTTCTCAATGCGGTGGCGGCCAAGGATCCGCACGGACTTTGGACGCCCACGATGCATACGGCGCCGACGGCGAGCATGGTCCGGGACAGGACCCTGATTCAACGCACGGGCAACCCAGGCTCCTACCAATACACGGTGCCTGCCACCGAGGAACGCAGGCCCGCGAGTTTCATCAGCTTTATGGATGCCATGCGGTTTGCCAACTGGATCCACAACGGGATGGGATCGGGCGACACAGAAACGGGCGCGTACCGGATCACCGAGGAAAAAGAGCTGGCCGTGCGGCAACCCGGCGCCCGGGTGTGGATTCCAACCGAGGACGAGTGGTACAAGGCCGCCTATTACCAACCGGAAAGTGAGGGGGGCCCAGCCGGGGGCTACTGGCTCTATCCGACCCGGAGCAACGAACCGCCGCAGGCAAAGGGCCCGGGTGATCCCGCGCAAAACGCGGCGAGCTTCGGCGGCGGAGGCAGGGAGGGGGAACTCCACCACACCAGCTACGATTTCGTGCCCGTGGGTAGCCTGCCCAATGCGTTCGGCCCCTGGGGCACGTTCGACCAAGGCGGGAACGTCTGGGAATGGAACGAAACCATCGTGTTTGGCACCCAACGCATCATGCGCGGCGGCAGCACCCCACATTCCGTGGACAAACTCCGTTCCAACGTCCGGTCGAGTGCCAGCGCGGGCCGCAAGTACCCGGACACCGGTTTCCGTCTCGCCAGACCCGCGCCCCCGGCGCCACCCGCCCCATGAACCGGCTCCATACCCTGCTCTGGATTGCCGCCCTGTTTGGGCCCGGGATCCCCTCGGATGCTGCCAGCCCGGAGACCACGGCTTCCGGGGACTTCCGAAAACACTTGGAGCCCCTTCTGGAAGCACACTGCTCGGATTGCCATGATGCCGACCGCAAAAAGGGCGGGCTCAATTTGGATGCGCTGGGCTGGACACCCGCAGATCCCGAAAACTTCCGGACTTGGGTCAAGGTATTCGACAAGGTGCGCTCAGGAGAGATGCCTCCCCGCAAAAAGGCGCGCCCACAGGCAGAGGAGACAGGGAGCTTTCTGGGGAGTCTGGGCCGTGAATTGCACGGTGCCGATACACACCGGATTTCGCGGGAAGGCCGCATGGTGTACCGGCGTCTGAACCGGAACGAGGTGGAACACACGCTTCACGATCTTTTGGGAATCCAGACTCCGCTGCAGGAACTGCTTCCCGAAGACGGAAAATGGAGCGGCTTCGACACCGTCGGATCGGCGCTGGACCTTTCCCCGGTGCACATGGAGCGGTATCTGCAGGCAGCGGACCTTGCGCTCAAGGAGGCAACGGTGACCACTGCACGGCCCGAGACCGTCCGGATCCAGACGGATTACAACGAAACCTGGCACAACTGGAATCATCCGCCGTTCCAACTCGGTTCCTGGGTCCATTCTCCAGAAGGCTGCCTCGCCATCCGCTGGAACGGGATCAACGGCCCGCATGGAGAACTTGGCGCATGGCAGCCACCTGTGCCCGATGCCCGGTACCGGTTCCGGTTCCGGGTGAAGGCCATGATTGACCGGACCGGACCGCTGGCCAGTGCTGCCGACGCCAAACGTCCAGACCGGCGGATCATCCTTAAAGCCGGGCTTGCCGACTGGCCACGCTCGGGCCTCACCTCGGATCATCATTACTTCGAAATGAGCCCGGTCGAGTTCCGCGAATTCGAGTTTCAGGCCCGGGTTCCTGCCGGCAAAACCCTGTGGCTCTCCCCGTACCGGACCGTTCCCGAACTCCCCAACGAACGGGCAATGGTGGGCGGAATCTGCGCAGTGGTTGAGTGGGTAGAAATCGAAGGCCCCCTTATCGAAGAATGGCCGCCGCGCGGCCACCAGGTGCTCTACGGAGATCTCCCCCTCAAACCCGCCAACCCAAAACTACCGGGCCGCGACCTCCGGGTGGTATCCGAGGCGCCCGAAACCGACGCGAAACGGCTGCTTTCAAACTTCCTCCCCAAGGCGTTCCGAAGGCCGGTTTCCGACGAGGAAGTGCTGGAGTACCTCGGGCTTTTCCAAGCCCATCTGCAGAAGGGCCGTCCCTTCGATGATGCGCTCCGGGCCGCCTACAAAATGGCGTTCTGCTCCTCCAATTTCCTCTTCCTCCATGCCGCACCGGGCCCGCTGGACGACTACGCACTCGCCTCCCGGCTCAGCTACGGACTCTGGAGCAGCGCCCCGGATGCGCCCCTTCTGGCCGCAGCCGAGGCCAAGACCCTGCGGAACCCGGAAGTGCTGCGCCAACAGGCTGAGCGTCTGCTCGCCTCGCCCAAGGCCGAACGCTTTACCCGGCACCTTCTCGAAAGCTGGCTGAACCTCCGGGACATCGACTTCACACAGCCCGACACCAAGCTCTATCCCGAGTTCGAGGAGTACCTGCAGCAGTCTATGATGGCGGAAACCACCGCTTTTTTTGACGAACTCCTCCAGAAAAATCTCCCGGCCCACAACCTCGTCCACAGCGAGTTTGCCCTTCTCAACGAGCGCCTCGCAGAACACTACGGGATCCCCGGTGTCACCGGCGACCAGCTCCGCAAAGTCGCGCTTCCCAAAGACTCGCCCCGGGGCGGGTTGCTGACCCAAGGCGCCGTCCTGAAGGTGTCCGCCAACGGCACCACCACCTCGCCCGTGGTTCGCGGAGCCTATGTGCTGGAACGCATTCTCGGCACACCCCCCGATCCGCCTCCCAAAGACGTGGCGGCACTCGAACCCGATATCCGGGGCGCCACTACGGTCCGGCAACAACTCGCCAAACACCGGAACCAGCCTGCCTGTGCCGGATGCCATGCGCGCCTGGATCCTCCGGGATTCGCCCTCGAAAGCTTTGATGTCACCGGGCGCTGGCGGTCCCATTACCGCGCCATCCCTGAGTCCGCCCGCGAAAAGGTCGTGAACATTCCCGGAAGCGACATCCGGCTTTACACCCAGGGCCTGCCGGTCGATCCATCCTACTCGCTCGAAGACGGCACCGCTTTCGCCAATATCACCGAATTCAAGGCGTTGCTCCTGCGAAACCCGCGGCAGATCGCCCACTGCGCCGTCGAAAAACTCGTGACCCATCTTACCGGTGCCCCGCTCCAGTTCGCAGACCGCCAAACCGTGGACGAGCTCCTCGAAAAGGCCGCACCCGAAGGCTACGGGCTCCGGACACTCCTCCATTCCGTTCTCCAGAGCCGACTCTTTACTGAAAAATAGCGCCCATGAAATCCGTCCTCTTCACCACCGGCACCGCGCTTTCGCGGCGGACATTCCTTCGCGGCGCCGGGATCAGCCTGGCCCTTCCGTGGCTCGATGCAATGCGTCCCGCATTCGGAGCTGAATCCGTCGCTCCAAAACGGTTCGTTGGGATCCTCAACTGCCTGAGCTTTCACACCCCGCACCTGTTTCCGAACCAATCAGGCCGCGATTACGCGCCCACCCCGTACCTCTCGGGACTCATGCACCTGCGGGAGGCGTTCACCGTGATCTCGGGCTTGAACCATCCCGAGGTGCGGGACGGCCATGCCTCAGACAAATCATTCCTCACGGGAGCGCCCCATCCCGGTTCCCCGGCGTTCCGCAACACGATTTCTTTGGATCAACTCGCCGCAGCCGAGTTGGGCGAGGAAACCCAGTACCCCTCGCTCGTTTTTTCCACAGCGGGCCGAGCGAGCTGGGTGAGCTACACCAGCACCGGTGTCGCAGTTCCGCCCGATACCAGCCCCGCTCGGGCATTCGCCAAACTGTTCATCAACGGTTCCCCGGCTGAAGTGGCCCGGGAGGTCACCCGGGTCGAGGAAGGCCAGTCCATCCTCGACCGCGTGGCCACCGAAGCCAAACGCCTTCAACGCTCGGTAAGCCCCCGCGACGGCGAAAAAGTGGACCAGTATCTCACCAGCGTGCGCGAACTCGAAAAACGTCTGCAACGCTCCCGCCAGTATGCTCTGCGCCCGAAGCCGACGCCCGCAGGCGCTGTTCCGGCTGATCCTGGCCCCGGCGAGGACACCCGCCGATTCGGCCTCTTCTTGGAAGTCGCCCGACTGGCGCTCCAAGCCGACCTGACCCGCGTCGTGACTCTCACCCACGGCGGCACCACCAAAACCCCCTCCCAGCCCGACGCAAAATTCGCGCATCACGACCTGAGTCACCACGGACAGGACGCCGGCAAGATTGAGAAACTCTCTGTCCTTGAAAAAGATCTGCTCCTTGAATGGGGCGGCTTTCTGAGCAGCCTCCAAAACACCCCGGATTCCGGTGGCCGCCTTTTGGACAGGACCATGACCGTGCTGGGATCGGCCATGGGGAACGCTTCCAGCCATGATTCCACGAATCTCCCCATCCTTGTCGGGGGCGGCAGGTTCAAACACGGACAGCATCTCGCCTACGATCCCAAAGATGCGCCGCCCCTGTGCAACCTGTGGCTGCAGATCCTTCAAGAGCTGGGTATGGAAACCGAGAGATTCGGCACCAGCAGAAAAGCGGGTCTTCCGGGATTCGAGGTCTGACTCGGTCAGCCTCCGTTGCAGAAGCCCTGAGGCTTTTTCACAGGGACTGCGCCCACTCTTCTGGGGCTGTGGTAGGCACGACAATGTCCTGCCCGGTACGGGCCAGACCTCGGAGGGCACCTAGCAGAGACTTCGGTTCCGAGGAATCCCGGGTCAGACGCATGTCGCCCTCCCGGCTGCGGATCAGAACCGTTTCGCCGGACAACACCGCGCGCCGGATTTTTGGGAAGTCCCGCAGGAGTTCAGTCACAGTGATCTCCACGCCAGAAACTTGTCTGATCATCAGTCAATTACAAGCGCCCACCTAGCGTCCCGCGGCCAGTCTCGTTTTAAATCCCAACCCGGTCCTGTCACGCCCTCACCAACGAGCCGGACACACATCCGACCGCCCGGAGGCCAGCCGGCATTTACAGGAGTCCCATCGTCTCCTCAAAACCTGCAATCAGATTAAACGACTGCACCGCCTGTCCCGCCGCACCCTTCACCAGATTGTCCTCCGCCGACATCAGTACCACGCGGCCAGTCCTCGGATCCATCCGCCAGGCGATGTCGCAGAAATTCGTGCCGGTCACATTCTTAGTGTCCACAAAGCCGGTCTCCCCCACCAACCGCACAAACGGCTCTCCGGAATACGCCTCGCGCAGGGCGGCCCCGACCTCCGCCAACGTTACCCCCGCTTTCGGCATTGCCAGAATCGTGGAATGGATCCCACGTGTAACGGGAATCAGATGCGGAATGAAATTGATCCGGACGGTGCTTCCCTGCGCCAGACTCAGTTCCTGTTCGATTTCTGCCAGATGCCGGTGTTTTGGTACCCCGTAGGCGCGGACGCTTTCATTGCACTCCGCGTAGAGGTACTCGACCTTCGCATTCCGTCCGGCCCCGCTCACCCCGCTCATGCTGAAGGCCTGAATGGTGTCAGCCTCCAACAATCCACGCCGCAGCAGCGGAATCAACGGCAGCAAAATACTCGTCGGATAACATCCCGCCGACGCCACCAGTTGAGCGCCCCGGATTTTTTCGCGGTACACCTCCGGCAACCCGTAGACGCTGGTCTGCGCCAACTCGGGTGCGTGCGGGGCCTCGCCATAAAACTCCTCGTACACCGCGGGATCCTTGATCCGGAAATCGGCGCTCAAATCGATCACCCGCAACCCGGCTGCCACCAGCGGGCGCGCAAACTCGGCAGCCACCCCGTGGGGCAGCGCCAGAAACACCACCTGCGCGCCGCTCCCCACAATCGCCTCAGTGGTCGACTCCACAAACCGCAGATCCGAAAACCGGTGATGGGCAAACCGCGGGAACACTTCGTCCATCCGCTTCCCAGCCAGTTGACGTGAGGTCAGCGCCACCAAGTCCACTCCGGGGTGCCGGACCAAAATCCGCACCAGTTCTTCTCCGGAATAACCGCTGGCTCCAACGACGGCGACAGGCTGTGTTTTCATGGGACGCGGACTTTAGAAGGATGCCCCCCCCCGGCGCAAGACTCCCTCCTGAGGGATTCCAGCACAGACCGTCCACCAGAGCCTCCCTCCGTTCACCGAAACCGGCTCGGCTCAGGCCACGGCTTCCCGGACAATCTCAAACCGTTTGAGCCCCTGCTCCACCGCCCGCTTAAAGCCGTCTGGAGTCACACCTGCCGCTTCCAGCTTTTCTGGGGTCAGTTCCCAGTATGCGTCCTCTCCGGGTAAGCCAAAGCCAGCGGTCGCCGCTGCCCCGGACGCCAGATTGAGCACATTGGCCAAACCATCCTCCGCCGGGGGCCGGTAATGGACGCGAATCGCATCAATCGTCTTTTTTGGGAAGCGCCATTCCGCCATCGCTACCGCGGTGGCTTCACAGCTGTCGATCCCCACCAACTCGCGCTCCGAGACCACCAAGTCCCCCTGAATCCATGCCGCATCCGGCACCTTGCCCTGCACCACACGATCCAAGGCAATCTTGCCCGTCGAACGGAGCAGTCCCGCGGTGTACGCCGCGTTCTGGCAGTGCCGGCCACCGGAAGCCATGTATTCCATGATCAACGCCGTCAGCAGCGAGTTCTCCCGGAGCAAATGCCCCGAAATCCCGTAGGCAGCCAGTTGCTGGTCCGAGAACTGGCGCATGGTCGCCAGCCCAACCAGCCGGTAGGCCTGATTCAGCCCCAGCCGCGCCAGCGCTTCCTCAAGCGAGGAAAACGGCTCCCGCGTGTTGTACGCAGCACTGTTCGCCACCTTGATCAGCCGCACCGTGATTGCACCGTCCAGCCGGATCAGTTCCGCAATCTCGTCTAGGTTCGAATCCAGATCCTCCAAAGCTTCGCCCACACGCGCCAAAATCTGGGGCGCCGAAGGCAGTTCCTTGACGGATTTAACCAGCTGTTCCCTCGAAATCTGGAGAGCAGACATGGTCAGATCCGGCAACCCTTCATTTCAGCCCCAAAAAAGGCGTACCCGACCCGAAAGAGCGCCATGGCGGTAAACCAATTCAGACCATTGGAAGGAGCCTCCAAGTGGCAGCGGTCCGCTTCCTCTGTATTTCCTTCAGTCAACGCCATGACGCCTTTGGACCCCGCTAATTAGCGGGACGCGCTTCCTTTGGAAGCCCGCGCCTTATCGGTCAGGGTGTTGAGGAAAGCCACGATGGACTTCACATCGCCATCCTCCAGCTTGCGCCCCAACTGCAGCCAGGCCATCTGACGCACCGCCTCCTCCAGACTGGCCGCTTTGCCGTCATGGAAATAGGGGCCAGTCAGCGCAATGTTGCGCAGCGAAGGCACCTTGAACTTCAGCTTGTCCTCCTCAGATTTTGTCACCGCATGACGCCCGAGGTCCTCCCCGTTGGCGTACCCATTCACCACGCCCATCTTCTGGTAGGAATTCGCTCCCAGCAACGGACCGTTGTGGCATGCAATGCAACCCGTCGACACGAACGTCTCCAACCCCTTCAGTTCCACCCCCGTCAGCGCCTGGTCGTCTCCCTTCAAAAAATCGTCCAGCCGGTCGTGCGTCACCAGCGTCCGCTCAAATGCCGCAATCGCCTGCGCAATGTTCTCGTACGTCAACGGGTCTTTTTGGCCCGGGAACGCCGCAGCAAAAGCCTTCGGGTATTCCGCCACCGCCGACAACTTCTTCACCACCTCCGCCTCGCTGGGCATCGCCATTTCGATCGGATTCAAAATCGGCCCCTTGGCTTGAGCCACCAGATCCGCTGCACGGCCATCCCAGAACTGGGCCAGATGAAACCCGGCATTCAGCACGGTCGGCGAATTCCGGCCCCCGCGTTTTCCAAAGGCCCCTGGAGAGGTGGGCTCGTTGTCCACACCCCCCATGTTCCGGTCCACCGCATGGCAGGAATTGCAGGACTGGCTGTTGTTTGCCGAAAGCCCCTTTTCAAAATACAACTGCCGACCCAACGTCACCAATTCCGCACTGTCCTTGTCCGAACCCGGCATTTTGTCCGGAACCGGCTGAAAAAAAGCCTGGGCTCGGCTCCGGACTTCGCCGGGCTTTGGGGCTTCTGCCGCACGAGCGACACCGGGCGCACCGGCAACTGACAACGCCAGAGATCCGGCCAGCAAACTCACCGTGGATGAAAGAGACAGGGTTTTCATAGGCATTTGTCCCCCATGTATTACCCAGAAATCAGATTTCCGCCAGTGCTGATCTGTGCGGATTGAGTGCCAAATGCCCCCTGCCCCTTCCCTCCCCCAAGCGAAACGGTTCCCACCCCACTCCCCCCCTACGGTCGCTTCCGGCAAGGCCCCCCACGGTCCGCCGATATTCCCCTGTTCACTCCCGCTTGTTCCGGGCCAACAGAGCCTCCAAACTTCCAAGCAAGACAAGGTCAGACTTCCACTGCTCCACACGCCGGGCATGGGATCCCGCGTTCTTGCTGAGCCGGAGACTGTGCGGAGACTGGGATCGGTCCACCTCAATGTCGATGTCCAGCAAATGCTCCTGAACGGTCTGGATCACATGCTTGCGTTCGCTCAGGGGGCCGCAAAAACGATCCTGTTCAAGGCCCGGATGCTCCAGAAACCCTTTCAGTTTCCGGCAGGGAGCGCACCCGGCCTTGCCGCAAGAAAACTCCGCAGGCCGGCTCAGGTCAGCGTACGGCATGGGTTTCTCACGGAGCGGTTCCAACTCAGCGAGGGTCTTTTCAAGAAACTTCACAGCCAGCTTTTGCAACTTCTTTTTCCCGGAACAAGCCTCCAAAAGCCCGGAAACAATTCCGGTGCGACCCCCCTTCAGAGGCAGGTTCGCCCGCTCCACACCCGCAATCGCCACACCAAGCAAATCTGCATGCTCCAAGAGCACGGCTCCGGAGAGAAGGCGACGGAAAGCGTCCGCCACATCCAACCCCTTCACCCCGGAAACGCAGGCCTGAAGGGTGCGCTTGAGCAACGCGGCATCCCTCATGCGAATCCATCCAGCCTCCAAGAGGTCAAACAACTCCCCAGCCATCCGGTTCTCTGAAGATTCAAAAAGCGCGCTGCACACCGGCAGGAACGACTTCAAAAGCGGCAAAGGGGCTTCCTGCAGGGGCTCCACCCAGTTCCTGCCGGAACTGGTGGTTGCCACGATCTGAACGAAATCGCAGAGCAAACGCTCATCCCCAAGGCGTACCAGCGATGCCGCCGCATTTCCCGCCACCTCATATACTTCCCAAGAAGAACCTCTTTGGAGTTCTTCCAAGAGGCCTTGGGCGGTCGCCAAGGCCTCCGAGCGCGCGATGGTTCCTTGCTCCATCCAGTCTGCCAGCGTGTTCCACACGCCTTCCGGCGAACTCTGTTTGAGCTCATCAAAATGGTTGCGCCGGGGCCAGAGAACCACGGCGGCATGCCGGTACCAACGTTCCACCATTTCTCCCGCATTGCCGGTGTACCCTTCGTACTCCTCCTCGGGTTGAACTCCCTTCAGCGCTCCCAACAAAACAACTTCCTCCTCGGAAATCGTCACACGCTTCATCTCCCAAGACCTGCCAAGACCGCGGAGCGACTCCAAAAACACCGACGAATCGATCAATTCGTCGACTTCAAAAACACACTGCGATTCGTCAAAATCCTCTTCCTGAACCTTTGCAGACCGGGAGACGGGTTTCGGGGAATTGTCCCGGAATCTCGACCGCCTTCGGGAACTGGACCGGCCCCATTCCCACCCCTCACAGGCAGCCGTCCATGATTCGTGATACCCAAAAATCCCGATGCTGATTTCAAGCTGCAGTTCGCTGGCAAATGCCATCAGCGCCTCCACCCGCCCACGGTCGGCTCCTTTCAGCTGATTCCGTTGAATGCCGTCGGGCGAGTAGCAGTGTTCAAGACCAAACACGAGTTTCCCGGGGTTCTCCGAGGCAGCCCAGTCCCGCAGCAGCGTCCGCATCTTTCCCGCGGCCCCCGCAGCCGCTCCCTTCTCCTCCAAATCCCCGCCCTCCAACACCAGGTTGTATGCCAAACACAGCCGCCAACCGCTCTCCACCGGCTTCACCTCGTGTTCGCAGTCCGCATAAAACGCAGCCCACATCGGCTGGTAGAGAGCCTTCTCGACACTCGAATCGACCACCATCCGCCGGGTTCCCTGCCGCACCTCCAAGGCGCCCCCAGAATGCGCCGACGGCAGATACACCAGCAGCGAGGCCACCATCCCAGGCAACTTTTCCGAGTCCTTGTGTGCCACAAAAAAGCCGCCCCTCTCATACAACAGCAGTTTGTAGAGGTGCGGCACAAGGCGGCCGTTGCTCACCCCCAATTCCTCCGCAACCGTCCGCAACGCTTCCTCCAGCAACTTGTCCCATACCGGGTTCTTCAACCGCACTCGACTCGCATCGACCTCCCAAGTGTTCCGGACCTCTGGATCCACGAGCGTCTCCTCGCCCTTCCCGAATGGCGCACGCCGCGCCACCGCAGCGATCTGGGCAGCTTGAATTGAAACCAGCGGCAACCCAACGGGCCCCACGCCTTCCACCTCAATGCCTGGAAGCACCGGGGGCAGGAATCCCTGCGCGCAAAACCGGTCTTCCCGGTCAAGCTCCCGAAAACATTCCCGCCATTCCGCAGCTTTTTCGAGGTTCACGCCCATCGACCTAACATTCCGACTCCGCCCGCTCAACCTCTGCCTCCGTTTCAGCCCGGCCCGGGGCCACAAAGATCCAACCACAACTGGGTTGAAGCGTTGCCTTCCACCAAGTTCGACACCGAGATGCCGAGCAGTCGGAGCGGTTCCGTCACCAGACGATCCCGCGCCAAAAGGTAACACGCCACCCGGTACAGGTCGCGCTCCTTGCACACCGACTTCTCCAACCGAATCTGCCGGGTCAACGTCCGGAAATCCCCGTACCGGACCTTCACCTGCACCGTGTGCGCCTCTTGTCCGTGCCGGTCCAGACTTCCCGCCACGTCAGCCGCCAGTTCCCTGAGTGCAGCACGCAGCACCGGGCGTTCCTCGGTGTTTCGGGCGAACGTGGTCTCGGCACCAATGCTCTTGCGCTCGTCACTCGGATCCACCGGCCGGTCATCCTCACCAAGAGCGCGTTCCCGCAATTTCCTCGCAAAACTCCCAAGCACCGGCTCCAAATTGCCCCGCCAGTCCTGCAGATCCCCAATTGTGTGAATGCCCATGCCGCTCAAAAGCTCGGCGGTCACCGGTCCTACCCCGTGAATGGCTGCCACAGGCAGCGGCCGCAGGAACCCGACCTTTTCGCGTTCCGGAACCACGGTGAGTCCATCTGGCTTTTTGAAATCGCTCCCCAGTTTTGCCAGAAACTTGTTCGAAGCCACGCCCACCGATGCCGTCAAATTCCGTTCCGCACGGATCCTATCCTTGATCGCCACAGCCAGCGGATAGGCTGCCTGCACCGCAGCATCTGGATCCTTCCCGCCTCCCACCAACGCGCTGACGTCCAGATACGCCTCGTCCACAGACACTTTCTCCAGCACCGGACTGACTTCCGCCAGGATCTGCATGATCCGTCGCGACTCCTCCCGGTATGCCTCCATCCGCGGCCGGACAAAAATCCCGCAGGGACACAGCCGGGCGGCGGTGCGGGAAGGCATGGCAGACCGGACCTTGAACTGGCGCGCCTCGTAACTCGCGGCGCACACCACTCCACGGGCGTCTGAGGCTGACCCGACGATCACCGGCAGACCCCGATACTCCGGGTGGTCCCGTTGCTCGACCGACGCAAAAAACGCGTCCATGTCGACATGGAGAATCACCCGGCTCATGGGTGACACCGGTCCGCACACCGTCGTTGGCTTGAGGCCAATTGTTTGTTCACGGCGCCAGCGACCAGCATTTCAACCGGTCCTTCATCCGCAACACCAGCCGGTCTCCGGCGATGCACGGGGAAGGAACCCATTGCGCACGGACCGTTGCACGGCCCAACTCCTCCCTCGATTCGCGCCCGGCTTTGAGCACAAGGAGCGTGTTCCCGTTGTTGGCCATCGCAAACAGCTTGCCGTCTGCAAGGACGGGCGACGCGATCGTGGACTGCGCCCCCTCCCGCCAGAGCATCTTCCCGGATTCCAATTCGAACGCAAAATGAACGTTATCGTCCATGAGGTACACCACTCCATCCGCAACCACCGGACTCGACTGAGTCCTGAGGGCATCCACCGTGTGGGTCCAGACCCGCTCTGCTCCATCCGGCTTCAAATGGAACACCGCTAGACCTGTCTGGGGCTTGCGCACCTGCACCGCCAACCACTCCCCTGAGACCGCAGGAGTCGAGTCCCCCCCGCCCGGAATACTCCATCGCAACTCCCCCGTACGTGGGTCTACTGCATCCAGAGTGCCCGCCCCGTTGCACAACACAAAAGATTGCCCACCGGCAGTCCACGTCACCGGCGAAGAACTTCCGCCCCCGGCCCTGACCTGGCTCCAAAGTTCCCGACCGTCCTCGGCAGCAAACCCCTTCAAAACCTCGGAGTTAATCACAACCACACCATCCACCAACAAGGGTGAGGTGCCTTGAGCACGCTTCTGCACAACAGGCCGCTCCCACAGCATCGCTCCAGTCTCCGCGTCCACGCACCAGAGCCGGGTGCTGCCCAGCGCGTACACACGGTTGCCGACCACACAAGGGGTGGAGGAGGCGGTACGCCCGAGCGGCGCACCCGCAGCCGACGCTTTCCACAGCGTTTTACCATCCCGCAGGCTCAAACAGAGAATCACGTCCTCGGCTACCCGGCGCGTGGGCGGAACTGCTGCCGCGATCTCCTCCCGGACCCGCTCCGGCCACCCTTGGAATTCAAGCCAGCCCCGCATGGCCGCATCGCTGGGAAAAACGGTGTCCTTGTTCCGGTCCAGCGTATCCAGGACCTCTAAAGGGATTGCCAGCGAACCCTTTTTGAAGCGGTTGAGCACAAACCCGCTGTAAAGCTGCTTCTGCTTCGCATCCAAGTTCTCCTCCACCCATTTCCGGCTGAACTCGTCCAGCTTGGATCCGCGCAACGTTGGGGACAGACCTGACCGCGTTTCTTCCAACTTTTTCACCAACTCTGGTCCGAGCGCCTTTGTCGACTGGTGCCCAATCTGCCGCAGCACCAATTCGCCAATCTGGCGCGTTTCCGACGGCAAATCCCGATGCCAAACAAGAGACAGATACACGCGGTCCCCGACGGTCACCGGGCTGGAAAGTCCGCCCTCATCATTGGCCGGAACCCCCTCGCTTTCCCAAAGCTCCTTGAGGCCCTCAGACGGCACTCTGTCCAGAAGCGGCACGCCCCCCTCAGCGACCCCGTTCCTCTGCGGACCCCGCCATTGCGGCCAGTCGCCCGCGTCCGCGCAGAACTCTAAAACCGCGGCAAAAAAAACCGCGCACACAGAGGGGGAGGAGGTTTTCACTCCCCACCCCTACCCATTTTAAGGGGACACCTCAAGCACCCCAAAAACAGGGACAGACCACAGCGCTCCGACCTCGGGTCACTTTTGGGGGACAGACCACAGCTTCAGCCCCGCACCTTGGGGACACACCTCAGATTTCCGCACAAAAAACGCACCTTCTTTGCACCTTTGGGGACAGACCACGGAGCAAACCCGTCAACCGGGGACAGACCACGGAACGCACCTTTGGGGACAGACCACGGAGCAACCCGCCAACCGGGGACAGACCTCGGTTTTTGCTGGGGCCAGACCACGGATTTTCCGGGAAGGCCCCAAAAATGGGATTTTCAGGGGACAGACCTCGGATTGTGAACCGTGGAACTGGGAGAGCGTCTTTTTGGCGCGTTTTTCGCCGCTCTGGCGGCGGCGAATGGTCCGTCCGAGCGGTGTCTCGCGCGAATATGCGGAAAAAACGGGGAAAAACGGCGCCCCGACCTGCCGCCTGCCGCGCTCCAGCCGGAATCCGGGCAGCACAAAAAGGCGAACCCGGTTCGCCTCTTTGTGCTGCTACCGCTGTTACCGACTTAGCGGCTTTTTTGCGGCTTTTCCTTCAACCAGCGGACGCCGGTTTACTCTTTCCGGTGCTCTGTCCGATCCTCTTTACGGGAAAACCTCTCGGAAACCGTGATCGCCGGTTTCCGCACCGGCCCAAGCACCGCAATCCCAGGCAGATCCATCCCAACCGGCTCGCGCGCACCTTTCTTCCGCCGGACTCCAAACTGCCCCCGGTACCTCTCAAACACTCCCTCCACAAATTCCTCGCTCCCCACAGCATCCCCCTCCGTAAAATACCGGTTCCGGCAGCGCACTGCCTCAAACGGACTCAGCTTGCCTCCCGTCCGAAGCACTTCCTCCACCCGGTCCGGATCAATCCCCAACCGCCCTCCAGTCCCGTCCTCCGACGCTTGCCTCGCCTCCCCTTTCTCAAACAAATACACCCGGTACCGCTCCAGCACCCGGGTCTTCTCCTGTTCGGGCGTCTCCCCGAGCTTGGGCGAATCCAAGCACTCCATCACGATCTTCTTCAATCCCTCCAAAGCCCGCGCCCCCCCGCGCATCGCCTCCCCGTACCCCGACCACTGGTAGTCCCCCGGGTCGTCCACCATCCCAGCCCGGACCGGGTTCAGGTCCACATAGGCTGCCACCCGCGCCAACGCCTCCTCGGTGTTCTCCACCAGCACGCTCCGGTAGCGCCCGCCCCAGAGGGTGCCCTCCCGGCCGTGGAGCCGATTGTAATCCTGGGTGATGGTCTGTTTGAACGTCTGCATGAATTTTGGAAGGCTATGACGCCGGGAGAGAACCTTGTCCCGGAGCCGCTTGGCGGCCTCGTGGTCGCCGTCCTGGCGCGCCTTGGCGAGTTCGCGTTCCAACCGCTTTGCGCCGTAGGAGATATTGCCCACGGTG
>CAIURC010000193.1 GCA_903901425.1 uncultured Spartobacteria bacterium | reverse complement strand
GATTGGACGATCCGGAAGGGGGGCTGCCTTGAGGTGGCCCGTGAATTCCAGAGGGAAGGCCGATGCAGGCATTTGGGCTTCAGCACGCACGCAACCACCGACGTGATTCTGGATGCGGTGAACACCGGGGAGTTCGATTACGTCAACCTGCACTGGTATTTTGTGAATCCATACAACTGGCCGGCGGTGGAGGCTGCAAGGCGTCAGGACATGGGCGTTTTTTTGATCAGTCCCACGGACAAAGGCGGGATGCTGCAGGCGCCTTCCGAGAAGATCCGGAGCCTCACGGCGCCTTTGAGTCCGATTGCGTTCAACGACCTTTACTGTCTGGCCCGGCCGGAGGTGCATACGCTCAGCGTAGGGGCGGCGCGGCCCGAGGATTTTGAGGAGCACGTCGCGTCTCTGGAGTATTACGACCGTGCAGCGGAGATCACAGGGCCGATTGTGGATCGGTTGCAGGCGGAGATGGAGCGGGTGCTCGGAGCAGACTGGTGCCGGCAGGGCTTGATGGGACTGCCCAACTTCGAAAAGATGCCGGGGGAGGTCAATGTGCAGGAGATTCTCCGTTTGTGGACCTATGCGGAGGCGTTTGATCTCCAAGAATGGGGGCGGATGCGGTATAATTTGATGGGAAATGCCGGGCACTGGTTTCCCGGCAGCAACGCAGCGGCGATGGATGCCCCAGCCGTTAGAAAGGCGCTGGCGGGGCATCGGTTTGCGGACGAAATTCCTGCCATCTTGGAGAAGGCGCACCGGATGCTCTACACGGCTCCCAAGAAACGGCTCAGCGAAGGAGGCTAGAGATATGTTCAACGTGGTTTTGGTGGAGCCCGAGATCCCGCACAATACGGGCAGCATCGGGAGGCTTTGCCTTGCGACAGGTTCAACCTTGCATCTGGTCCAACCCCTGGGGTTTTCGCTGGACGAAAAAGCGGTCCGCCGGGCCGGGCTCGATTATTGGGAAAAAGTCGATGTCCGGCTCTGGGAAAGTTTTGAGGTGCTGCGTGGCAGCCAGCCTGAGAATGCCCGGTTCTTTTTTTTCACCACCAAAACAGATCGGGTTTACTGGGAGGAAAAGTTCCTGCCCGGGGACTTTCTGGTTTTTGGGCGGGAAACCCGGGGGTTGCCGGAACCGTTGTTGGAAGCAAACGCCGGGGGGTGTCTGACGATTCCGATGCAACCGGAGACGCGCAGCCTGAATCTGGCGACAGCGGCAGGGATCGTTTTGTACGAGGCGTGCCGTCAGGCTGCAGTGGTGAAGTGAGCCCCGGTTCCGGAGCCTCTGCGGTGTTCTGAGGCTGCGCCCGGGCGGGCACCGGGCTCAGAGTTCCGCCAGAAGGCGTTGATGGATATTGTCGAACCCGCCGTTGCTGAAAATGGCGACCACGTCACCGGGTTGAGCCAAGGGTTTGAGACGGGCCACGATTTCGTCCACGCCGGGTTCGTAGAAGGCCGGGATCCCTTTCGCGGTAATGGTGGCCACGACTTTTCCGGGGTTGAGGCGGACCTCCTCGGGCAGTTGGTCCAGACGTGCCACCTGCGCGAGAATGACGCCGTCGGCCTCGGCGAGTGCCTCGGGAAGGGAGTCTTGGAAAACGCTGCGCCGGGTGGTGTTGGAGCGGGGCTCGAACAGCGCCCAAAGGCGGCGTCCGGGGAACTGGTGGCGCAGGCCGCGGAGCGTTTCGCGGATGGCGGTGGGATGATGGCCGAAGTCATCCAGCACAGTGATCCCGCGGGTCTCGCCCCGGACCTCTTGCCGGCGTCGGACACCGGCAAAGGTGGCAACCGCCTTCTGGATGGCGTCCAGAGGCACCCCGTAAAAATGGGCGGCTGAAATGGCCATGGCGGCGTTGCGGACATTGAACTCGCCGACCATGGGCAACTCAAATTCTGTGTCCAGCAGTTGGAACTTGGAGGAGTGCGTGGAGTAGTGGATGGAATGGATCCTGCGGCTGCAGTTTGGGGAAAGCCCAACCTCGACGATCTCGGCCCGGCAGCCTTCGGCGACGTCCCGGCAGTTGGGATCGTCTCCGTTGATGAGCACCATGCCCTCGGAGGGCACGACGTTCAAAAGTCTGCGGAAACTGAGTTTGATTTCATCTAGGTCGCGAAAGATGTCCGCGTGGTCAAACTCGAGGTTGTTTACCACCACCAATTCGGGAAGGTAATGCAGGAACTTGGAGCGTTTGTCGAAGAAAGCGGTGTCGTACTCGTCCCCCTCCAGCACCACGTGTTTGCTTTCGTGAAGGGAACAGCCTTGGCCGAGGTTGTTGGCAATGCCTCCAATCATGTAGGCGGGGTTGAACCCGGCCGACTGGAGAATCCAGGTCAGGAGGGAGGTTGTTGTGGTTTTGCCGTGCGTCCCGGTCACCACCAGGTTGTGTCTGCCCCGGAGAAAAAACTGTTTGAGCGCTTCAGGAAGCGAGACGTAGTAGAGCTTCCGGTTCAGAACAGCCTCCAGCTCGGGGTTGCCTCGGGAGATGGCGTTTCCGACCACGATCAGGTCCGCGTCCACCGGCAGGTTTTGAGCGGCATATCCCTCCGACAGCGCGATTCCCCGCTGTTGAAGAAAAGTCGACATGGGGGGGTAGACCTTCGCGTCAGAGCCTGTGACCCGGTATCCTAGGGCGTGCATGGCACTTGCCACAGCACCCATGGCGGTTCCACAGATGCCAATGAAATGAACGTTACGGATTTGAGAATTCATCGGAAAAATTGCCGTCACTCTAGGGGGGGATCCGCTGGGCTGCAAGGCGCTGGGGTTGGCATGAAAGCGGGAGCCGACTCTCTGGATGGGAGTTCCGGCGGAGGGGTGCTGCGGCCCGGGTTTACGGCAGAAGACCCTCTTTTTTGAGAGTGCCCTCTGCGATACCGCCCAAGCTCAGGAGGAGAACAAACTGGGGCCGAGTGACGGGAAGAACAGAGAGTCTGGACTGGCGCAGCAGCGCGAGTTCTTGCAGATCGGGATGCGCCTTGATCGAGGCGAGTGTAACCGGCTCGGGCAGCGGACAGGCCGGGGTGAGGTCCAAGCAATCCCAGTTGCCTTCGGAAGCCGTAGGGTCTGGATAGGCCGTGCGACAGACGCGGGCAACGCCCACCAGAGCCTTTTCGGAGACGCTGTGATAGAACAGGACCGCGTCGCCCTCCCTCATCGCGCGGAGGTTGTTTCTAGCCTGAAAGTTCCGGACGCCGGTCCATGCGGTGCGCCCTTCCTTTACGAAAGTCGGCCACGCGTAGGCCTCGGGTTCGGATTTGACCATCCAGAATTGGGGGGGAGTCATGGCGAGAGAGGGGTAAAGGCGGGGGCACCCATTTTTCCAAGCGACCTCTGATAGGCGGACGCCGATTCAGCGGCAGAGGAGACCCGGATGCCGAGGTCGCAGATGAGGCCGTCCTTGAGGCCGTAAGCCCAGGCGTGGACGGAAAGTTCCTGGCCGCGGAGCCAGGCATCGCGGACGACTGTGGTTTGGCAGACATTGAGGGCCTGTTCGACGGCATTGACTTCGCAGAGCCGCTCGGCGCGCGCCTCTGCATCCTCAATGGCGTCAATCCACTGGGCGTGCTTGAGATGCACGTCTTCGACGTGTCGAAGCCAGTTGTCCGCAAGGCCGACATTTTTTCTCTCCAAAGCCGCCTTGACGCCTCCGCACCCGTAGTGGCCGCAGACAATCACGTGGCGGACCTGCAGGACGTCCACCGCATACTGGAGCACCGAGAGGCAGTTGAGGTCGGTGTGCACCACCACGTTGGCTATGTTGCGGTGCACGAAAACTTCACCGGGCCGCAGTCCGGTGATTTCGTTGGCCGGCACGCGGCTGTCGGAGCATCCTATCCAGAGGTAGCGCGGGGACTGCTGCCGGGAGAGGTTTTCGAAAAAACCGGGATCTTTGCGGTGGGTTTCCTCGGCCCAGAGGCGGTTTTGGTCAAGAAGACGGCGGATATCCGGCATGGACATTCCTACAGAGGAAAGAAGCGGGCCTGGCAAACCTTTTCCCACGGGAGGGAGGGGTGGGCCCGGGTTGGGGCTGAAACGTGATCGTAACATTCCAGTGCGGCTTTTGCTTTGCTGGAGGGCGGGGGGGGCTGGTAGTGGTCCGGTGGGAAAGAGATTTTTATGCCGCTAATCCAATTGTTTTTCGGGAAAGACGACCGTTTTTTTCAGTTGCTGGAGTCCGGGGCGTCTGAAGCCAAGAACGGAACCACCCTTCTGGTGCGTTTGGTCGGTTTGATCGGGGACCGCGCGATGGACGAAGCTCTGGGCGATCTGGCGGATAGCCGCCGAAAGCATCGGCGGATCGCTCAAGAAACCAACGAACAGCTCTGCGAGAAGTTTGTCACCCCCCTGGAACGGGAGGACATCGCGGCGCTCTCAAGTCTGATCTACAAAATTTCGAAGACGGTCGAAAAGATTGGGGAACGTCTCACCATCGCTCCTTCCGGGGTAAAGATGGATAGTATCCAGAAGCAGGTGTCGATTCTGGATCAGGCAGCTACCATCATGCTCAAGATGGTCAAGGAACTGCGGACCCGCGAACACGGCGTGGTGAAGGACGACTATGAGCGGTTGCACGTACTCGAGTCCGAGGCGGACCGGTTGATTAACGAGCTCTTGGGCTCGCTCTACCGGAGCGACACCGAGGCGCGGATCATTCTTTTCTGGAAAGACATCTACGAGCTTTTGGAGAAGAGCATCGACCGCTGCCGGGACGTGGGATCGGAAGTGGTCCGGATCGTCCTCAAGAACGCCTGATCGGATTTTTCCGGAGACTCCATGACCCTTTTGCTTTCGGTCATTTTAGTGGCGTTGGTGTTCGAGTACATCAACGGATTCCACGACACGGCCAACTCGATTGCCACGGTGGTTTCCACCAAGGTGCTGACGCCGCGCATGGCGATCCTGCTTGCGGCGTTCACGAACCTTGTCGGGGCGCTGTACGGGACGGCGGTGGCCAAGACCATCAGTTCCGGATTGCTTGAGCAGACGTTGATTCCCAAGGAATTGGGGCAATCCTATCTGATCTGTGCGCTGTTTGGGGCGATTGTCTGGAACCTCGTGACGTGGTGGTTCGGTCTGCCCTCCAGTTCCAGCCATGCCCTGATTGGCGGGTTGGTGGGGGCGGGTCTTGCTGCCGCTCAGAACAACCTCGGGGTAATCATTTTTGCCAAGGCCAAGGCTGGCATGCCGTGGTTCAAGTACGAAGGGCTGCTCTACAAGGTGGTGATCCCGATGTTTCTCTCGCCTATCCTGGGGCTGATCGTGGGGATGCTCACCATCACCCTCCTGTACATCCTTCTCCAGAAGGCGTCTCCGGGTTTTGTGAGCCGTTTTTTTGGCAGGGGCCAGTTGCTGAGTGCAGCCTACATGGGATTCAGCCACGGCAGCAACGACGCCCAGAAGACCATGGGGATTATTGCCCTGTCGTTGGTGGCCGGTATCAAGAGCGGTGCGGTCGCTGAGCTTCCTTCCTGGCTCTCCTTCATGCAGCATCCGATGATGAAGGATGCCGCAGGCAACGAAAGCATCGCCACGTGGATCAAGGTGACCTGCGCCCTTGTGATGGCTGCCGGGACCGCAGCGGGCGGTTGGAAAATCATCAAAACCATGGGTCACAAAATGGTCCGGCTCCAGCCCGTGGACGGTTTTGCCGCAGAAACTACGGCGGCCACGGTTCTGAGCATTGCGGGTCATTTTGGAATGCCGGTTTCCACCACCCATGCCATCACCACATCCATCATGGGAGTGGGGTGCGCCAAACGCTCCGGTGCCTTGAACATGGAAGTGGTTCAGAGGATTCTCTGGGCGTGGATTCTCACGATCCCATCCACTGCGTTGATCGGTTACTCTGTAATGCGATTTTGGATCGGGCTCGGCCAGTAGAGCCGCTCAGGCGCTTCAGCGTCGTTCCGTGAAGAGCCGTTCAAAGTTGCGGTGAACCAACGGCTGAAGTTCGGCCAAGTTCATTTTTAGCAGACCCGCCAGCCCCTCATAAGCAGTCCTGAGGTTGCACGGGTGGTTGAGCGGTTGCCCTTCTCCGTCATCCATCGGAAACGGGTTGATCTCCTCAGGAGGCGCCATATCCGGTGCGTCCGTTTCCACCAGAATTCTTTCTGGCGACATGTGCAGGAAGAGTTCCCGTTTCTGAGTTCTGGTCGGGTGCAGAAACGCGGGGGAAAAGGAAAAATAGGCGCCGAGTTTCTCAAAATCCCGGATCATTTCGGCAGGCCCGCCGTAGGCATGGAGGAGAAATCCCCGCTTGGGAAGTTTGGACTCGGCGAGAATTTGCCGAAGGGCTCCCCAAGCCCTCAGACAATGGATGGAGACTGGGCGGTCCAATTCCGCTGCGATTTGGAGTTGTGATTGGAAAACCCGGATTTGTGCCGGCAGGTCATGAGGCTGGATCCAGCGGTCCAGCCCGATTTCGCCGACGCCCGCGCGGGGATGTGCGACAAGGAGATCTTTTAAAAGGCGTTCCCAAAGCTTGGACTCGTGTCCCACCTTCCATGGATGGAGACCGAAGGAGGGGACGACCCAAGAATGGCGGCCGGCCATATCCGCCACGGCTGGCCAGTCTGCCTCTGAGGTGCCGTTGACCACCGCGCCTCCGACGGGAAGGCTTTGGAGGGCGGGAAGCCAGGCGTTTGCAAGCATGGCAAGCCGGGGGTCTTGGAGATGGTTGTGGGCGTCAAGCCACATACCCGGCGGCCAGTGCTCGTATCTGGGCGAGGAGTCGCCCTAGGCCTTCCGCCCGTGTGGGGGTGAGGACGATCTGCAATTCTCCGAGGATGTCGCCCGAGTAGACTGCGACCTCAGAGGGAGAGGAAAGCTGGCAGGGTTCGCACACCAGAGCGGCCAGGGCCCTTACGAGTTGGGACTCCGCATGGAGTTCAAAGGAGCAGAGCCCATCTGCGAGGAACGCCCTCAGCCAGACTCCGGAAACGCAGCCCTCCACGCGGTGGAATTCGGTCCGGTGTTCGGCAGGCAGGGGAGGGATCTTGGAAGAACGCTGGAGGATCGCTGCGAGCCGTTCTTGGGGATCCTCGATGAGGAGGAGCCGGGACACGAGTGCCCTGTGTTTCTCTGGAAGCGTGAGTGCCGCCATGGGGTTCAAAGCGACCTTCCCAACGCCTTCAAAATCGGCTCAAGCCCCGACATCAGGCTCTGGAATCCCTCGATGTCGAGTTGCTGTTGGCCGTCACTGAGTGCCTTTTTGGGATTGGGATGGACTTCCACCAGAATGCCGTCTGCGCCCACGGCTGCGGCGCCACGGCACAACGCCGAGACGAGATCCGCCCGGCCACAGCCCTGGGAGGGGTCGATGATCACGGGAAGATGGCTTTCATTTTTGAGAATGGCTGCCGCGCCAAGGTCCAAGGTGTTTCTCGTGTAGGTCTCAAAGGTCCGGATGCCGCGTTCGCAGAACAGGACCTTGGAGTTCCCATGGGCAAGGATGTATTCGGCAGCCAGAAGCCATTCCTCGATCCGCTCGCTCAGACCCCGTTTGAGCAGGATGGGTTTTCCCGAGCGGGCGCATTCGATGAGGAGTTGGTAATTCTGGGCGTTCCGGGCGCCGATTTGGAGGATGTCCGCCGCCTCGGCAACTTGTTCCACGTGGCGTTCGGAGAGGACTTCCGTGATGATTTTGAGTCCGGTTTCTTTGCGCGCCAGTTTGAGCAGTGCGAGGCCTTCCTGACCGAGACCTTGGAACTCGTAGGGGGAGGTTCTGGGTTTGTATGCGCCGCCCCTGAGAATGGTGGCGCCGGCAGCTTTGACGGCGCGTGCGGTGGAGAGGAGTTGTTCCTCGCTTTCCACGGAGCACGGCCCGGCCATGACGCAGAACTGGCTGCCGCCGACGAGGACGCCATCGATGTCGAGGACCGAGTTGGCGGGATGCGACTCCCGGCTGACGAGTTTGTGGCGTTTCTGAACCGGGACGACGCGTTCGACCTGAGGCATGGCGGAGAGGGATTCGAGCGTGAGATGGGTGCGTTCGTCTCCGATGGCGGCAACGACGGTTTGTTCTGAGCCAAAAATGGGCCGTGGTTCGTAGCCGAGGCGTTGGATTTCCCGGAGCACCTCGTCGACCTGAGGCGTGGGCGTGTGCGGCTTGAGGATCACAATCATGGAGCGTGCAGGGTTGGGTGAAGAGATGGGTTGAAGGAAGCGGATTCGGGGGGCATTGTTTGGGGCGTGGAGCCGGATGAACAAGGTGCAACTTTGGCCCGGTTCCTGCAGTACTTCAAGCGGTGCGCGCAGGCGTGCTTTAGGGAGGAAGTTTCTCCCGGGAGCCCGCCCGGCCGCCAGCAGTCTTTGACCCCTTTTTGATCCCTCAAATTTAACCCCCTAAAACTTCACGTGCACGATTTCACAGGCGGCGGCATTCACGCACTCTCATCTAAACGCAAATCCACGGGCAACCCAGAGGTGGACGAGCAGATCCGGCAGTTGGTGGCAAGTTGGGGGCCAACAGAGTCCCCGGAACTCGTCGAACAGTTGGTGGCCAGCGCCTACAAGGTGGTCCGGGACAAGGTCAACATGGCGGACCTCAAGCTGTTCAACCGTTCCCTGAACGAGCTTCGAAATGCGGCCCGTGTTTTTGCCCCGTACCGTGAGTACCGAAAAGTGGCCGTTTTTGGGAGCGCCCGGACGCGTCCGGAGGAGCCTGAATTCGTGGCGGCCGAAGAGTTTGGGAGGCGGATGAAAGACCGCGGCTACATGATTGTGACAGGGGGTGGGGACGGGATCATGGGGGCGGCGCAGCGCGGAGCCGGACGGGAAAACAGTTTTGGTTTGAACATCCGGCTGCCCTTTGAGCAGCGGGCGAACGAGGTGATTGACGGGGACCCGAAGCTCATCAACTTCAACTATTTCTTCACGCGGAAGCTCAATTTCCTGAAGGAAACGCATGCCATTGCGCTTTTCCCTGGCGGGTTTGGAACGATGGACGAGGGGTTTGAGGTGTTGACACTCATGCAGACCGGAAAGGCGCGTTTGATGCCCGTGGTGCTGGTGGACAAGCCCGGTGGCAAGTACTGGGAAACATGGATGAGCTTTCTGAGGGAACATCTCCTCGGGTTACGGCTCATTTCGGAAAACGATTTCCAGTTGTTCACGGTTGCTGCGGACGTGGATGCGGCGGTGGAG
The DNA here is from genome assembly GCA_903901425.1 of uncultured Spartobacteria bacterium. Lineage (GTDB taxonomy): Bacteria > Verrucomicrobiota > Verrucomicrobiia > Chthoniobacterales > Chthoniobacteraceae > CAIURC01. Next base: position 25,898 of record CAIURC010000193.1, on the reverse strand, counting down.
GCTGTGACTCATTTTTACCGCAACTTCCGCTCCTACCGCTGGGTGGGAGACCGGATGGTGATCCGGTTGATCCACGCGATTTCGGACCGTGCCTTGAGGGAAATCAACCGGGAGTTCAAGGACATGCTTAGGGAGGGTGCCATTGAACGCACCGAACCTCTGAATGAGGAGCGGAACGAGCCGGATCTGGCGACGCTGCCGCGTTTGATCCTGACGCCCGAACGCCGCGATTTTGGGCGCATCCGGCAACTGCTCAACGCGATCAACGCTGCGGAGCGTTTGGACGAGGCCTGACGCGAAGTCCAGCACCGGGGGGGCGTTGGGGCCTTGCGCCAACCGGGCCCCAGTACTCCGGATCAGCTTTTGGCCAGAAGCGGTGAGAGCGCTGTGAGAAGTTCAGTCTGGTCGATTGTAGACTCCTCGCGGCGTGCAAGATGTTTGAGTTTCACCGCTGGCCATTCTTGGCCTATCACCACAGCAAGCGTGGCCCCGCGGTGTTCAGCCTGTTGGAACTGTTTGCCGACCTTGGCCGGGGCGAGGGCGTAATCTGTGCGGTAGCCGGCTTCGCGCAAGGTTTGGAGAATCCCGAGTGCCTCAGGTCGCCGGTTTTCATCGGCCAAAACCACAAAGACATCGGCGGCGTGCTGTTGGGCGACCCACTGGTCCCGGAGGGATTTGGCTGCGGGAATGTCCTGAATGAGGTTCGCCAGAACGACGTCACCCATCCCGAATCCGAGGGCGGGCAGCGAGAGTTTTCCGTCGCTCATCAGTTCAATGAGGCGGTCGTAGCGTCCTCCTCCGGCAAGCGCGCGTTCGGATTTGGCCCGGTCAAACACTTCGAACACAAACCCGGTGTAGTAGGCCAGACCGCGGACGATGGTGAGATCCAGTTCAATGTAGCCATCGAGCCCGCGCGCTTTGAGGTCCGCAGCCAAGGATTTGAGATGGTCTGCCTCCGGACCGGGACTGGCCAAAAACTGTTCGATGTCTTCTGGTGTCAGGCCGAACTCGGCAAGACGCCGCCCGGATTCCTCGCGGGAGGCGCGCTCCCATTTGTCGATCACCGCGAGGAAATCCAGAAGGCGCTCCTCGGATACGCCGCGGTTGAGGGCAAACTGGCACCAAGCATTCCGGTCGCTCACTCGCACCACAAAGTCCTGCTGCGAGAGGCCAAAGGCGCGGAGCATATCGATGAGGAGGGCCAAAAGTTCCGCGTCAGCCGATGCGGAAGCCTCGCCAATGAGGTCACAGTTGAGTTGGTAGAACTCCCGGAGCCGGCCCCGCTGTTGTTTTTCGTACCGGAAAAACTGGGGGACGCAGAACCATTTGAGGGGCTTTTTGAAGTCGCGTTCCCGGGCCGCAACCATGCGGGCGAGGGTGGGGGTCATTTCCGGGCGCATGGCGACGTGGCGCTCGCCTTTGTCCACAAAGTCAAAGAGCTGGCCTACCAGCTCGCCGCCGCTTTTTTTCCGGTACAGCTCAATGGGTTCGAGCACGGGGCCATCGTATTCCACAAAACCGTAGCGCCGTGCCACTTCGCGCCAAGTGGCAAGGATGTAGTTGCGCTGCGCGCAGTCCTCGGGAAAGAAGTCGCGGAAACCAGGGAGCAGTTGCATGGGGCCGGAAGGCTAGGGGAGCAAATCCCGGTTTCAAGCGCAGGTTTTCTGGGGGCAGTTTCCCGGACATGCCCACGCAGGACGAGTGAGAACCGGGTTTTTGCTTTCCGAGACCGGGCGGGCAGATAAACCACATGGGTGTGGTTAGCGCGCTCAAGTTGAGACATTTCCGGTGCTTCGATGCGCACGAAGTCCAGTTTGAGCCGGGCTTGAACTTTATTGTGGGGCCAAACGCGCAGGGAAAGACCTCCCTGCTGGAGGGGGTTTGCATCCTGCTCCGGCTCCAGTCGCCCCGCGTTTCCCGGCTCCCGTACGTGGTCCAGCACGGACGCCGCGGGTTTGCTGTGGATGGCTATGCCGGCAACCGGCACCTCCAGTTCTATTTCAGCCGGGAACGGAAAAAGCTCATGCTCGACGGAGTCGAACAGCGGGATGCCACGGAGTATCTGGCTGTGGGGAGGGTGGTGTATTTTTCCAATTCCGACATCGAGTTGGTGCGCGGAGGAGCGGAGGGGCGCCGCAGGTTTCTGGATTTTTTGGCGAGCCAGCGGGACGCTACCTACCGCAACGCGCTGCGGAGTTACGAACGGGCCCTGCGGTCGCGGAATCTGCTCCTGAAATCGCCCGCGCCGAGGTGGCGGGAGATTGCGGCGTTCGATGAACCCTTGGTGGCTTCCGGGGAACGCATTCGGACGGCTCGGGAACGTCTGGTGGAGGAACTGCAACCCGCCGCCGCCGCCGCGCACCAAGCCATCAGCGGAGGCCGTGAGCTCCTCGCACTCCGGTATCGGCCAGGCTGCGGGCCGGATTTTTGCGGGGAACTCAAGGCGGCGCGCTCCGAGGATGCCCGGTTGCGGCAAAGCACCCGCGGCCCGCATCGGGATGATCTGGAACTGGATCTGGATGGGCGGGGTGCGGAATTCGGCTCTGAAGGGCAGCAAAGGACTCTCGCGCTGGCGCTGCGTCTGGGTGGTGCGAACCTTTTGGCGGCGCATTTTGAGGATCCGCCGGTGCTTTTGTTGGACGACGTTTTTGGGGAGTTGGATCCTGGGCGTCGGAATGCGTTGCTGGGAGCGTTGCCCGGGGGGGCGCAAAAACTGATTACTACAACGCACTTGGGCTGGTTGGAGGCGGAGAGCGGTGGGCGGACGGTCCGGATGGGATGAAACCGGGGTTCACTTGCGGAAGTCCGGACGACATGGGGCGCAAGGTGTTGGACGGCAATGTCCACATGCACGACCTTCACGCCACCCTGTTCTATCTGCTCCGCAGTGATCGCCCCAAACTCACCGCGCGACGTCTGGGACGCGATTTTATTTCACCGATGTGTGCGGCGAGGCGGTCCGAGAAACTCTGGCTTGAGCGATGGAAACTCCATGGGCCGTCGGGCCGTGGGTCTGAACGGCGCGGTCCATCTTTTTCAGGCAACCTGAGCAATTCTGGGACGGCTGATTTCTTTAACGGGCGCTTGGACTTGGAGATGGGTGAGGAGTTCCAGCTTGCCGCTGGGATGTTCCACCAAGGCTGAAAGGCTCTCCACCCAGTCGCCGGTGTTGTAGTACTGAATCCCGCCAATCTGGCGGGCCGCGGGATGATGGATATGGCCGCAGATGACGCCTTGAACATTTTCGCGGAGGGCGTAGCGCGCGATGGCGTCCTCGAAGGCGCCGATGAAGCTCACGGCGTTCTTGACGCTGCGTTTCACGTACGAACTCAGGGACCAGTAATCCCAGCCCATGAGCCTCCGGAACGCGTTGACGGGCCGGTTGAGCCGAAGCAGGAGTTGGTAGCCCCAGTCGCCGATATGTGCCAGCCACTTGAGGTTCTGGACTACGGTGTCGAGTTCGTGTCCGTGCATGACCAGAAGGCGGACACCCTCGGCGGTTTCATGGATGGCGTGGTCCATGATCTGGACAGCCCCGTACTGGCCGAGGAATCCGCTCACAAACTCGTCATGGTTGCCCGGAATATAGACAAGCCGTGTTCCTTTCCGGGCTTTGCGCAGGAGTTTTTGAAGGACATCGTTGTGGGACTGTGGCCAGTAGATGCCCCGGCGCAACTGCCAGACGTCGATCAGGTCGCCTACGATGTAAAGGGTGTCAAAGTCATGGTCGCGGAGGAATGCCAGGAGCGCGTCGACCTGACAGCCACGGGTTCCCAGATGGACGTCAGAGATCCAGCCAGCACGGTAGTGAGGATTCATGTGTGTACTTCACTACGTCTGGGACTAGAGAGCGTCTCGGTCAAAGCCGGGGTGCAGGCAGAGGTTGGAATTTACCCGGTCGTCACAAATCTGAAACCGGAACGATACCCGGGAGACGGCACTTGACTGAAAGCTTTGCCGGCCGGAGTGGGCACGGTGGCTGAAAACCTCGGCGGGAGCGGAGGCGCTGGGTCAGCGGCCGATACAAAAGACCTCGGTGATGCTGCGGTGAAACAACCTGCCCTGTGCGAACGAAATCGAGTTCAGGCTCCACGTCTCCCCGGGTTTTCCGAGGTCGTTGACGGAAAGCAGGGCCTTTTCGTCGAGCACCTGGGCGTTGCCCTCCAATACGTAGGTGATTCCGAGCATCGTCGTAAAAAACACCTTGCCGCCCACGACCGTCGGGCTGCCGAGGTACCCCCACCACCAGCCGTCGCCTTTGCTCCTTTTGTCCTGAGCGACATCCATCCCCCGGGAGTTCAGCGTGCTGGATTGCTGCGGTTTGCCCCAGAGGAACTTGTCCGCCTGCCCCGGGGCTCGCTCCACGGAAACCGGCAGTTCCAAGTACTCCACCTTACCGGTTTCGATGTGCACCCGGCCCACACAATAGGGCGGCCCCACATTTTTTTTCGGTTCGGTGTAGCAGAGGAACCAGTGCCAGTCTCCGCAGACCACGTTGCAGAGTTGCGCCGGAAACACCTTGATGGGAGGCCTCTGCGCGGTGAGATCGACGTCAGCGAGCAGTTCGTGCTTGCCGCTTTGCGGGTTGAACCGCCGCCAGTCCGCCCGCTGCATCAGGGGTTGGGTGCGGAGCAGTTGTCCCGTTTGTATGTCCAGTACCTGATGCTCAGCCGCCGTGTTCTTGAACCAGAATGCGTACCGAGCATTCCAGTGCTGCACATAAAGCGCTTTTCCGTCGGATTCCGCCTCGAACTGCCAGAGGGTACGTCCTTCCCGGCCCGGAGCGAGGCTGGTGAGACTCAGTCCGATCGGAGTCTCGGGCACTCCGTGGTATCCGCCGCGGCCCTGCAAAACCGCCGGTGTTCCATCGGCCATCGTTCCCAGCACAGGCGTGTTGTAGTGGTTCACTGCATCATCGCTCACCCAGAGAGTTTTGCCCGTGCTCGCGTCGATCCCCCGGATGTAATTCCATGGGTCGGACTCGCGCTTGGGATCTCCCAGATCGCGCGGCTCCATGTTGAGCAGGGTGGTCCCCAAAAGGATGGGCTCAAAAAGTTTGTTCGGGGGGCGGTTCCCGCTCGGGGGCCATTGCCGGGTCCAAACGGGTTTTCCCTGCAAATCAAAGCAGCCCATGCCGCCCGCAGCGTTGACAAACCACACACGGTTCCCGTCCGTCACGGGTGTCGGGGAGGTGGCATCCGAGAAGAAGTAGGCGGGGATACTGTCAGTTGTTCCGGGCACGTCGACCGTCCACAACACCCGGCCTGTCCGGGCGTCCAGGCAATACCCGACAATGTCCCGGCCCGTGGGGGGCTTATCCGCCTCAGGTTTATAGGTGGTAAGAAAAACGCGCTCCCCCCAGACAGCAATCCCGCTCTGGCCCTGCTCAGGCAGCTGGGTACGCCAGAGGATCTGCTCGTTTTTCACTGCGCTCCATTCCACGGGTACCGAGTCCGCCTCCACCGCCCACGAACCATTGGGGCCACCGGCCTGGGGCCAGTCTCGGGGACCTGCCTGTGCAGAGAGGAGTCCAGCCAAGGATAACAGGGGCAAAATCAAGAGTTTCATGGGGGGAAATCAGGGACTCCGCGAGTCTCACGGAAACTCCATTTCATCGCAAATGTTTCATCGCCGGGACGGCCCGGCCCCGGATGCGGTGACACTGATCTTTTTTGACTTGAGATCGGATTGGGATGCAGAGAGCGCGGGGGAAGCACTTGAGCTTTGCCTCCAAGGGGGGGGCAGATAAAAGGGAAGGCAATGAAACTCGGATTTATTGGTGCGGGAAAAATGGCATCGGCGCTCGCGGGCGGCGTGATTCGCGGCGGGGCATGGGAAGCGTCATCCATGGCGGTGGCAGATGCGCACCGGGCCTTTTCGGAGGTTTGGGGGCGCGAATGGGGCGTCCGGGTGTGCGCGGACAACCGGGAACTGGCTTCGGTTTCGGAGGTGGTTCTTCTCTGTGTAAAGCCAGGCGATGTGGCGGGCGCCCTGAGCGGTTTGGATCTCCGGGGCCGATTGGTGGTTTCGGTGGTGGCGGGTTTGACCGTGGCCGAGTTGCAGCGGGTTGCAGGAGCGGGAGCCCGAGTGGTCCGGGTGATGCCAAACACGCCAGCGCTGGTGGGCAAAGGAGCGGCTGCGTATTCTGAGGGCGAAGGGTTAGTGGCTGCGGACTTTGAGTGTGTCGAAAAGCTTTTCTCCTCGGTGGGCGAGGTGGTTCGGGTGAAGGAGGGGCTGATGGATGTGGTGACGGGTTTGAGCGGGAGCGGTCCGGCCTACGTGTACACCATCATCGAGGCGTTGGCGGACGGCGGGGTGCTCATGGGGTTGCCTCGGGAACTTTCTCTGCGTTTGGCAGCCCAGACCGTTGCAGGAGCGGCCGAGATGGTGCTCAGCACCGGTGAACACCCCGGGGTGCTGCGGGACCGGGTGGCCAGCCCGGGAGGCACGACCATCGCGGGGATGGAGGCTCTTGAAAAAGGAGGGCTCCGCGCGGCGCTCATGGGGGCGGTGCGCGCGGCTTCAGAACGGTCCCGAAATCTGGCGGCTGGAAAATGAGGTGCAGCGCATTCCTTCGCGGGCTTTCCCTTTTTGGGGTCGCCACATTTTTGGGTGGGCTTTGTCTTTTCGTGCCCGTGTTGTGCGCGGCAGAAGGGGGCGGTCCGGCGACTGAGGCAAAAGCGCCGGGAATCGGGTTCAGGACCAAGCCTGCGGGGGGCGGGATCCGGGATTTGTTGCAGCCGATGCAGCCAACCGGGCCAGGGGGTGGTGGGACGGCGCCCAAGGAGGGGGCGTCACCGCGGAAGAACCCGGAGGCGCAACGGCTTTTTGACCGGGCTGTGGCGGCGTTTGGGCGGGGGGATCTGGAGGCTGCGGGACGGGATTTTCGTCAGGTGCTGGAGTTGTCGCCGGTCAATCCCTCCGCAACGGTCAACTTGGGGTTGGTGGAGTACCGGCGTCGAAAGTACGGGGAGGCGCGACAACTTCTGACGCGCCTGGTGCGATGGCAGCCTGAAAACGGGCTGGGATGGTTGATTTTGGGGATGGTGGAGTACGAGTCGGACAGAATTGAGCATGCGTTTGCCGCGTTGGCGCAGGCGGTTCTTTACGCGCCCAAAGACGCTAGGGCCCACCATTTCCTGGGTGCGGCACTCGGCGCCAAGGGATGGTATTCTGCGGCGGAGGCCGAAATGCGGCGTGCGGTGGAGTTGGATCCGGAGTACGCGGAGGCGCATTTCAATCTGGCGGTGTTTTACCTGCAACGGACGCCGCCGGCCTTGGAGTTGGCCCGGCGGCATTATGCCAGGGCCCGGGAGCTGGGCACTGCACCGGATTCGGGCATGGAAAAAACGTTTGCGGGCGAGGGGGCGTTGCCGAGTCCGGGGGCTTTTGAGGGGCAGTAGAGTGGAGAGCGAGGAGGGTGCGCTTGATTCCCCGCGCAAATTGAGAGAGGAGGATGGGATGCATCGTTTTCTTTTGGTTTTGTCTCTGTGTTCCCTTTTCCTGGGGTGGCGCCTGGAAGCTGCCGAGGCTCCGGCAACGGTGCGCAAGGCGTTGCCGGTGGCGCCGGCCAAGCCCTCCGGAGCCAGTGCTGCGCCGAAAGTTTCGTCTGCAAAGGTACCCGGGACCGATGCGTCAACAGGACGGGGTGCGCCTGCGGTTCAGGCGGCGGCTGCGATTCTGGTGGATGCACGGAGTGGGGCGGTTTTGTACGAGTGGAATGCGGACCAGAAGCGGCCGGTGGCGAGCACCCAGAAGTTGATGACGGCGTTGCTGGTGGCGGAGCGGGGCGGTCTGGAGGAACCGGTGCGGGTGGCGGTGCCGGACACGTACGCGGAGCCGTCGAAGTTGTACATCAAGCCCGGTGAGGTTTATTCGAGGTTGAAACTTTTGCAGGTCCTGCTGGTGAAGAGCATGAACGATGTGGCGCGGTGCCTTGCTCGCGACCATGCGGGCAGCGTGGAGGCATTTGCGGAGCGGATGAACCAGAAGGCGCAGCAGTTGGGGATGGTGAACTCGCACTTTGTGAATCCCAACGGGCTGCCGGCCAAGGGGCAGTACTCGACGGCTCGGGACATGTCTGTGCTGGCCCGGGCTGCCTACCGGAACAAGGCTTTGCGCGGGATCACCTGCATGAAGTCGCTCGCGTGGACCTATCCCGACGGCAGCCAGAAGGTCTTCAACAACACCAACCGGGTGCTGACCAGTCTGAGTGCCTGCAACGGGTTGAAGACGGGGTACACGGATGCGGCGGGATTCTGTCTGGTGTCGAGTGCCGCAGTCGGATCGCGCGAGGTGATCGCGGTGGTTCTGGGAGATAAGAGGGACTCGATCTGGACCGACTCGCACCGGCTTCTGGCGTGGGGCCTCACCCGCTCCTGAGGAAAATGGCGAGGTCCCCACTCTCCGGCATTGAGGAAGAGCTTGCCGGCCTTGAGCAGCAGGCGTTGTTGCGCCGGTTACGGACGGTGGAACCCGTGGGGGGCAGTGGTGTTTTGGAGTTGGACGGGCGCGAGGTCGATGGTTTCAGCTCCAACGACTATCTGGGCTTGTCCCGGCATCCGGCTCTGCGTGAAGCGGCTGCGCGTGCTGCGGCCCGGTACGGGTGCGGTTCAGGAGCTTCGCGTTTGGTGTGTGGGAGCCTGCCCGTCCACCGGGAACTTGAGGAACGGCTTGCGGAATTCAAAGGCACGGAGGCGGCGCTGACTTTTTCGAGTGGGTACGCAGCTGCCGTGGGATGCATCAGCGCGGTGGTGGGCTCTGGAGATGTGGTCATTCTCGACAAGCTCGCTCATGCCTCACTGATCGACGGGGCCCGCCTGAGCGGTGCCCATCTGCGGGTGTTTCCACACAATCATCTTGAAAAACTTGCAGCCCATCTGGACTGGGCTGCGCGCCGTCACCCGGGAGCCCGTGTCCTGGTGGTGACGGAGTCTGTTTTTAGCATGGATGGGGACCGGGCGCCGCTGGCGGACATTGTCCGTTTGAAGGAGGCAGCGGGAGCCTTGCTGCTGGTGGATGAGGCCCATGCCACCGGGGTGTTGGGGCGCGGCGGGCGCGGCCTGTGTGAGTTGGCCGGGGTGTCTGGCTCCGTGGATCTCCAGTTGGGCACCCTCAGCAAGGCGCTTGGGGCTGCGGGTGGCTATGTGTGCGCCCGACGGCTCCTGGTGGACCTCATGGTCAACCGGGCCCGGAGTTTTGTGTACTCGACCGCTCCACCGCCTCCGGTGGCTGCGGCGGCCCTTGCGGGGCTGGAACTTCTGGCAGGAGAGGAAGGGGCCGCACTTTTAAAAAGGCTCAATACCCACTGTTTGGAGATGGAACAGGCCGGTTTTGGCCCGGTCCAGAGCGCGATTGTGCCGGTGGCGATGGGGGAGGCGGCCCGTGCCCTCAGCGCGGCGGAGCAGCTTTTGCGGGCTGGTTTTTTTGTGCCGGCCATCCGGTATCCAACGGTCCCCAGGGGGCGTGCTCGCCTTCGGGTGACTCTTTCAGCGTGCCACGAGAGTTCCCGGGTGCTGGCGTTGTGCCGGGAATTGAAGGGGCTCGGCCCTCTCCCTGGCGATTTGGGCGATTGAGGCCATCCGGAGGACGATGGTTTGCTGGAGTTCCTCCGGGATTGGTTCTGGCACCTTCCATCCATGGGTGACTTGGAGGCGGTCACCGACGTTCTGGGTGTCGTAGAAAACTCCGTTGATGCAGGCCATCGCGTGGCCGCCGGTACGGATGAGGAAACGTCCGGACGGATGGAGCCGCGCAAATGTGCGGGTGGAGATCCATGTGCCCGGGATGGAAAGCTGACTCAGGCGGAGCAGGGTATGTTCGCGGAGGGCCAGGACGGCCTTTTTGATGCAGAAGCGCTTGTTTTTTTCGCGGCCGGCTGCAGCAAGGAGCCGGTGTACGGCTGCGTAACTGAATGCTGGGTGGAGCGGTGCCAGCAGGGTGTGCAGGGCCACCACCAGACAATTGTTCTTGTCCTCAGAATGTCTTTTCGGGACGCGGACGAGTCGGGAGTGAATGTGTGGCATGGTCGGTGTGAATTCCGGTGATCCGGCGGGGTTATGCCCATCACTCTGCCACAGGGGGTGGGACAACCGTGGTGCCACCCCATCTCTTTTTTGCGCTACCCTCCAATTTCCAGCACCGTCGCAGGATCTGGCCCGAAACGGAATCCTGAGAGCGGTTTCGGATCCGGCAGTTTCGCCAGACAAAGGGCTTTGAAGCTCGAGCCCATGATTCCTGGATGGAACAGGGTTTTGAATGCGCGGAGTTCCTTTTCCATTTCGGGGCCTGGCACTGGGCAGTCCTCGAAGTGCAGGGGGCCGAGTCCGGCCAGGAAGCGGGACTGGTCGCAGAAGCCGCGGAGTTGGAAGCGGGATGCGAGTGCGGCCTCTGCCAACGTTGTAAAATCCACGTGGGCTGTGAGATCATCCGCACCCGGGTTTGCGAGGAGATTTGAGTGCTGCCTGTGCCCGTGGTATGCGGTGGCCGTTCCTTCAGAACGCTCTGGCCTGTACAACTCTGAACGGGGGTATCCGTAGTCCACCACAAGCACGGCTCCGGTTTGGAGGCGGTCGGCGAGAGTTTTGATCCAGTGAGTCACGGATGTCCTGACCTCCGTGGTGTAGCCAGGTGGTCTGTCGTCCGGGAGAATTTTTACGGCGTGTTGAAGCTCCGGATGCGTGATGGGCACCCGGATCCAGAAGAAGCCGGGCTCCGCCCATGCCACGGCGAGTTCTTCCCAGTGGGAGCCGGTCCAGAACACCCGGTGAAAGGGAAAGGCGTCGAGGAGTTCATTTGAAAAATGGATGCCCTCGAATTTTGGGAGGTGTAGGAGGTCGCGCACCCATTCTGTGTGGGGGAACTGGGCGAGGGTCTGCCTCTGCCGGGCCTCAAGTTCCGGGAACGGTTCGACAATGAAGCAGAGGGTTTGGGCAAAGCACTCGGGTGCGAAGGCGCGGATTGCCTCGAGGACATCCCGGAGGAGGGTGCCGTCGTTGGCACCCTGCTCGACGAGAGTGAACGGGGCCGGGCATCCCATCCGGTGCCAGAGTTCGATGAACTGGCGTGCCAGCAGACGGCCAAAGAGGGGGCCAACGCTGACGCTGGTGTAGAAGTCGCCTGCGCGGCCGGTGCGTTGCTGGGAAGCCCGGTAATAGCCTTCGTCAGGATGGTATAGTGCCTGTGCCATGAAGCTGGCAAAGGACATTGGGCCCTCGGAATGGATGCGTTGGGCGAGCAGACTGGCAAGGCGTGAGGGGTTGGGCACGGGAGAGTGGGCAGGGCTGATGGCAAAGTTTCATTGCCTGAGGGGAGATTAAATGGGAAGGAGGAAGCCCATCCGATGTGGCAAGATTTGCGTCCCCCTAAGCCGATTTACCTCAGAACCTGGTTTCTGGGGCTTGCGGGAGTGTTGGGAAGCCTCCTGATCCTCGGTTCTGGCTGGCTCTGGTTGGAAAAAGGGCGCTGGGAGGCAAAGGCCCGCGGGTTCGATTATGGGCGGCTTGCCCAGATGGAATCTGCCAGCATCATTTATGACCGGGACGGAGGAATTTTGGGCAGGATTTTTGTCCAGAACCGGGAGCAGGTGGCGCTGGGGGATCTTTCGCCAGCTCTTTTAACGGCGGTCGTGGCTGCAGAAGACGCACGGTTTTACCAGCATCACGGCGTGGATTACCAAGGGATCGTCCGGGCCGTGGTCCGCAACTGGCAGAAGCGCAGGGCGGCCCAGGGGGCAAGCACCATCACCCAGCAGCTCGCCCGAAACACTTTCCCGGATCAACTGCCCGCTGCGGACAAGACTCCGGGCCGGAAAATTCTGGAGATTTTTGTGGCTCTGGAGATCGAGCGGAGGTGCGACAAGAAAACCATCCTCGAACTGTATTTGAACCGGGTGTTTTTCGGGTCCGGCTTTTACGGTGCGGAGGCGGCGGCGCGCGGGTATTTTGGGAAGCATGCCCGGGATTTGGATCTTTCGGAGGCGGCGACTCTGGCTGGACTGTTGAAGAGCCCGAGCAATCTTTCGCCGTGGCGGAACCGCCAGGCATGTTTGGATCAGCGGAACTATGTTTTGATGCGGGCGCTGGATCTGGGGCTGATCTCCAGCGAGGAGTATGAGGCGAATCGTGAAAAACAGCTTCTGGTAAAGAACCGGCGTCCGACGCATCAGGAATCCTATCCGGCGGACATGGTGGCGCGGGAGATGGAAAAAATGGTGGGTCGTGACAGTGCGATGAGCGACGGCTACCGGATTTTCACGACCATTGATCCGGCGCTTCAGAAGAAGGCGGAACAGGCGCTCCGGGACCGGCTAACCCAGGTGGAGAAGCGGGAAGGGTACAAACACCCGAATTTTTCAAGTTACGAGGCTCTGTTTAAGGTTCACACGCGCGGGCCCAAGGGGGAACTGCCGGAATTGGGGGCACCCGAGTACTTGCAGGGTGCGGTTCTGGTTTTGGACAACAAAACGGGAGCGATTCTTTCGATGGTGGGAGGGCGCGACTGCCAGCACAGTGAGTTTAACCGGGTCAATGCGCTGGTGCCGGCCGGGACGGGTTTTCTGCCGATGGTGTACGCGGCGGGTTTTGAAGGGGGGCTGTTTCCGGGGACGGTGGTGCAGGACACCCAGATGGACAACCGCCAGGTCATGATCGGAGGCACCACGGGACTTCTGCCGGAATGGGGCGTGGAACAGGAGGACAACCAGTACGAGGGGCCGATTACGGCCCGGGAGGCCCTGGTGAAATCCAAGAATGCAGCGACGGTGCGGTTTGGCACTCAGGCGAAGCTGGACCGTGTGATTGCCTTGGCCAAGGAGGCAGGATTCGAGCATCCGTTCCGGCCCTATCCGTCGACTTTTCTGGGCAGCAGCGAGGTGAGCTTGATGGAGATGACGCTCGCCCACACCCTCTTTCCCAATGGAGGGGTCCGTCCCAAACAGGGGTATTTGATCACGCGGGTTGAGAATCAGGACGGGCAGGTGGTTTTCCGCGCTCAGCCGCAGGTGAAACGGGTTTTAAAGCCAACCACCGCCTATGAGGTGCATTCCTGCCTCACGGAAGTCCTCGAACGCGGGCCCGCTTTCAAAACCTTCGGTGAACTGGGTTTGAAACGCGCTCCTCTCGGGGGCAAGCCCGGCACGGCCTACAATTTCACCGATGCCTGGTTTTTGGGCTACAGCAGCGAGGTGACCTGCGGGGTATGGGCCGGGTTCGACAAAAACCATCCGAGCATTTATTTCGGCGCTTTTGGGAGCGAGGTGGCCCTTCCCATCTGGGTCGACATTATGGGAGCCACCTACGGCCGGTATCCCCCGAAAGAAATCCCCAAGCCGGATGGGTTGTCCTCCTGTGAGGTGTGTTCAGTTTCGGGGCTGTTGCCCACGGAGAAATGCTTCGAGAACCTCGAAAACAAAGAGACTGGAGAGAAGGTGCGGCGCCGTACGGTGATCACGGAAATCGCTGCTCCCAGCCAAGTGCCCACCGAACCCTGTGACGTGCATAGCGGAATCCCACGATCCAAGCCGGGAGCCGCTTCTGGAAAAGAGGGCGGCAAAGCGGTTGCGGCGCTTTCGGTGGAGGCCGAGACCCGGTCTCCGATCGCGATGAAAGGGCCCACCGTACTGGGAAGCCGGGATCCCTTCGGAACCGCCCGCGCCGTGGCGCCGCCACCCGAACCCGCTGCGCGACCGGTTCCGGAGGATGAACCGGCCTCCAATGTGCGCCGGGCGGCGCCGGTCAAGCCGGCGGATTTGATTGAGAATCAGGATCCGGCAGGGTTGAAGCTTGCGCCTCCGGCTCCGATTCGGTTCTGAGTTTTCTGGGTTTGGTTTGGGCTGTGCCGGCAGATGTTCAGGAGCAGAAATCGGGATTGCCAGCCGCTGGGGTTGCCGGGAAACTTTGGGAATGAAGCCCCCCATTTTTTCCCCGATTGGCATTGCGCTGGGTCTGGTTTGGATCGGTTTTGGCACATGGACAGCGGGGGCTGCAGCGCAGGAAAAAAAACCGGCGAGCGCGGTGCTTCCTGGGGACCTGAAGGAACTGGCGATTGGAGATGCGGCACCCGACTTCAGTCTGCCTGGGATTGATGGGAAAACGCATCGGCTCAAGGATTACTCCGGAGCGCGGGTCCTGCTGGTGGCGTTCATCTCAAATCATTGTCCCGATTCGCATGCTGCAGAGGGCCGCCTGATGCGCCTCCAGCAGGATTACAAGGGGATGGGGGTGGAGGTGGTGGCCATCAATCCGAACAACCCGGAGGGACTCACTCCGGACGAACTTGGGTACTCCAAGTACGATGATGGTTTCGAGGACATGAAAAAGTATGCGGCCGAGGCGGGGTTCAAGTTTCCGTACTTGTACGACGGAGAGACTCAGGCGGTCGCCAAGGCGTATGGATGTCTGGCGACACCGCATGTGTTCATTTTTGACGCGGACCGCAGGTTGCGTTACCGGGGGCAGTTGGATGATTCGCGGTACGCTGACCCGGCAACGGTGAGGAGTGCGGATGCGCGCAATGCTGTGGAATCGTTGCTGGCGGGTCGGGAGCTTGCCGTGCCGGTCACCAAGCCGCATGGGTGCTCTACAAAGTGGCTTGAAAAAAAGGCGAAGGTTGCCGAGCGGCTTGCGAAGTGGGACTCCACCCCGGTGGATGTGGAGTTGGTGGACGTTGCGGGTGCCGAGCGCCTCAGGAAAAACGGGACCTCGAAGGTGCGCTTGATCAATGTGTGGGCGACGTGGTGCGGCCCGTGTGTGGCCGAGTTCCCGGAGTTGGTCGCCACCGCCCGGAAGTTTGACCTCCGCAACTTTGAGTTTGTCTCAATCAGCGCGGACGATCCCGGGGCCGCGGGGCAGGTCAAGGCCTTTCTGGAAAAGCGTGGGGCGGGGATGTCGGACCGGTTGCGCAAGTCGGTCCAAGCCGAGGGGCGGAGCACAAACAGTTACCTGTTCAGCGGTACCCGGGTAGCCGACCTTATGACGGCTCTCGATCCGGATTGGCCCGGGGCAATTCCACACACGATTCTGGTGGGAGCCGGAGGTGAGATCCTCTGGAGAAAGAACGGGATGGTGGACGGCGAGGAACTCCGGGCAAAGGTCTTGGAAGTTCTCGGGCCATACTACAAGCCGTAGCCCTTACTTGATGAGTTGTTCGAGGGCCGGGTCGGGTTCGGCGCCGAGTTCGATAGCGCGCTTGTAGTTTTTGAGAGCCGACTCTTTGTCAGGCGGTTGCTGGGTGGCGCAGACCACTGCGAGGTTGAAATACGCGTCTGCGTAACCCGGGTCGAGGCTGATGGCGGTGTCCAGTTCCTTACGAGCGGCTTCCTGCCAGCCCTTTTGGCTGGCGGTGATACCCAGGTAATTGTGGGCAGTTGCGTTCTTGGGTTGGATGGCGAGGGACTTGGTCAGGACCTCCACCGCTTCGTCATACTTGCCCTGCGCGTAGTAAATGATGCCCAGATTCCAGTGGCTGAACGCGTCTTCGGACGCGATTGCGATGGCCTTTTTGAATGCTTCCTCAGCCAGTTTGAGTTTTCCGTTGCGGAACCGGACGACGCCCAAGTTGCTGAGCGCGTACAAGTTGTTTGGCGCCTTGGCCAGGATCTTGTCGTAGCACTTCTCTGCCTCGCGGTAGTTCCCTCGGTCAAAATGTTCCTTGGCCTCCTTGGCAAAGCTCATCAGGGCAGGAGGCACGTTGGGGCCGGAGTCTGCAGCAGGCTGGGCGGTGGTTTGAGGCGCAGGCTTGGCGTCTGGTTTTTCAGGCGGATTCAGCTTCGCCATCTCACCAGTTTTAGCGCTCTCTGCCGGTTTCGGGGCGGTGCCGTCCTTGGGCGCGGCAATGGAGAGTTCCACATCGCTGACCTCGACAACCGGAGTTTTGAAGAGCCGGCGCTCCTGCTCTGTCAACTGGAGCACGGGTTGGCCAAGGAAATCGATCTGCTGAAGCAGGCTCTGGCTCTTGACCTCCAACTTGGCGAGTTCCCCGAGAACCAGTTTTTTGGTCTGGTCGCGCCGCGCGTTTTCTTTCATCTCGCGCACGATGATCCCACGGAGGGTGTCATTTTCTTCGGTCAAACGCTTGCGTTCGGCACTGCTGGAGGAGCTATCCGTTTGGACCGCCGCCAGTTCCTTGGCCTGCTGTTCGAGCTTGGCCTGAAGGTCAGCCATCTGTTTCTGAGCGTCCGAGCTGGTTTTTTGGGTGTCGCCCAGTTCCTTCTGCGCCGCTGCAATGTCCCGCTTGAGCCCCGCAATCTGTTCGTCCTTCTTCCCTCCCTCGTCCTTGAACTGGACGATCGATTTTTCCGCATCCGCGAGTTTCGCCATGAGCGACGTATTCTCCGAAATGAGTTTGTCGACCTGTTTCCCTGAGGCCCGGATTTTGTCCAGCTGCGCGACGGCGGTATCCCGCTGAGTGGTGACCTTCTTGAGTTCCTCCTCGGTTTTGGAGAGCTTTTTCTCAAGAGACGCGATTTTGGCCGGCATTTCCGCGTTGGCCTTGCGGGCCTCATCGCGTTCGCCAGACACCTTCTTGAGGGTTTCTTCGGTCTTGGAAAGTTTGGAGGAGATCTCCTGTTTCTCCTTGGATTCGCGTTCGAGTTCCTTCTGGACAGCGGCGATTTTCGCGGGGAACTCGCCCAGGGCCTTTTTGGCTTGGTCGCGTTCCTGATTGGCGGCCTCGACCTTTTTCCGGGCGGAAGTCAGGCTGTCGATGGTCTGGGAGCGGAGTTCGTCGGTGGCATCGCGGTCGATGCGGGCGGAGTTGAGTTCCTTTTTGAGTTTCTCGTTCTCGCCGGCGAGATCCTTGTTGGAGGCGATGATTTTTGCGCCCTCGGTTTCCGCCTTCATCAGGGCGTCTTCAGCCCGGTCGGCCCGGTTCTGGAGGCGCTGAAGCATTTCGGACGCCTTCTGGGCCTCGCGGCGGGAGTCTTCGTAACGGCGTGTTAGATCTTCGCGATCTTGGGTGGCGGTCCTGAGCTGGTTGCGGAGGTCCTCCGACTCGGTTTCCAAGGACCGGAGACGGTCTTGGATTTCCCGGATGGGGTCGAGGTTTGTGTTGCGCTGCTGGGGTTTGGACGCCTTCGGGAATTCCTGGGGGATGGGGGAATCCTCTGCTGGGAGTGGCGCAATGGGGTCTTCGACTTTGGGCTTGGTACCGCCAACCTTAGATTTGAGGCGGGCGAGTCCCTCGTTGGCCTGTTCAAGCCGGAACTTCACCATGGGCGGCTGCCAGTCCGGGAACTGTTTGGAAAGCTGGGAAAGGGCAGCTTCGGCCTCTCTGTAGAGGTTGATGGCGGTTCCGAACTGGCCGCCTG
The DNA here is from genome assembly GCA_903901425.1 of uncultured Spartobacteria bacterium. Lineage (GTDB taxonomy): Bacteria > Verrucomicrobiota > Verrucomicrobiia > Chthoniobacterales > Chthoniobacteraceae > CAIURC01. The sequence goes on along the minus strand of CAIURC010000193.1, from coordinate 8,593 downwards.
CCTCGGCCTGTTCGGCCTTCTTGCAGGCCAGGTAGCCCTTGGTGAAAAAATCGCCGGGATCGCTGGCCTGTCCCCAAGCGGGGGACACCGCCAAGGTCATGGCCGTCATCATCAGAGGAAAGGGCTTCTGCATAGGAAGTAGCGAAAAAAGCGCGCTAAACTACTTGAACAAGCGGCCGTATGCAATCAGTTCTCCGGGTATCTTGAAACGCTCTTTTTCCAATCACCGCGAAGGCGGACGCCCGGTTCCCAAACCCGAAATGCCGGGACGGTGGGTTTCACCGGCTTTTTTGCAGAAAATGGCCATGGAACAGACCAACGCGCATCGCCTGTTCTCCTCGGGCCTCGCGTGGATTGAACGGTTCGGTGGGGACTGGCTGTTGTCCTACCAGGAGGAAACGGCCTTGGACCGGGTGCGCGAGGAGATCCCTGCCTTTCAACAGGCAACCGGGGTTCTTTCCTCCCGGCTGTTTGGACGGTTTGTTCCCGTTCAAAATGTGGAGCGGTCTGCTCCAGTGCTTCTGGACGGAGATGCCGGGGCAGGTCTTGAGACGGTTGTGGAAGAGGGGGGTGTCCGGTACGGCATGGATTTTGGCGCGGGATACTCGGCTGGTTTGTTTCTGGATCAACGCGCTAACCGGGCGTTTTTGAGGCGGATGTCGCCCAAAAAAGTTCTGAACACCTTTGCCTACACCTGCTCTTTCTCGGTTGTTGCCGCACTGGCGGGCGCTCAGACCACCAGCGTGGATCTTTCAAGGAAGTCGCTCGATCGAGGCCGATCCAACTTCACCTTGAACGGGCTGAATCCGGTTCCAGATGCAGGACACCGGTTTTATGCGGAGGACACCTTTGACCTTTTGCCGCGTCTGGCAAGGAAGGGGGAACGGTTCGACGCGGTGATCTTGGATCCGCCCACATTTTCGCGGGGCAACAAGGGGCGAAAGTTTCAAGTGGAGCAGCATCTTGGCGACCTGCTGGCGCTTGCCTTAGAGGTCGCAACCCCCGGCGCCAAAATTTTGTTGTCTACCAACTGCTCCAGGATGACTCGGAAAAACATGGAGTTGCTGGCTCGCGGGGTTCTTCGATCCAGAAGGCAGTCCGCAGATTTCCGATCTGAACCGGAGTTGGAGGACATTCCGGCGGAACTCGCGGCAAAAACCCTGTGGATCTGTCTGAAAAGCTGACGGAGGCGCCAGCGCCTTTCCTCGACATGCCTGGGGCCTTTGTGGGGTAGGCTTACTTGGACGACGCGTTGTTCTGGACCTTGCGGCGATAGATTTTGTCGCCGTTTGTGGCGTAGAGATACCCGAAGTTTTCGCCAGAGAGGATGCAACTGGTCAGCGGCTTTTGCAGCTGCGGGCGTGAAACGATTCCACAGAGTCGGCCAGTGGGGTCGAACACTTGGATTCCCAGATTGCTGGCGACGTAGTAACGGCCGGCACGGTCGGTGGCCATCCCATCCCCGCCAGAGGCCGTTTTGAATGCGGCGCCGCGGCCGTTGGTGGCCGTGTTCTGAATGTCCACTTCGGTGCAGAGGGTCATGTAGGGCGTCTTGGCGGAAAGACTTCCATCGGGGTGCACGGAAAACGTCCAAACATTCTCGCCCCGGTAGTCCGAAACGGCCAGAGTGCCATGGTCTGGAGAGAGCGCGATTCCGTTGGGGGCTTGAATTCCGGTATCTGCCACGCGGAGTTCCGTGGTTCCTGCCGGAACCCAGCTCACCTGTTTTTTGCCAGTTTCAGTGAAATAAACGTGGCCCGTCTTGGAGACAGCCAGGTCATTGGGTTGGACCTCGGAGGCAACGACCTCGATGCGGCCGCTGGAAAGGTCAATGGAGATAAGGCGCTTTTTGCTTCCCTGACAGGCGTACAGCAGGCCGTTGGGGCCGAACTCAAGTCCACTGGCGGGTTCATCCAGAAGTTTGACGGGTTTGCCGTCCTTTCCGACCCGGAAGATTCCAGGGGCTTTCATGTCGGAAAAATAGAAGTTGCCATCCGCATCGGAGCAGGGGCCATCCGCGAACCCGAGGTTTTCTGCCACCACAGACCATGATTCGTTTTCGATGAGGAGCCTGTGAAGGGTCATGTCGCCGCCGAGATCGCCCCGGGTGGAGATGAGGGGTTCGGGCGTTTCAGTGCGCCAGAGCCACTGGAGGGCCTCCGGGAGGAGGGGGCCTGCGTGCTGGGAATTGTGGGCAAATCCTTCGGCGTAATCGAACCGGGTGTCATAGCCCATGTAGCGGAGGGCGGCCGCCATCTGCTGGTTGGCGAGAGGCCAGTTTCCGTAGAGGTTGTCGACATCGCCGCCGCAGTCTTCGAGGTATACCCGAAGTGGTTTGCGTTCCGTTTTCCGAATCCACGAGGGATAATTGTGGGCGCTGCGCAGGTTGGTGAAACTGCCGATGGTGGAGAGGATCTTCCGGAAAGCATCTGGGCGTTCCCAGCCCACGGTAAAGGAACAGGCCCCGCCGGAACTCGCCCCGCAGATGGCACGCTGAGCCGGGTCTTTGGTGAGAGGAAAACGGGCCTCGACTGCGGGAAGAATCTCCTCAAGAAGAAAACGGGAGTAGCGGTCCCCCAGGGAGTCGTATTCAAAGCTGCGGTTGCTGCTTTTCCACGGGGACTCCGGTTTTGGTTTGGACTTGGAGTGGCCGGGATTGATGAAAACTCCGATGGTGACAGGCATTTTGCCTGAAGAAATCAGGTTGTCGAACACGGTGGGAACCCGCCATGCGCCAGACGGCTTGATGTAGTCGTGGCCATCCTGGAACACCATGACCGCAGCAGGTTTTTCGGGGGTGTACTGAGCGGGCACATAAACCCACCAGTCCCGAATGGTGTCCGCGAAAATTTGGGATTCCCACGGAGGCATGGGGTGCAGCGTGCCCTTGGGAACGCCGGGTTGTTCCAATGCGAGCGGATGCGGTTCGGCGGCCTTGGAGAGCGATGCCAAGAAGGGTGCACCGAGGAGTGCGCACCCGAACAGGAGAGAGAGCTTGGACATAGGACAGTGGGGGGGAGCTGGGAGAGTGGGGGGGGGTCAACGGCGGGGATGATCCCTCCAGATCCAGCGGAGGGTTTCCGGGAAGATGCTGCCGCCGTGTTTGCCGCTGTGTCCGCCCTCACCGAGCACGAACTGGTAATCGTAGCCGGCAAACTTCAGGGCTGCCGCCATTTCCTGGTTTGCCAGAGGCCAGTTGCCATGGAGGTTGTCGAGGTCATTGGAACCATCCTGAAGAAAGACCCGGATCGGTCTGGGTTTGTCTTTGGTTTCCCGCACCAAGGCCGGGTAGACGTGTCCGCCCCGGATATTGGTGAAGCTTCCGATGTGGCTGATGACTTTGCCAAAGCGTTCGGGGTGTTCCCATGCGGCGGTGAACGCACAGATCCCGCCGGAACTGTTGCCGCAGAGTGCCAGATCCCCTGGAGCCTCGCTGATTTGATATTCTTTGCGGACTTCGGGCAGGATTTCCTCAAGGAGAAACCGGGCGTACCGGTCTCCGAGGGAGTCGTACTCAAAACTCCGGTTGCTGCGGTCTTTCTGGCCGGATTGCAGCGCCGGGAATGCGCCCGGGTTGATGAAAATCCCGAGGGTCACCGGGATTTCATGGCGCGCAATCAGGTTGTCGAAAACCACCGGGACACGGAATGCGCCATCGGGTTTTACAAATCCTGCGCCGTCACAAAACACCATCGCGCAGGCGGGCTGGGAGGGTTGGTACTGGCTGGGAACATAGATCCACCAGTCGCGCTTGGTACCCGGAAAAACCTTGGAGTCCGTCCATGGAGGCATCTGGATGACCTTGCCCTTCGGAACATCCGGGTTGGGCTGGGAGTCCGGGCCTGGAGCGTAGTCGTCCGCTCCATGCAGGGCGGGAAGAAAGAGGGTCAGTGCGATGGTAAGGGAGAGAATGCGGTTCATGGGGGGGCTGAACTCCGTTCTGGGGCGGGATTTGAGGGGGGGGCTACTTCTTTGAGGGAGACTGTTTTGGAATCCGGTGAAGGGTGTATGCAATCCGCGGATTGAGGGGTTTTGTGCCCGCTGCCGACTGGATGTCTGACAGATTGAAGTCGTAGACGAAGTGCGGTTTCAGAGACGGGAATTCCAACTCCACGGATTTCCGGTCGGGTGCGACAGAGACCCGGGTTGGGGTGGAAGTCCCCTTTTCGAGTTGGGGTGAGCCGTACGTGGAGTGGTACGCGTAGGTGTAGTGCTCCACCTTCCAGGACCCGATTTCCGAGGCGGAATCGGAGAGGGGTTCTGTGAATGAGAGGTTGAATCCCTTCGGGGTGACGTGGATGTCGAGCGGGTCGAAAGGCAGTTTGCCTCTTGGAGTGACCGTGGCGATGCCCTCGCTGCCAGCCCAGGAAAGGTGGGTGCGCCCCACCCATAGGCTGTCTCCGCGGAACGCCAGGCGATGGAGTCCCAGTTTGAGTTCCTTGAACTCGCCGAGGTTCACGCAGGCGCCCTGCCAAACGCCGTCCACCTTTTCCAGGAGCAGCCGGAGCAGGCGGGGGCTGTTCATTTCACCGATCAAAGTCTGGCCTCCAAATGGACCCCAGGCGGCTGTTTTCGGAATCGTGACGGGCTGGGTTGGTGAGTTGGCGTAGATGTTGTGCGGAAACCAAAGCGCGGGCGGTGTCCGCTGGGACTCCAGTTTCGCTGTCGGCACATCCAGTGGGTTTGTTCCATCCCAGTTCTTTTTCCAAACCAAGCTGGCCGGGTGCCCGTGAAAACCGTTCTTTTGAACGACATGGAGCTCGCTGCTGCCCCGCCAGTCGCCCTGGTTGTCCGAGACCACGAGCTCTCCCGATGCGGTAAATCCGAGGCCATCCGGGGACCGGAACCCAAGTGCAAAGGGTTTGGCAGTCCCTGTTTTTGGGTCCACCTCCATAATCCAACCCCGCCACGGAACCCGCGAGTACATGCGGCCCGCCAAAGGCCCCGCTTTTTTCCAGTCTCCGTAAAACTCCTCTCTTGCAAGGCCTACGGGACTCCATGGACCACGGATTTCGCGGGCAATGGTGTCGCCGTTAGAGGCGAGGTTGAGCCCCACAAAAATCCTGCCGTCCGGGGCCTGAGCCGGTCCGAAAGCGAATTCGTGGTAGTTGCCCGTCAGTCCGAAATCGGACCATGCGGTTTCGTAGTGGTCGGCCACGCCATCGAGGTTGGTGTCCTTGAGGCGGGTGAGTTCCGCCCGTTGCATGACCAGGAGCGAGCCGTCCTTTTCAGCGAGCATGCCCAAGGGTTCATGGAGGCCCTCTGCGAATATTTTCCAGGAGTTGTCCGCGGGATTGTAGATACCCACCTCGCCATGGTGAAACGCAGCTGCCACCCGTTGGTCGGGAAGAACGAGCAGTGCGCCGATCTGGGGGTCAACGCCGGGCGGAGTCTGGATTTTTTCTACGGCGTAGTACGGGGCGGTTGCGGAGGGCGATCCGTGGGTCGCGGCGGTTTGGGCGTTCGCCAGAAGCGGGAAGGCAAGCGGCAGGAGCAGGGCAATCGGTTTCATGGCTGGGGGACAGAGAGTTGGAGGGTGAACTCGCGGGCTTGATCGGCAGTCAGACGGAGTGCGCCTTCCCGCATTTCGCCCGAGGTTGTTTTGAAGGGCGTGTTTTTTCCCAAGATTAACACCGTCATCGGTGGCGGTTCAGGGATCCGGTACTTGAGCACGATGCCAGCGCCCTCAGGCATTTCAGTGACGGATTGGAAAACGTCTTTGCCGTCGGCGGTGTAATGGAATTCGGGGAGGCCCTCAGAAACCCTGTACCCGCGGAACTTGAGTTTTGGTGCGGGCGACTCGGGCTTGCCAAAGCGCAGGTCCAGGGTTTCACGCGGAGCAGTCCACCACGGTTTTTCGGGGAGCGTGGCAAGCGCCTTTCCGTTTCCAGACCAGTGTTCGGAGGCATCCAGAAACGACCCGGTCCATGAATAGCGCAGCCTGCACAGGACGCTGTCCCAGCAGTAGTTCTGTTTGCCTGGAAGCGCGACAGCGATGGAAGCCGGGCCGGTATCCGGCATGAACATGCGCTGAATGAAAGGCCTGCGGCCGCCGCCGGCTGTCATGGCTTGGAGGGTCACACTGGGGACGTTGGGGTCCTTGGAGAGTTCCGGCATGGGTTCCCCGACATACAGGGCGCCGTACATGACCATGCCGTGGCCAGGGAAGGTGCAGACGTACGGGTAGATGCCAGGTTTCTCGATCTTCAGTTTGAGCTGCACTTTCTGGTCCGGACCAAGAACCGTGGTGCTGGCTAGAACATTGGGCGATTTCGGGACGAAATGGAGTTCAGGGCCCTTTTCCCCCAGTTCCATCGAGGCCTGGACAGTTGCCTGAAGGGTGCCCGGGTTGAGAAGAACCAGGTTGTGGGTTTGATGAGTGGTATCGGCGTTTTCCACCGTGAGCACAAAATCCTGGCCGGGCGCGACGCTCAACCGGGGCGGATCAAAGCGGAGGCCGTCCCGCATGGAAACCTGCAGACTCCGGGCGGCAGCCTTCTTCTTTTGAGCCACAGGAGCTTTGGCATCTCCCTTGGCGGAAGCCGGTTTGGTTTCTGGTTTGTTTCCAGCGGGCGCCTGGCTTTGCGCAGGAGGCGCCATGCAGAGCCATGCGAAAAGGGCAGGGGAAAAGGCTTGGAGCAGGGGGCGGCCGAGGGCGGGGGAAAACTTGGGGCTGAACATCCCCCTCAGTCCTAGTGGGGATCAGGCTGGATTTCCAGCGAAACGAATTTTGCAGCCGTCAGAAAAACCACGGGCCCGCTAGTCGGTTTCCGCGATGGATTCGTCCTGCTGGGTCACTCGGAGGACCTCTTCCACGGAGGTCATCCCTTGAAGGACGCGGCGCCAGCCATCCTGCCGAAGGGTGTGCATGCCGTCCGCCACCGCACGGTTTTTGAGCGCCGAGCCGGGTTGCTTGGCGATGATGAGGCGGCGCAGGTTTTCGTTGATGGTGACCAGTTCGTAGATGGCTGCCCGTCCGCGGTACCCGGTGTTCCGGCAGTGTTCGCAGCCTTTTCCGCGGTGGAAATGGCGGCCTGCTCCGGGCGGCACGCCCGTTTCGCGGAGGTAATCCTCGGGATACTCCGCCAGCGCCTTGCAATGGTTGCACAGGGTCCGAACCAGACGCTGGGCAAGAAACGCCCGGACGACGCTGGCGAGAAGAAAGGGTTCGATTCCCATGTCCAGCAGACGGGTGATCCCGCTGACGGCATCGTTGGTGTGAAGGGTGGAAAACACGAGGTGGCCGGTCATCGCGGCACGGATGGAGATCTCCGCAGTTTCAAAATCGCGGATTTCGCCGACCATGACGATGTTGGGATCCTGCCGAAGGATGGCCCGGAGACCGTTGGCAAAGGTCAGGCCGATGTCGGGCTTCACGTCGATCTGGGAGACGCCCGGGAGACGGTATTCGACGGGTTCCTCAACGGTGATGATCCTGCGGGAGACGGCGTTGATGCTGGAGAGGAAGGAGTAGAGCGAGGTGGATTTGCCCGAACCGGTGGGGCCTGTGACCAGAATAATTCCGTTCGGTTCAGCGAGGAGTTTGCGGACGTTCTCGAGTTGGGCTGCGCTCATGTCGAGCCGCTCCAGACCGAACTGGAGGGTTTCGCTGCGGCTGAGCAAACGCAGCGAGATGCTTTCCCCGTTCACGGTGGGGATGGTGGACACCCGGACGTCGATCGCTCCGGCGCTGGTCGTGAGGTTGATCCGGCCGTCCTGAGGGAGCCGCTTTTCAGCGATGTCCATGTGCGCCATGACTTTGAGCCGCGAAATGATGGCGTTCTGGAGTAGGCGCAGTTGGGGAGGGACCGCCACCTCATGCAGCATCCCATCAATCCGGTACCGGATCCTGAGATCGTTCTCCAGAGGTTCCACATGGATGTCCGTGGCCCGCTCGACAATGGCCTCCCGGATCACTTGGTTGACAAACTTGACGACACTCGCCTCCGGGTCGTCTGCGGTAATGTCCTGCGATTGCTGGCGTTCGTCCTGGTAGTCGTAGGTCCGGCTGCTTTGAAGGATTTCCTCAAACGTCTCCGCGCCGACCCCGTAGACAGTTTTGATGGAGCGCAGGAGATGTCCGCGCGGGCACAAGACCCAGCGGATTTTCCGGCCCTCAAACTGTTGTGAGGCGAGACGACGGGCGACATGGTTGAACACGTCGTAACTGGCCAGTCGCACCTCGTCCTGGGAGCCAGCCAGGGGAAGGATGTGGTGTTTGAAGACAAACCGGCTCGGCAGCAGGGAAAGCGCTGCCCGGTCGATTCGTTCCGGATCCACCATTTCCAACGGGGTCTGAAACAGCCGGGCCAGTTCCCCGGTCAGGAGGGTCTCGTCCACCTTGCCGGAGTTGAGGACCTCGGAGGTCCATGTGCTCCCAGTGGGAACCGGAAGCCCGGCCAGCGGCGCGGCGTCCTCCTCAGAAAGGCCGCACCCCAGCAGAATCTCGTGCAGCGGTTTCCGCGCGCTCATCGGGAGATTTTTTTGTTTCCGGAAACTGCCGAGGTCGCTTCGTTGAGAACGGGGAGAGTGGGCTGACGGAAAGCGGGCCTCGCTGCGGGGAGCCGGACATCGGATTGTTTCGGGGTGAGAG
>CAIURC010000192.1 GCA_903901425.1 uncultured Spartobacteria bacterium | reverse complement strand
GTGACAACAATCGGGGCAAAAATCGCCCGGAACCACATCCACCACGGGCCTCGTTTTGGGATAATGCACGGAGGGAACCTGAATGTGATTGAGCTAAATCATCTACACGATTTGTCGCTTGAGACAGAGGATACCGGGGCGATCTATTCCGGAGGCCGCGACTGGATAACCCCGCGAGGATCTGTGATACGCCATAACTGGATTCACGACGTTTACGGGATGGATCTTCACAACGGCAAGCTCACCACACCGCATTTTTCTTGGGGGATTTATCTGGACGACAATTCGGGCGGCGCCGATGTGATCGGTAACATTGTGGAGCGCTGCGGGCGTGGAGGCATTCATGTGCACGGTGCGCGCGATTGCTGGATTCTCAATAACATCTGGGTCGGCAACCGGCAGTGGCAGGTGGACGTACACGGATGGAGTGTTAGTGACCGCTACACTCGTTCGCTGCCGGCGATGATAGAGGGTTACGAAAAAGTGGCGGCGGAACCCGCGTGGCAAAAGCTCAGGGGTATGGAGCTGCATCCAAAGGATGCGCCGATGCCCGGAGGGCTCACAATGCGAGGTAATCGGTTTGAGCGAAATATCCTAGTCTCCAGCGACCCAGAGGTTCCGGTGATTGACGTTCGTCAGGTTCCGTTTACCCACAATCACTTTGATCAGAATCTGTATTGGGCCCCGGGTGGTGTTGTTAGAACCGGCTTCCTTGGTGCTGGGGCCACGATTGGAACGGAGCTCCTGGGCGCATGGAAGGGGGCACCGCAGACGATGCCCGAGGGGTGGAGGTGGGGGGGTAAACCATCGGAGCCGCCAAAAGGCGGTTTGAGTGATGCGGATAAAGAGGTGGTGGTTTTTCGAATTGAGGGAATCAAAAAGCCTTATCCGTTCGCCTATGGACCTTCAGTTGCTTTGGAGGCCGGCGCGGCTTACCGGCTGAGGGCGCGCGTTCGCGCAAGTCATGAGGCAAAGGCCAGCATTGGGGTGCAAAGTTTCGTGACAGGTGAATATTTCTGGATGAGCCCGAAGAGCGAAGTTCGCGTCTCAACTGATTGGGAGGACAGGGAGTGGGTGTTTAGCGTTCCGGTTCAGGGGCAGGCAGGCTGGCATCCGAAAATGAACACTTTTTCCGCACGGGTGGAGTGGCGTGCGGAGGATGGTTGGCTGGAGGTGGCCGGGTTGGGTTTACAGAGAGTGGAAATGCGTTCGGAGTGGGAGAGTTGGCGCGAGAAAGGGGTGGATCAGGGGTCACTGGTTGCGGATCCGAAGTTTGAGGAAGGGGATCCGAAGCGGCTTTCGAAGGATTCACCCGCGTGGTTACTGGGGTTTGAGCGGATTCCTGTGGAGAAGATCGGGTTGTATTCGGACGAGTGGCGCAGCGGACTGCCGGAATAGGTTGCGGTAAGTGTTTTGCTTGCAGGCTTGGGTATTCCTGCGGAAAGTCTGTTAGTTAACTCGTTTAGTTTTATGAACGCATATCGTTTCCTGTTATTGGCTATCATTCTATCTGCGCCTCTTCGCGGGATTGCGCAATTGGGCTTGATAAAGGGAGAGGTTTTCCTGAAGCAAAACGCGAAAAAGGAGGGTGTTAAGACGCTCCCAAGCGGGTTGCAAATTAAGGTTATCAAGGAAGGTGAGGGCAGGCAGCC
>CAIURC010000191.1 GCA_903901425.1 uncultured Spartobacteria bacterium | reverse complement strand
CCGAGGGCGAGGAAGAGGCGACCTAAAAACTATCAACTCCTGACCAGGCCGCGTCGTTTAACCGGGAACCTTCCCCGCAGAAACCGGCCGAAAAAGAACGGAAGTCGGACTAGCCGGAAAACCTTATCTTAGTGCCATTCGGGTCTGTCCCCCCCGCCTTTCCAGATTCCGCTATCGGCATGACACCACCTGTCACGAGTCCTCGCCTGCCCCCTGGGGGGAGTCACAGCCGGGGCCAACTAAGAACCGCATTGCCATAAATCACTGCTACGCCAATACACAGGAGGCAAAGCAGAAGACTAAGAACTGAGCGAAGCGTGAACGGAGTTCCCGCCATCCACGAGCCGATCAGCGCGCTTAAAGCGACGCCAAAAATAGCGACATAGAACGCGGCAGCGGTTGCGACAAGCGGAACGCCCACGAGAGCCAAGTCCTTGAAGCCACCGGAAGCCCGTTCAACTTCGGAGAACCGTGCTGCTACATAGCATCCGCTCGCAAGGCCAGCCATCAGAAGCGCGATTCTGACTCCGAGCGGACTGCGGCGGGCAAAAATGGCAACGACGACCGGCAAACCGATCGGCAAAGCGCAAACCGCGAGAAGCACATGTTCAAAGGTCACGGCAACTCAAGGAGCACTGACTGACTCCAAGCCTTTTAATCCGATGAACAGGTTTCTGTTCGGGTCGAACTCAACATTCCGGTCATTCGGCGTCGGGTTCAAATAGCAGGTAAATCCGAGGCCGGCTTTTGGAGCTTTGGTCCCGATGTATAGCAGGATATCGCCGTGCATTTTGCCATAGAGGGCGCTTTTCACTCGCCCCTTCTCGTCTAACACAGTGCGCACACGGAAAAAGTAAGCCATCACTTCGGATGGTCTGCCGAACACATCGGGACCAGAGTCAGTTGGCGCTCGTCCGCTATTCCAGATGCGCTCTGGTTCATAGTCGCCCTCGGGAGCAGTTCTCGGCAGCAGGAGTTCACTTCCAAGGCTCTTTGGATCACGCACCGGCACAAGACCATCACCTTCGTTGCTAAAACGAAGTACAAGGGTTGCCCGGTAGTCGCGATCGCTCGTGATGGTGCGATTTACGGTAAAGATGAAGTCTTTGACCGTTCCCTTTCCGTATGGCGCAACCCAGTCGCCAGCTTGAAGATCAAAGCCCACGGGTGCCGCGTCCTCTGGCATCTTGGTTTCAACCCGCTTTGCAAACATAGGGATCGGATTGACGATTCGCTTAAGCATAACCTCGACAACCGGATTCGGAGGCTGCCACTGCACACCAGCCTTTTCTTTGAACAAGTATCTAAGGTTTGCCGTGCGATAGTAACCGTCTTTGCCCGCACCGTAGGATACAATGCCTGAACTGGTTTGCCCGGTGGATATGAACTTACCCTCATTGTCCGTTATACCTTCGAGAGCAACGGATTCGGTTCCAAAACCGCCCCTTTTAGGAACCTCAAAGGCTCCTCCCGCTTTCGAGCCAGGCACAGGATTTCCGTCCTCGTCAACCGCGCGAACGGTGATCGTTGCGGTTGGATATGCCGCCTCCTGTCCAAGCAAAGCACTGGCCCCAGATAAGAGGAAAGCCAACATTACTGCGCAATTCATTTTCATTGGTTAAGCACTCCTCGGGAAACGAACTCTTCAAAGAGTTTGTGGTCGAATACGAAGGCGACGTCGCACATGTCGCTGTGATGCCAAGTGTGATCGCTGCCGCGACTAGACGGCCAACCGGTCTGGAACACCGCGTTCATGTTAAAATTCCGCTCTTCACCCGCGTCATTTGTGATCTTCGCAACCGGCCCTTTTCCGATCGCGATGGTGCGTGAAGGGAACGCACGGGCAAGCAGCATGGTGCGGTTTTGCTCCGCATATTGGCTGCCGTTTTGACCAAAGAGCTCCGGGTCAAGATCGACGCCGAAAAACGATTTTGCTCGGAAGAACGGTTCGATCCGAAGCTGCGCTTCCGTGATCTGGGCAGTCTCGGCTGGAGTCGGCAACGTGAGCGGATATGTCGGATTGCCACTGCCATCCCGCGTCGTGTCATAAGCGCTACTAAAGCCCCAACCGCCTGAATGGCTCCCCAAGGCATAGTCATTATTCATTCTCCCTTTTAGTTTCTCTTGCAGCGCCCACGCGTAGCGGCCAATGCCATTTGTCGCGATATCGATGATGTCCGGGTCTTGACCGTGCGGATGGATGTCGAGGACTTCTTCGCCGCTCGAGTAGAAGTTGAAAACCTGTGTGGACAGGTTTGCCAGCCGATCCCGCCATGTCAGTTTTCCACGAGCATCGTTGGCAGGCCACAGTTTATACCACTCACTGGCCCACAGTCGCTCGGGGTAACGACCGCGAAAGCTCGGGTCATCCCACTGAAGGTGCGTCATATCCTCGTTCGGAGCCGCCGCACCATCCCAAGCTTCGGCGGCCACGGCAGCATCAATAGCAAAGTATCTAGCCATCGGCGCGGCCCAATCGTTGAGTGAGAAGCCCACGACCATATTCCCCAAGCTGTGCGCCGCGACCGTTTTCTCGCCAGAGAGCGATACGAGCGCAGTCTTGAATGATTCCGCAGTCTTGAAGGCATTGATGACGTTCGCGTGATAGTTCGGCGTCACCGTGGCCGGGAACGGTGGCGCTCCCTGACTCTCTGAACCATACCAAGTAACGCCCACGAACCTCGCACGCGATTGGGACCACCACATGCGCTTGAAGGTCTCATTATTCCAACCACGAGCCTGTTCGGCATTCACATTATAGCCGTGCAGAAAGACGAAGTATTTCTGGTTGCACAGCTTGTCGGGATGGTTCGGTGGCTCACTGAGGTTTGTCTCGTGACCTCCGCTTTGGCCACATGCCGCCAGCAAATTGAGATGGCGATACATCTTGTCCACACGATCAACCTTCAGCGGAAGCACTACCTCTCCAAGCTTTTCAGCGGTTCCCTTTTTTCGGATGACCACTTTCAGCGGGTTGTCTGTCACCCTTGCTGCTTCGATGAGCACGATACCTCCGGTGTCGTTAAGAATGCCCGCTAAAAAGTCAGCACTCAGTTTAGCTTGCTGATCGAGGATGGGCTTTACCGGTGCCAGCGCAATGCCATTCGGGTTGTCGCGAACGCTGGGACTTCCAAGTTCCCCCACAAGATACTTGTTGGATTCGGATCGGGAGAGCTTCGTCTCGATATAGTGCAAAGCGAACGTCTCGGACTCCAAAACGTAGTCATACTGAGCAGACGGCAACACAGTAAGCGCCTGCTTCAAATCCAGCCAAAGCGGGAAGAAATCCACCAAGTCACGAAGACCATCAACCTTGCTATCGCCTCCATCCCCTGAAGACCGCGATGGGTCATCTGCGCTGGTCGAACCGCTGTCGCCTTCATCGTTGTCGTCGTTCACCCAAAAGCGCCACGGGTCGGATGTCGTGACCTTCCCGCGATCGGCATCGTTAATCACGCCATCCCGGTTGAAGTCGGGCACTAACTCCACTGGGAGGAGGAGGATACTGTATTCCCCAAAACGGGATTCTGAGTTTGGCGAAAGCAGGAATCGCGTTCCCGGAACGTTCTG
>CAIURC010000190.1 GCA_903901425.1 uncultured Spartobacteria bacterium | reverse complement strand
GAGGGAGGTAAATCCGTTTGAGACCGAGAGATCCCCCCCTCTGAGGCTGAGGTCGGTCTTTGCCCAGAGCCCGGCGTTGTCGAGGGACAGAGTGCGGGCGTTGACCTCAAGGCTGCCCCCCAGATTGGCAAACGCGAAATCCTTGAGCAGCACGTCCCCGCCGCGGGATCCGGCGCCGCGGAGCGCGGCGTCCGCCGCGTCCGAAGGGCCCGCATCCAGGGAGCCGAGGAGCACGGCATCGTTCTCGGTTTCCACGGTGGCCCCCGACGAATTGGAGATGGTGCCGCCGGCCAGGAACGAGAGGGAGCCTCCCGATCCGCCATTGACCACCATCTGGGACTCGAACCGGAGGTCGTTCGTGGAAAGAAACGCGAAACTGTTCCCGTATCCAGAGAGGTCGACGCTGGATGTCCGGAAGATGGTGTTGCCTGCGATGAAGGCCGTTGCGTTGGAGCCACTCAGGATCCGGTTTGATTCCAGCTTGGACTGGGAAACAACCGCCGTGTCGCCAGGCCCAATCTCGCCCCGAGCCAGCCGGGCGGCGATGTTCGAGTCGTCCCCGACCAGCACCTGGAGGTTGCCAATCACGGCAGGGTCCACCACCCGGACAACGCCTGGGGTGTCGGTGGCCAGAAGATTGGTCTGGGATAAAGTGCCCTTGGTGATCTTGGTTTCCTGCGAGGAAACTGCAGCGGCGATCTTGGGCAGGGACTGGAGCGGAGCGCGGAACCCGCGGATGAGCTTGGAGTTCCCGACCTGTTCCTTGAGTTGGAAGTTGTAGGTGGGGCTCAGACCGCGCTGGCCCGGGAGAACAAAGGTCATCTGGCCGGCGGTCAGGTTGCGCGCGGACCCGCCGCTGGTGATCTGCCCGCGTCCCTCCACCATCAACACCTTGAACCCGCCGTTGGGCGTTGCGGAGACAATCAGGGTGGTACCCAGCACGGCAGCGGTCGCGGCTGCGGTCCGGATCGTGCCCCCGCCCTTGCCGCTGGGAGAGTTGAACAGCACGCTTCCCTGTTGGAGGTTGATTTCCCGTTTGTTTGCTTCGAAGGAAAAGATGGTGTTTGCGCCAACCCGGGTCACGGTCTTGTCATCCGCAAGCAGTTCGGCCCGGGAATTGGGACCTGTCCTCAGCACGTCTGGCGTCGAGAAGGTGTCGTTGAGCTTCGCCCCGCGCGGTTTGCGCGTTGCCGAATCCAGAATCGAAACATCCTGAACCACCTCCGTGAAAATGGACCGGTTCAGGGGGGCAGCGGAGACGACCTTGGCCGCCAAAAAAACCGAGCAGAGAAGGAGTGAATTGCGCATGGTCAGCCAAGAATTTGAGCCCAACGCGCCCGCGACACTTTTGAAAAGTCCGGACGGCAGGCCTTACCAGCCCTCCTTCTAACCGGTTGTCCGGCCCGGGTCAAACCCGGGGGTGTCCCGCCAGAATAAAGCCGGCGGCGGCTTTGGGTTGGATCGCCAGGGCGCAGTGGCCCAACGCCAGGGACGGAGGCGAAGAACCTTTGCAGAAACCGGGGGCATGGTGGTAGGGAACAGGGATGCGTATTTCTCCCCGGAAAAAGCCCATGGCGGGTGCGTCGGCATTCACGTTGATCGAGTTGATGGTGGTGTCGGTCGTGATCGGGATTTTGGCCGCGCTGGTTTTGTCGGTTCTGAACCGGGGCCGGGACTCTGCGAGTGCTGTAAAATGCCTTGGTCACATGAGTCAGATAGGTCAGGCCATTCTCGCATATTCCTCAGACAACGAGGGGCGCTTGCCCGGGCCGCTCACGGAACAACAGAGCAACGATGTCACGGGTGTTCAGCAAGGATCCCTGCTCGTACTCCTGAAACGCTACCTGGGCGTGGAGGGGGCGGACGGCCAGTTGATCCAAGCCGGCGTGTTCACGTGCCCGGCATGGGAACAAAAGGACAAAACCCGGAGGTCCCCCGTGTTTGTGGTGAATTTTCAGGACCGGATGCCCGAATTCCAGAACCGGCTTCCATGGGGCGAACCGGGGGTTGAACCGGTCAAGATGGTCAATCTGGTGGGCTGGAACCCCCGTCCAGCCTCGCAGGCCGCCATGGGGCTTTCCCAGATTTGGGCCCTGCGGGATAGCGATTTCGCCCCTGAACCGCGCCGTTCTGTGCACGGCGATTTCCGGAACGCGCTTTTCTACGACTGGCACGCGGGACGGGTGGATCTCAAAAACGAGTCGAAGTGAGGGGGGGCGGTTCCGCCTGCGGAAATCAGGGCCGGATTCCGCCGGTTTAGCGGGATCCGAAAGCAAACGCGCTGGCTGCCGCTGCGGAGTCCGTGTGCGTCAGGCTCAGCAGGATGGAGTCTGCGCCCAGAGATTCGGCGATCCGGGCAGCGGTGCCGTGCAGTCGCACCTCGGGTTGCCCCGAGGGCCGTGAAACCACCTCGATCTCCTGCCAGGAAATGCCAGACCCAATCCCGGTTCCCAGCGCTTTTCCAACTGCCTCCTTTGCCGCAAAACGGGCCGCGTAGTGGGGAAACGGGTCGCGGCTTGCACTGCAATGGGCCAGTTCGCCCGCTGTGAAAATCCGCTGCAGGAAAGCGGGGCCGAGTTTTTCCACGGCGCCACGGATCCGGGCGGTATCCACCAGGTCGATGCCAATGCCGACAATTTTCACGCGGGAATGAACATCCTGGCCGGGTGCGGGCGCGCCATCGCGGCCAGCATTTCCTTGACGGCCCGCTCCATGCCGGTGAACAGGGCGCGAGACACAATCGAGTGTCCGATGTTGAGTTCTTCCAAGTGCGGCACCGAGTGGAGTTGCGCCACGTTTTCGTAGTTGATCCCGTGCCCGGCATTCACCTGGAGCCCGAGGCCGTGGGCCTGGATCGCAGCGGCCCGGATTCGGTCGAGTTCAGCGTCCGCAGCCAATCCGGCCGCGTTTGCAAACGCCCCGGTGTGCAACTCCACCATGTCCGCGCCGAGCCGGGAGGCGGCCTCGACTTGGACGGGCGCCGGTTCCACAAAGAGGCTGACCCGGATCCCGGCGGCGTGCAGAGCGCGGATCGTGGGCATGAGCGCGGCCTCTTGGCCCGCCGCGTCCAGTCCGCCCTCGGTGGTGATTTCCTGGCGGTTCTCGGGAACCAGACAGACCTCATCCGGACGGAGGCGGACGGCGATGGCCAGGATTTCAGGCGTGTTGCCCATCTCCAGATTGAGTTTGGTCCGGATGGCGGAACGCAACTCAAAGGCGTCCTGATCCTGAATATGCCGGCGGTCAGCGCGGAGGTGAATGGTGATCCCGGTTGCGCCCGCCAGTTCGCAGGCGGCAGCTGCCGGCAGAAGCAGGGGTTCGGCGTTGGGCAGGTGCAGGGATCCCGCGTACCTCGCTTGCCGGAGTGTGGCGACGTGGTCGATGTTGACGCCCAGTTTCATCGGAAGCGGACGGCTAGTGTTTGAAATGGCGGATCCCGGTGAAGATCATGGCCATGTTGCGTTCATCGGCTGCGGCGATGACTTCTGGATCCTTCACGGACCCGCCGGGTTGAATGGCGCAGGTGGCGCCGGCATCGGCCGCGGCAATGAGCCCGTCCGGGAACGGGAAGAATGCATCGCTGCCGATGGCGCTGCCCTTCAGGGAGAGGCCCGCATCTGCAGCTTTCCAGATGGCAATCCGGGAGGCATCCACGCGGGACATCTGGCCGGCCCCGACACCGAGAGTCCGGTCCGCCCCGGCGTAGACAATGGCGTTGCTCTTGACGTGCTTGACCACGTTCCATGCGAAACGCAGGGCGCTGAGTTCCTCCGGGGAGGGTTTGCGGCGCGTGACCACACGGGCTTCCCAGTCGATGGCGGGCTCGATGTCGGGACTCTGGACGAGCACCCCGCCCACCACCGAGCGGATCAGGTTTTCGCGGGGCGCGTCCGGGCGGTGGATTTTGCGGATCAACCGGAGATTTTTCTTTTTCTGAAGGAGCGCGCGCGCCTCGGGTTCAAAGTCTGGGGCGATGATGACTTCGCTGAAGATTTCGCTGATGGCCTTGGCAAGGGGCTCGGAGAGCGGCCGGTTGCAGATGATGATCCCGCCGAAGGGGGCCTGCTTGTCCGTGGCAAACGCCTTGTTCCATGCCTCGCGCAGATCCGGGTCGGAACCCACACCGCAGGGGTTGGTGTGTTTGAGGATGGCGACCGTGGGCTGTTCGAATTCCTCGATCAGGTCCGAGGCGGCGGTGATGTCGAGGATGTTGTTGTAGGAGAGTTCCTTGCCGTGGAGCTTCTGGAAAAGTTCGTCGAACTGGCCGTAGAGCGCCGCGGTCTGGTGGGGGTTTTCACCGTACCGGAGCCGGGCAACCACGGGGAGCGAGAGGTTGAGGGAACAGGTGGTTTCCTGCTTCCCGTTCAGGTAATTGGCGATGGCCTGGTCGTACTGGGAGGTGGTGACGAAGACCTTGATCCCAAGGCGCTCCCGGAGTTTCAGGGTGGTGGCCCCGTCGTTGGCCCGCATGTTCTCAAGCACATCGGCGTAGTCCGAAGGGTCCACCACCACGGTCACGGACCGGTAGTTTTTCGCGGCGCTGCGGAGCATGGACGGGCCGCCGATGTCGATCTGTTCGATAGCCTGTTCGAGGGTAGTCTCGGGATTCGCGATGGTCTTTTCAAAAGGATAAAGGTTGACCACCACCAAGTCGATGGGAGCGATGCCGTGGGCCTGCGCCTGCGCGACGTGCTCGGGATGGTCCCGGAGGTAAAGCAGGCCCCCATGCACCTTCGGATGCAGGGTCTTGACCCGGCCATCCAGCATTTCCGGGAACCCGGTGTACTCGGAGATCTCCTGCACCGGCACCCCTTCCTTCTGCAGAAGCGAGGCCGTGCCCCCCGTTGAGACGATCTGGACCCCGAAACCGACGAGTTCGCGGGCGAAATCAACAAGGCCGGTCTTGTCGGAAACCGAGATCAGTGCGCGCTGGATTTTCATGAGGGCTGGAACGCTAGGGGAGGTGCGGAGTCAGGTCAATCCGGGCCTGAACCGGGCTCCCGGCCGTTCCGCAGCATGCCGCACCCCGCCTGTTGGCCCGCCTGCGGGACGCGCCAGATTCAGGGATGATCTTCCGGGACCTGGATGCCGAGTTCTTGGAAAAGCGTGCCTGTGGCCAGCCAGAGCTGAAGAATGGAGCGGTTGAGTTCGGCTTGAGCGGCGATTTCCCCGCTCTTGGCCTCGTACAGTCTCCGGAGCTGGGAGAGCACCTCGAAATTGGATTGTTGTCCCTCCTCCATGCGCCGGGTGCCGATCCGGAGCGCTTCCTCGTTGAGTTCCCGGGTTTTCCGGGCGGTTTGAACCCGCTGGAGGTTGGTCTGAACCCGGTTGAGCACGGTGTCCACATCGGTCCCGACGGTGAGCTCGGTTTGTTTGATCCGGAGCAGGGCTTGTTCGCGGAGGGCTTTGGCCTGGTCGAGCTGTGCCCGGGCTTGGATGTTGCCCAGTGGGAGCCGGAAGGTGAGTCCCACGCTCCAAGCCGGTGTGGAACCGCGGGTGGTTTGGGAATAGGCGTCGTCCAGGCTGTTCGAAAGCCCGTTCAAACCATAGCTCCCCACCAGATCCAGCTGGGGCAGGACCTGGTTCCGGGCAAAACGCAGTTTCACGTCCTGGGCGTCCGCGGTGGCCAAGGCTTGGTGAAAGTCCGGTCGGTTGGCAAAGGCCAGTTGAAGCAGCGTGGACCGGTCCAGCTCAGGCACCGGGATCCGGGTGTCCTGCCGGGGCAGAAAAAGGCGGGCATCCTGGACCTCGAACTGGGGCAGGATCAGGCGGTTGAGCGCAAGCTGCCGTTCGCGCAGGGAATTCCGGGCAATCAGCAGCTGCTCGGTGTCGAGCGAAACTTGGGCCAGGGCCTGCTGGACATCGAAGGGCTGGCTGAATCCGACTTCGAGCCGGCGCTGGTTGTAGCGCACCAGCTTGTTGTCAGCCTCAATCGCGTCCATCCGCACCTGAAGTTCGCGCTGCGCAAACATCATGTCCGAATACGTGGAGGCAACAGACTGGAGGCTGGAAAGCAGCTGGCGTTTCCAGCCTAGGAACGCGATTTTCCGGCTGAGCTTGGCGGTCCGGACTGCGGCAAGCCCGGCGCCCGTGCCGAAGTCGCGGAGGAGGGGTTGCACAAGCTGGATCTGGGCCAGGGTCTGGAACTGCGGGAGAATGCTGGTGTCGTTGCCGGAAAACGTGTTCCGGAGGCGGTTCACCTCAGTGAAGAATCCGAAGCGCATTCCCCACGGGGTGCGCTGGATGAGGTTGGCGGAGTAGCGGTCGGACTGCTGGTCGAACACGATGTTGCGCACCTCGCCGGTACGTTCGTTCGTGGGAAGCGGATCTAGGCCGTTGATTTCGCGGAAGGTGTTGGTCTGGTTCTCGATCGCCGTGATCCGGTCGCGCTCGAGGATCTGCTGGGCGCTGCTGAGGTCGTTTGCGTTCTGGGGCCTCCGGGTGGAATCCCGGTTGGCCTGCGCAGAAAAAACGGGGTCAAACGCGCCAAACTCAAACCGGACCCGGGCATGTTCGGCCCGGACCGAAAGCCTCTCGAACCGGGCGTCCAGGTTATGGGTGAGCGCCATTTCCAGGGCCTGCTGGAGCGAGAGGGCCGATTCGACGGGTGCGGCGGCTTCCCCCGCTGCCTGCAGGGGGGCAAACGCGGAAAAAATAAGGCCGGTCAGGAGACAGAGACGACGCATGGATTCAGGAGCGGACAGGGATCAGAATCGGAAATCGAGGTTAATCGAGTCGCGGAGGGATTGGAGGAGAAGCTGGCCCCAGAGCTGGCGGCCCGCGTGGATCTTGGCCCGGACCGTCATGCCGGGGCGGAGAAGGCGGTCCGGGTTCTGCACCAGAACCGCCGCCTCGTAGGTGCGTTCAAGCGGGACATCATGGCCTTTGGCGTCCACAAACACCGGCACGTCACCCGATCTTCGCGCAGAAAAAGCCGGCGGAATGGACTCTCCAAAAAACATGACGGGATCGGAATCCACCGTGGCTTGAAAGGTTTTCCCTGGATACGCGTTGGCGCGGAGGGTGACGGTTTGGCCGGCCCGGACATGGCGCACCTCCTTTTCGTTGAGGGCGATTTTGATGCGCATGGGGTTGAGCGGGGCGATTTCGCAGAGCATTTCGTTGGACCGGGCGAGTTGGCCGAGTTTCTGGTGGAGGTTGGGCGTGAGTACGGTGCCGGCCCGGGGCGCCCGGAGCATCAGATCCTGGGCGTCGCGCCGGGCCTCCTCGGCCTTGGCTTGGAATGTGGCCCGGATGGATTCCGCCTGGAGCTGTTCGGCAGGTTTGTCCGTACCCAGGGCGCGTTGCACGCTCGCCTCGGCCGATTTGAGGCGGGCCTCGGCGGCTGCAAGGTTCTGGGTGATCTCCCGGTTTTGGAGCCGTGCAATCAGCTGGCCCTCAGTCACGGTCTCACCCTCACGCACAAGGATTTCTGCGAGGAACCCATTCACCTTCGGGCGGATTTGGTCGGGCTGGGAGAGCTGGACGGCGCCAGCCCGCCGGATCTGCAGCGGGACAGGAAGGAGGCAGCAGAGAAGGAGAAACCCGGCGGCGGGGCCGAGGAAACGGGTGAGCCGGCGGACTCTGCCGTCCGGTTGAAGGTCGGCCTTGGAGAATTGCATGGATTTGAAGAAGCCGAACAACGGGACCACCACCCACGAGGTGAGTGCGAGAGCGCTGAACCAATGGGCGGCGCCCTCCAGGCCGAGCGGTTCGAGGTGGGGTTCCATGAAGACAATGAGCTTGTAGATAACCCAGTACCCGTACACCCAGGAAAGCACGGCGTAGGTGTAGAAGAAAGCGAGCCGTTGCCGGGGCAGGGGTACCCTCAAAATGGCTTCGTCCTTCTGCGAGGGACCGAAAATCAGGCGGTGGATCTTGTGCTGGATCAGGGTGCGGGCTTTTCCCTGCAGGTTGGGGATCTCGATGAGGTCGGTGAGAATGTAGTACCCGTCAAAACGCATCAGCGGATTGGCGTTGAATACGAGGGTGGAGACCGACGTGATCACGATCACGTTGAACAGAAAGTTCTGGAACCAACCGGGCTGCACCACCGCCCAGAGAAACGTGGCCAGCGAGGCAAAAATCAGTTCCACGTAAATGCCCGCCGCCGAAACCAAGATCCGGTGCAGACGGTTCGGCATCGTCCAGCAGTCGCTCACATTCACAAAAAAGTAGGGCGTGAACACCATCGACATGAAACCCACCTCGTGCACTTCGCCCCCAAAATGTTTGCAGGTCAGGCCATGGCCCAGCTCATGGATCGATTTGACCACAATCGTGGTCACCCACATCAGCGCAATGTTCTCCCACTGGAACAGGTTCGCCAGCGCCTGATCCAGAAACTTGACCCGCGAGAAAAAAACAACCACCGCGGCCGCCATCACCCCCAGCGAAATCCAGAGGGTCTGCCGGGTCCAGATCCATGCCAGCGGCCTGGCCATACGTCCAAAAAGCCGGTCCGGGTCAAACATCGAGCGCCGGAAAAAAAAGACGGTGTTCGCCAACTCGTACAGTCCCCCCTTTTTCTGGCGGTTTTTCTTCGCGTGTTCCCAGCGGGACTTGAGCCGCGCACCCTGCACAGAAAGAAACTGGAGCAGCGCAAGGTCGTTCGCAAAGCGCAGTATCCGCTCGTTGAGTTCCTCCGGCGAGTAGTCGAGGCGGACGTGCGGGCATGCGGCTTGATAGGCCTCCCGGATCTGGGCAAATGTGCGCCGCCCATTGAACAACGAGGCCAGCAGATAATCCTCCGCCGTCATCCGGAAGTACTGGAGCGAAATCGGATCCTTCACCACGTAGAACGTCCTCCGCTCATACGTCTGTTTCGTCACCACCAAGTCCGGACGCAGCGGCGGGAGCACCACCGAATCCTGCGCCGGGGCGGCGCCGCCCGACACTGCACCCGGCGAAGCCGGTTCTTTGGTGGGCGCGGAAACCATGGGCCGGGAGGACGTCAGCGGGCCGGAACAGGTGCCGGAAATTCGGCGGCCCCTCGCATGTTGGGTTTGATTTTGTGCCCCGGATTCTCAAGGAGAACTTTGACCCGGAACAATCCGCTGGCGGCGTCAATCCGGGGATCGACAAACGTGATTCGGCCCATGAACGGGGCGGAGCCGATGACGGGAAAACGGACGGGCACCTCCAAGTTTTCGCGGATGACCGGGAGGAGTTTGGGGTCGAGGTAGAACTGGACAAGAATCTGGTCGATGTTGACCACCTCGAAGAGCTTTTCCGCGCGTTCGACCGCTTCTCCGGCCTCCTTGAATTTCTTCACCACGATGCCACTGAGAGGGGAGCGGACCGTTTTTTCGCGGAGAGCCACCTCAGCCTGGCTGTGAAGGATCCGGGCCAGCTCCAGCTGGGCCTTTTCCTCCAGCGCCTTCTCCCGGGAGCCCATCTTTTCCTTGAACAGCGTGTCGGCGCCGTTGGCTTTGAACTCGCCCAGTTCGATCAGTTTCTGGGTCCGCTGGACCTCGAGTTCCTCTTTCTCCGAGCGGAGTTTGAGAAGCTCCTGGCCCTCCCGGACGGTGTTGCCTTCCTCCACAAGGATTTGGGTGATGATTTCCTGAAAAACGGGCGAACTCACGCTCACCTGCCGGATCGGCAGGGCGAGGCCTTGGACTTCCTCGGCTCTGAGCAAAGAGCCGGGATACACGGCAAACACGAGAAACAGGGCGGTCAGAAGCAGGGTGCGCATGGATGGCAAGAGAGACAAAAAAGGAAAAGGGGTCAGGACAGAATTCTGAGACGAAGCCAGTCCCAGACCCGGCAAGCCATCAGATAGGCCAAAGGTTTCCGCCCCAGCTGCACCTTGGCGCGGCCGGTCAGGCCAGGACGCATCGCCGGCAGCAGGCGGGTAGGGATTTCAACATCCCGGATGCTCAACACAAAGACGCTCTGGTTTTCACGCGGCTGCGCGAAAGAACTGATCTGGGAGGAATGCGTCAGCCGCGCCGTCAACGTGTCCGAGCTCAGGCTGTAAAGAAGGTACCGGACGGGGAGTCCGCCCGGCTCGCGCGACAGCGCCATTTCTACCCGCCCGATTTTCTTCTCGTCCACGTCAACCACCAGTTCCCAACGGGTTAGGTCTGCCAGTTCGGCAAACGGCGCTCCAGTCTGGAGGAATTCACCCGCCCGAAGGTCCAGATCTTTGGATAGAATCACCCCGCGGATCGGACTCCGGAGGGTGGCGGATTCCAAGTCGGCTCGGAGCTTCTTCTCGGTTTGATCGGCAACCCTGGCCTGAAGCAGGGCCACCTGGGCATTCGCCTCGTCCCCAAGGCTCCGGTATCGTTCCGATTCCGCTTGGAACCGTTGCCGTTCTTGGGCGTTGGCGGCGAGGTCTGTCTCGATCCTGCGACTGTCCAGTTGCGCAATCGGGGCGTCCTTCTCCACCGTGTCCCCTTCCTTCACAAGGATTCTTTCAAGGCGGCCAGGGATTTCTGGAACCACCACCGCACGCTGCACCGGCAACAGGCTGCAGTTAGCGTCCACCTGTTCCATCGAGGGGTACAGGGCCAGCAGGCCCAGTGCCGCGCCCGCGCTCCAAAGCCGAATCTGCGTTTTCCTGCGGTGCGAACCGGCCAGTTGCCGACGGGCCGCCCTCAGCTGCCGGCCAGGAATCAGAAACGGGAGAGACTGGTACTCGAACGCCGCTTGAAGGCTGCGGCCCGTCTGCACGGCAATCCACTCCGCGATCCGGCAGGAGGTGGAGTGTTCCTTGGGCCCAGTTTCGCCCGTGGCTGCAGCAGCCACAAACAGCCCTTCCGCCGAGCTTTCGGCAAAGAGCGCCCCCAGAATTTCGCCCTCCGCAGACAGAAAGGGCGCCACCGTGCAGCTCAGCATGTGGGAGAGCTCAAAATACGACGCGTCGATGGATTCTTTCTCAGGACCCACAGGAACGGCCGGGGGCGACACCTCCGGCGGAGCCTGCAGCAGGTCTTTCTTGGAAAGTGCCACCAGACTCGGACTGGTGTGGGTGCGGACAAACTCCAGGAGGGCTTTGACCGTCGTGCTTTTCTTTTCAACGGTCTCCTGACCGGAAATCGAAAGGATTTCCCAGACGCCTTCCCGGATCCAAGCGATCGAACAGCGTTCGCAGCCAATCAGGTCCCTTCCGTAGTGCGAAGCCAGACGGGCCACCTCCTGCGGATCCAGCGAACCCGCCAGATCCGAGGCGAATTTCAGCAGGTGCTGCAGGCGCTGGTTTTCCACCATCAAGGTGCCGATCCGCCGCGACTGCAGATGCTGCTCCACATACGTCCCCAGCGAAGCCAGAAACGTCAGAAATTCCGCGTAGTTCTGAGGACTCACGTACGGCTGCAGCCAGACCTGCAGCACCCCAATGACCTGCTCTTTCATCAAGAGCGGCACATGGAGGAACGGGTGCGGCGTCCGATTCTTCTGGCCGGCTTTCAACGCGTCCCCCTGCTGCAACATCGCCTCCAAAGAGCCCGATTCCGGGGCCGCAGCCGGCGCCAGAACGATGTGCGTCCGTTGATGCACCACCTGCCCAAGAATCTGCAACAAAGCCCCCCGCTGAACTTCGTCCCGCTGAAACAGACTCGACTCAAATTCCACTTCCGCAGCCAGTTGGAACTCAGGTTGCTGCGACTGGGCAGACTTTGATACCAGCCAGATCGCGCCTCCTTTTGCGTCACAGGCCTGCGTGGTCTTTTGAAGAAAAAGCGGGAAGAACTCTTCGGTCCGGAGATCTTTTTTGCTCAGGACAGCGATTTCATCCACGAGCCGCTGGATGCGGGAGCGGGCGGCTTCGAGGGAAGTGGAATTGGACATGGCTGATTAGAACTTTATCTCCCTTTTGGCGCCGCTGCAAGGTTCCTTCGAACATCCCGCGGTCCGCCCGTCACAGCCGGGCTTTCGGTTCCGACATCGGCCCGGAGTCCGGTCCGGCGGTGGGTAAATCCGCCTGAAGTGTGAACGGATGGGAACCGGAATGGGCCCTGGGTGGAGCCGGCTTTACTGCGGCCAGAGGAGGAGTCGCCTGTCTCGGCGCAACTTTTTCAGACGGCTCCGTGGAAGGCTCCGTGGAAGGCTCCGTGGAAGGCTCCGTGGAAGGCTCCGTGGAAGGATCCGTGGAAGGATCCGTGGAAGGATCCGTGGAAGGATCCGTGGAAGG
>CAIURC010000189.1 GCA_903901425.1 uncultured Spartobacteria bacterium | reverse complement strand
GCGGTGTCTGGATGCCGCGGACGTGTCGTTTGCAACGCAGATCCGGCCGTTGCTGGAGAAGCACTGCACGGAATGTCACGGCACAGAGAATCAGAAAGCGGATCTGCGGCTGGATTTGAGGCCGCACGCGTTTAAGGGTGGTTCGGGCGGGCCCGTGATCGTGCCGGGGGACAGCGGAAAGAGCGCGTTGGTGCAGCGGGTGCTTTCGGAGGAGAAAGACGAACGGATGCCGCCCAAGGGGCCGGGTTTGACGGGGGCTGAGACGGCGTTGCTCAAGGCGTGGGTGGATGCCGGTGCGGTTTGGCCGGAGACGGAGGCGGACCGTGCAGCGCAGGTGGACAAGCGTTTGGAGCATTGGGCGTACCAGCCGCTGTGGCCGATGGAATCCGGAGCCGGCATCGATGGATACATCGATACGGCGCTGGGAAAGGCGGGGCTTCGGCGTTCGCCGGAGGCGCCGCGTGAGGTGTTGATCCGCCGGGTGAGTTACGATCTCACCGGGCTGCCGCCAACCCCGGAAGAGGTGGCGGCGTTCGTGGCGGATCCGGCGCCGGACGCGTATGAAAAGCTCGTGGACCAACTGCTGGGATCGCCGCGCTACGGCGAGCGCTGGGCGCGGCACTGGCTGGATGTCGTCCGGTTTGCGGAGAGCGACGGCTTTGAGACGAACCGACCCCGGGCAAATGCGTGGCACTACCGCGACTACGTGATCCGTTCGATGAACGAGGACAAGCCCTACACCGCATTTGTCCGCGAGCAGCTTGCCGGGGACAGTCTCGGCGAGGACGCCGCCACCGGCTTTCTGGTGGGAGGCGCCGTGGACCGTGTGAAAAGTCCGGACAAAGTGCTGACTGCGAACCAGCGTGCAGACGAGTTGCACGACATGGTGGGTACGGCGGGAGCGGCTTTTTTGGGGCTGAGCATCAACTGCGCCCGGTGCCATGACCACAAGTTCGATCCAATCCCCGCAAAAGACTATTACGCAATCAAAGCGGTTTTTCAGGGCGTGAAGCACGGCGAACGGCCGCTCCGGAGCAAAGACTCTGATGTTCGGGAACGCCGTGCAGCGGAACTCCGGAAATCGCTGGCGCCCTTGGAGACGCAACTGGCCGGTTACCGGCCTGCAACCCGGAACACCCGGATTGTGCTGCTGGACGATGCCGCGCCGCTTGCAGCGGCGGGCCGGCCGGGGATCCGGCAGATTGAACAGCCTCGGAACGGCGCGCCGATTGAGTATTCGCCGGGCACAGAGCGGGGCCAGGCTGGGGATCGCGGGGATCTGGAGCGGCTTCCGAACCTGGGGTTGAGCTACCGGTACTGGCAGGTCGGGTCGAAAGAGAACGTGTTTGCGTGGGAACCGCAGTTGGCAGGCCGGTACCGGATCTGGGTTTCATGGGGGGCATGGACCTCGCACAGCCGGGATGCGCGGTACGTGCTGGACCGGGACGGTGATCCGGTTACGACCGGAGACCAGTTGGAACTTGCGAGCATCGATCAGTCGCGTTTTTCGGATGGTGCGCCGGCGGTGGCTGGACAGCGGCGCTGGAGCGGGTTCCGGTTGGCCGGGGAACAGGATTTGACGGCACAGAGCGTGGTATTGTTGCGGACCGGGGATTCGGACGGGCCGACAGTAGCAGACGCTGTGGCCTTCGAAGAGGTGACGCCCCAGCAGGCGCCGGCCTCGCAGCCTGCCCTGCGTCCTCCGGTAAGTCACGGTGCCAACGAGGACCGTTTTGAACCGGTGGAAGCCAAGTACCTGAGGTTCACCGTGACCCGGACGGAGGGGAACGAGCCGTGCATCGACGAATTGGAGGTGTTTCCTCCGGACAGCCGGACGCGGAATCTGGCCCAGAAAAACGCGAAGGTGACGGTCTCGGGGACCTACGCGAATGGGGGGAACAAGCTGCATCAAGTGGCGCACCTGAACGATGGGAAGTACGGCAACGATTTCAGCTGGATCTCGAACGAGCGGCGCGGCGGCTGGGTGCAACTGGAGTTTGCCAAGCCCGAGAAAGTAAACCGGGTGGTTTGGAGCCGGGACCGGCGGACGGCGAAGAACCTAAAACCCTTCCAAGACCGTCTGGCGTCGGGATACCGGATCGAGGTGTCGCTGGATGGCGATTCATGGACCTGCGTGGCGGGATCGGAGGACCGGCTGGATCCGGTTTACCGGAGCGTGGTGACAGAGATTCCGACGTTGCCGGCGATTCCGCCGGGCAAAGCGGGTGAGGTCCGGTTGCTTGCGGAGCAGGCGGCGAAATTGGATTCGGAACTGGCTGTGATCACGAAGGCGGAGATGGTGTACGCCGGCCAGTTTGAGCCTCCGGGTCCGACGCACCGGTTTCATCGGGGCGACCCGATCCAGCCGAGGGAGGAAATTCAGCCGGGTGCGCTTTCGCAGGTGGGCCGGCCGCTGGTGATTCCAGCTACGGCCACGGAGGCCGAACGGCGTCTGGCACTGGCCGACTGGCTGGTGGACCCAGCCAATCCGTTGCCGGCGCGCGTGGCGGTGAACCGGGTCTGGCATTATCACTTCGGCACGGGACTGGTGGACACGCCGAGCGATTTTGGGATCAACGGCGGGCGTCCGACACACCCGGAATTGTTAGACTGGCTGGCCGGGTATTTCATCCAGAACGGCTGGAGCTTCAAAAAGCTGCACCGGGCGATTGTGGTTTCCGGCACCTACCGGCAGTCCGGCGGATGGCAGGAGGAAGCAGGCCGGAAAGATTCAGGGGCGCGTCTCCTGTGGCGTTTCCCTCCGCGGCGCTTGGAGGCGGAGGCGTTGCGGGATTCGATGTTGGCGGTTTCTGGAAAGTTGGATCTGCGGATGGGCGGGCCGGGCTTCGACTTGTTTGAGCCGAACGAGAACTACGTGAAGGTGTACAAGACGCGCGCGGAGTACAGTCCGAACGAGTTCCGAAGGATGGTGTACCAGAGCAAGCCGCGGGCGGTGCTGGACGACTTTTTCGGGGCGTTCGACTGTCCGGACGCGGGTCAGCCTGCGCCGAAACGGACCTCATCGACGACGCCCTTGCAGGCGTTGAACTTGTTGAATGGCGGTTTTGCTCTCCAGCAGGCCGGGTACTTGGCGGAGCGTGTTCGGAGAGAGGCCGGGGAGGATGCCGGTGCGCAGATCCGCCGGTTGTATCTGCTGGTGTACGGCCGGCAACCTTCGGCCGAGGATCTTGCGGACAGCGGTGCGCTGGTTCGGGAGCACGGTTTGGAAATGCTCTGCCGCGCCTTGTTGAACAGCAACGAATTCATTCACCTGTATTAAGCTATGAACCCCCTCCATCTCTCACACGCGGGCCGGCACCTCCTTTCCCGGCGGCATTTTCTGCAATGGGCCGGGACCGGGTTGGGCGGCGTGGCACTCACGCAATTGTTGTCTGAGCAGGGGCTTCTTGCGGCGGATGGTCCGTTGCGGCCGGAGATTGACCCGTCCCGGCCGTACGCGCCGCGGGTGCCCCACCATCCGGCAAAGGCGAAGCGGGTGCTGATGGTGTTCTGTTCCGGGGCGCTGAGCCATGTGGACACGTTCGACTACAAGCCGGAATTGGTGAAACGGCATGACACGCCGATGCCCGGGAGCGGTGAACTGGTAACATTCCAAGGGGCGCAGGGGAACCTGATCAAACCGATCTGGGATTTCAAGCCGCGCGGGCAGAGCGGAAAGATGATCAGCGACCTTCTCCCCAATCTTGCGGAGCTGGCGGACGACATGTGTTTCATCCACTCGATGACAGCCAAGTCGAACACGCACGGTCCTGCGGAGAACCAGATGAGCACCGGGTTCACTTTGGACGGGTTCCCGAGTGCCGGGGCATGGGTTACCTATGCGCTTGGGTCGGACAACCAGAACCTGCCCGCCTTTGTGGCGATCCCCGATCCGCGTGGGGTGCCGCAGATTGGTGCCCGGCACTGGAGTTCCGCGTTTTTGCCGGCAACATTCCAGGGAACATCGTTCAACGCGCAAAGACCCATCCCGAACTTGCAGCGGCCGGAGACGGTCCCGGCTTCCGCCGACGCGGCCACCCGGGATTTTCTGAAGCGTGTGAACGACCGTCACCTTGCGCAGCATCCCGGGGACGGAGATTTGGCGGCGCGGATTTCGGCGTACGAGCTTGCGGCGAAGATGCAACTTGCGGCGGCGGAGGTGAGCGAGTTTGGGAAGGAAAGCCCGACAACTCTGGAGGCGTACGGGGTGAACGACGCGAACGCGAACAAGGCGGGTTTTGCGAAGAACTGCCTGCTGGCACGGCGCCTGTTGGAGCGCGGGGTCCGTTTTGTGCAGTTGTTCAATGGTTCCTATGCGATGGGGGAAGGCGTGGGGAACTGGGACGGGCACAAGAAAATTGCCGACCAGTACGGGGTGCACGCACCGATTTTGGACCAGCCGTGTGCGGCGCTTCTCAAAGACCTCAAACAGCGCGGGCTTTTGGCTGATACGCTTGTGGTGTTCGTCACCGAGTTTGGCCGGATGCCGACGTTCCAGAAGGGGGCCAACGGCCGGGATCACAACCCGAAGGGGTTTACCGTGTGGCTGGCAGGCGCCGGGGTGAAGCCGGGATTCAGTTACGGGGCGACGGACGAGTTCGGGTACCAGGCGGTGGAGAAGGTGACGACGATCTACGATTTGCACGCCACGGTGCTGCACCTGCTCGGTCTCAACCATGAGCGGCTCTCCTATTACAACAACGGGATCGAGCGGCGGCTCACAGACGTTCACGGGCATGTGATCCAGGAAATTTTGTCTGTGTAAGGCGGGCTCTGGGTGGGGTCTTTAAGAACCCTTTCCTTCCAGCGTGAGGCCCGTTATGCTCCCGGCTGCCGGTTGAGCCTCCCTTTCGCTGATTCCCATGAAATTCCCGATTCTTCCCTGCGTGGTTCTTTGCCTCAACTCCCTCGCGATAGGAATCCCAGTGGCCCGTGCGCAGCAGACCGCGGAAACCGTCAGCCCACAGCAATCCGCCACCCAGAAATGGTTGGCACAGGTCGGGGCCCAGTTTCAGGAGACCTACGAAAAGACCATCCTCGCCCCTTACAAGGAGGGACTTGAGGCCGCGCGGAAAGCGTACCAGTCCGCGATCGAAACCGCCCTGCAGAATGCCTCCGGTGCGGGACAGGAACAGGAAGCCGGGATCCTCCGAGCGGAACGGGAACGCTTTTTTTCTGCAGGCCGGATGGTGCCCTCCGAACCCGCGTCTGCGCCCTCGGTTCAAGAGGCCAGAGCGAAGTTCCGCGCGGCGGTGGCTGCGCTCGACAAGACCCGTCTTGAAAAGGCGCGCCCGCTCCATGCCCGGTTTGATGCGGCTCTCGCTCAAAACATCCCGCTCCTCAAACAGCGCCAGCTGCTCGCGGATGCCACGTTGCTTGCGGCCAAACGCGAGGAGATTGCGCGGGACTGGCTTCTGCCCGGAGCCGGTACTGGTCCGGAAACCAAGGAGGAAAAGGCGGCTCCCATCAGCCACATGGCCTTGAAAGATTCCGTCCAGTGGATGCTCGACAGTGGCGCCAAGCTCCGGATTGTTTCCGGAAAAAAAACGGTGCCGCTTCGGGATGTCCGGCAGCTGCCGAGTGGTCACCCAGAATTTACTGCCGTGGCTTTGCGGAAACCGGAAAAGTCGACGGGGGCAGAGCAGGGCTCGCCGGATATCCAGGATCGCGACCTGGACAGGCTTGCGCCGTTGCGTGGCGCTAAGGAGCTGGTTTTGGCGGGTTATCCGTTTACGGATTCCGCCTTTGGGTTTTTAGATGTCTGGAAGGAGCTGGAGGAGATTCTGATCTCGGGCGCGCAGGTGTCGGAGAAACTGGCGGCAAAACTGGCGCGGTTTCCGATGCTGCGGAGCGTGGGGGTGGTCCGCTCGGAAAAGGTCAATGGCGATTTTGTCCGCCAGCTATCGACGGCGCTGCCCAAGCTGGAGGAGCTCCGGTTGATGCAAACGGATGTCGGGGACCAGTCGGTGAACGATCTGCTGGCGTTCAAACGGCTTTCCTCTCTTGATCTACGGGGCACGCGTCTCACGGACCAAGGGCTGGCCCGCCTTGCCGGCCTCAAAACGTTGCGTGAACTGGATGTCGCCGATACCAAAGTCACCGCCGCAGGCCTCGGCTGCCTTGCTTCGCTGAAACTCACGTCGCTGGGGTTTCTCTCCACCGACAGCCCCAGCTTCGCGGATGACGTGGCGCAGTTGGCAAAAGTCCTTCCAAAACTGGAGGGCATCACCCTCAGCGGCTCCGAATTTCGGTTGGAACACGCGGAGGCCCTCACCGCGTTCCGCGAGCTCAGGCTGTTGTCGATCAAGGATGCAGCGCCAAAGGCGGGCGCGTTTGAGCCTCTCCAAAAGATCAAGAACCTTGAGGATTTTTCCTGCAACAGCGCGGGATTCGGGGACGACGAAATCGGGGTGATGGCTGAACTGAAACACCTGCATCGCCTGAACGTCTCCTACACTTCGGTGACCAACGCCGGACTCCAAAAACTGGCCAAAAACAAGGAACTGAAAAATGTCAGTGCAACCGGTACGCCGATCACGGAGAGCGGCGTTGACACTCTTGAGAAAGCCGTGCGTGGTATTCGCGTTGTCCATTGAGCGTGGGATTCCCTGAGGGAACGGTTCTCGGGGGCTAGTGCAACATTCCTTCGGTAAAATTCCCGGAAGCCCCTTACGAATTTGAGCTGTCCGGCCACGGCTGGAAAAATGGAGGTGTCAAAATCAACCAAGCACCAACCGTGACCAAGCCGGACCAAAATACAGCCCTCGTCGACCTGATAACCTCCTTCTCGAACACGGCCTTGGCGATGCCCTGCCGCGCATCGCTGAAATGCTCATGAATGCCGCCATGTGTTTGGAGCGCTCCGCACACCTCAGGGCCGAGCCCCAGCGGCGTGCCGAAGCACGCAACGGCTACGCCAACGGTTTCAAGCCCCGCCGCCTCAACACAAGTTTGGAACAACTCCACCTCAGCGTTCCCCTGGTCCGTGAGAGTTCCTCCCCATTCCAAACCTCGCTCCTCGAGAAAGGTTCCCGCTCCAAGCGCGCACTGAAGGCTGCCATCGCCGAAATGTACCTCCAGGGCGTTTCCACCCGCCGCCTCACAAGGGACCACTTTTGGGGACAGACACGAATGGCACTAAGATAAGGTTTTCCGGCTAGTCCGACTTCCGTTCTTTTTCGGCCGGTTTCTGCGGGGAAGGTTCCCGGTTAAACGACGCGGCCTGGTCAGGAGTTGATAGTTTTTAGGTCGCCTCTTCCTCGCCCTCGG
>CAIURC010000188.1 GCA_903901425.1 uncultured Spartobacteria bacterium | reverse complement strand
GACGATTTACCACCCTCCGGGCTTCTGCGCCCCGCTTCCAAAAGGTCAATCTCCCTCTTGAAAACCCTTCCCGCTATCGACCGGTCCACCCGGTCAATTTTAATTGTCGTCAGGAGTCAGTTTTAGTTGTCGTTCTACAAAGGATGCGCTCAAGAGCGCTGCGCGAACTTGAGAAGGAAAACGCACGGCTCAAACGGGCGGTTGCGGATCTGACCTTGGACAAGGCGATTCTCAAGGACATGGCAGAGGGAAAATGGTAGGCCCGGCCCGCAAAAGTGAGGCGGTCAAGCATGTGCAAGACCGTCTGGGAATGAGCGAGTGCCGACTGGATCGAGGCGATCCGGCGTATTGCCAGACGGGAACCACAAGCGGGCTATCGGAGCGTGGTGAAGTATCTGAAGCGGGAGGGCTGGAGTGTGAACATCAACCGAATGCACCGGCTCTGGAAGCAGGAGGGGCTCAAAGTTCCAGCCAAGGCGGGAAAGAGGAGTCGTTATGGCAACTCGGAAAATGGAGCGCAGAGGGGGCCAGGGAGACGGGAGGGAGCCGATGGCCAGTCGCCTGAGGGCGCGGTCGGATTTGTTTTGGGTCTGGGACCTGTTTCTGGACCAGTTCAGCAAATGGAATTAGACGCCGGGTTATGTGGGCTCCGGCTGCGGAGGGGTGTAGTGCGAAGGGCGGGGAGGGCGATGGGAGATGGGCGTGGAACGCTGTGGGAGAGGCGGTTGGCCTTCGGTGATGTCGATTTGGTGCCAGAAGAATGTTGAAAGTTTCAGGCACGAAATCGACATGAGCGCCATGGGAGACGGCTATATTGGGCGGGAGGTGGAGCGGGAAGAGTTCCGGCGGCTTCTGCAAAAGAAGACCGCCTCGCTCGTCACCTGCCAGGGGCGGCGGCGTATCGGGAAGAGCCGGTTTCTCGCGGAGTGTGCACAGGAGGCGGAACATTTTCTGAGCTTCATGGGGCTGCCGCCGCGTGAGAACATGACACGGCAGGCGCAGCTGGATGCATTCGCAGACCAGCTTTCAAAGCAGACGAAGGCCCCCAGGGTGGTTCTGGATGGATGGCCGACGGCGTTTCAACTGCTGGCCAGCCAGTTGCCTTCCAGCGGTGCGCTGGTGCTGTTGCTGGATGAGATTTCGTGGATGGCGGCGGGCGATCCGGACTTTGCAGGGCATCTCAAGACGGCATGGGACACGCAGTTTTCGAGGCGGCAGCGCCTTGTTTTAGTGCTCTGCGGATCGGTTTCCTCATGGATCGAGGAGAACATTCTCAACAACACAGGGTTTGTTGGCCGCTGTTCGTGGCAGTTTCGTCTTGGGCCGCTGGCGCTGCCTGAGTGCGTGAAATTTTGGGGCAGACGCGGTGAACGGATCAGCACGGCGGAAAAGCTGCGATTGCTGGCAGTGACTGGCGGCGTGCCTCGGTACCTTGAGGAAATCAATCCGGCGCGCACGGCGGAGCAAAACATTGCTGACCTTTGCTTCAACCCCGCCGGAATGCTCTTCAGCGAGTTTGACAGCAGCTTCCATGACATCTTCACGCGGAAAGCGGATACGTACCGCGAGATTGTGCGCACGCTGGTGGACGGACCTCGGGGTGTGGATCAAATCAGCACTGAACTTGACCGCGCGCGGGGAGGCAGTCTCAGCGCGGCGCTTGCCGAGTTGGAGTTGGCGGGATTCATTGTGCGGGATGTGCCGTTTGATCCTGAAACAGGGGGCAGCAGGCCCCGTGACGCCCGGTTCCGGCTTTCGGACAATTACCTGCGCTTCTTTCTGAAGTATGTCGATCCGGTGAAGGCACGCATTGCGAAGGGACTGCTGAAAAACGTCGCGCTGGAGTCGCTCGACTCTTGGGACACGATCATGGGTCTGCAGTTTGAAAACTTGGTTCACGCGAACCTTGATCTGCTGCTGGTTCGGATTGGTCTCGACAAAAAACTGGTGGTCAATGCCGGTCCGTATCTGCAGAAGAAAACGCTCCGCCGGGAGGGCTGCCAGATCGACCTCCTGCTCCGGACACGGCGCAGCCTTTATGTGTTCGAGATCAAGTTCCGGAAGCGCATTGCCGTGAGCATTGTGGATGAGGTGCGGGAGAAAGTCCGCCGCCTAAAGCTTCCAAAGGGCCAGTCGGTCCGTACCGGACTGATTTACTGCGGTGAGCTGGATCCCGAGGTGGATCGCCGGGATGATTTTGACTTTCTGGTTCCTGCGGAGGTCCTGTTGACCCGGAAGTAGAAACATCGAGGGCTGCATTTTGGGGGAGGCGGAGTGAAACAGCGGTAGGCGAAACGGTTTGCTTGGAGGAGGCCGCCGCGGCAGGGTGGTGGGAATGAAAAAGCGAGCAGGGTTTCAGGTGAGCCAATGGATCCGCGCAGCGGGTTTGACGGGGTTTTTGTGCGGTTTGTTTTTCGGGATCGGCAGTGTTTGTGGAGAAACGGTTCCGGTCTGGGAGTTGTCAAAGGAGGAGGTGCCTGCGGAGCTGAAAAAGGGGAGCGTGGAAAAGGTGGAAGGTGGGTGGAGGCTGAGGGAGGGAGGTGCGGTTGCAGTGCCGGCAGCGGTTTTTCTGGATCAGAAGAATTTCACGGTGCAGGTGACGGTCAGTTTCGAGGATCTTGCCGGAGTTGGGCGTGTGATGGTGATGAGCAAGCAGACTGGGAAAGATGACGGATTTGGATTTGGTTTTTTGAATCCGCAAGAGTCGTTCCGTCGGCAGTTTGAGGCAGTGGTGAACAAGATTCTGATGGTGCGGCCCGGTCTGGGGCCAAACTGGCCCAATCCGGGGGACAGGCAGACGTTTACGCTCGCGGTACGGGAGCAGTACGCGAGTTTTTATGCGGGCGATGTGCCGATTGCGACGTGCCAGATGGCGCTGGTTTCCAACAACGAGCCGATGTGGATCGGCGGTTTGGATGGACGCAAGGGGGCGATCCTGCCTGTCACGGTGCATGAGGTGAAGGTGTACGGTCCCGGATTCCAGTTTGTTTCAAAACGCGAGGAGGCCAGTGACCGGAAGGTGATTACAGCCAAGGGCTGGGCTCTTGACATTCCCAAGAACCCGGGGCCGTCAGCGCCCAGGGTGTTGATTTACGGGGATTCGATTTCGGGCGGGTACCGGAAACCGTTTGAGGCCGAGTTGGCAAAGCACGGGATCGACCTTTACCACTGCGTGCATTTCGTGGGCGGCGAGGTGCCGGAGGCGGAACTGACCGAGATGGCCGGAGCCTTTCCATTCGATGTGGTGGTGTTCAACAATGGTCTGCATTCGCTCAGTTGGACTCCGGAGACGGTTTCTGACGAGGTGGTGATGGCCCGGATGCGGAAGCTTGCGCTCTGTTTCAAGAAAGGCGCGCCGAAAGCCAAGGTGTTCTACCTGCTCACCACCCCGCACACCGCAGAGCGGTCCGCACCAGAGAAGCCGGTGGAAAGTTTGGGGGATAAAAACGATGTGGTGCTCCGGTTGAACACGCTTTCGGAGCGGGTGATGAAAGAGGAACAGATTCAGGTGATCGACGGCTATTCAGTTCTGGCCACCCGGCTGGATCTTGCGCGGGGCGACAAGTTCCATTGGGGGGGCGGAGGGTACGAGCTGTTGAGCGGCGAAATCCTGAAGCGGGTCCTGCCGGTTCTCTGGCGGAAATGAATGGAAAGCGGCGTGGAGCCGGAGGCCACAGAGTTGCCCCGTGTTCAGGCTGGAGCGTGCCCTTTTCTGAGGACGACCCGGACAATCTCTGCGGGAGCCTGGGTGCGGACAGGGAACCAGTTCCCGATGCCGTTGGAGACGACAAGGGCGCGGCTTGGGTTTTGGTAGAGGCCTGACCAGTAGCGGAAGGCGACGGGTCCCATGCCGACCCTGGGGTGGAGCATGAGTTGTCCGCCGTGGGTGTGTCCGGCAAGGGTGAGAGCCGCCTTCGGGAAATGGTCAAAGATGTGGGGGTGGTGTGCGAGCAGGACGGGGAAGGCGTCGGGGGTGAGTTGGGCTTCGAGTGTGGAGACGCTCGTGGCCAAGGGGGAGTGCGGGTCTGGCGGGCCGTGGGATTCCGAACGCCAGCGCATCCCGAGGATCTGGAGTTTGGTGGTGGCGAGGTTTACGGTGTGGGACTCGTCCAAGAGCTGCGGAAGAGCGCGGCTGGTTTCGCGCCGGAACCGGACCGGGTCGAGAAAGAGGTCGTGGTTGCCTTCGACAGCGAAAGTGCCATGGGTGGTACGGATGGAGCGGAGGACGTCGAGTCCGGCGGGCAGGTCCTCGAGGGAATAGTTGACGAGGTCGCCGGTAAACACGGCGAGATCGGCATGGAGATCGTTGGTGGTGGACACGATCCGTTCCAGGATCTTGCCGCGAGTGAGTCGGCCGACATGGAGGTCGCTGATGTGGGCAATCGAGAATCCGTCCAATGCCTGCGGCAGTTGGGGGAGTTGCACAATCAGATCCCGGACCCGGAAGTGTTCGAGTTGGAAGAGGCCGTATCCAGTTCCGCCGAGGGCCGTGAGGCTGGGAAACGCGCCTGCAGTGAGGCGGAGAAACTCGCGGCGCGCGATGGTTTTTGAATCGGGTTCCGGGATGCGGCGGGGGGAGAGTTTGTGTCGGGCTTTTTGGAAGAGGGCTGTCAGAGCGAAGCTTGTGGAGATGGCAAGGGCTGCCGGGAGTACCAGGAGATGCCAGAGGTAGACGAGGACCTCGGCGGGGCGCGGGAGTGGGGGTACGGAGGCTGGGATCCCAGAGCGCTGGACAAAGAAGTATGCCAGTCCCAAAAGCGCTCCGGCCATCACGCCATGGTGGAGGTGGTGCAGGGCCCGCCACTTTTTGGGTGCCCGCCGGAGGAGGAGATGGGCGTGGCCCCACCAGAGGATGTCGCCGAGGGCCATGGTGAGCAGCAGGGTGAAAAAAGTGGAGCGCACAGGGAGGAAGAGTCTGGGCGGAACCGTTCTGGGCGGCAAGGCTGGGGAGAAATTCGGGACTGGGCTGCTGCGGCGCCAGCACAGGTGTTTCGGCAGTTCAGAGGGGGCGGACGCCTTTGCATTCGGGAAATCCCGAGCAGCCCCAGAAGTCGCCTCTGGCCGAGGTGCGGCGGCGCATGAGTTTTCCGCACTGGGGGCAGCCTGGGGCGGCAGCGTTGGGCTTCTGTTCTCCGCGTGCCTCGAAAGGCCGGGTGGGCTCGGTGGTTCCGTTCCCTGCCCTGAAGGCGGTAACCGGGGACTGGGTTTGGAGGGCTTTCAGGGTGCGCGCAATGAGGACGAGCACCGCATTGGCAGCGGCCGTTGGGTCGTTGGCATCGAGCCATGGGGCGAATTTCCTCCGTTGTTGGAGGGTGTGTCTTGCGGCGGCGTGGAGGAGATCCTCGGCGAAGCCTGGAGGATCGATGGGCACAGCGTGGATGGCGATGGATTCCTGAGAATGGACGGACCATGGAATTTCGTTCCGGTCGAGGAGGAACAGTTCGTAGTCGCTGCGGAGTTCACGGAAGTGGGCGCAGGCGGCAGCGGTGCGCGTCAGGCGGGTGTTGCCCGGGGGTTTTTCGGCGCTTTCGACCAAGTTGTGGCGGCCGTTTCTGGCGGCGCGGAGCATGTGATCGTGGTGCCGCGCAAACGGGTCATTCCGGGCCTCGGTCCCTGGGAGGGGAGCCGGGACCAGCCGACGGCAGAACCTGAGGGTCTCCATCTGGACCAGGGTTGCGAGTGTGAATGAATCGAGGAGGCATGGTTCGCGGTGCGTTTCTGAGAAATCAGGCATGCCTGTTATTTGGCGGGAGAGCGGCCTAGACGGGAGTCGGTGGGGCGGTGAGTCATTCCATAGGGTTCTTGCCGGGAGGGTCGGTCTTGAGCAGGGTCCGGTCTCATGAAGTGGGAGTACAAGACGCTGAAGATTGAGCCTGAGAAAAAGTTTTGGTCCTGGGGAGGAGATCTGGATGCAGAGGGAGTCGATGTGCAGCTGAACCGGATGGGACAGCAGGGGTGGGAACTGGTTTCGGCTTTGGATACCAACTCAAGTAATCATGGGGCGACCCGGTTTGTGGTGCTGATCTTCAAACGGCCGGTGTAGCCTCCGTGTTTCCCCGCTTGCGGCGTGGGCGGGGCATGGACAACATGGCGGTCCTTATGAGCCACCGTGCGCCGACTGTGATCATCGAAAATTTGACTCCTCTGGTTGACGGAGGCCGATACCCGGTCAAGCGAGCGGTCGGCGAGGATTTGGTGGTGGAGGCGGACATTTTCAAGGATGGGCACGATGTGGTTTCGGCGGTTTTAAAGTGGCGGCGGCAGGGGGCGGAGCGGTGGTATGAGACGCCCATGCACCCCATTCCGGATGGGAACGATCGGTGGCGGGGGACCTGTTCGTTTTTTGAGAATGCCGTGCACGAACTGACAGTGGAGGCGTGGGGAGACACCTTCCGTTCGTGGCAGCATGAGTTTCACGCAAAACATGCCGCCAGCCAGGCGGATCTCCGGAGCGAGATTCTGGAGGGCGCAGCGATTGTGGCCCGTGCGGGTGAACGCGCTGCGGCAAGGAATCAGGCGGCGGACGCGGCCCGTCTGGCCGAACTGGCCAATCAGATCCGGAAAGGCACCGGGTCGGAGGTGCACGAACTGGGGCATTTGCACGAACTGGAAGGTTTGATGACCGCCTATGCAGACCGCTCCGAATCCACGGAGTACGTCTTGAACCCGGAGGATCCAGTGACGCTGGTGGAAAGGGAAACCCGTCCCGGTTCTTCGGACGTTTCCCTGCCGCGACCGGGCGTGTCTCAGGCCAAGGCTCCGGCGGCTGCTGCGGTCCGGCCCAAGGCGGTTCTGACCCAGAGTCCGGCGAAGTTGGAGCCTGCTCCGGCTGAATCGGGGGTGCCGGCGGAGCTGCCTCAGGGGGCTGCCGGGCCGGAGTATGTGCGGGTCACGGTGGACCGGGAGAGGGCGGCATTTGGGCAGTGGTACGAGTTTTTTCCGCGGTCGGCAGAAGGGCGTGGAGACCGAGGCTCGACGTTCCGGGACTGTCTGGAGCGGGTGGAAGACGCGCGGGCGATGGGGTTTGATGTGATTTACTTTCCGCCGGTGCACCCGATTGGGGTGACGGCGCGGAAGGGTAGGAACAATGCGGTGAACTGCGAGCCGGGCGAACCGGGTGTGCCATATGCGATTGGGAACCGGCATCAGGGGTGTCCGAACGGCGGGGGACACTGCGATGTGGCGCCGGAATTGGGAACCTTGGAGGATTTCGACTGGCTGGTGAGCGAGATTGAGGCGCGCGGGATGGAAGTGGCGCTGGATTTCGCGATCAACTGTTCGCCGGACCATCCGTGGGTGCACGAGCACCCGGAGTGGTACTACCAGCGTCCGGATGGGACCATCAAGTACGCTGAAAACCCGCCCAAGAAGTATCAGGACGTCTATCCGATGAACTTCCACAACCCGAACTGGCGGGCCATGTGGGCGGCACTGGCGGATGTCATTCTGTTCTGGTGCGCACACCGGGTCCGGATTTTCCGGGTGGACAATCCGCATACGAAGCCCTTGGCGTTTTGGGAGTATCTGATTGGCAGGGTGCAGGCCCGGTACCCCGACGCAATTTTTCTGAGCGAGGCGTTTACCCGGCCAAAGATGATGAAGACTTTGGCGAAGGCCGGGTTTACCCACAGCTACACCTATTTCACGTGGCGGAACAACAAGCACGAGCTGACCGAGTACTTCAGCGAACTGACCCGGAGCGGCATGGAGGATTATTTCCGGGCCAACCTCTGGCCGAACACGCCCGACATCCTGCCGTTCTTTCTCCAGCACGGCGGGCGTCCGGCCTTTCTGATCCGGGCAGCGTTGGCGGCCACGCTGTCCCCCGTTTACGGGATCTATTCCGGGTTCGAGTTGTGCGAGAGCGCGGCGTTGCCGGGCCGCGAAGAGTACTTGGATAGCGAGAAGTACCAGTGGAAAGAGCGGGACTGGAACGCGCCGGGGCATATCAAGGAGTGGATTACGCGGCTGAACCGGATCCGGCGGGAGAACCGCGCGCTGCACGAGTACCGGAACCTGCGGTTTCACACGGCGGATAACGACCAGGTCCTCTTTTACAGCCGGATGACCGTGGCCCGGGATAACATCCTGCTGTTCGTGGTCAGTCTGGATCCGCACCATGTGCAGAGCGCGTATCTGGATGTGCCGGTGGGGGACTTTGGATGGATGGATGGGGAAACCTACCAGGTGGATGATTTGCTGGGGGGAGAGCGGTATGTCTGGAGTGGGCGCCGGGCGTTTGTGCAATTGGATCCTGCGAAAGGTCCGGCCCATGTGTTTCGAGTTCGGCGTTGGGTGGGGCGGGAGCAGGACCAAGATTTTTACGTATAGACTGCAGAAAAGGTTGCCGGGGAAGCCGTCGGCAGTGTAGATAAACTCCTTATTAACCTCTTGGAAGATCGGGATCCCTTTTTTCCCGGGTTTGGTGTGTACTGAATTCCCCGATGTCTTTCCTCCCCAGATCGAGAACCGTCTGGCTCCTGCTCCTTGTGCTCGGGGGGGCGGGCGGGTGGGTTTCGGGGGCGGAGGAAAGCCTTGAGGTGGATGGGATCACGTTGCCGCGGCAACGGGTGAGTTTGAGTTTGCCGATGGAAGCGCGTGTGGCGCGGGTGCTGGTGGAAGAAGGGCAGGGTGTGGTGGAGGGTCAGACACTTGCGGTTCTGTACAGTGCGACGGAGGAGTTGGATTGTGAGCGGGCGGAAGCGTTGCTGAAGCGGGCAGAGTTTCAGTACGAGTCCAAGCGGAAGTTGAAG
The DNA here is from genome assembly GCA_903901425.1 of uncultured Spartobacteria bacterium. GTDB lineage: Bacteria > Verrucomicrobiota > Verrucomicrobiia > Chthoniobacterales > Chthoniobacteraceae > CAIURC01. The sequence continues at coordinate 70,481 of CAIURC010000188.1, read as the reverse complement.
GTGGGGCAGGGGATTTCGGACTCAGAGATGGTGGGTGCGGAGGCCGACCGGGAGGTGGCGCGGATTGAGTTGGGTCGGTGCAGGGCTGTGCTGCGGGACAAAACGCTGGTGGCTCCCTGGGGAGGAAAGGTGCTCCGGGTTTTGAAAGGGGTGGGCGAGACGGTGAACCGCGGGGAAAAAGTGGTGGAACTGGTGGATCTCTCAAGTGTGAACGTGGATGTGTACGTGGAGGCTGGGAAACTGGGCAGGGTGCGGGAGGGCCAGGAGGCGGAATTGACGGGCGAGGGCAGTCCAAAGGGAGGGGTGAAGGGAGTGGTGCGGATGGTGGATCCGGTGGTGGATCCGGGCAGTGGTTTGAGCCGGGTCCGTCTTTTGGTGGGGAATGGCGAGGGGCAGGTTCTGGCAGGGATGCCGGTACGGGTGCGATTTTTGAACGGGCCTGAGCTGGGCAAAACTGAGAAAGATCGGTAGGCTGAGAGAGACAAACCCCCGGGGTCAAATCGTGCGCCATGGGAATGCGACTGCAGATTCTTCAAAAACTGTGGGAAGACCACTCGTCGGTGATTTACGGGTACCTGTTGAAGTTGAGCCGGGACCCGGATTTTGCGGCGGACCTCTTGCAGGACCTGTTTTGCCGGCTGGGGCAGAACGATGCGTTGCTGGGGCGGATGGGGGAACAGCCGCGGGGTTTTCTGCTCCGGCTGGCTTACAACTCGCTGGTGGACAAGGTGAGGCGGGATCAGGCCCGGGCGCGGGTGTTTGCAAAAATGGGTCTGGATGGGAGCGAACCCCGGGTGGATGCGGCGGATCCGGACATGGGGGATCTTGAAAAGGCGTTGAAGGCTGCCTTGGAAAAGCTGCCAGAAGAGCAGCGAACGGTCGTGGCGGGGCGGTACCTTGGGCGTCAGACGTTTGAGGAGATTGCTGCGGCACAGGGCATTTCGATCAACACCGCCGCGAGCCGGTTTCGGTACGGGGTAGACAAAATGCGGGAGGAGCTTCGTGAGCTCTATGATTCCCTGAACGGAAGGGAGCCAGAAGAAAGGAGCAAAAGAATGAACGACAGAAATCGGTATGGCGAGGAGCCGGCCGAGTCGGCGGACGATCCGCTGATCCGGCCGTTGGAGGCGAGGCGTGTTCCATCTGCCTCCGTGCTTCCATGGATGGAGCTTTTGCATGAACCAGACGCAGGGCTAGCCGAGGAAGGGCATGAGCTGGAGCCGGTGGAGGAAGCCGGCGGGGCGGTGGACGAGGTGGAGCCGGGAGACTCCATGGTTTTTCTGGATCCTCGGGAATGGGATGGAACGTGGGAGGAGGCGGAGCCGCCGATGGGTTTCGACGAGATTGCACGTCAGGTGCTGCAGGAGCCGGAAGGGCAGGAGATAAAGGACCCTGCCGGGTTTTTGGGCTGGTTGATTGCCCAGAACACCATTGCCGGCGACGATGGTGGTGATGGAGACGAAGCGGGGTCAGCCGGGGCTGGACCGTTGCAGGGGCCTTTGCGGGATCCGAATGATCCCGCCGGACGGGCTTTGAGCGGGGGATCCTTTTTGATGGCGAGGGCCGATGGCATGATGACCCAGGGCGGGGGACGGAGTCTGGGGGCTGTGGCGAGTTTTGCGATAGAGAGTGCGTCCGTGGTGTCTTCGAATCGTGCGGCGGGCGGTGTCAGCGCGGTGTTGGGTGCGGCTGTGGACCGGACGGACAGCATGAGCGAGACGGAAATGTCGCCTGTGGAGCGCGGCGAGTCGGAAGGCGGCGCGGTTGCCGGCGCAATGCGTGTGAAGTCCGGCGGAGAAGTCACGGAAATCGATCTGGCCCGGGTTTTTCTTAGCAATTCTCAGGACCCGGCGGATGCAACGGCCGAATCGGCGGGAGTGGAGCCTGTGGTGTCGAAGGATTCGGGTGCCGCGATTTCAGGTGAAGCTGTTTACCTGACTGGCGTGAGTGGAAGGACGGGTGTGGGAACGGTGCCTGGCACAGGGCAACCCGTCTATCCGGCGGAGTCGGAGGGAGTGAATCAGGATGGGAATGCGGGGAACGGTCCTCTGGAGTTCCAGTCAGGGGTGGTTGTCGCGGACGTGGAGACCGTGCGCGGGGAGGATTCATTTTCGCGGGTTTCGGGGATCCAGCCTGTGGAGTCTGGCGTTTTCCAGGGGGTGAACCCGGTTCAGGCTGCGGATGTGTCTCCTGCGGATTCTCGCCTGGTTTGGGAGGTTGAGGTGAAAGGCAGCATTCCGGCGGTCCACCCGGGGGTGGAGGTGGCTGAACCTGTGGATGATCAGGTCATGAGGATGGCGCCTCCGACGGAGAGTGTGGAATGGATCCAGCCATCTGCGGAGGTGTTGGGGCTTTTGAATTCGGAGGAGGAGGGGTTGGTTCCGGGGCTGTTTGATGGTCCGATTGGGAAGGCCGAGTCGGGGCTGAAGGCGGACACGGGTTGGACGACGATTGGTGTTGCGGGAGCGACCACGGTTTTGGGAGCCACCGGGCGTCCGGAGAAGAAGGAGGAGGAGTGAGCGGAGGGGAGGGGGATCCTGTCCGGATGCCGGCCCTTGGGGCGTTGGAGCGGGAGGAGGCGGGTCGATTTCTGGAGCGCTGGATGGCGCTGCCGCTGGGGGAGGATGGCCCGTTTTACCAGACGTTGCTGGGGTTGTTGCTCGAGCATGCGGGCGTGGGCAGCGGCGGAATCTGGATGCTGGAACGGCGGGGGGATCAGCAGGGGCTGGTATTGAAGGCGGGGCAGCGGTTGCCGGTGGAAAACCCGGCATGGCAGGGATGGCTTAAGGAACGTGTGGAGGAGCTGCTGAGATCGGGCAACACATTTGCCGTTTTCGAAACCATGGCGGGTGCGCCTGCGGTGGGCGGCCCCTTTTATTTTTTAGCGCTGAAACAGGGTGCAAGAATTGGAGTGGCCATGTTGTCTGGCGCGGTTTTGGAGGGGGCATGGATCGAGCGTTTGGGGAGACTGGGGAGCTGGGCGCTGCGGTTTCCGATTCTTTCGGCCACGGCTTCCAAGGGTGCGGTGGCAGGATTCAGCGAGGCGTTGATTGGGGAACGGATCGACCGGTGGCCTGCAATGCTGGCCAATCAGGTTTGCGGCGCGTTGAGGGCGGTTCGTGCGGCTTTTTTCCGTGAAAAACGGGACCGCTGGCAGTTGGTGGCAGTGAGCGGTTTGGGGGAGGTGCTGGGCGGATCGGAGGAGGCACGGAAACTTGAAAGCATCTTTGCCGAGCGGTACGGGCCCGGAGGCACTTTGCCCGGGAGACACGTAGCGGTGGTGCCTTTGGCGGGCTGGGGGCTCCTGCTGGAGTTCGACATGATTCTCGCGCGGGCCGGCGTGGAGAAAGCGTTGCTGCCCTTGGTGCCGCTTCTGAAGCGGGCGCTGGCCCAGTGTCCGGAACCCGGGTTCCGGCTGGGTTTGGCACGGAGGCTGATGGATTCCGAGAAGGCGTCAGGGCCGCGGCACCGGGGGCGAGTCCTTGCGGGGCTGGGGGCGCTTGTCCTGATGGCCATGGCTTTACCGGTGCGGCAGGGGTTTGAGGCGGAATGCGAGCTGCGGCCGACCGAAAGGGCGAGCGTGGTGTCGCAGGTGGAGGGGCGTGTGGCAGAGGTGAAAGTGGCGGAAGGTGCCGAGGTGCAGGCAGGGGAAGTGTTGATTCAATTGGACACGGCCACGATTCGGGCTCGGCTGCAGGTGGTGAGCCAGCAGAGGCAGGAACAGGAGGCGAGGGCGCGCCGGTTTCAGAGCCTCCAGGATCTGACCGCCTACCGGCTGAGTGGGCTCAAAGCCGAGCAGGCGCTGCAGGAGGAGAACCGGTTGAAGGAGGAGCTGGCGGTGTCCACGGTTGTCGCGCCGATGGCGGGCCGGATCTTGAGCAAAGACGTGCAGCAGAAGCGCGGCGTCTTGGTGCGGCCCGGAGACGCGCTCTGTGAGGTGGGAAATCTGGAGCGTTGGACCCTTCAGGTGGCGTTGCCGGAGGAGCACGTGTCGGCGGTGGTGGCAGCGCTGCAGCGGGAAGGGACACTGCCGGTCACCTACCGCCTCCGGGCCGGAGCGGAACAGGAATTGAAGGCTGCGCTTCGTTCCCGGGACGAAGTGGGCCAGATGGCGTATCCGGTTTCGGGCCGGAATGTGGTTTATCTGAGCATGGACGGGGTCGGGATCCCGGAGGAACTCAAGCGTGAGCTGAGGCCGGGGTTTTCGGGGAAGGCGCGTCTGAGTGGTAGCCGCCGGCCGTGGGGGATGCTGTTGACACGGCGTCTGGCGGATTACCTTCACCTCCATTGGTGGCTGTGAGCGCGATGGAAAACCAGGAGGGGGCGCGCGGTGTGGCCCTGCGTCCGGACCTTCAAGTGTCCCACCAGAGGCGGGATGGCCAGGCGTGGGTGGTGATCCAAGACCCATTGCGCCACCGGTTTTACGAAATGCGGGAGGAGGATTACGGATTGGCGCTCCGGATCCGGGACGGGGCACGGCTGGATGAGGTTGTTGCGGACTGGCGGCGGACGTTTCCAGCGATGTGTGAGGGACGCACGGGGGATGATTTGCGGAAGCACGCAGAACGGCTGATCTCGACCGTGAAGCGTCTTGGGCTTGGCGGAACGGGGGTTCGGATGGAACGTCAGTCTGGGAGTTGGCGCGCGTGGCTGGCGGTCGTGGTGCGCCGGGTATCGGGTCTTTTATTTTGGCGGGTGCGGTTGTGGAATCCGGATGCGTGGCTGGCAGGCAAGACTGTGGGCCGTTCGCTCGGAGCCGTGCTGGGGGTCTGGGTGCTGGCCAGTCTGTTGGTGGCACTGGGGGATGTTGGCGGGATGCAGTTGCATCCCGAGTGGTTTGGGCGCTGGGAGAATCTGCTGGCTCTTTATGCGGGTTTGTTTGGACTGAAGGTGGTGCATGAGTCCGGGCATGCACTGGTCTGCAAGGCTCTCGGGGGGCGGGTTCCCGAGGTTGGGATGCAGATGCTCGGCCTGCATCCCACCTTTTACGTGGACGTTTCTGAGACTTGGATGTGGCCGGACCGCGGGCGCCGCATCGCGGTTGCCGCGGCTGGGATCGGCGCGGAACTGGTGGCGGCAGCTGGTCTTTTCTGGGGCTGGAAACTGCTGGGACCGGGATTCTTGAAGGATCTGTGTTTGCAGCTCGCCTTTACGGCAAGCGTGCTTGCGATCCTGTTCAACGCCAATCCGTTGATGCGGTACGATGGCTACCATATTTTGTCAGACTTGGTTGGGGAACCGCGGCTCCGGCAGAGATCGTTTTCCTACTTGCAACAGGTGATCCGGCGTCTGGTTCTCGTCAGAACCGACTGGCCCCGGGAGCCCCGGGCGGTCCTTCTTGCGGCATACGGGGCTTTGAGCATGGGGTACCTTGGCGTCGTGCTCCTGGCCGTGGGCCGCATGGTGGAAAGGGTTTTGGGCCCTTTTGGACTGGAGGCTCTGGGCAGGATCCTCGTTGTCGCCTGGATGGCTGCGCTTTGCATTCCGGTGGCGGGTTTCTTCTGCCGACTGGCTGCGGAAATCGCGCAGATGGAGCCTGTGCGGCGTGGTGCGGTGCTCGTCCGGCTCTGCGTGGCAACCGTTTGCGCTGCTGTCCTCCTTGGGGTCCCTCTGCCGGTAACCGTTGAGCGACAGGGCGTTTTGGAGGTGCCTGCGGAGGGCGTAATCCGTGCTGCGGAGCCGGGGTTTGTCAGGGAAGTCCTTGTGCGGGAGGGCGACACGGTCAGGACAGGACAGGTGCTCGTTCGGCTGGAAAACCGCGCCCTTGAGGCTGCCCGTCGGGCGGCTGAACTGGAGGTGACGGCAGCCAAAGTGGCTCTTCAGGCAGCCCATGCATCTCAGGCGGTGGCCGATCTGGATTCCGCCCGCCGTCACTTGGAGGAAGCCCGGGCGCAGGCTGCGGAGGCTGACCGAAGGGCGGACGCACTTCTCCTTGTCGCGCCATCCGAGGGGCGCGTGGTGACGCGGGAATTGGATCAGCGTGCAGGCACTCTAGTCCGCGCCGGGGAAGAAGTGGTGAGCATCGTGCCTTCTGGAAAAAACCAGGTGCTTCTGCCGCTTTCTGAGCAGGAGGCACGGCGGGTGGTGGAATCTGCAGCCGCGCGGTTCCGACCCGCCGCAGATTCCGGGCGCGTGTTTTTCGGGCGAATCGCGAGTGCACCGCTGCGCGTGGAAGGGGGTGCCCTTCCGATTGCTCTTTCAGTCCTTGCTGGAGGCGAGATTGTTTTGGATGGAGCCGGCCGACCGGTGTCGGGTGAAGTGACGCATCTGAGTCGGCTGACGTTCGAGTCTGATGGAGAAGAACTCCGGCCGGGCGGCACCGGCCGGGTCCGTTTGGAGTGTGGGCATTTGCCCGCGGGCCGTTGGATGCTCCGACGGGCGCTGGAGGCGATTGATCTCGGGCACAGGCTTTAAGATTCCCTCGACTGCGGGTGTGCCGGGCGCGCCAGTGGAGAGAGGAGCGGGCGGCGGACCCACTTGGGCGGACGAGGGCGGAGGAATCGCGGAGGGCTGCCGGAGGGCGTGCTACGGTTTGAAATGGAGATCCGCGAACCGCACCATGGCCTGCCAGTCCTCCAGCGTGACATCATGGCCGCCAGGACGGAGGAAATAGCTGAGCCGGCCCGGCACAAAAACCGAGGGCGCCGGCATTTCGGTGCCCTGAAATCCTTGGTGCCCGAACAGCTTCCAGACCGGAGAAGCATGGAACACGCTCAGGAACTCGCCCTTGGGATCTGCCCACGTATCGGTCGTTCCGCTGGTGACCAGCACCGGTCGGGGCGCGATGAGCGCAAGGAGTTCGTGTTGATCCACGGGGAGTTCCGGCTCGTGATCGCTGTATTTGGCGAGATTCCCTGCAAACCAGTAGGGCAGGTTGGTGGTCAGATGCCGCACGGTTTCACCAAAGATCCGTTTGCTCAATGCGGCGCCGCCGCAGCCTGAGCCGTTGGAAATCACCAGGGCAAATCGTTCGTCCTGAGCACCTGCCCAAAGTGCCGTTTTCCCGAGCCGGCTGAACCCGTGGACCGCCACCTTTTTCGCGTCCACGCGGGGATGTATCTCCAGATAATCCAAGGCACGGCTGAGGCCCCATGCCCACACCCCAATGGTACCCCAGTCCGCGGGCGACGCTGCGGGAGCCAGGGTCCGCGGGCTGTTCGGAAGCGCCGCAGAAGACGGTTCCCGTTTTTCATCCGGTTCAATCTCGCCGTAGCCTGCCGTCGCGACTCCGTAACCGTGTTCGAGCAGGTAGGCATAGGGCCAGAGGTGCTGGTGAACGCCGCGGCCCGATTCTTTGGGCCGATGGTTCTCCATCTTGTTCCCAAACAATCCCATGGCCCAGTGGCCCGGCACGGGTAGGTCCGGTTCCGTCGTTGTGGTGTGGTTCCCATCAAAGTTCAGGCCCAGAAAAACCGGGACCTTTCCCGTGACATGGTTCGGCAGGTAGACCAGCAACTCCATCTGCGGACCGTCCTCAGTGCCTGCAAAAAGAATGCCCACCCGGAGCCGGGTGGCGGCACCGCCCCGCGCTGCGGGCAGTTCTTCCCGGACGACAAACCGCATGGTGTCGGGGCGCCCGAGCAGGGTGCGTCCGTACATTTCTTCTGTAAAGAGCCGGAGGAGTTCGGGCCGCCGTTTGGCGCGCCAGATCTCAGCGGTTTGAACGGGTGTGCCGTCCTGACAAACGAGGGGATCGGGGAGTTGGTAGGGAGGCACCATGGTTTCGTCGGAAATGGGGGTGGGGAGAACGCCGCGGGCGGTGGAAAGGGCCGCCGCCAGAAGCAGGAGAACAGATTTCATGCCCCGCCATCCTGACTGTTCCGTGTCCGCCACGGAAGCCCGGACGTTCCACCCCACCGATCTGCGTCTACTTGCGGGCAAACTCGCGGCTCGTGATCAGCGCCACCAGGAACTCGCGGACCCCGAAATGGGCGGCACCCGCCCTGGCCACAATGCCATCTGCGAGGGCAGAATCGGTGAATCCGTAAGGGCGGCCCAGCGCGTACTCAATCAGCGCCTCGGTAAAGCCACGGGCAAATGCCTCCGGCCGGGCTGCAATCCGGTCCCGCAACTCAAAGTAATCCTTGAACGCCGGTCCGTTGTGGAACTGGCCGCTGGCATCCACCGGCCAGGTCTTTTTTCCGACCCCGCGTTTTTCGTAGGTTTCCTCGGTACGCCACTTGCCTGCGGCATTGAAGTTTTCAAGGCCGAACCCGATGGGATCGATTTTGCGATGGCACTGGAGGCACTGGGGTTCCTCCTGGTGTGCACCGAGCCTTTGGCGGGTATTGAGGAGTTGGTTTTCGAGACGCGTGATCTGCGGAACATTCGGCGGGGCCGGAGGGGGCGGATTGTGGAGGAGTTTGCGCAGGACCCACGCCCCGCGTTCGACGGGACTGGTGCGTTCGCCGTTGCTGCCCATGGCGAGGATGGCTGCCATCCCGAGCAGCCCGCCCCGCGGTGAACCGGGCTGGAGCTGCACCTTTTGAAAGGCGTCGCCGTTGACCCCCTCAATCCCGTAATACGTGGCCAACAGACCGTTCACGAAGATCTCGTCGCTTTTCAGCAACCGGGTCAGGCTCCCATTTTCCCGCAACAGATGGGCGAAGGTTTCGTAGACTTCGCGGCGCGCAGCCGCCTTGGCGCTTTCGTCAAAGTCGCGGAACTGTTTGGTGTCGAACTGGAAAAAATCCAGGCGTTCCATGCCCAGCCACTGGTGCACGAATCCCCGCACAAACTCACCGGCTTTTTCGCTGGCCATCAACCGGTCCACCTGGCCCACCAGCACCGCCGGATCCGCAAGATTCGCGGACAGCAGTTCGTCGTCCGGAGGGGCGCTCCAGAGGAAATAGGAGAGCCGCGAGGCGAGTTCCACCTGCGTGAGGTCCCGCGGCTTTTTCTCGGTCCCGGGTTCGGAGAGATACAGGAAGCCGGGCGAGGCGAGAATCACGCTGAGCGGGGTGCGGATCGCCACCTCCCACGGTTCACCGGACTTGCGGCGGGTTTCATACAGGGCCTGGAGCCGGTCCGAGAAAGATGGTTCCGGTTTCTGGCCCCGGAACGCGCGTTGGGCAAAGGATGCCAGCACGGCACGGGCCCTTTCGGGTTCCGGGAGGGAGACGGTTTCGGGGGCCAGCAAGGGCCGGAACTGGGAGGAGGGAAGTGGTCCTTCGTATTCGATCCAGTCGATCCAGAGTGCGGGATCCCTGCGGGCTGGATCTGCGATCTGCCGGGTCCGGCCGGGGAGGCTGATGGTCTCCTTCTGGAGCGGGCGTTTTTCCATCAGGACAAACTTCCGCGGGCCGCCCGGCCGGATCTGGAAAGGAATCTCGATGGTTTCTGGTTGGTGGAGCGGGGCGGTGATTTGTTTGTTGGCAAGAAAGGTGCGGTCATCTTTGTCGATGGGGCTCGCCTGTACCAGGGTGAGAAATGCGCGGTCTGCCGGCGTTTCGGGGACCCGTCCAATCCTTGCACGCATCACGTAGGTGCCTGGAGGGGTTTCGGTGGGGAGGTCGACGGTGTACTCGCTGGTTTCCTGGACAGTGTTGTCGAGGAATAGGCCTGTGTGTGAGAGTGGCCGGTCGAGGTACTGCTGGAACCAGCGGCTGTTGTTTTCCCAAACCACCTTGGCGAACTCCGCATGCGACTTGTCGTGGAACTCAAACTCCTTCAGGCGCGATTCGTCGGCACCGGTCGCCTGCCACTTTTGATACTGCTCAAACAGATGCTTCGAACGGAGGTGTCCGCGTTCGACCTCAGCCCGCCGTTTTTCGGGTTCGATGTGTTCCCGTTTTGAAATTGGCGTTTCCGGAAGGTAGGGCCCCTCCCATTCGACCCAGTCGATCCAGAGGGCAGGAACCGGGCCGACTTTGGTTTCCTTCACAGCCGCCAGATAGATCTCGTGGTCGAGTTTGACATCCCTTTTTTCCCGGAGCACAAACGTCCGCGGGCTGTCTGTTCCGAGGCTGACTGGCACCTCCAGAATCTCTGGCGCATCCGTGGTGCCCCGGATCTGGAAAGTGTGCAGGAGCTTGAAGTCGTCCTTGTCCACCCGGCTTCCGAATTCGAGGAAATGGCGTTCCTTGGGCGTTCCCGGGGCTGCACCAATCCGGACCCGGAGCCGGTATTCGCCGGGTGGAACGTGTTCGACCTCGTGCTTGGTTTTGAGCCATCCGGAAGGCTGGTCCGGGGGGAGGGTGATCACCTCCTCCGTGTGTACGTTGTACAGGGTCAGGTAGGCGCCAGTTTTGGTGAGTGGATCGTTCAGGTAACGTTCGAAACTCGGGCCGTGTTGCTCGAAGACCTGGATCCTGAATTTGGCCTCGAGTTCGTCCGGGATGCCTTTCTGCGGAGATCCCGTGGCGATGTAGGCCTTGGCTGCCTCGTAGCCACCCTTGTAATAGCCGTTGTAGGTCCCGCCCACCATCGCGTTGGCGTGGAGTTCCACCTCGCGCCGTTCCCGGAGCGTGGACGCAGGCGGAGGTGCCTGAGGCTGGACCGGGCCCTCGATCTCCATCCAGTCAATCCAAATGGCTGGTTGAGGACCGGTTTTTGTTCTGGCGATATGCTCCCGCCAAATCTGGACGGCCGCCTCACTCGAGTTCGGACGTTTTTCCCGGAGTACGAATTGGCGGGATCCAGTGCCGGTGATTTCTACAGGAATTTCAATGAGCTGCGGTTGATCGATGCTTCCTGTGACATGGACGGAAGTGAGCACGGAGATGGCTCCGGAGTCATCCATCGGCCCTGAAGGTTCCCTTGGATCTGCGTGGCCGACTTCCAAGAACCTGCGTTCTGCTGGAGAACCGTCCACGGCTGCGGCCCGGATGCGGAGAATGTACCTGCCTGGCGGCCAGGAAGCGTCGGCGCGGATTTCTTCCTTCGGGTTGACTTTGAAAATGGTTAAGTAGGAACCTCCTGCTTTTTGGGGAAGCTGGAGATAATCGCGTAAATACGGGTGATCATTTTGGAAAGTATCGCCACCTTCGAAGAGGGCGGACCTGAGGTCTACGAAGCCAAAAGAGGCTGCAGAGGGAGCCCCGGCGAGAGCCGAAACGCCCTCGTAGAAAGCGTCGGGTCTGCGCCAGCCAGACATCTCGCGCGGCAGTGCAGCGGTGGCGGGTTGGTTTTCGGGTTTCTCCGCAAATGCCACCAGGGCAGCGGTCCACCTGTTGAATGCTTCAAACCGTTTTTCCAATCTGCCCTTCAACTCCGTGATACGCCGGTTTGCATCGGCCTCGGGTTCGACGCGCGTTTTGAAGGTCCGGGCTTGCCCGGTGGAAATCCGGGCAAAATGTTCGTCCAAGGCCTGCCGACCGAGCGCGAGATACTGTTCAAACTGGTCACTCGACATGAAAAGCGAAGAGCCCACCGTGTCAAAATTTCCGGCTCCGGCGTCCGAGGGAAGGTCTTGGACATTGATCTCGAGCCCGAGCAGGTCCCGGATGGTGTTCCGGTATTCGCGCCGGTTCAGGCGCCGCATCGTGATCGTGCCCTGCACATCACTCAACGATTTGCGCGCGAGCACCAGTGTTTCGGACAAGGCCGCCAAAAACTCGGTTTTCTGGCCGCGTTCCGGCTGTTTCTCGTCCTCTGGCGGCATCTCCCCGGAATTCACGGCATTCAAGATTTTCTGCCAGAGGTCCGCTTTCTGGACGGCATCAAGCGAGAACGAGATGTCGTCCAGACGGACCTTGCCCTTCTGTTTGTCGGCGTTGTGACAGTTCAGGCAGTTGTCCTTCAGGAATGCCCGGTGTTTTTCCTCCAACACAGGATGCGGGACCGCGTCTGCCGGCGAGTTCAGGGCGGTCAGGAATCCGAGGCACAAAAGAGCGTGTTTCATCCGGTGATACGCGGGACGGCGGGGTTCCTGGAACCGCAGAGTTCGGGGCCGGGCGGGTTGTGGGAGATTCATCGGGAGGAAATGGGCCAGAAGCTTCACCGGGAGAGGTCCTCGATCCGGATGTCATCCAGGAGGAAGGGACCGGTGCCGATGAAATTGACGGACTCTTTTTCGACATCGGAGCGTTTGAGATGGAGCGCGAGGGTTTCCTTGCCGTCGACCCACAGAGTCCACCGGGTACCGACATTCTCCACCACAAACTGGTACCAGCGTCCTGTCTCGAGGGGGACCTTCTGGAACGTGGATTCGCCCGGAATCGGGTAGGCGCTGCGGAACGTCCCCTCGGGCACCTCCAGAACCGCGGGATCCAGCGTTTTGCCTTTCAACGCCGGATGATTCACGTCCCGGGTGAAATCGCGCTCGGAAATGGATACGTCGTCCCGGGACCCGGGTTTGGTGATCCGGGTGACCACATCGCCGATGTGCCAGAGGACGCTCCCCGGTTTCCCCGGGCGCAGGGGGGCATTGATGAGCATGTCGAGCCGGGCACCTTCACCCTCAAACTTGACCCGGTAGGACACCCGGACGTTGTGGGCTTTGAACCGCGGATCCAACGATTTGCCGTGTGCCTGGCCCGGGTGCTGGCGCGGATCGTAGATGCAGGCAATCGCGCCCTCCCGGATTTCCCAGGTCTCCGGGATGTTCCAAGAGGGACCGCCGCCCCATGCCTTTGGGTCGGTGCGCTGGGGGCCGCCGCTGAAGTCTTCGTGGATGAGGACTTCGCCTCGTGCGGGGCTCTGTGCGGGGGCAACAGCGGCAAGCGCCGCAAGGAAAAGGAGCGTGGAGAGGAGGGTTTTGTGCATGGCGGGGAGAATCGTTTTACTTGGTTTGGAATTCGCGGCTGAGGATCAGCGCGCGGAGAAGGGAGGACAGGGTATGCCGCTCCACGGCGGCCCTTTGAAGAATCTGATCGCGGAACTCTTCGTCGACGAAGCTGAAGGGCCGGCCGAGGCCGTAGGCAATCAGATGCTCGGTGAATCCGCGCAGGAAGGGTTTGTCTCGTCTGGCCAGCGCATCCCGGAGCTCGAAGAATCCTTCGAACCGTGTCCCATCGGGAAGTGTTCCGCTGGCATCCACGGGATGTTCCTTGGATTTGCGGACCGTGTACCCGGAGGCGATTTCCGTGACCTCGACTTCCCTCCAGAGCCCTGCGGCATCGAAGTTTTCGAGCCCGAATCCGAGGGGATCAATGCGGCGGTGGCACTGGAAGCACTGGGGCTCCTCCCGGTGTGCGTCGAGCAGTTCGCGGGCAGACAGGAGCTTGCCGGCGTGTCGGCTGAGTTGAGGCACATTGGGGGGTGCAGGAGGGGGTGGATCATGCAGGAGTTTCCGGAGGACCCACGCGCCACGCTCGACCGGCGAGGACCGTTCGCCATCAGACCCCATGGCGAGTACTGCAGCCATTCCGAGAAGTCCGCCACGCGGTGTTCCCGGGGACACGGATACCTTCCGGAAACCGGGGTCCGGAGAGTTGAGACCGTAATAGTCTGCGAGCAGATCGTTGATGACGACAAAATCGGCATTCAGCAACGCAGTGAGCGGGAGTTCCTCGCGGAGCAGGGTATGAACCGTGTGATACACCTCGTCCCGGGCCGCCCGTTTGACGCTGTCATCAAACCGGGGGTAGAGCCGGGGATTGAACTGGAAAAAGTCGAGCCGCTCCATGCCGAGCCACTGGTGGGTGAATCCGGTCACGAACCTCCATGCCTTGGGCGAGGCCAGAAGCCGCCGGGAGTGTGCCTCGAGAACCGCAGGATCAGAAAGTCGGCCCGAGGCGGCCTCGGAAAGCAGCTCGTCATCGGGCGGGCCACTCCAGAGCAAATAGGCCAGCCGCGAAGCGAGTTCCGGCCCGGACAGTTGAGCCCTGACGGGCGCAGCGGCCTGTGCCCCGGCCTCGGAAGCCTTGGACAGACTCACCGTCTGTGCCGCCGCCGCTGGAGCGGGCCTGTTGCCCGTCTCGTTCAAGTAGAGAAAACTGGGCGACGCGAGGATGATGCTCAGCGGCTCCTTCAAGGCCTGTTCGAAGTTCTCGCCCGCCGCCCGTTTTTCCCGGTACTGCGCCACCAGTTTCGCGAGGTAGGCCGGTTTCACCTCCTTCCCCCGGAACGCTGTGGATGCGAAGCGGGCAAGGATTTCGGAGGCGTACATTTCGTCTTGGGTGGCAGTGTCGCCCTTGAAAAAGATACGGGCATGGGCAGGCGACGGCCAGGACTCGAGGAGCGGTCCCTCCCATTCCACCCAGTCGATCCAGAGTGCTGGATCCACGCCGAACCCGGTTTCGTCCTGCGCTTTCCGCGACAGATGCGCGGCATGCTCCCGGGTGTTGGGCATGCGTTCCCGGAACCCAAAGACGCGTTCTCCGAGGGTAATCCGCTTTTTTGTTTCCGGCCCGATTTCGACCGAGAGCGGCACGGTGAGGGGACCGAGGGTGATTTCGGTTTCAATCTCCTGCGGTTGTTCCTGGGGCGCGGTGATTTTCTGGCAGTCGACCAGACTCATGGCGTCCTCCATCGACCTTCCCCGGACACCGATCTCGACAAAATGGCGGGAGGGCGGTGTGCCCGGGACAAAACCGATCCGGGCTTTGAGCCGGTACTTGCCTGGGGGCATGTCATCGGGAATGGCCAAGCCCACCTGTGGGTTGCTGTCGAGGATGGTGAGCAGCGCGCCCGTCTTTGTTTCCGGCCGGGTCAGGTAATCGATCATGGCCGGGGTGTTCCGCTCCCAGACCATCAGACGGAACTTCATCTCGGACTCGTCGATGATGCCGAAGTCCGTCGTGGGCCGGCCATTGGAGGCTTTCCACTGTTTGTAGGCGCGGTAACCGCCCATTTGGTAATATCGGAGGATGTGGGTGATGCGCTGGTTGGCCTCCTCCTCGGCCTCGATCCGGACCCTGCGTGTTGTGGGCCGCGGCCCGGTCGCAATGACTTGGTCCAGCGCCCTGCGCGCCAGTGCAAGGTACTGTTCAAACTGGTCGCTGGAAAGGAACAGCGATTTTCCAAACGTATCCAAGGTGCCTCCGCTGCCATCTGTGGGGAGCTCTTTCGTGTCCATGCGGACCCCCAGAAGGTCCGCGAGCGTGTTTTCGTATTCGCGCTTGTTGAGGCGGCGCAGAGTGATGACTCCACCGGTGTCGCCTAGCGCTTTTCGCGCAGCAACCATGGTCCCGGAAAGGGACTCCAGAAAACGCGCCTTAGCAGCGGGCGCTGGCTGTTTCTCTTCCTCGGGCGGCATGTCGCCGGCATTCAGCGCGTTGAGCACCTTTTGCCAGCGTTCGGCGGTGGGGATGTCTCCGATGAGATCAGGGAGGTCATCGAGTCGGACATCGGCCTTGGGTTTCTCTGCGCCGTGGCACTTCAGGCAGTGGTCCTTGAGAAAGGTGCGCTGGGTTTCGTCCATGCGCACCGGGAGAGGCGCGGCGGAAAGGGCGGAGGCCAGCCCGAGGAGAAGTGCGGTGAGGGAGGCGTACAGGAGCCGCATGGGAGGAATCAGGCAAGAAGTTCCGGCAGGACGCCGGTGCTGTCGCCGTGCGCGGCGACATCGAGGCCGTTGCCCCGGAGCAGGGTGAGCCAGAGGTTGCAGAGCGGGGTTTTCGGGTCTTTCAGGACGATGTGTCGTCCGAGTCCGACTCCCGCGCCGCGTCCCGTGACGAGGGTGGGACAGTTGTCGAGATAATGGATGCTCTGGATGTTGCTGCCGTAGGCCACGGTGCTGTGGTCAAAAAGCGTGGAGCCGTCGGGTTCGCGGATGGTTTTCAACCGGTCGAGGAAACCGGCGAGAAGCTCCGCCTGTTTGGTGTCGCGGAGCTGGCTCGCCTCCATGCGTGGTCCGGGGCTGTAGTGGCTCAGGTTGTGTCCCGAAAAGGGGATCTTGAGGCTCTTGAGCAGGGAACTGACGGGTTGCCGGTAGGTGGCGACCCGAGTCAGGTCGGCCTGCAGCGCGGCCGCCATCAGCGCGTACATGAGCCGGATCTCCTCATGGCCCGCCACGTCGGCCGTTGGCTGCTGCAGATCTCCGCCCGGTCGCGGCTTGGGTTTGTCGAGCCATTGTTCGTCCTTGTCGAGTCGGAGCTCGATGTCGCGGATGCTCTGCAGGTATTCCCCCAGCTTGTCGGTGTCTTCCCGGCTCAGCCCCCGCGCGACACTCCCCGCGTCCTCAAGCACCGTGTCGAGCACGCTGCGTTTCTGCCGGAGCTGCGCCTGCCTCTGCGCCAGTGGCATGGTTTCGTCAGAAAATAGGCGGTGAAACGTGACCACTGGATTGTTGAAACCCGACACGGGTTTGCCCCGGCGATCCCATGCGAGCGACAGACCGGGGCCGTGTCCGGATTCCTCCCCATTTTCGCAGCTGAGCTGAAGCGAGGTGAACCGGGTTTCCTTTCCGAACGCCTCGGCAGCGACTTGGTCTGCGCTGATGGAGTTGTGGAAGCTCTGGCCCGGTTCGCCATACCGGTTTGCCCCCGTGAGCCAGAACGTGCTTCCCCAGTGCGCCTCTTGGGTAAACTTGTTGGCAAGGTTCTGGATCACCGTGATGTCTTTCTGATGCCGCTCCAGAGGCTTCAGTCCCGGCGAAAGCTCCCAGGTCTCCCCGGTTTTTGACCGGTCAGGAAACCACGTTTCCTTGGTAACACCCCAGCCGAATCCGAGGAAGACCATGCGTTTGGGAGGCGCGATTTTTGCAGGCGCGGAAAAGGCGCGAAACCCGAGGGACTCGAGGAAGGGCAAGGCGATGAGCGCGGTGGAACTGCGAAGGAACTGGCGTCGGGAGTTCATGGGGAGGAACCGGAATGCCTCTGGGTCGGCAGGCTGCGCTGGGGAGCCGTCAGCTCTGGAGTTCTTTGACAACGCCGGAGCTATCGCCGTGGCGCTCGGCCTCGACACCGATCCCGTGCAGCAGGGTGAGCCAGATGTTGGCGAGCGGTGTGTCCTTCGGCAGCACCAGATGCTGGCCGAGCTTGAGGCGCGCCCCGCCACCCGTGAGAAGGGTGGGGCAATTGTCGAGGTAATGGATGCTGCGGATGTTGCTGCCGTAGGCCAAAGCCACATGGTCAAACAACGCACTTCCATCGGTCTCCTTGACCGCCTTGAGTTTGTCGATCAGCCCGGCAAGGAGTTCGCTCTGGGTGGCGTCCCGCTTCTGGGAGGCAGCCATCCGGTCTCCTGGGCTGTAGTGGCTCATGTCGTGCGGCGCCAGTTTCAGGCCAAGGCTCTGGAGCAGTGTCCCGACCGGTTGCCGGTAGGTGAGCACGCGGGTGGAGTCTGTCTGGAGCGCGGCCACCATGAGGTCGTACATGACCCGAATTTCGTCTTTTCCTGCCAGCCCGGGTTTGGGTTCGTCCACGGGGGGCTTGGCTTTCGGCACTGTGAGCCATTGTTCGTCCTTGCCAAGCCGGGTCTCGATGTCGCGGATGCCCTGCAAATACTCCTGGAGCTTGTCGGAGTCCGTTTTTGTGAGGCCCGTTCCCACCCGGCGAGCGTCTTCGCGGACCGCATCGAGGATGCTCCTTTTTTCCGCCAGCATCGCCTGACGTTCGCTCAGCGGGGTGGTGTCATTCGAAAAGAGACGGTGAAACACTGCCACGGGATTTTCCAAGCCGGACACGGGTTTGCCGCGGGCATCCCATGCGAGGGAGAGGCCGGGACCGTGTCCGGAGTTCTGGACATCCGGCGTATTGAGTTGGAGCGAGGCGAAGCGGGTATCCATCCCGAGATGCGCGGCGGCGACTTGATCGGCGCTGATGCTGTTGTGGAAACTCTGTCCGGGCTCGGCGTAGCGGTTGGCGCCGGTGAGCCAGAAGGTGCTGCCCCAGTGGGCTTCGTTGCTGAACCTGTTGGAGCAGCCCTGCACCACCGTGATGTCCTTCCGGTGGCGTTCAAGGGATTTCAATCCTTCGGAAAGTTCCCAGTCCGGCCCTGTCTTTTTGACGTCCGGAAACCAGGTCTCGTTGGTGACGCCCCAGCCGAAGTTGAGGAAGATCATCCGTTTCGGGGGAACCGCCACTGCTGGAGCGGCGAATGCCTTGAATCCGAGAGACTCCAGAAAGGGCAGGGCGATCAGGGCGGTGGAACTGCGGAGAAAATGGCGTCGGGTGTTCATGGGAGGGGCTACTTGCGGGTGAACCGCGGTGCGGGGGGAGAGTGGAGCGTGAGCCGGACGTCATCGGCGTACTGGGCGCCGAATTCGGCCTCGGTGCCGGCTGGGTTTTTCGGCTTGTGCGCAATCAGATGGACCAGAGCGAAGTCCGCTTTCGGGGGGAGAAGCACCTTGGTGGTCACGGACTGCACCGCGCCCGGATGGCCGCCGCGACTCTCGGCGCTTCCCGAGCCGAGTGCCAGAGCGCCTTTCTGAGGGAGGGGCCATTCCGACTGGAATGTCTTGGGCGACCCAGAAAAAACGTGGAGCCTGCAGATAAAAGCGACTCGTTCGCCCGGGGTGGTCCGCTGATCCAAAAACCGGACGGAAAGCTCGAGGGTGGAATCGCCCTGGCGGTTGTCCCCCAGCAGGGGCCGCAGATCCACCAGTTGATACACATCGCACGAATGGGCGCCGTAATTCGGAAGAGTCGGTTCCCGGTTGGCATGCATAAACTGGAGCAACCGTTTTCCGTCCAGCGCATTTCCGGACTCCACAATTTGGGAGTGGTCGCCACTCCAGACGCCGTACTCGGAAGGGAAGCCGGACGGGATTTTGCCGGGACGGCTTTCAAAACTGGAATCACTCAGAGGGATTGGGCGTGCCAGTAAGGTCAGGGAGCGCGGCGCACTCACGGCCCAGGCTACCGAGGCGCAGAACATGCCGAACACGACACCCGCCGCTGCCGCCGCCAGCGGGTTCCAAGAAAGCCACCTGGCTTTTTCGCGCCGTGGCGCAGGGGGTGCGGGTTGTTCCAGGACACGGAGTTCCCGGCGGCCTCGTTCCTCGAGGCCCCACTCCCGAAGGGCGCCCTGAGTGTGGGCTTCCTTCCAAAACCGTGCCCGTGCTTCGGGGCGGGTCTGGAGGGCGATGTCGAGTTCTGCAGCTTCGGCTTCCGTGATGTCGGAATCGAAGTACTGGCGGAGCAGATGTTCGATGCGTTCGGTGTTCATGACGTGGCCTCCCGATGGTGAAAGCTTTCCATGCACCGGCGGAGCTCGGTGCGCGCCCGGGAGGTGGCCACACACACGGCGTTGGGGGTCCAGCCGATGAGTTTTGAGATTTCCCCGGGCTTGAGTGCCTCCTCGTACCGGAGGCGCATCATTTTCTGAAGGGTCGGCGTCAGGCGCCCCATGCACCGCTGGAGCCAGTCCGAGCGGTAATCCGGCCCGGCCGCCTCCTCGCTGGCAGCGAGCAGTTCGAGGGTTTCGGCGGAAAGAGCCGGGCGACTCGCGCGGCGGAGTGCGTTCAGCGCCTCAAACCGGGCAATGGTGCAGGCCCATGCCAGAAACTGGGTGCTTAAATCGAAGCTTGTTGCCTTCCGGGTCACGGCAAGGAAGGTCTCCTGCACCACGTCCTGGGCGAGTACGAAGTCGCGGACAATCGACAGGACATAACAGCGCAGGGCCGGCTGATGCTCGAGGAACAACTGCTGGACGCGCGCCACATGGAGCTGGGGGTCTGGGGCGGACATTACGCAAACAGACAGCCTGACACCCCCCGATCCTTAGCAGGAAAATTTCGGGACAGAATCCCGAATGATCCGGGATTTCTTCCGGATCCGGTCCCGGTGGGTTCAGCGATTTTCGGGACGTCCCTGTGGGCTCCATGGAGCAGGGAAGGTTTTGCGCCGGGCGGGCCGTTTTGAATCCAAGGGCAGTTCCGGCTGGAATGGGACTGCGGGATGCGGTTTCCGGATGGGCTTCAGGAGGCGTTCCAGGAGAATGCGGAAGGAGTGAAGGGTGCGGAGGAGCATGGCGGCGTGGTCTTCCGTCATTCAACCTCATGGGGTGGGACATCCACGGGCCCTCCCCATGCGATTCATGCGCGGAAATCCACGGAATTGGCTGGCCAGACGACCTGCTGGCGGTGAGCCTTCCTCCCATGCAGGAGTTCCCGTTGAGTGGCGAGTACATCGAATTGCACAAGTTGCTCAAGCTGCTCGGAGCGGTGGAAAGTGGCGGCGCAGCCAAGGCGCTGGTGGCAGAAGGCCGGGTCCGGGTGGATGGCCAGGTCGAGCTCCGGAAAGGGTGCAAGATCCGGGTGGGTCAGACCGTCGAGTATCCCGGGGGGCGTGTCCGGGTGGCTGGCTAGGCTGGCGGTTCCGAAAGCTCCTCGCGGAGGTGTTTCGCCGTTGACCCGCGAAGAGGGAGGGCCAGGTGGTTTGTTTCAAGCTGAATGGCTTCCGGGCCCGGTTTATGCTCTTTGGGCAGGAATGTTCCGGGTTCTGATTCTGATCCTTCTCTGCGTGCCTGGCTGGGTCCGGGCTTCTTCGGTGGAGCCTACTTCCGAGGCGCAGGATTTTTCCGCAGCCTCCGGGATTTGTCTGGGACGGGTGGAAACGATTGAGGCTTTCCGGCACCCCATCCGGGGAGGGATTTTTTCAAGAGTCCGAATTCGGGTATTGGAGCCGATGAAGGGGCGGTTTGGTGAGACGGTGAGTTTTTTGCAGCGGGGAGGGCAACTGGCTTGGGAAGGGGAGGTATCCGGGTTGGGAGCGGATTTGTGGGTGGGCGAGGAACGGTTGTTTCATTTTGCCCGACGCGGCGATGGGTCGTTGGAGTTGTTGCGCGGATACGCCGGCGCGGAGCGGTTGGTTGCGGGCGGCGGAAAGCGGCCGGTGGCTGGGCCGGAAAAACTGGCGAGGTTGAGGCGCATGGGAGCGCTGCAGGTTCAGAATGAACTGGCGCCGGTGGTGGCTGGAGAGGATTTTGCAACTGCAACAGCTGAGGCGAACTCCGGGACGCCCTCGGGAGCCGTGGGCTTGCTGGTGGATGCGAACAACATTCCCGCCCGGTTTCTGCCTCCGGACCGCGGGGAACCGATGGGGTATTTGGTGGACGCACAGGCGTTGCCTTCGGGGATGAGCCAGGCTTCGGCGCTGAATGCGGTGAGCCAGGCTCTGGCCGCATGGAGCGCGGTCACCGGGATCCAGTTCCGGTTTGATGGGCTCACGAATTTCGGGATTTCGGCAGCGGACGTTCCGACCAACGACAGCCGGCTCCGGATCCAGTTGCACGACCTTTTTGGGGAGATCACCGGGGCTACCACGCTGGGGATTGGGGGAAGGAGTTTTACTCCCGGGAGCTCATTCTTCACTCAGACGGGGGGGGCGGGTGGCCGGGTGGGCGGTCTGGAGTTTCATCAGGCGCTCCGCGGGTATGTGGTACTCAAGCACACGGCCGCTTCCATGCAGACGCTTTCCACGTTTGCAGAGGTGCTCTGCCATGAGGTGGGGCATGCGCTCGGGATGGCGCATTCCAGCGAGAACGCCGCCGAAACGGATACCGCGCTCAAGCAGGCTGTGATGTATTTTCAGGCGCATGCCGATGGGCGCGGCGCGGTGCTGGGCAGTTACGACGGTCCGGTGGTTCAGAAAATCCATCCCCCCACCAACACGCCGCCGTACACATACGACCGGCTGCTTCCGCTGGTGACCGCCCCAGAGGCTCTGACGGGCGTGGCTCCGGTCAACGAAGTCCGACTCCAAGGCTATGACCTTCAGCCCGCCGACGCCGCTGCGCTCACCCTTGTCACGGATGGTCCCATGGACGGCGGGGGGGCTGCCGTGAGCTTTTCCGGGAACACGCTGAAACTCACGCAGGAAGGCTTTTTCTCTGACAGTTCCGTGGATCCGGCCGGGAACGCATTTTTCCTCCTCAAATTTGTCCGGTTCTCGGATGGGGTGAATGCGTCGCCCTGGGCCCGTGTCCGGGTCACCGCTATTTTTTCGGATACAGAACCCGCGGCGGCACCGGACGGATTGCCGGACAGCTGGATGCAGGCGAATTTCGGGTCGAAGGTTCCGTCTGCGGCTGCCCAGAGCCGGGCAGGCGACGACCCGGATGGGGACGGGCAAAGCAATCTGGCCGAGTTTCTTCAGGGAACAAATCCGCGCGATGCAGTGTCGGCGCTCCGGGGTCTGACGGTTTCGCCGGGTTTGATTGAATGGAGTGCGACCCCATTCCACCTGTACCAAGTGGAATCCTCGTCGGACTTGGTGAGCTGGAGCCGGCTGGGGAACCCCGTGTTGCCCACTGGAAACCGGGGCGCGGTTTCGGGGGACTTTGCGGCAGGGGGGGGCGTCCGGCGGTTTTTTCGGGTCCAGCGGTTGCCCTGAGGGGGCCCGAAGCGAGTGCATGAGGCGGAAATTCGCGATGGCCACGGGGGCACGGATGGGGTAGCCGGGTGGATGGCCAACGATAAGCCGCTGGATTTACCCCGGATTCTGGACCGGCTGCGTGCGTTTGTCCGGGAACGGGACTGGGAACAGTTCCACACGCCGAAAAACCTGTCCATGGCACTGGCGGCGGAGACGGGCGAGTTGCTGGAGATTTTCCAGTGGCTGACGGATGTGGAAGCGGGAGCCGTGATGCAAGACCCCGCCAAGGGGCTCGCGGTGCGGGAGGAAATGGCGGATATTTTCGTCTACCTGCTCCGGCTCGCGGATGTGCTTGGGGTGGATCTCGAGTCTGCCGTGGACCACAAGCTGGACCGAAATGCCGCGAAGTATCCTGTGGAACTGGCCCGGGGATCTGCGCGGAAATACACCGAGTTCGGCCGCGACATGAAGCCGTGAGTGCGGGAAGGCCCCGGATTTTCTGCGTGACTCTTTAGCGCAGGGGTGGTTCCGTGGATCCGGGGCCGGCCAGAGGTGCAAAGAAAGGGGCTGCAATCTGCTTGGGAGCCGGCTGTTCGTCGGGCTTCAGCGGGACAAAACCGCCCGTTCTCGGGATGGGCCCGGAGTTTCGGGAGCCGGGTTCTGAGAGGGACCTGGCCTCTGCCCCTGGCGGTTGCGGAAAGGGCGGTGGAAAGGGTGGAGGAAGCGGCGGCGGAGGAGGAAGCGGTGGGAGGAGAACGCAGCCGGAGAGTGCTGCCGACAGAAGCGCAAACGCGAGCCAGAGCGGGGTGCGCCGGGGTTTTCCGTGCGAAGACGGCTTTGCGGGAGTTTTGGGTGGCATGCTGGCGCGTTTCTTTGCGGGTGCGGTTCAGGCAGGTAGCGAGGCTTCCAGGTGACGAAGAAAGTTTCCGTGGAAAATGGCGTCCTGATCGGCGGCGGAGAACCCGAGCTGGGCAAGGAGGGGGCGGAGTTTTTGGAGATCGGCGATGGAATCCAGATCGGCTGGGGATTGTTCGGTGCCAAAACAGCCGTCGAGGTCGCTGCCGATGCCGACGTGGAGCGCGTTGCCGAGCACCTCGCAGAAGTGGTGGATGTGCCGTGCGACTGTTTCCAAGGTGACCCCAGCGGACTCAGGGGTGGTGACGCCGCGTTGCCAGCCAGGGTAAAGCATCCATGCGTCCAAGGCGACACCGATGACGGCGCCGCGCGCCGCCAGAGCGCGGACCATGGTGTCATCGAGTTGGCGCTGATGGGGGACAAGAGCGCGGGCGTTGTGGTGGCTGGCCCAGACAGGGCCGGAATAGGATTCCAGAGCCTCCCAAAAACAGGCATCGCTGAGGTGCGTGACGTCCAGAATCAGACCGAGTTCGCCTGCCACCCGGAGTAGGTCGCGTCCGCGGGAGTTGAACCCCCCGGTGGAATCCGTTCCCTGGGCATAGACGCCGGGTCCGTAGTGAGCCGGGCCCAGTGCGCGGAGTCCCTGGTTCCATGCGCGTTCCAGATGCTGGGGGGTGGGAAGCGAGTCGGCTCCCTCCAAACTGAGCACGTAGCCGATGGGGAGCCTATCGACATCGGGGGAGGCGTTCCAGAGCGCGGCATGGGTCCGGAGTTCAGACGCAGTGCGGATCTGGCGCATTTCGCCGAGATCCTCCATGGAGCGGTACCAGGCGAGCTGGGCCTGGGTGGCGGCCCATGCTTGTTCCTGAGAATTCCAGCCGGGAAGCGGGCTGAAATCGTCATGGGCAACGCGGGCGAGTTGGGTGGCGACGCAGAGGCCGGCTCCGGCCTGGCGCATTTCCGGGAGGGAAACCGTGCCTCGGGTGCGGCCCGGCTTATCCCGGAGGCCGGATTCCCGGACCCGGATCTGGGCCAGGGGCAGGCGGAGGTCGCGGTTCCAGTCAAGGGCGTTGAGAGCGAGGTCGAGGTGGGCGTCGAGAAGGAGGGGGGACCCAGTCTTCATGGCTGGAGGCTTCGGGCGCGAGCGGTGACGGGCCAGGTCCGGCCGGTTTGTCCGTTTTGGACGACATGGACGCGCTCGTGGAGGGCAACGGTGGGGCAGACGTGCCAGGGGATTGCGTGGAGCAGGGTGCCGGGCGGGAGCCGGCCGGCCTCGGCGGTTTCGACCACCATGTGTTCCTCGCTGTGGAGGACAATTTTTGCGTCTGGAAGCGCCGGGAATGTGACGCGGGGCTGGGCCATTTCACTGGCCACGGCTTTGTGTCCGAGGTCGAGGCAGATTCTGCCTTGGGAGGGGCGGCTGACCACCCGGGTGATGATCTGTGCGGCGTGCAGGTATTCGAGGTCGGGATAGCGGGCGGCATAGCCGGCGTCCCAGAGGACGCAGGTTCCTGGGCTGAGCTCGACGGAAGGGAGGGTGAGCTGGGCGTGGATGGGAAAGGTGGGGGTGCCGCCGAGGACCAGTCGCGGGACGGGGAGACCCTCCTCGCGCAGGCTGGTGTCCATTTCGAGCACGGGTGCCAAGGCATCCCGGGCGGCCTTGGATCGTTCAGCGGGATCGGACTGGTGGAGGTGACCGTCGTAAGCATGGATGCCGCCGGGACGGATCCCGGGGGTTCGGGCAAGACGCCGGTAGAGGTCGAGGGCGGCGGGGCCAGGCAGGATGCCGGTACGGTTCTGGCCGAGGTCGATGTCGAGGAGTGCCTCGATGTGCCTGCCTCTGGCGTGAAACCGTTGGCCGAGCGCATCGGCCACGGCCGGGTCATCGACTACGGTGGAAAATCGGACTTTGGGAAAGCGGGCCACAATTCCGACGAGGCGTTCCTGATTGGGGCCGACGGGCTGGAGTGCAAGGAGGATATCGTTTGCGCCGGCGCCTGCCGCCATCTCGGCTTCAGCCAGAGTGGCGCATTTGCACTTGGAGATGCCCATGGAGGACTGGAGGGCAACGATTTGGGCGAGCTTATGGGTTTTGATGTGGGGCCTGAGCCGGGCCGCCGAGCCTGCGGTGGCGAGCATCCGGGCGAGGTTTTGGGCGATCTGGTCCCGGTGAACCACGAGGCAGGGGCTCGGGAGTTCCTGCTGTCCTGCAAACTGGAACCAGCCGGGATTCATTGGAGAAGAAAAATTCCTTCGATTTCGACGGCGATATTGCCGGGCAAAGGTCCCATTCCTACGGCGCTCCGGGCGCCAATCCCGTGTTCCGGGCCGAATACCTGTGCGAAGAGTTCGCTGCAGCCGTTGATCACCTTGGGATGGTCGAAGAAATCCGGGGCGGAATTGACCATGCCCAGGAGTTTGACCACCCGCCCAATCCGGTCGAGGGAGCCGAACTGTGCGCGGAGCGTGGAGAGGATGGCCAGGCCGGTCTGGCGCGCGGCTTGAAAGCCGTCTTCGAGCGAGAGGCTGGAGCCGACCTGACCCGTGATTTTGGATCCGTCGGGAAGTACGGGGCCATGTCCGGAGACGTAGACGATTCTGTCGACAACAACCACGGGCTTGTAGACGGCGACTGGGGTGGGGGCTGGCGGGAGCACGCAGCCAAGTTGGCGAAGGCGTTCTTCGTGAGACATACGGGGGGCGGTTACTCTCGATCGATGAACGGAATGCGCTCAAAGTGCAATCCCGTAGTCATTCCGCGGAGTGGCCGTCCATGGGGGGGGGCGGCCGGCCGGTTTTGGTGTGGTGCAGCGGGTGGACTCCCGGGTGCAGCCCCCGGAGCCGGACCGGGGGCGCCATTTTCACTCGTCAGAAGAGAGCGAGGGCGGGAGTATGCCTTGGGACATGAAATTCATCGAAACGGTTTTTCAGAAGCTGCGGCAGCATCCCAAGCGGATCGTTTTCCCGGATGGCACGGAGCCCAAGGTGCTGCGTGCGGCTTCGCGGTACGCCCGGCTGAAGCTCGGGGCGCCGATCCTGCTGGGACGCCGGGACGCCATCGAGCGGGCAGCGATGGAGGAGAGGGTGGACCTGGAACACGTGGGATTGATCGATCCCGCCGAGGCGGAGGATTTTTCGCTGATGGAAGAGCGGATGCAGAAGCTGGCGCGGTACCGGAAGATTGCGTCGGGCGGTGTGCGCGAGGTGTTGTTGCAGCCCAATTACTACGCGGCGATGATGGTGCAGTACGGGCAGGCGGACGGGGTGGTGAGCGGGGCCGGGGAAACCAAGAGAAGCACGCTGCGGCCCCTGATCCAGCTGATCAAGCCGTTGCCGGGCGTGGAGAGTGTCTCCAGCTGCATGATGCTGGATCTTTCCAACAAACGGTACGGGGAACGCGGGGTGATGTTTTTTGCAGACTGCGCGGTGATTCCGGAGCCGACGGTGGAGCAGCTGGCGTCGATCGCGCTGCAGACGGGGATCATCTGCCGGCAGTTGACGGGGAACAAGGCCCGGATCGCGATGCTGAGTTTTTCGACCAAAGGGAGTTCGACTTTGGACTCCCCTCGGAAAGTGGCGGCCGCAACGGCGCTGGCCCGGCAGCGCGCCACGGACCTGGGGATCGAATTGGAGATTGACGGGGAGATGCAGGCCGATACGGCGTTGCTGCCGGACCTTGCGGGGGTGAAAGCGCCGAACAGCATGGTGGCCGGGCGTGCCAATGTGCTGGTTTTTCCGGACCTGAACAGCGGCAACATCGGGGTGAAGCTGGTGCAGCACCTCGCTGGAGCCGAGGCGTACGGCCAGTTTTTGCTGGGTTTGACCAAGCCCTGCGCAGACCTGTCCCGGGGTGCCTCCGAGGACGATATCCTGGGTGTGGCGGCGGTCCTGGGGGTCCAGGCCGTCGAAATCCGGAAATGGTTTCCGCTGGAGGAGGTCCCGGCATGAGTGCGGTTTCCAGAGTCCAAGACTGGGAGGGATGGGAATGAACACGGTCACGCCCCGGGTTTTTATTGCGGCCACGCAGCAGAACGACGGCAAAACCACGACCTCAGTGGGTTTGTTTGCGGCGTTGCGCAAACGTCTGGGTAGGATCGGCTTCATCAAGCCCATTGGACAGCGGTTTGTGGAGGTCGACGGACACCGGGTGGACGAGGACAGCGTCCTGATGGAACAGACGTTTTCGGTCCAGACACCTCTGGAGGCCATGAGCCCCATCGCGGTCGAACCGGATTTCACCCGGCGCTACATCGACAATCAGGACGGGGACCGGCTGGTCCGCAGAATCCAGAACTCGTTTGACCGCGCGGCTTGGGAAAAAGAGTTTGTGATCATTGAGGGGACCGGCCATGCCGGCGTAGGGGCCGTGTTCGACCTGTCCAACGCAAGGGTGGCCCGGCTTCTGGCGAGCAAGGTGGTTCTGGTGGTCAAGGGTGGCATCGGGCGGACCATCGATGAGGTTGCGCTCAATCAGGCGCTGTTTGAAAAAGAAGGCGTGGAGGTCGTGGGCGTGGTCATGAACAAGGTTCTGCCCGACAAATACGCCGAAGCCCGAGATTTTGTCCGCCGCGGCCTTGCTCGGCTCGGCCTTGAGTTGCTTGGAGCGATTCCAGACGAGCCTTTGCTGGCCAAGGCCAGCCTCGGACAGATCTGCCGGACCATCCGGGGCGAGTTCATCGCGGGTCGGAGCCGGAGCCGGCGCCGTGTCAACTCGGTGGTGATTGGGGCGATGAACAGCAGTCATGTGGTCCGCTATTTCACACCCGGTTCTCTCTTGGTCACGCCCGGCGACCGGGAGGATATCATTCTTGCGGCGCTTTCCCAAGGGGCCGGAGGGGACAGCGAAACACCTGCGCTGGCGGGGTTGGTGCTGGCGGGCGACCTTCTGCCGCATCCGAGTATCCGGGACCTGCTTCTGGGGTCGGAACTGCCGACCATGACCACGGCGATGGACAGTTATGCCGCTGCGAGCAGCATCCATTCGATGACAGTGAAGACGCTGCCCGGCGATGTCGAGCGGATCGACCGGATCCAGGATCTCATTGACCAGCACGTCGATATCGGGCGGTTGCTCCACAAACTCTGACCCGTCCCGGGTCTGCGTGCGGGGTGTCTTCCGATCCGGGTTCCTGTCCCTGTTTTGCGGATGGGAACCGGGTTTGATGAGGCGCTCCTCTGGGGCGGCCAGATTTGCCGACTGGCGCCGTCCCTGCCGAAATGAACCCGATGCTCGCTGGTCCGGCTCGGAGGGGGGCGGCAAAAAACGCCGGGTTGGATGTCTGGGCGGGTACCGGTTTTTGCCAGTCCCTCCTCAATCCTGGCTTTGAAAGCCGCCGAAACCCGGGGGCGGCAAATTTTTTCCAGTGCCGGTGGGGCTTGCTGGACGGTTGACTGGGGGAATGGCACAGGCGCTGCTGAGAGTGGGCGTGTGATCGAGTCCCTGTTCAGTACACCCAACCTTGAAGCCACGAAGAAAATGCTGGAAGTGGCTGTCGCGCGGCATGAAGCGTTGGCGGGCAACATCGCGAACATCGAGACGCCAGGATACAAGCGGGTGGATCTTTCCAAGTCGTTTGCCACGCAGTTGAAAGCGGAACTGGCCCGTGGCGGGGAAGGTTTGGCCAAGTTGAAGCCGGTGCTGGCTCCGGACGATTCGGCGACGGTGCGGCGTTCGGATGGAAACACGGTCCAAATCGACCAAGAACTGCTTGAGATGGCGGGAAACACCACGAATGTGGAGGTTTTGACCCAATTTGTGAGCGGTTCGCTCCGGCAGTTGCGCACTGCGGTCCTGGGCCGGAACCTGTGAGCGGGCAGATAGGCCGAGAATTTTGAACCCTTTTTGATCAACCCCCCGTACGACCCATGAACGTGTTGCCCGCAGTGACGGTGAGTTCGAGCGCGCTTGAGGCGGAGAAGGTGCGGCTCGATCTGATCGCCCAGAATATCGCCAACGCCAACAACACCAAGGATATCCAAGGCGGGCCGTATCAGCGAAAAGTGGCGAGTTTCGAGTCGGTGCTGGACGCGGCGAGCCCGGGGGGGCGCGCGGTGCGTGTCACGGAGGTGAAGAATGACACGACGCCGGGGATTCAGGTGTACAACCCGCAGCACCCGCACGCGGACAGGAACGGCAACGTGCTGATGCCGAATGTGGATATCGCGCACGAGATGGTAGACATGATTTCTGCGAGCCGTGCGTATGAGGCGAACCTTGCGGTGGTTCGAAACTCCCGTCAGATTGTGGCCCAAGCCCTGTCCATTGGACGGTAATCCAACATGATCACGCCCTTGACCCCTGCCGGTAGTTTTCCCCTGAATTCCGTGGAGTTGCCTGGACTCAGCGCGTCGCAGGCCGGTGCGCTTTCGCCGGCGGATTTGATGGCGCCGAGGCAGGTGCCTCGGGTCACGGGTTCTTCGTTTGGGGCGATGCTCGAGCGGTTTGTGTCCGGGGTGGACGCCACGATGCACAAGGCGGAGGTGGAACAGGCCAAAGTGGTGCGAGGGGAAAGCACCAACCTGCATCAGGCGATGATTGCGGGTCAGGAATCCAGCTTGGCCTTCTCGTTGATGGTGGAGGTGCGGAACAAGCTGATCGAGGGCTATCAGGAACTGATGCGGATGCAGGTCTGACCTGCCCGGTTGCGGAAAAACTCTAACACCACCTTTTTCGAATGCTCAGGCTCTGGCGCCAGTTGGGACTCAACCAGAAAATCACCCTCGGGGCATCGGCTCTTGCCATCCTTGGGGCTGTGGCTGCTCTGCTGTTCTGGGCGCAGCGGCCCGATATGAAGCTGCTGTACGGCCGGCTTGGGGAAAAGGAGGCGGCCGAGGTGGTTGCAGCCTTGCAGGCCCAAAAGGTCCCGTACGAACTCGGTGCCGGAGGGACCTCTGTGTACGTTCCTTCGAACATGGTTTACAAGGCCCGGGCCGACCTCGCCTCCAAAGGCTTGCCCGCTCCGGATGGCATCGGGTTCGAGATTTTTGACCGCAGCAACTTCGGGATCAGCGATTTTGTTCAGCGGACGAACTTCACGCGGGCGCTGCAGGGCGAATTGAGCCGGACCATCGCCCAGATCCGCGGGGTGCGTTCCGCCCGTGTCATGGTGGTGCTCCCGGAAAACCGGCTGCTCTTGAAGAACACGGAGTCGCGGCCGACCGCATCGGTGTTCATCGACACGGGTGGCGCGGCTTTTGAGACCGACAAGGTCAACTCGGTGCGGGCGCTGGTGGCCAGCGCGGTCGAGGGGATGCGGTTGGACGACGTCGCCGTGGTGGACAGCCGGGGCAACGTTCTCTCCGAGGAACTCAAGAGCGATCCGCAACTCGGGTCGGCTTCCAGCCAGATCAAGTTCAGGAAACAGACGGAAGAGTATTTTTCAAACAAGGTCGAGACGATGCTCGCCCGGGTGCTCGGCCCGGGACAGGCCGTGGTCCGTGTGTCGGCGGAGATCAACAACGATGCCAGCTCTGTCACGGAGGAGAAGTTCGATCCCGAGAGTCAGGTTGCGCGCTCGGAGACCTCCACTGAGGATACTTCCATTACAAACGAACGTGAGGCCGAAAAGGCCGGCGGCGCCGGTGCGGGCGTTGCGGCGAATCTGCCCCCCGATCCGAACGCAGCGGGAGGCGGTGGCCCGAGCAAGACCAGCGAGGATCAGCGGAAATCCAAGACGCAGACCTACGAGATCAACCGTCAGGTGATCAGTACCGTCAAAAACCCGGGTGCAGTGACCCGGATAACGGCGGCGGTGTTTCTTTCGACTCGGCCCGGAGCGGCCGGTGCGGCACCGGTAGCGCGGACGGCGGAGGAATTGAATTCGCTCAAGCAAATGGTGGTGAACGCGCTCGGAATTTCCGCCTCGAACGCTCAGGCGCAGAACGCGGTTTCGATTCAGGAGGTGCCGTTCCCGGCCGCCGTGGAGGCTGCAGGCACAGCGACGGACAAGTTTGCGGGGTACCTGGAGACGGCCCGGCCGGTGGGTGGGCTGCTTCTTGCTGCGGCATTTTTCTTCGTGTTCCTCCGGCTGTTGAAGAAGACCAAGCCTGAACCGTTGGACCTCGAGGTCGTGAACGGGGGGGGCGGCATGTATGACCAGCAGGGGATGTTGTCGATGAAGAGCCACAAGGTGTCGCCGGAGCTTCTGAACGACCTGATCCGGCAGAAACCAGAGAACGTGGGGGCGACCCTGCGAGAGTGGCTGGCACAGAACGGGGATAAGAGCTGAGACCATGGCCGCCTTGGATTATAACAGTCTGAGCAAAAGCCAGAAACTGGCTGCTTTTTTGGTTCTCATCGGGCCTGAGGAGGCCGCCGTGCTGCTCAAGCAACTGCCGGACTCCGAACTGGAGGTGGTGGTGCGGGAGATGGCAGCGATGGAGGTTATCGAATTTGATATTCAGGACAAGGTGATGCACGAGTTCTGCGACCTGATCGGGCATGGCATGACCAGTGTTCTGGGCGGGGTGCATTTCGCGCAGAGAGCGCTTGAGCGGGCCAAGGGGCCGCAGATCGCCTCCAACATCCTTCAGAAGGCGATGCCGCCCAACAACTCGATTGAGGCGGTCCGGGAGCTTGCCCAACTGGAGGTCCGGCAACTGCACAACATCATCAAGCGGGAACAACCGCAGACCATCGCATTTGTCTTGTCCTATTTGGAGCCGAAAAAAGTCACGGAAACCTTCCTCCTTTTTGATGAGCCAACCCGGGAAAGCATCGTGGCGAGCTTGGGCAGCATGGGGTCGATCTCGGGCTCGGTGATCACACGGGTGCTGGGGGCGATGAGCAAGGGCCCGTCGCTTTCGACCCAGAAGCAGGTGTTGCACGAACGGGGCGGGGTCCAGGCCGCCGCGCAGCTCTTGAACTCCCTCGAAAAGGAGCTCAGCAAAGGCATCCTGACCAAGCTGCAGGAGAAAGACCCGGACCTTACGGACCTGATCCGGCAGCGCCTGTTTACCTTCGACGACATCGCCAAGCTCAATTCCAGGGACATCCAGCGGATCCTGCGGGAGGTGGAGTCTGCGGATCTTGCGCTGGCGCTGAAGGGCGCGAAAGAGCAGCTGCGCAGCGCAATTTACGGCGCGATGTCCAAGCGCGCCGCAGAAGGTTTGCGGGAGGAGCTTTCGCTGCTGGGCCCGACCCGGATGAAGGACATCGAGGCTGCGCAGGCGCGTGTGGTCCAAAAGGTGCGCGATCTGATCGACAGCGGCGAGATCACCCCGCCTCAGGAGGGGGCAGCCGATGTCGTCGAGTAACGTCATTTCCTTCGGGGCTGTCCCCCGCGGGATCTGGGTGGCCGGGGGGTCGGTCCCTGAGGATGTGGCGGCAGCGGAGGCCCAGTTTGAGGCTTTGCGTCTTGCGGAAGAAGCTGCGCATCAGCGCGGCTTTGACGAGGCGATGACCTACCTCGACCAGAAGCTTTTGGACCAGCGCAGTGACCTCGCCCAACTCCAAGAGAACACGTTCCGGGGTCTGGCGCGGGCGCATGAAACTTTGATGGCCCAAGTGGCTGCACTCCTTCCCGAGCTGGCGATTGAAGTGGCCCGCCGGGCCTTGGCCAGTTTCGAGCCAACCAAGGAGGTGGTTGCAGGGCTCTGCACGGAAATTCTTTCTGAAATCTCCCCTGGCACTGCCGATGTGGAGGTTTGGTTATCTCCCCGGGACCATGAGCTGGTGCAGGGGATTGAGAAGGAGTTCGGCCACAAGTATCCCGGGGTTCAGATCCGCCCGGATCCCGACCTTGCCCCTGGCGATTGCCGGGCCCGCAGCCCGTTTGGTGCAGTGGATGCCCGCCTTTCCACCAAGCTCGGCAACCTTGCCCGTTCGATGGCATGAGCGCTGCACCCGCGAGTTTGGACCGGCTCATGGACGACTGGCGCGACCGGTTGCAAAAGGCCAAGCCCGTCTCAAAACTGGGCCGTGTCCTGAAGGTGGCCGGTTTGGTGATCGAGTCTGAGGGCCCAAATGTGGCCCTTGGGGACGTTTGCATGATCCAGTCGCCCCGGATGGCCGAACCGCTCCCGGCCGAGGTGGTGGGATTCCGGGACGAAACAGTTTTGTTGATGCCCTTGGGGCCGATGAAAAACATGCACGCCGGCTGTGACGTGGTGGCGTCCGAGCGCGCGGATGCGATCGAGGTCGGTCCAGGGCTTGTGGGCCGGGTGATCGATGGCCTGGGCCGGCCCATGGATGGCGGGTTGCCCCTTCCTGCTGGGCGGTTGCGCCCGATCCACGCGGAGCCGCCGAATCCGCTTCGCAGACAGAGGATCACCAAACCCCTCGCCACAGGGGTTCGCGCCGTCGATCTTTTTACGCCGCTCGGCCGCGGCCAACGGCTCGGTGTTTTTGCAGGAAGCGGCGTGGGAAAATCCACGCTGATGGGGATGCTGGCGCGGGGCTCAGAGGCCGAGGTGAACGTGATTGCACTGGTCGGTGAGCGGGGCCGGGAACTGCGTGAGTTCATCGAAAAAGATCTCGGCCCGGAGGGCATGGCGCGTTCGGTGGTCGTGGTCTCGACTTCCGACCAACCCGCGCCGCTCCGGATGCGTGCTGCACTGCTGGCTACCGCGGTGGCCGAGCATTTCCGGGACGAAGGGCGCGATGTCCTGTTCATGATGGATTCGGTGACGCGGTTTGCGATGGCGCAGCGGGAGATCGGGCTTGCGGTGGGAGAGCCGCCCGCGAGCCGGGGATACACGCCCTCCGTGTTTGCGATGCTTCCCCGTCTCATGGAGCGCACCGGCATGGGCGAACGAGGGTCGATCACCGCGCTGTACACTGTCTTGGTGGATGGAGACGATTTTAACGAGCCCATCTCGGACGCGGTCCGGGGGATTTTGGATGGGCACCTTGTTCTGAGCCGGGCGCTGGCGACCGCCAACCATTACCCTGCAGTGGATGTCTTGGAAAGCGTGAGCCGGTTGAGTTTGGAGATCTGTTCAAAAGTGGAGTTGATGAACAGCGGAAAGGCCCGGGATTTGCTTGCCGTGTACCGGAAGAACGAGGACGTGATCACCATTGGCGCCTACACCAAGGGCAGCAATCCGAAGGTGGATCTGGCCATCGAAAAACACCCCAAAATCATGGAACTGCTCCGGCAGCCAGTTCAGGATTTGTCGCCGCGTGACGCGAGTTACGCCAGGCTTGCTTCCGTCGTCTCATGAACGTCAAACGGTTTAGTCTCCAGGCGGTGCTCGATCTCCGGCTCCGCGCAAAGGAACGGGCAGAAGAAGCACTCCGGGCTGCTCATCAGGCGCTCCATGTGGCGCGCGAAATGCGGGCTGGTGCCGAGGCCGAGCTTGAACGCATGGCTGAGATGATCTCTGGGGAACGACTCCTCGCCTCAGCCCGCCATCAGGGCTGGGTCGCTTATACCGGCCAGACCGATTTCTGTAAGCTCCTGCAGGCGCATGAGCGGGAGAAGGAAGCCCAGGTCGAGGCGGCAACCCAACTTCTGGTCCGTGCACGGTGCGACCACGAGCTGGTTTTAAAGCTCCGGGAAAAGTGGGAACGCGCGCGGCAGGCTGAATTCGCTCGACGGGAGGAGCGCCAGCTGGAGGAATTCTTCACCTCTTCCCGATACGTTGAAGGGAGCATCGCATGTTGAAATCCCGCTGGTTTCTAGCCGTCATTGCAGTCGTTTTGGGTGTCCTGACCTGTGCCGGGACGCTCCTGATGCGGCTCAACACTGTTTCCCACGAAACCAAGGCAGCTGCCGTTGCCGCAGTGGAAGAGGCCAAGCCCAAGGACTGGGATTTCTGGACCAGCGAGATGCAGACTCTGGCAGCCGAATTGAAGGCCCAGCGCCAGCTTCTGGATTCCAAAGCCAAGGATTTGGATGCGTACGCCGAACGTTTGAAGGCTGAGAAACAGGAATTGCTCAAGGTCCGCTCCGAACTCGAGTTGATGCGGGACGACCTCGACAAATCCATCCCGGTGCTGCAGGCAACGGAGACCGTCAACGTCAAGTCGCTCGCCAAAACCTATGCCGCGATGAAGCCCGCACAGGCCGTCAGCATCCTCGGCGAGATGGACGACCAAAGCATCGTCAAGCTCCTTGCGGTGATGAAGCCCGACAACGTTGCTTCCATTTTTCAGGAAATGGCGCGCGCCACGGGCGGGATGCAGGCCCGGGCCGCAAGGATCAGTGACCAACTCCGCCTCCTGAAAAAGCAGCCCGCTGAAACCGCCCAACCATGAGTCCCCTCCCACTCATTCCTGCCGCGCCCGCTTCCTCTGGCCCCAGTCTCCGGGATGTTTCTCCGGAAAAATCCGCGCCCTCCACCGGACGCGATGGGGCTGGGTCGTCGTTTGAGGATGTCCTGGCACGGTCTGCCGCGGAGGAAAAGCCGCGCGATCCCTCGGAACAACAGGAGGAGGCGGTTGAGGATTCCGGCCTTGTCTGTGCGCCCCAAGCGCAGCAGCCGCTGGTCATTCTTCAGACAGCCGAACCAGATTTGCAGTTTGCCAGTGCGGGATTGGATAGCGGCTTTGTGGAGCTGGGCCTCGTGGAGGCGGCAGCTGTTGATACGGCTCCCGCTGAAAACATCGGGGCAGAAGCGGCGTCCGTTCTGATCTCGCCAGCGGTGAATGTGTCAGGCCAGCCCACACCCGAGCAGCCACTCCCGATTTCCAAACCGCTGGCACAGGCTGCATTTCAAACGCCAGCCCCTGTTTCCCTCCCCGTCTTGGGGGACCTCGAGGCTCCAGGAGTGGGATCGCTGCCGACCGCTGTGCTGGGCACCGAGGGATTGAATCCCTCCGTGGACCCGGCAAAGGATGCCGGGTCAGTACCTCTCGCGGCCCCCAAACCTTCGGCGGAACAAATTACCGTTCCTGCGGAGACTCGAATCGGCGATCGGCCGGCAGAAAGTGCCGTTGGCTTGGATTCAAGGGTGAGTCAGAGTCCGGTCCAAGTGGCAGATGGCGGGCAGGTGGCTCCAAAGCGACCAATTTCCACCGGGCGTGTGTCCACTGGCACGGACGGTGCTGATGCAGTGCCGGCAATGAGTGCCGCACTGCTCCAGCCGAGTCGGACTGCCGCTTCCCAGAAAAATCCGCGGGAAGCTGTGGGCGTTTTCGGGGGCGCCCTTCTCGAGGAGGTCAGCACTGCGGATGAATGGGCAGAACCCGCGGCCTTGCCGGATCTCGCTGGGGGATTCGTTTCCAGGGTTTCGGACGTGCCTGTCCAATCCCAGAGCGTTCAGATTCCAACCGGGGCGCCGCAGGCGCCAGTGGCGCATGCGGATGCAGCCCGGGTGTTGGAGCATCTGGAGATGACGCTGGCGAAGTACCGGCCCAATGTCCCGCCCCATCTGGAGGTCAAGGTGGACCTTCAGGGCGGTGACACGCTGCAGGTTCGGTTGGACCTCCGGGGTGACGCCCTCCAGAGCACCTTCCGCACGGACTCTCCAGAGCTGCGGATGGCGTTGCAGCGCGCATGGCCCGAGTTTATGGAGCGTTCCCAGCAGAACGGCCTGAATCTTTCACCTGCCAGTTTTGACTCCCCGGGGATGTCCTCGGATTCCGGGGCGGGTTCTCAGGCGGATGGCCGGAGGCAGGGTTCCCGGGAATCCGAGGGACCGCTTCCAGAGGCGTTTCGAAAAGCACCCAGCCAGTTTGCAAGAAAAAGCGGTGAGCCTGCTCTGCGAAATGCGGAGTCTGCCCAGACCCGATGGGCGTAATTCGAAACCAATTTTTGAACTGAACTCAGAGGAACCAAGCCATGCCAACCATCCCACCCCTAGGAAGCAGCACTCCGCAGCCCGGTACCATTGTGTTGGAGGGCGCCAACCGGAACGCGGGCAAGACCGCACTTGGGCAGCAGGATTTCCTGAAACTGCTGGGGGCCCAGATGACGGCGCAGAACCCGCTGGAGCCGATGAAAGACACCGAGTTCGTCGCGCAGATGGCGAGTTTCACCTCGCTGGAGCAGATGCAGGGGCTTTCCAAGGCATTTGACGCATTTGCCAAGGACCAGAGGATTGCTGCATCGCCGTCCTATCTGGGGCAGCAGGTGAGCCTGATCGATCCCAGCGCGGGACCGGTGACTGGCATCGTGGAGTCCGTGGTGATCCAGAACGGCAAGCCTGCAGTGGTGGTGGCCGGAAAAACCTACGACGCCTCCACGATCACCCAGATTTCGTTGCCTGCCGCGCTCCGGAACGCAATTTCCCAGAACTGATAACTCAACCCGAATAACCGCACCAACCGCATATGGCTCTCCTGAATTCTCTCAACAGCGGTGTTACAGCCCTCAAGACATTCTCCCGTTCTCTGGAGGTGATTGGCGACAACATCGCCAATGTGAACACCACCGCGTTCAAGGGTTCCAAGACGCGGAACGAGGATACCTTCAGCGACCTGCTGCAGCGGTCTTCGCCTTCCGATGGAACTACCCCGAACCGGGATGCCATCCAAGTCGGGACCGGCGTTCAGTTGGCCAGTGTCCGGCAGTCGTTCACCCAAGGGTCGATTTCCACCACCGGCATTCCGTCCGATCTGGCCATCTCCGGGAACGGTTTTTTTGTGGTCCGGAATGAGACCACCGGCGACGTATTTGCGACCCGGGCCGGCGATTTCCGGATCGATGACCGGGGCGCATTGATGACCAACGGCGGATTGAACGTTCAGGGGTTGGTGGACGGTTCGATCAGTTACACAGTCTCCAAAGCGGCGGACATCGCCACCACGGGCACCAGCTTCGGGGACACGCTCAAGTTGTCTGGCGCGGACACGGTCACTTCGTTGGGGTTGGTGGCCGGCCAGGCGGTCTACGGCACGGGGATCCCGTCTGGGGCCACGATTGAGCGGATCTTGAATGACACCACGATTCAGCTCTCGGTTCCCACCACCGCAGACTTGGTTTCTGATGTCGTGTTTGACAAGGGCAGCATTACCAGTGTTGCCGCAACTACCTTCACGGCGACAGGGGCTCTGACTGGCACGATCACGGTTCCGAGCACCACGGGTCTGGTCGCAGGCATGGTGGTGACCGGAACCGGAATCCCGGCAGGAACCACTATCGATGCTGCGGGCGTAACACCGCCCGGGACCATTACTCTTAAGTTTCCTACTGGGGCAACGCTGCCTGCGGATGGTACCAATTTTACGTTGAATTTCCGATCCGAAGCCGTTGCGGCTGTATCCGGCACATCCGATGGAGCGGGAAACATCACGGTGAGCAGCACTGCCGGGCTTAAAACGGGCATGACCGTTGCAGGTGTTGGGATTCCGCCGGGAACGACCATCACAGTGGCACCTGGCTCGAACGTCTTGGCGCTCACCGTCCCCGGGGGCGGCGCTGCTCCGGCCGCAGGGGCTTTGACCTTGTCCTTCCTGACCACGCCCAGTCAGCCGACCACGGGCAATGTCCCGGTCAGTTCCACGAAAATCCTGAGTCTGCCTTCCACCGTGTCGGGGCTTGGGATCCGGGTGGGCGCGTTTATTTCCGGCACCAACGTACCGACGGGTGCGTACGTCACCAAAATCATTGGCCCCAACCAGATCGAGATTTCCAGCGAGGTGACGGGGCCGGTGGACAGCCTGACCTTCAACAACCTTTCCACTGCGGTTTCCCGGACGAATCCGGGGGATGCCGGGGCGGGTGACGTGGTGGGGAACATTAAGGTGAACGACGGGGTGAGTCTGGTGAACTCCTCCGGTGCCTCTGCAGACCAGCTGGACGCCTACGGTTTTGCCGGGGGGGCGACCCCCAGCATCACCAGCTTCGCCATCAACAAGGACGGCACCATCACCTGCTTCCTGAACGACGGGAAAAGCTTCCAGCGGGGCCGGGTGCTGCTGAAAAACTTTGCGGACCCGCACGCGCTGATCTCGATTGGGAACAACCTGTATAACAACTTCTCCGCAGCTGGGCCAATCGGTGCGGATGGCCTTAACAAGACCGACAACACTCCCGGGAATGACGGCCTCGGCGAGATCATTGGCGGCTCGCTGGAACTCTCCAACGTCGACTTGACCCAGGAATTCTCCGACCTGATCATCACGCAGCGCAGTTTCCAGGCCGCCTCCCGGATCATCACGGTGTGTGACTCGGTCCTTGAAGAACTCGTCAACCTCAAGCGGTAACCTCTGTTCCCATGGCAGCAACTGAAACTCCCGACAACGCCGCGAAGGCAGCCGAGGCCGCGCAGGCCAAGGGCAAACCGGACATTATTCCGCTGGTGGCGGTGGTGGTTCTGGTGCCCGCGCTCTGCTTCCTGATGATGGACTTCGTGGTCATCCCGCGTCTGAAAGAAAGCCTGAAACCGGCTGCCTCAGACGAAGCGGCTCCGTTCAAGGCTGGCGAGGCCAAAGCGGACTCCGGGCATGGCGGAGGCCACAAAGAAGCGCCCAAGAAGGAAGCCAAAGAGTCCAAGCACGGTGGCAAGGAGCACGGGAAAGAAGGCGGCAAGTCAGCCAAGGGCGCGGACAACACGATTGAGTTTCCCCCGATTGTGGTGAACCTCGCAGGATCCGGCGGGAACCGCTATCTGAAGGTGAACTTTGTGCTGGCCGGCAACGACTCCAACTTAGAGGACATGATCAAGGAGAACCAGAACGCGCTCCGGGATGTCGCCATCAGCGTGCTCTCTGCGCAGTCCATGAGCAGCCTCGAGGCGCAGGGGGGACGGAACCTGATCCGGAGCGAACTGATCTCGCAGTTCAACCGGACTCTGGGTGGCCGGCCCATCGAGCAGCTCTATTTCTCCGAGTTTGTGATCCAGTAGGAAGCGCGGTCTTCCGATCTCCCGCATGTCTGAGACCACCGCTTCCGAAACCGCGTCCACCGGCGCCGCTGCAGACGAATCCGCTCCGCCGGTTTTCCGTCCCGATGGCACCCGGTTTCCCGCTGGCCGCCCGGTGTCGGTACAGCCTTTTGATTTCCGGACCCCGCGTTTTTTGGGGGAAGCGGAATTGTCGCGTCTCCGGTTTCTGGGGCAGCAGTTCGTGGCCAGTCTTGGGGGGCGGATGGCGGCGTATCTCAGGGCGGAATTCAACCTCAAGTTTGGAAGGATCCACACGCTTCAGTACGGTGAATTCACCCGGTCCCTGCCGGGCTCCACGTATCTGACCCTGTTCAAGGCGGAACCGCTTCCCGGGGTGGGTGTGGTGGAACTCCCGCCCAAGCTCGCGATGTCCATCACGAACCGGATGTTGGGCGGTCGGGGCGAACTGGCAGAGGCGGACCGGCATCTGACCGAGATCGAAATGGCTTTGCTGTTCGAGGTGGTCGGATTCGTGATCGAGGAATGGTGCCTGCAGTGGAGGGAGTACGCGAATCTTGAGCCGAGCCAGCTCGGGCACGAAACCAACGCGCGGTTTCTCCAAGGGAGCAGCAGCGATACCATGATGGCGCTGCTCACGATGGATGCGTCGTTTGCGGGCAACGAGGGTGCGATCCAGGTGGCGGTTCCCGTCAAGATGCTGGAACCCTTGGTCAAGTCGATCCAAGAGGCGCGTCGGAGGGAGCTGCCCGTGGAGCCTGCACCCAAGCCGAAGCAGTGGCGGAAAGCCTACGACCACATCGGCGTTCCTGTGGTCGCCGATTGGCTCTTGAAGGACCTGACCGTGTCCGACATTCTCGAGATGCGGGTGGGCGACGTCATGCAACTGCCGCGCGCGATCATCGACAAGACCCGGCTCTGCGTCAGTGGGCAACCCCAGTTTGTCGGGCGCGCCGGCTGCGAAAATGGCAAGGTGGCCGTCCAGATCCAGCGGAGTTACACGAACAAAACAGCGGTATGAGCACAACTGAAGCCAAAAACCTGGACCTGATTCTGGATGTCAAAGTCGAGCTGACCGTGCGGATCGGCAGCTGCCAGTTGCCCATGCGCGAAGTGGTCGCCCTGAACGAGGGAACCGTGCTTCAACTGGACCAGGCTTCGGCGGACCCTGTGGGCCTTTACGTGAACGACAAACTCATCGCCCGGGGCGAGGTCGTGGTCGTCGACGAAAATTTCGGGATCAAGATCACCCAGATTCTGGGAGACCCCGCATGATTTCTGCGGCCAGATCCCGGCGCCTGTCTGGCCAGAGGTTGAGCAGAAGCTGGATGGCGGGGCTGGGTGCTGCTGGGCTGCTTCTGGGCGGAGTTCTCCATGCGCAGGAACCTGTGGACACCCGGCCAACGGTTGCCCGTCCCGCTCCACCCGCTGCTGGGCAACCTCCCGCCCCGTTGCCAGACTCGCAGCGAATGGTCTCGCTCGCGCTTTATTTTGCGGTCCTCGTGGGGTTGGCGGGTGCCGGCTTGTACCTCCTCAGGAACGGCCTTCCCCTGCGAAGCCTCCGCTCTGGGGATGCGCGCAAGCTGCAGATTGTGGAGATGCGTGCCTTGGGCAACCGGCAGTTTTTGCTGGTGGTCGAGTACGAACAAAACCGGATGCTGCTCGGGGTGACCCCGGGCAAGATCGACTATCTGTGTCCGCTGGAGGCGGCGGGCGGCAGCCGGTTTGAAGCGCCGCCGGAACCCTTGGGTGTGTCATGAGCGCGTTCCGGACATTCTGGTGGGTCCTGGTCGTGGTTCTGGGAATCCTAACGTGCCAAGTCGAGGCTCAGGCCCCCGCGGGCGCTGCGGGGCGACCGGGGACGACTCAGGCGGCAGCGGCAGGTACCGCCCCGCTGGTGAACCTCCAGATGGGCGGCGGCACGGAGCGCCAGAACGTGAGTTCGGCGATCCAGATCCTGTTCGTCATGACGATGCTGACGCTCGCGCCGTCGCTTATCATGCTCGGAACCAGCTTTACCCGGATCGTCATCGTGCTCGGGTTCATTCGGTCCGCGATTGGAACCCAAGGGGCGCCAACCAACCAGATCATCATTGGGATCTCCCTCTTTCTCACATTTTTCATCATGGAACCCGTCTGGACCCAAGTGGACCGGGACGCGTTGCAGCCCTACCTAGCCGAACAGATCGGATCCAAGGAGGCGCTCGACAAGGCGGCGGCTCCTTTGAAGACCTTCATGCTGCGTCAGACGCGCGGAACCGAAGTCGACTTTTTTCTCGGCCTTGCGGGGATGGGTCCCACCCCGCTCCAGGAGGTGCCGTTGCGGGTGGTGTTGCCGGCGTTCGTGGTCAGTGAACTGCGGACCGCGTTCCAGATGGGCTTCCTAATTTTCGTGCCGTTCATGGTGATCGACTTCCTTGTGTCGTCGACCCTCATGTCGATGGGGATGATGATGATGCCGCCCGTCGTGGTGTCGCTCCCATTCAAACTGCTCCTGTTTGTCCTCGTGGACGGCTGGCATCTGGTGATCCGGTCTCTGGTTCAAAGTTTCGGCGCATGAACCCGGAGTCCGCCATTGAGCTGTTGCGGTCGCTGATCACGGTGTCGCTTGCCGTGGTCAGCCCGATTGTGGGGGTGGCGATCGTGGTCGGGATCTTGGTGAGCATTCTGCAGGCGGTCACATCGATCCAGGAGCAGGCTCTGAGTTTCGTGCCGAAACTGGCTGCCATTGGGATCCTGTTGATCATCACTGCCCCTTGGGTTCTGCGGCAGGTCATGCAGTTCACGGTGGTCTGCCTGAGCCGGTTGCCCGAAATGGCCAAGTGATCACGATCGAAGTTGCGGATGTCTATCCCTGGCTCCTTGTGTTCCTCCGGACCACGGGGCTCCTCATGCTGATTCCGGTGTTTTCCGGAATGACCATCCCGCCCCCGGTCCGGGTGGGGATCGCGGCCATCCTCGCGCTTCTGGTGACGCCGTTGGCCGGCGACCTCGGCCCGGTGCCCGCCACGGTGCCCGGGCTGGTCCGGATTTTCATCCATGAACTGCTGGCCGGCCTATTGATGGGGCTTGCGACCCGGCTCGTATTTTACGGACTTGAAATGGCTGGCCAGCTCATCTCCACCGAGATCGGCCTCGTGCTGAGCA
Source organism: uncultured Spartobacteria bacterium (assembly GCA_903901425.1). Classification (GTDB taxonomy): domain Bacteria; phylum Verrucomicrobiota; class Verrucomicrobiia; order Chthoniobacterales; family Chthoniobacteraceae; genus CAIURC01. The sequence continues at coordinate 27,612 of CAIURC010000188.1, read as the reverse complement.
ACACCATCGATCCCATCACGCACGCCACGGCCACCCCGTTCAACACGCTCCTTTTTTACCTCGGCGCAAACCTGTTTCTGATCACAGGCGCGGATCACGGCAGCATCGTGGCGTTGGCCCGGAGTTTCCAGGTGTTCCCGCCAACCGCGGCGTTCGACCCCGCCACGGCGGACCGGGTGGTGGTGGACAGCAGCCGGATTTTCCTGGTGATGATGGAGGTGGCGGCGCCTGTGGTCGCCCTCAACTTTCTCGTAAACCTCGCCATGGCCGCGCTCGGCCGGGCCGCACCCAGCCTGGAAGTGTATTCCGCGAGTTTTTCGGTCCGAATTTTGGCGGGCCTGATTGTTTTTGGTCTGACTCTTGGGATCACGGCCCAGCATTTGCTCAGCGAGATGTCCGGAACACCCGATCTGATGCTGCGATTTTTGCGATAAATGGCGGAACCACGCGACAATTCGACGGAAAAACCCACGGCCAAGCGCCTCATGGAGGCAAAGAGCCGGGGGCAGTTTGCCCGTGCCCCGGAGATCGGCGTGGTGGCGGGTCTGGTGGCGAGCTATTTTGCGATTCTGGTTCTGGCGCCCTCCGGCGCGACTCAGGTGGGCCTGCTGGGTGCCAAAATCCTCGGGCATCTGGAAAAGTACCCTCTGGATCCGGACACGGTCACTGCGATGGTCAAGCCGTCGGTGGGGGTGCTTTTTGCATTGAGCATGCCGGTCATGATTGCAGCCTCACTAGCGGCGATCCTTGCGGGGGCGGGTCAAAGCGGGTTTGCAATGACGCCCAAGGTGCTGGGGTTCAATTTGGATCGTTTGGACCCCTCGGAAGGTTTTCAGCGGGTTTTCTCGAAGGCGGGCCTGGTCCGGATGCTGGTGGACTTGGCGAAACTCGTCCTGGTGGCCTGGCTGATCTACGGGGCGGTCCGGCATATCCTCGCGGACCCGATCTTTTACAGCCCGGTGCCCGTGGCGCGGCTGGGGACGTTTTTGATGGAGAATGGGCTGCTGCTCCTGCTGCGCCTTGCGGTGGCCATGACGGTGATCGCGGCGTTGCACTACATCTACCAACGGCGGAAGACGGAGAAGGATCTCATGATGACCAAGCACGAGGTCACCGAGGAGATGAAGGAAGCCATGGGGGATCCCAAGATCAAGGCGGCTCAGCGGGCGATGGCGCGGAGGTTGGCTCAGAAGCAGATGCTGGCGGAGGTGCCCGTGGCGGATGTGATTGTCACCAACCCGACCCACTACGCCGTGGCGTTGAAGTACGAACGTGGCAAGGACGCCGCCCCGGTGCTGGTGGCCAAGGGCGAAAACCTCATGGCCCAGCGGATCAAGCAGATCGGCCGGGAACACGGGGTGCCCATGGTCGAGAACAAGCCCGTGGCACGCTCTCTGTTCCGGTTTGGCAAAGTGGGCGAACCGATTCCCGCTCAGCTTTACCAGGCGATTGCGGAAATCCTTGGTTACGTGTATCGCACGCACCGGTATTATTTCCACCAGCTCAAAATGCGCCGCATGAGCGCATGAGGACGGGCCCATGAATTTTTCCCCTACAGCATTTCGAATTGATCCGCGGCAACTGCTCAAGCAGACGGATCTGCTTTTCACCTGCGGCCTGATCGGGACGGTCGTTCTCCTCGTCTTGCCGGTGCCGATCTGGCTCTTGGACCTGCTCCTCGCCGCCAGCATCGGCGCGTCCCTGCTGATCCTGCTTCTGATCGTCTACGTCAAGGAACCCGCCGAGTTCTCCAGCTTCCCCACGATGCTGCTGGCTGTGACCCTGTTCCGATTAGCGCTGAACGTCGCTTCCACCCGGCTGATCCTGCTCGAGGGTTTCGGCGGCCATATCATCCAGTCATTCGGGAACTTTGTCGTCCAAGGCAATTACCTGGTAGGCGCGGTGGTGTTTTTCATCCTGATCGTCATCAATTTCGTGGTGATCACCAAGGGCGCCGGCCGTATCGCAGAGGTTGCCGCACGGTTCACCTTGGATGCCATGCCCGGCAAACAGATGGCCATCGATGCCGAGCTCAACGCCGGGCTCATCGACGAGGTGTCTGCCACCACCCGCCGCCGCAAGATCCAAAAGGAGGCCGATTTCTACGGGGCCATGGACGGCGCCAGCAAGTTCGTGCGCGGCGACGCCCTCGCGGGCCTACTCATCACCGCGATCAACATCGTAGGCGGATTCGCCATCGGCATGCTCCAGAAGGGCATGCCGCTCATGGACGCGCTCCAGAAGTACACCCTGCTTTCCATCGGGGACGGTCTCGTGACCCAGGTACCCGCACTCATCATTTCGGTGGCAGCCGGTCTCCTCGTCACGCGGACCCCGGACGATTCGAACCTCGGGGTCCAGGTGTCGCGGCAGCTGACCAGTTATCCGCGCGCCATCGGCATCGCGGCGGCGATTTTGTTTGTGTTTGCCCTCGTGCCGGGCTTGCCCACCATCCCGTTCCTGTTGCTCGCTCTCCTTGCGGGAGCCGGTGTTTATTTCCTAAACCGAAACCGGCAGAAGCTTGAGGCCCAGGCAAAACCTGTTGCGGCGCTTCCACCCAAGCCCGGCGGTGGCGGTCCCGGTGCGGGCGGGGCCGGCGCAGACGAATTCCAGAAGCTCATTGAGTCGGAAGTGTTCGCCGTGGAACTGGGCTACGGCCTGACGCATCTGGCCGACAAGACCCAGGGCGGCGACCTCCTCGAGCGGATCACCGGGGTCCGGAAAAGCTTTGCCCGCGATACCGGGATGATTGTTCCGCCCATTGCCGTGCGGGACAGCTTGGAGATCGAGGCCAACGAGTACCGGTTCCTGCTCCGGGGCAAGGTGGTGGGTTCTGCATCCGTGGTGGTGAACCGGTGGCTCGCGATGAACGTCACCAACAGCCGGGTTTCGTTGAACGGCGTGCCAACCACGGAGCCCGTGTTCGGTATTCCCGCCGTCTGGATTGGGGAGGAAGAGAAAAAGACGGCGGAGATCAACGGATACACCGTGGTGGACGTGGTGTCCGTCATCATTACGCATCTGGCGGAGGTGTTGAAACAGTCGGCGCACCTGATCCTGAGCCGTCAGGAGGTGCAGGGCTTGATCAACCGCCTCAAGGAAACCCATTCGGCGCTCATAGCGGAACTGCTGCCGGACTTGGTGAACCTCGGCGTGATCCAGCGGGTCCTGCAGAACCTGTTGCGGGAAAACATCTCGATCAAAAACCTCGTGGTCATCTTGGAAGCGGTGGCGGATTTTGCACCAATCACAAAAAACCCGGACGAATTGTCGGAGCAGGTGAGGCGTCGTCTGGGGACGTATTTTGTGGAGGGGTACGAGTGCGAGCCGCGTCTGATCAAGGGGCTGACGCTGGAGCCGCGGCTGGAGCAGAGTTTGATCACCCGGATTCAGCGGACCCATTACGAGGTGATGCTGGCCATCGATCCGCAGACGGCGCAGTTCCTGATTCAGGAACTGACGACGCGGTCCAACCAGATGGCGGAACAGGGCCTGACACCCATCGTGATTGTCAGCAGCGACCTGCGGCTGGCCTTCAAGCGGTTCTTCGAATCGTCCTTTCCGAAGCTGATTGTGTTGTCCTACCAGGAACTCCCGGCCCAGACCGAGATCCAGAGCGTCGGGATCATCATCGTGCCCCAGAACCTCCGCTTACAGGCAGAACAAACGGCTGCCGGTGGGGCCGGGAGCCGGTAAGCCGGCCTCGATTCAGAACACGAGCGCGCAGACTGACACCCCTCGCTCGGCAGGTCATCAAGGGCGCCGTGATTCTCACTGCTGTCTGGCTCGACGTCTTGAGGAAAGACAAAAAGTGGACCCCCTGATGCACTGCCTGACCCAAATGGGGAGGGAATCCACCGTTTGCTTTTCGCAAGTGGTCATCCTATGGTCAAACCATGGAACTGAGCGTCTCCGAGTTCAAAGCGAAGTGCCTCGCGATTGTGGAGGACATCGCAAATAAAAAAGAGCGTGTGGTGATCACACGGTATGGCCGCGCAGCCGCCGAGGTCATTCCGTTTTCAGGCGGCACAGGCACGCCTCTCTTTGGGCGAGCGGCCACTACCACAAAGATTCTTGGCGACCTCACCAGCACGGGCGAAAGGTGGAATGCAGAATCTTGATAAAATCGGGGCCGCAGTGCTCGACACTCATGCTTGGCTTTGGATCAGTGCCGGAGCTCCTGAGGCTGTCGCCGCGGCAACTTTTCGCGGTCGCTGCATTGTTTCTGCCATTTCGGTTTGGGAGGTTTCGATGCTGGCTGAAAAAGGCCGCTTGGAACTCGTCCCTGACTTGGATGGTTGGATTTCCGCAAACCTCACCGCCCCTGTCGAACTGGAGCCCATCTCTCCGCCAATTTGCATCGCCAGTTGTCGCCTGCCGGAATTTCATGGAGATCCAGCGGACCGCCTGATTGTCGCCACAGCCATCACACTTGGACTCCCCCTGTTTACCGCAGACAAAAAAATCATCGAGTGGAACCAGTCCCAGGCTCGACTTCAAATTTTGAGCCTTTGAAAGCGTTGAGCCGGCGGAGCCCCTTTGGGCGGCGTGAAGGCCGCCAGTAAGGCGGACGTGGCGCGGAGTTGATGGGGCACTCCCGCAAGGGGGGTGCCCCTGCAGGAGTGCCAAGTGCAATACAATCGATCCGGCGATGGCGTCAGTAAACGCCTTCGACGATCTTCTTTTCCATCGCGCCAAACGGGCGGACCTCTGCCACGCCGTCCCACGGATACGGAGCACGGGGTTTGCGGCGGATGGCTTCGTCGCGTTCCAGGAAGCGCGGCATGAAGAACTCCTTGGTGAGCGTGGTCAGTTCGACCCGGCCCCAGGTGTCGTAGTCCACCGTCTGTGCGGTGTTGTTGGGGTCCACGACCCGGAGAACGGCGCGCGGTTGCGGCGCGTAATAGGTGATGGAGAACTGGTCTTCCGGAGTGAGCGGGACGGACGCGGCGAGCCCCATGAGGGTGTTGCCGTAGGTCGGATAGAAGCCGATCCGGTTTTCCAAAACCTCTTCGACGATAAACCGGACGTACTGGGGCAGCATCGTCGTGCCCCCGCAGAATACGCCGCGGATCCCGGCCTCGTAGATGTCGATTTTTTCAGCCAGCGCCTCCAGCAGCTTGGGCGTGGTGAACAGGCCCGCCACTTTCCGGTTCTTCAGGATCAGCACCGCCTGGTCCACGACGTGTTCCATGTACTGGCGGGCTACGTCGAACTGCTTGTTCGAGATCAGCTTTTTGACAAAGCGCGGATCGAGATCGATGAAGTAACAGCTCGAGCCCCGGACATGGGCCAGGTGCTCGATCGCGAGCCGGAGCCGGCGCGGGCCGGTGGGGCCCATCATCAGCCATGCAACGCCCCGCGGGAAATGGGCGTCACTGATCTTGTCGCTGAACTCCGAGTAATCGATCTTGTAGTCGTTCCAGCCGATCCGCTGTTTGGGCATCCCGGTGGTGCCGCCGGTTTCAAAGATGTTGAATGGCTGGCCCTTGAACGCCGCAGGAATCCAGACCTCAGGCTGCAGGTCGCGGAGCCATTCGTCCTGGAAATGCGGGAACTTCTGCATGTCGGCAAAGGATTTTACCTCCTTGCGCGGATCGAAGTTTTTGGAGGCCCATTCCAGCCAGAAGGGTGAGCCGGTCTCCGGCGAGAAATGCCATGCAATGATTTCCTGAAGATGCGCTTCGAGCTGCGCCTGTGCTTGTTCGGGTGTGGACGGGATCATGGTGTTATTCGGAAGGTTCGGATTTGGGTTCGGGCAGAAGGAAACCGACAAGGAACGCGAGGACGGCCATGGCCGTGGCGATGTAGCCCGCGGCCAGCGCGACATGGGCCGGTTTGACGGCGGCTGCGCCCCCGGCAAGGAGCGGTGCGAGCCAGGAGGTGTTCAGAGTGGCCATGCTGGTGCCCAGCATCCGGCCCCCGACGTTGGTGGCGAAACTGCCGCCGGTCCCGCGGAGATGCACGGGAAACACTTTGGGCAGGTATTCACCGAAATAACTGAACTGGGCGACGGTCAGGAGGCCGCAGGCGAAGTAGCCCCAGAGGAACAGCTCGCCCCCCGCAGGGAACCCTTTGAAGTAGGTGAGCGGAAGCAGCACCAGCGCGGGGATCTGAAAGACCTTGAGGAGTGCCACCCGGCTCAGGCCGGCCACCAGAAGGACGGCCAGCAGGATCCGGCCGACCAATCCCCCCATCTCCTGGCGGAACTGGACCTTGTCGCTCATGGCCTTCACCACGTCATTCACGGGTTTCTGTTTGACGAAGTTCGCTTTGATCTTGTCCAGCAGCGCCTTGCGGTCCGGTGAATCTTTCTGGAGTGCGTTGAGCTGGGTGTTGAGCGCCTCTGCCTCTTTCCGGAGCGGAGCGAGTTGAGCCGCCTGTTCCCGGAGCTCGGGCAGGCCTGGCGTGACCCGGGCCACCGTCACCTGCAGCGCGCCAAACGCGATTCCGTAGGCGCATGCGGAGAGCACGGCGGTCACGATGGTCACCCGGCGCAGGCCCGGAGCGAACAGCGCGCCGAAGCTCGGACGCTGAAAGGATCCTGAAGCCCGGCGTTCACGCCAGATCTGGGATTCCGGAACAAACGGGAGGAGCAGCGCGATGGGAATCGCGGGCAGGATGCCGGTCATGAGCAGGTAGCGCCAGGAACCTGCCGTGGCGGACCCAAGCCCGGCTGGGAGCCCAAGGGCAGGCAGATCCTTGCCATGGGAAGAGATCCAGATGCTAACCAGCGTGACCAGGACACCGCCCAGCGACGCAAACGCCTGGGTGGATCCGAGGACGAACTCTTTGCGTTTCTTTTCCGGGAAGAGTTCCGCAAGCCAGGTGATTGCCGCCACGAACTCCACGCAGACCCCGATGAAAGTGGTGCAGCGGAAGAACACGAACACTGGGAGGCTCGTGGCGTACGCAGCGCAGAACGGGGAGATGGAGTAGGCCAGAATGCTCGCAGCCATCACCGTTTTCCGTCCGAACCGGTCTACGAGCCAGCCGCCGATCAACCCGAAGATTCCGCCGCAGACGGCAGCGATCCAGAGGAGACGCCCGACCCAGTCCGTGACGAGCGGGTTGTTCATGGGCACCCGGAGCAGTTCGGCGATGGCGGGAGCGGCCACCAGCGGGGTCATGAGCAGTTCGTACGTGTCGAACAGGAACCCGATGGCGGCGATGGTGATCACGAGCCATTGCGTGACCGTGAGAGGCCGGGTGGGAGTGGACATGGAATGGGGCAGGGTAATGGCCTTACTTGGCCGGAGTCACCGGCTTGGCGCCCTCGGCGATCACGTAGAGATGAGTCTGGGTGCCGACGTACATTGCGCCATTGGCGACGATCGGCGTGGAGTAGATGGGCGCGCCCATGTTGACCTCGCTCAGCACCTTCTTTTCCTTGGAAGAGGCAAAGCACACAAAGTCGCCGTCCTCGTCTCCGCAGAACACCTTGCCATCCACCACGAACGTGGATCCCCACATGTGGGCCTGCATGTCATGGACCCAGTGGACCTTGCCGGTATCGGCATCGAGGCAGTGCACAAAGCCGCTGAAGTCCGCAATGAACAGGAGGCCGGTTTCAGGATCGATGGAGACCGTGGAAATGGACCGGTGGATGGCTTTGTAATCCCAGACGAGGCCGGTCTTGGTAATGTCGCCCTTCTTGCCCTTGGGATCCACGCAGACCAGACGGCCCACGCCTTCGCCGTGTTCCGGATCCTGGCCAACGGCGACGTACACGCGGTTCTTGTAGAACACAGGGGTGGCGTTGATTTCGCTCGGGCCCTCAGCCGCCGGGTACTTGATGGGTTTGCCGTTCTTGTCGGTCTTGTACTCGTCGGGGACGCAGTCAAAGGACCACGCGGTCTTAAGGAAGTTGGAGTCGCCGTCCTTGGTGGGCGCGGTTTCGAGTGCGTACAGGATGCCGTCGCCGCCTCCGAAGAACACCTGGGATTTGCCATCCACTTCGCCGATGGAGGGAGAGGTCCACTGGCCGTGTTTGATGTTCGGGCCGATCTTGGCGTCGTCTTCGCCGACGAGTTCACCGGTTTCTTTGTTGAGCGCGATGAAACTCGGGGAGAGCGGGGACGGGATATTGACGTGGGTCCAGTCTTGGCCGTTGGAGGTGCAGGCGAACAGGGTGTTGCCGAGATTGATGACGGAGCAGTTGGAGGCGTTGTGTGGGAACACGCCGAGTTCGTCCATCATGTCGTAGCGCCAGAGGATATCGGCGTCCTTCGGAGTGACTTCGACCGGGGGTTTGCCGGGGCCGGGGATGTACTTGGCCTCGTCGGCGTAGCCCTGGTTGCCGTTGGCCTGTCCATTGGTGTCGAGGCAAAGCACTTCGCAACGGCTGGTGACCAGCCAGAGTTTGTCGCCTTCAACCCGGGGGGAGCTGAGGAGGCCCAGATATTCCCAGTCGTTGACCTTGCCGCTGGCGAGTTTGGGGACCACCAGCTGCCAGAGCAGGCTGCCGTCGTATTCGTTGAGGGCAAGGAGAATGGAACGGTCATCCGTGAACCGGCTGTCCCGAGGGGAGGCGTTGTTGGTCCCGACATACACGCGGCCGTTGGCAACCACCGGGTTGCCGTAGGTTTGGGAGCCGAGTTTGGCCACCCATTTGACGTTGCTGGTGGACGCCAGATCCACCTCCTCGGAGTTGGGCTTGAACTTGCCGGGCTCGAACTTGGCCGGGATCCCCTTGGCCGGGGAGTACATGTTTCGGCCCGGATCAGCTCCACCCCACTGGGTCCAGTCTTCCGCATGGAGGAGGGTGGGGAGAACGAGGGCGGCGATGGAGCCTGCGAGAATGAGCGAACGGTTCATGGCGATGTTTTAGGGGTTGGGAGTGACGGAAATGTTGTCGATCCAGGCGCGTTGTTCCTGCGGGGTGAAGCTGTAGATGCCCGGGCTGCCCTGTGCGTGCGCGTGTTGGTGCGGGACTTCAATGGTCCACTTTTCAGGCTCGGGATCGCCCTTTTTCCACGCTTTGCCCCGGACGATCCCGGAGCCGTCCGCAGCAACGTCCACGCGGGTTTTGAGATGGTACCATTGGTTGGGCGACCAGCTGAATGGCGCTGAAACCCGGATCCGTTCCTGATTGGAGCTGACCTCGATCTGTTGCGCGTTGCCTTTCAGGACGATCAGGTAGCGCTGGTTGACGAGGCCCACCTCGCTCATTTTGCGCTTGTTGCCCTCGGTCAGCACGTCGGCCTCAGCCGTGTAGTTCCTGAGATCTGGATGCCCGAAAAAGACCTGGCCCCGCTGGAAGAGTTTGTTGTCGATCGTCTTGCAGAGCGCCTTGGTGCCGCCTTCGCCGGGAGCCTGGCGCACCTCAAAACGGAACCGCGCACCGTTCCATGGAAGCGGCGGATAAGCAAACGGCGTGGAGGGTTCCAGCGTGTTCGGAACGGCCGGAGTCGGCGGTTTGTCGGTGGTGAACGACAGGTCAAAGGACTCGAAATCCTGCTGGATGGGGAGGCCCAGCATCACGCGACCTTTCACCAGCCCAGAAATCCCGTCCAGGGTGGCTTTGAACACACCGGCACTCGGGGCGGGAGCGGGGTCGGCACGGAGTTCGCCTTCTGCCACTTGCCCCTTCATGGTTGCCTTCACCAGGGCCGTGGGCGGGATGTAGGTTTCCCACTGCGCCTTTTTGGGGTCGACGTTTTCCTCGACCGTGAATCCGTTGGCGTCCAGAGCACGGACTCGGAGCGGCTGAGCCGTGCCCGGTTTCAAAAGGCTTTCAAACGGGATCACCTGGAGCTGCGCTTTCGGGCCAGGCGCCGGCCATTTTTCTGGGGCCGGATCCGCAGCGAGTCCCTTGCTGGGGCCGGCGGTGCCGAAGCAGTAGAGCTGTTTGTCGGTTTGGACGTACAGTTTGCCGTTGTAGGCCACCGGGGACCCGAAACAGCGGCCGCTCAGAACCGTGCGGCTCAGGATCTCGGCGTCCTTGTCGCCCGGCTTCAGGATGAACAGTTCGCCGTCCCCGCTCGTGGCTTCCTCGGATTTTGGGGCGCCGTCGCCTGCTCCGGCGATGTACATGGCGACATACAGCTTTCCATCTGCGTAGAGCGGGGAACTCTGGCGCTGTTCCGGCGCCAGTTTTTTGCGCCAGAGGATTTTGCCGGAATCGGCGTCGACTGAGCAGACTTCGCCGGTGCCGGTCACCTCGTACATCCGGTTGCCGACGACCACGGGGGAACTGGCGAGGTTGCCGAGCGGGTTGCGCCAGACCTCGAGTTCCTTGGCCTCGAACGCCTGCGGTTTGCCGGGTTCGGGCTGTACAAACTTGGACGGGATCCGGAACGCCGCACTGCGGCCGACTTCGGAGCTGTCGATGTTTTCGCTTTCGTGGATGACGATGAGGGTGTCCTTGTAGCGGACTACGCCCGCGTTGATGCCGCCTTTGGCGCCTGCCTTGGCGACGGGCATCCGCATGAGCGGGTCGCCGGTCCGTGCGTTGATGGCGATCAGCGTGGAATCGCCGCCGGCAGAGAACAGCACGCGTTTGCCGTCGAGGAAAGTCAGGTAGGGATGGGAGAACGTGTTGTCTTGGGGACGTTCACCCGGGGCGCTGGACCAGACCAGTTCACCGGTTTTCTTGTCGAACGCGTAGAAGCGGTCCCCGGCGGGTCCATAAGCGCCCCAAGCCGAGGTGATGCCACGGGTGATGACCAGATCCTTGTCGATCAGCGGCGAGGCAGTGCGGGAGTTGGGGAAGGTGAGTCTGCCGAATTCTTCCATCAACGAATGGATCCAGACCAGTTTGCCCTCCGCGGTGAAACAAGCGAAAAGTCCCTGCGTGCCCATCATATAGACGTTCCCGGTTTCCGGGTCGATCGTGGGGCTGGAGGTCGAGTACCGGTCGTACACGGTGTCACTCAGGAAATCATTGAACCGGTGTTCCCAGAGAAGTTTGCCGGTTTCAGCATCGTAACAGGCGAGGATTTCCTGAAGGTCGGGACCCGAGCCGGAATACCCGTTGATGAAAAGCCTGCCGTTGGCGATCACCGGAGCACTCTGGCCGGGGAGCGGGGCGGTCCAGAGAGGTTTCTTCCCATCGACCTTTGTGGGGAGGCCTTTTTCCTGAGAGATGCCGTCCATGGTGGGGCCACGCCAATCCAGCCAGCCGCGGACGCCCTGGGCGGCTGCCGCCGGAGCCGAGGGCGGAGTTTTTTCCCGGTTTTTGTTCTTGGCGGCGGAAGCGGAAGCGAGCGGGAGGAGAACGGCAATGGAGAGTGCGAGGGGATGTTTCATGGGACCGTGAAAAGCGGGTGGCGGCAGGGGGGATGAGCGCGGCTGGGAGTGGGAGCAGGAAATAGCGGGCGGGAGCAGGCTTGTCAAAAAGAATTACCTACGCGTACTATTTTGGGGATGTCGATCCCCGAGCTTCCCGCCTCCGATCCGGTGCCTGCGCCCCGGCGTCTGCCGCCGTTGTTGAGGCGGGCCTGGTACGGTTTGAACCAGAGTTTCCGGCAGCGGATCGCGCATCTGGGAATCACGCCGGACCAGTACAGTATTCTGCGTTGGCTCAAAGAAGGGGATCCCCGGGGTTTAACCCAGAGCGAGCTGACGGAATTGATGGCCAGCGACCCGAACACCATCACCTCCACGGTTTCGAGGATGGAAGCTGCCGGTCTGGTGAGCCGGCACCCGCATGAGACCGACCGTCGGGCGCGCCGGGTACGGATTGAAAAGCGGGGCGAAGTGGCATACGGGGAGGCGAAAGGCGAGGCGGAACGGCTGCAGACGGAGGTTCTGGAGGCGTTGCCTGCCCGGCGCCGGGAGGGTTTTTTGGAGGATCTTGCGCGGGTGGCTGCAGCCTGCGGGGAGAGCTCGCAGCGTGGGGGGCGCCGGTCGGACTGAGTCTGCAAGGAAACGGGCTTTGCGAAGGGGGCTTGCGCCGCCTATAAAAGCGCCCCTTATTCCCGTTTTCTGAATTTATGGCCGAAGAACGCAAGACACTCGAACAGCGCGCGCAGATGACCGATCTGGAGCGCCTCCGGCATTCCGCAGCGCATGTGCTGGCAACGGCCATCCTCAAGATCTGGCCGGAAGCGCAGTTTGCCGCCGGGCCGCCGGTGGAGAACGGATTTTACTATGACGTGGAGTTGCCGCACCGGATTTCGCCGGAGGATTTTGCGCGGATTGAGGAGGAGATGAAGCGTGAGACGAAAGCGAACCACGTGTTTGAGCGTGTGGAGCTGAGCCGCGCAGAGGCGCTGGCGATGGCGGAACGCGGGGAGTTGGGTGCACTCGGGCCGAGGAGTGAGCCCAGCAAGTTCAAGGTGGATATCCTGAACGGGATTCCCGAGGGGGAAGCCATCACGATTTATCGGAACGGCGAATTCACGGACCTGTGTGCTGGGCCGCACGTGATGCGGACGGGGAACATTGGGGCGTTCAAGCTGACGCACGTGGCAAGCGCGTATTACAAGGGGGACGAGCGCAACCCGCAGTTGCAGCGGATTTACGGGACGGCGTTCAAGAACCGGACGGAACTGGACGCGTATTTCGCGATGCTGGAGGAAGCGAAAAAGCGCGACCACCGGAAGCTGGGTCGGGAGTTGGAGTTGTTCACGTTTGACGAGGACGTCGGGCCTGGCTTGCCGCTGTGGCTGCCGCGTGGGACGGTGCTGTTGGAGGAGTTGGAAAAGCTGGCCAAGGAAACCGAGTTTGCGGCGGGGTACGAGCGGGTGCGCACGCCGCATCTGGCACGGGAGAACATGTACCTGACCAGCGGGCACCTGCCCTACTACGCGGAATCGATGTTTCCCGCGATGGAGTTGCCAGGCGAGGACGGTCCTGCGGACCGGTATTACCTCAAGGCGATGAACTGCCCGCATCACCACAAGTTGTTCGGGGCGGTGCCGCGGAGTTACCGGGACCTGCCTCTGCGTCTGGCGGAGTACGGAACCTGTTACCGCTACGAACAGAGCGGCGAATTGTTTGGGTTGATGCGGGTGCGTTCCATGCAGATGAACGACGCGCACCTGTATTGCACCGAGGAACAGTTCGAGTCCGAGTTCCGGGCGGTAAACGAGATGTACCTCAAATACTTCAAAATCTTCGGGCTCGAGAAGTATTTGATGCGGTTCTCGACGCATGACCCGGCAAAGCTGGGTCAGAAGTTTGTGGACGAACCCGAGTTGTGGAAGCGGACGGAGGACATGGTGCGCGGGGTGCTGCAGCGGTCGGGCATCAACTTTGTGGAGGTGCCCAACGAGGCGGCATTTTACGGTCCAAAGATCGATGTGCAGGTGTGGAGCGCGATTGGACGCGAATTCACGATTGCCACCAACCAGGTGGATTTCGCCGTGCCGAAACGGTTCGGACTCGTTTACCGCGACCGTGACAACACCCAGAAGACGCCCCTTTGCATCCACCGGGCCCCGCTGGGAACGCATGAACGGTTTGTCGGATTCCTGATCGAGCATTACGCGGGCAATTTCCCGCTCTGGCTCAGCCCGGTGCAGGTCCGGCTCCTGCCGATTGGAGACGAGGAGCCGTTGGTGGAGTATGCGCGCGGGATCCAGCAGGAACTCCGGGCTGCGGGCGTCCGCGCGGACATGGACGCGTCCAGCAACAAGATCAACGGGAAGATTGCACAGGCGGAGAAGGAGAAGGTGCACACCATGCTGGTGGTTGGGCACCGCGACCTTGAGGCGGGCAACGTGAGTGTCCGGATTCATGGGCGTGGGAATGTCGGAGCGCGGCCGCGAGCGGAAGTGGTGGCGGACATTCTGGCGGCGATCCGGGAGCGCCGGCCTTGAGTTTGTGAACCACGAGCGATGAACAAAATCCTTGTCCTTTTCGATTCCAAGACGGGCAGCGTGGAACAGATGGCTGCATTGGTGGCTGAAGGCGCCCGCGAGGTTCCCGGCACCGAGGTCCGGATACGGTCCGTGGCGGAGGCGGTGCCGGACGATGTGGTGTGGTGTGACGGAATTGCCGTGGGCAGTCCGACGAACATGGGAGTGCTTTCCTGGAAGATGAAGCGGTTCTGGGATGAGACGATGGGCGAGCACTGGATGAAGATCGACGGCAAGATCGGGTGCGCTTTCAGCTCGGCTGGCGGCTGGGGAGGCGGCATGGAACTGGCCTGCCAGTCGGTCCTCACCGTGCTCATGAACTTCGGCTTTCTGGTTTTTGGAGTGACGGATTACGCGGCGAGCAAACTCACGGCACATTACGGCGCGGTAATAGCCAAAGCTCCTCGGGAAGAGGAGTCGCAGGCTGCCTGCCGCCTGCTGGGACGGCGCCTTGCGGAATGGACGGCGTTCTACTGCCACGGTCGCCGCGAGGAACATCCTGCCGCCAAGACGATCCCGCGGATGCCGCCTTCCTAGCAGATGCACGCGCTTGCTTCTGAATCCGGGAACGGGAATCTCACACTGGCTGTGATTGCCCGGAACGAGGAGGCTGTCATTGGACGGTGTCTGGATTCTGTTCGCGGGATCGCATCCGAGATGATCGTGGTGGACACGGGGTCCAGCGATAAAACCCGCGCTCTGGCGGAGGAAAGGGGAGCTCGAGTGGTGGGGTTCCCTTGGTGCGACGATTTTGCTGCGGCCCGCAACGCAGGATTGGAGGCGGCGTCCGGGCGTTGGATTCTGGTGCTGGATGCGGACGAGTATCTCGCGCCCGAAAGCCGGAAAAAGCTGCAGATGCTTGTTTCAGGCGCGCCGGACCGGGCCTTTCGGATCCTGAACCGGAGCATTGCGGCGGCCGGGCAAGGTGGGGTGGTGGGGCGGATGGTGCGTCTTTTCCCAAATCTGCGCAGTGTGCGGTACGAGTGGCCTGTGCACGAGCAGGTGGAGGAAAGTCTTGGCCGGTCCGGCATCGCGATTGTGGACACCGATCTGGAGGTGCTGCACACGGGCTACTCTTCGCCTGAGGTGAATGCGAAGAAGCAGGAGCGCAACCTGCGCATTATGGAGGCGGAGCTGGCACGGGGTGCGGTGCTGCCGCCGATGCTGGAATTTCTGCGCGGTGGCGCATTGCTGGATTTGGGTGAGCCTGCGCGTGCCCTAGAGGCGTACGTGGCTTGTCTGGACCGGTGCACGCCAGGGGGCAATCTGGAGGAAGCGGTCCGGGTCCGGTTGGCGACCTGCCTCATCCAAATGGAACGGTGGCAGGAGACGCTCGAGTTGGCTCCAAAAGGTGCGGCCACAGGCTGGCATCCGGAGCTTCTCCTGTGTCTGGGGAAAGCAGCCTTGAAAACTGGCAACGTGGGCAAAGGTCTGGAATGGCTCCACACCGTGCTGGCCATCCCCCCTGCGGTTCGCGTTCCGGCATGTGACGATGTCCGGGTGATGATACAGGCGCTGATGGCAGTGGCGGAGTTTGTGCAAACGCGGGATGCGGCAAAGGGCGTTGCTTTGATGCGGTTGGCAGTGCATGCGAGCGCAACGGGTGAGGCGCCGTCTCTGGAAGCTGTGTTGCGGATTCACAGGGGCACTTGAGTGCAGGAAACGGGTGGAGGTATCTCCCGAAGAGTACGGGGAGTGCGGGAGACACTACGCAGCGCCGGCTGTCCGGACAGGCTTTTTGCACCCGGCGGAGGTACCCGGTAGATTTGGAAAAACCGTGCAAAAGCCTGTGTGTGATGGCTTTGGAGAACAACGGCGGGATCTGTACGCACAAACCGAGAGCTGCGGCTCTGTCCGTTGCTGAGAGAACCATGGAGACTCTTTCTCTGGGGGACGTTTGCCGTGGCCGGGCCGCAGAGTGGACCGGCGAGGCCGACGGTAGGGCTCTGGTTCAGGCGCCGAGTTCGTCGATCTCGCGGCGATCCTTCTTGGTCGGGCGTCCGGCACCTCTGGGGCGCCATCCGGGAAAGGCAGGTTCGCGGAGCCGGGATTTTTCGAGTTCCTCCGGGGGCGTCAAATCATCGGCGAACTGAGGAACCAGTGGAGCACCGACCCTGGACGGTGGGATTTCGACGACCTTCAGGGTGCGGGTCCAGCGGCCTGCGCCCGAGCCCATCTGGATGGTGACGAGTTCGCCGGGGCGCATGGTGTGCGCGGGTTTTGCTGCGCGCGCATTGACCTCGACCTGGCCGGCCTTGATTGCGGTCACCGCAGCGGCGCGGGTTTTGAATGCGCGGACGGCCCAGAGCCACTGGTCGAGTCGGGAGGCATGAGCCATGGGTGGGGGGCTGGGCTGGGCCCCGGGATCAGGCAAGGATGCCTTTGACCAGTTTGCCTTCGACGTCGGTGAGTCGGTACCGCCGGCCCTGAAACTTGTAGGTGAGCCGTTCGTGGTCGATGCCGAGCAGGTGCAGCAGCGTGGCCTGAAGGTCATGGACATGGAATCCATCGGTGGCGACGTTGTAACCGAACTCATCTGTCTCGCCGTAGATGGTGCCGGGTTTAACGCCGCCTCCGGCCATCCAGATTGAGAAACAGCGCGGATGATGGTCGCGGCCGAAGTTTTTCTGGATCTTGCCCTGGCAATAGTTGGTGCGCCCGAATTCGCCGCCCCAGACAACGAGGGTGTCCTCGAGGAGGCCGCGTTGTTTGAGGTCCTTGACCAGCGCGGCGGCTGCCTGGTCGGTTTCTTTGCAGAGCTTGGGCAGGGAGCCCGGGAGCCCGCCGTGATGATCCCAGTCCTGGTGGTAGAGCTGGATGAACCGGACGCCTTTTTCTGCGAGGCGGCGGGCTTGGAGACAGTTTGCGGCAAATGTGCCCGGCGTCTTCACATCGGGCCCGTACATTTCAAGAACGCTCTCGGGTTCGCCGGACGTGTCAGCCACTTCTGGGATGCTGGTCTGCATCCGGAACGCCATTTCGTACTGCTCGATCCGGGTCTGGATTTCGGCATCTGGGGTCCCTTCGAGCTGGTGCTGGTGGAGGTCGCGGAGCCGGTCGAGGAGAAGTCGGCGTCCGTTGGGATCGACGCCGTCCGGGTTGCCGAGGTAGAGCACGGGATCTTTTGCGGCGCGAAACAGAACGCCCTGATGGCGTGCGGGCAGGAAACCGCTGCCCCAGAGGTGTGCGCCGAGGGGTTGGCCGCCTTTGCCTTTGGTGATGAGCACGACAAACGAGGGGAGGTTGGCGTTTTCCTGGCCGAGGCCGTAGCTGAGCCATGCGCCGATGCTGGGCCTGCCTGGGATTTGGGAGCCGGTCTGGATGAAATTTACGCCCGGGCCGTGGTTGATGGCCTCGGTGAACATGGAGCGGACGATGCAGAGGTCGTCTGCGATGGAAGCGGTATACGGGAGCAGTTCGCTGAACCATGCGCCTGATCGGCCATTTTGCGTGAATTTGAAGGGTGACCCGACCAGAGGAATCGAGGATTGGTTGCCCGACATTCCGGTGAGCCGCTGGCCGCCCCGGACCGAATCCGGCAGTTGCTCGCCGTGCCGCTGGTTGAGCAGGGGTTTGTAATCCAGAAGATCCACTTGGGAGGGGCCGCCCGACATGAACAGGTAGATGACGCGCTTGGCGCGCGGGGGGAAATGGGGCTGGCCGAGGATTCCACGGTCCACAGCAGGTGCGGGTGCCGCGGCGTTGGCGGGCAGGAGGTCGGCCAGTGCGAGCGAGCCGAGTCCCATGCCGAATCGGGAAAGGAACTCGCGGCGGTTTTTGAGGAAGAGGAGGTCGTTCATATCAGCGTTTGACTACGCAGGCGTCATGGTTGAGGAGGGCTTGTCCCAGCATCGCGGCCGCTGCGGCTTCCGGTGCGGGAATGGAGGCGTCCGGTTTGGTGTTGCCGATCGCGCGGAGCGCTTCGGCTTTGGCGGGTTGCTGCCGGAACAGGGCAAGTTGTTCCGCATGGAGCTGAGTCAGGATGGCGGTTTCGCGGGTGTCGGGTTCCCTGCTGAGGCACCGGAGGAAGCCTTCCCGGATCATGGCAGGCACATTTCCGGCATGCTGGGCATGGAGCCGTTCGCCAAGCACCCGGGCGGCTTCCACGTACTGCGGCCCGTTCAACAGGATCAGGGCCTGGAGAGGGGAATCGGTGCGCTCTCGTTTGGCGGCACATACGGCGCGGCGCGGTGCATCGAATGCAAGCATGGCGGGTGGGGGACCGGTCCTCCGCCAGAAACTGTAGACGCTTCTCCGATAGACGCCCCGGCCTTCAGAAGGTTTCGCGGGTTTGAATGCTTCGCTCAGTTCGTACGGGCTGACCGGCGCGCCTCCCAGGTTCCGGTCGAGGAGTCCGGAGGCGGTCAGAGCGTTGTCCCGGATCATTTCTGCGCTGAGTCGGAACCGGGGTCCGCGGGCGAGCCAGTCGTTGTCGGGGTCGTCAGCCATGGTGCGCGCGTCGGCGATGCTGCGCTGACGGTAGGTGCGGCTGGTGACCATGAGTTTCATCAGGGCTTTGGTGTCCCAGCCGCTCTGGATGAACTGACTTGCTAGGCCGTCCAGAACGTCCTGATAGATCGGACGTGCGCTCTGGCTGCCGAAATCCTCAGAGGTTTTGACCAGGCCGCGTCCGAACACGGACTGCCAGAATCGGTTGACGGTGACCCGGGCGGTGAGAGGGTTTTCGGGAGCCGTGACCCACTGGGCGAGGCCGAGCCGGTTGGACGGTGCGCCGGGGGGAAGGGGCGGGAGCGCGGACGGCGTGCCGCCTTCGACGGGATCCCGGCGCTGGTCGTACTGGCCCCGGAACAGGACATAGGCGGGTTTGGGTTTTGGCAGTTCGCGCATCACCATGATCTCAGGCTGCGCCGAGGCGATCTTGTCCCGTTCTTTGCGTGCAGCATGGAGGGCTTGGAGATGGCTGGTCCACGGCGCGTGGCTGGTGGCGATGAAATGCTGTCTGAGGACGGACTTCTCTTCCGGAGTGAGCGCTTCTGCAGGCTTCTGCAGGAGGGCAGTCGCCGCCTCAGGCTTGGCAAGCGCAAGGGCTTCCAGCGGTCCCAGTTCCCGCGAGAAAACCCGGAGTTCGTCGACCTGGCCGCCTTTGAACCCGCGGTCCCGGAATCGTTCGCCGAGGCTGATGAACTCGTGGCCGCCGCCGGTGATGTCGCGGGTCAGGCAATCTTTGTCGATCTGCACGGGCGCGGGGCTGCCGTCCACGAAGATGCGGAGTCCGGCGGCTTTTCCGCTGCCGTCGGAGGTGACGACGACATGATGCCATTCGGAGGCCGGGAGCGGGGCGGTGGAACGGATGGATGCAGCGTCTCCGGGCCAGAAATGGACGAGCGACCAGCGGAGCCTGCCGTTTTCAAGGAGGAGTTCGTAGCCGCGGCTGCCGGCATCGGTCCATGCGCGGGAACGGTGAAGAACGACGGCCCGGTCGGAGAGGGTTGCCGCCCGGATCCAGAGACCAATGCTGAAGGGGTCTTTCCGAGAAAAGTCGCCGATTTGGAGGTCGAGCGGATCGTCGCCGGTGAACTCCACGGCGTTTCCGGAGTGACCAGGTACGAGTTTATTTTCGCCGGTGAGTTTTGCGGGTTTTGCGGGGTCGAGTGCGTTGGCGAGCTGCCCCTTGTCGAGGGAGTCGAGGGTGAACTGTCCGATCTCGCTGGTGAAGGCGAGCTGCTGGGGGCGTGTTTCCAGCCAGCGGACGAATTCTGGTTCGGCAGCCTTCAGGATTTCAGCGGACCCGGCTTCGAGGGTGGAGACGCGGGCATGAGCGGCGTGGAGTTGGGCGGTGCCTTGTTCGTCGGGGATCGGGATGGCTGGGGTCGGCGCGGAGGACGTGAAGAACGAGTACAGGCCGGCTTCGTCCACGTTTTGGAACAGGGCAAAGAGTTTGTAGTAATCCTTCTGGGAGATGGGATCGAACTTGTGGTCGTGGCAGCGGGCGCATTCAAACGTGAGACCGAGGAACGTGGTGGCGAAGGTGTGGACCCGGTCCGCCACGTATTCGACGCGGTATTCTTCCTCGATGCTGCCGCCCTCGGCCTCCTGCTGGTGGAGCCGGTTGAAGGCGGTGGCGATGAGTTGTTCGCGGGAGGGGTTGGGAAGCAGATCCCCGGCGAGTTGCCACGTGACGAATTGATTGAAGGGCAGGTTTCGGTTGAACGCGCTGACCACCCAGTCGCGCCATGGCCAGACTGCGCGGTCGCGGTCCACCTGGAACCCGTAACTGTCGGCATACCGGGCCGCATCCAGCCATGGAACCGCCATGTGTTCCCCGTAGTGTGGCGAGTTCAGGAGCCGGTCGACGAACCGTTCGTAGGCGTCTGGAGCGCTGTCTGCGAGGAATGCCGCGAGTTCTGCGGGTTCGGGGGGCAATCCCGTGAGGTCAAAGCTGGCACGGCGCGCGAGCGTGTTTCGGTCGGCTTCGGGCTGCAGTTTGAGGCCGCGCTCGGCTAGCCCCTGTTCGACGGGGCGGTCGATCAGGGAGCCGGGATCTGTCGCTTGCACAGGCGAGGGCGGGACAAACGCCCAGTGCGCTTCGTATTCCGCGCCCTGTTCGATCCACCTGCGGAGGGTGTCGACTTCGGCGGGTGTGAGGTCGCCGAGTTTCGATTTTTTCGGCGGCATGTGTTCTGTCGGATCCTTGCTGAGGATGCGGACGATGATTTCGCTTTCCGAAGCGTTGCCCGGGAGGATGGCTTGGGCGTCGACGGCGGCCTTGCGTTCATCGAGCCGGAGATCGGCTTCCCGGCGTTTGGAGTCCGGGCCGTGGCAATGGAAGCATTTGTCCGAAAGGATGGGTCGGATGTCGCGGTTGAAGCGGAGCCGTTCGGCGGCCTGCGATTGCGGGGCAAGAGCCGCAAGAAGAGCGGCTGCAAACAAGGCGGGCCCCAAATTAGTTTTGCGGAAGGCCATTCTCATAAAGTGCATGAATTTCGGAGGGTGCAAGGGCTCGGGAAAAAAGGGCGAGTTCATCGATGCGCCCGTTCAGGCTCCGGAAGTGTTCCTGGGACTGGTTCCGGGCAGGCCTCCAGTTGCCGATTTCGGCGGGGCCGATCTGGAGCGGGACCACCTGGTCGACGGGAGTCTGGCCCACGGTACGGCCATCGAGGTAATGGGTGACGAGTTTGGACTGCTGGTTGATGGTGGTGGCAAGATGCACCCAGCGGCCAAGGTCGCGCGGGCTGATCACCGGAGGCGAGAAATGGTTTTCCAAGCGCTTGGAGCGGACGCCGAGGATCAGTTCGCCCTTGTCGCTGAGCTGCCAGTGGACGCTACCAGTGCCGAAAACATCGGTGAGCAGGAGTGAACTCAGCCAGCGGTCCCAGCCTTCGATCCGGACCCACGCAGAAAAAGTGAGGGACTGGAACTGGCCGGGGATGTCGACCCGGACCCTGTCGCTGGTCCGTTTGAATTCGAGGGCACCTTTTCCCGGGAACCTGCCTGCCACCCACTCGCAGCCGATGACTGCGCCATCGAGTTTTTCGGCATTGGGCGATTTGAGGCGGTTGGACAGGATTCTGGACCATGACTCGCCCCGTTCAAAATCATAGTAGGCCAGGAGTCCGGGCAGGGAATTGATCCGGGAGCGTTCCTGTTCCCAGCGTTCCCGGAGGATTCCGCGGCGGTCCCGGGCCCGGGTTGCGATTTCAGCGGGGCCGGCGAAGGCGGAAGGATCGGCTGGGATGGTGGATGGGGGGGCGGTTTTTGACAGGAGCAGAGCCTGTCCGGCATAGAGGCTGGCAGGGGCGCCTGTAGCGGGCTGGAGGCGGACCTCGCCGGAAAGCACATGGACCTGGTGATCGGAGCCCGGTGCGACTGAAAGGGCGAACTCCGTGCCGAGATCCACGACGTCCATGCCCGGGATGGCGACGGTGAATCCGTGGGCCTGCGGTGGCACGTTGCTTCGGAGGCGGCCTTCTTTGCAGACGGCACGTTCCGGGGAGACCAGTTCCAGTTCGGCCGGGCCTTCGAGAACGACGAGTGCTCCGGAAAGGAACTCGAGTTGGGCGAGGCCGCCGGCGATCGCAATGCGGCCAGGGCCCAGAGTGGAGCCGGCCTGAAGCGGGGTTTCACCGGGCTTCCACTGGACATCCACGAGCCGGGTGAGGACGGCAATGCCCGGACCCGATACGGAAGGGGAGGCCGGTTTTTGTTGGTAAAACCAGGTGCCGGCAATGCTGGCGAGGAGCGCCAGGGCGGCAGCCCATGCCATCCATGGACGGTACCGGGCGGTGTGGGTTGGAATGGTGGTGGGGTGGACGGCTGCGAGACCGGATTCGGCCGAGGCAAGGTCGTGCATGGCCGACTCGACGCAGATGTACTGGCGGTAAATGCGGCGGGCTTCCGGATTGGCCCGGAGCAGATCCTGGAGCCGGGCGGTTTGATCGTCGGAAGCCGTCTGGTTGAGGTGCGCCTCGATGAGGGGTTGGAGTTCGTCGGGGCTCATGGATGCGCCTCCTGCAGGCTGCGCTGCATGCATTCAAGGAGCTGGCCCCGGACGCGGTTGACGGCCTTGTAGAGGCTGGTGGGGGTGCACCCGGTCCGCGCGGCCACTTCTTTCATGGTGACACCGTCCGAGTACGCAGCGCAGACGAGGCGCCGCTGGCGGTCCGGGAGTTTTTCGAGGCAGCGGTCGAGGGCATGGCGCTGGCGCTCGAGGGAATCGGTATTTTCCTCGGCTTCATCGGCGAGGAGGGCGAGGAGGTCTTCGTCGAAGACATGGCGGTCCCTGGCATGGCGGCGGCGCATTTTGAGGGCCTCGAAACGGGCCACGACGCAGGCCCAGCGGAGGAAGGGGGTTTCGGGGTCGTACTGGCTGAACTTGCGCCAGAGCACGAGGCTGGTTTCCTGCATGACTTCGTCCACCTGCTCCCAGCTGGGGAGAAGGGAGCGCACGAACGCCCGGAGGGAGGGTTCGGACTGGGAGAACAGACGGACGAAATGTTCGTCGGAATCGGCCGATGTGCGCGGGGTGGGGTTCACGTCTGGCTGGGTTGGAAATGCAGGGTTCACGCGTCAGCCCGGAGGTGCCGGTGGGAGCCGGGTTGCCTCGGGTCTTCTGCAGGAACACTCCCGGTGGGCGGGAAATTGCCCGCAGATTTTTCATGGTTTGTGGGAAGAAGCGAGGCGGGAAAGCAATTGGTTCCTTGGAAAAGGCGGTGGGCCTGCTAAGAACGCGGGAAGAAATGAACCGACTTTTTGTGCTTCTGTTTGCGGCGTTGGCGTTGCCCGTAGCGGGGAACGAACCGCCGACCATCACGATTTCCAAAAGCGAAAAGCTGACGCTGGCGCTGACCGGGTTGACCGGCGAGGCGGGCAAAGTGCTGGAGAACGACCTGATGATGTCTGGGTACTTCAAACTGGTGCCTGGGGGCGCGGCGGCCTACACGCTGGCCACCTCGGGAGGCGGTGCCCGTCTTTCGGGCACGGTGCAAGACCAGGCCGGGAAGGTGGTCCTGAATCGGACCGTGGACGGGACCGCGCGGCAGCAGGCACACCGTCTCGCCGACGAGGTTGTGGAAACGCTCACCGGCAATCCGGGGATTGCCAGCTCCAAGATTGCGTTTGTGGCAAACCGGACCGGGCGCAAGGAGATTTACTTGGCAGACGCCGATGGGGCCGGAGTCGTTCAGTTGACCCGGGACAACAACATCAGCGTGGCTCCCAGCCTGAGCCCGGATCGCCGGAGCCTGCTCTACACCGGATACCGCAGCGGATATGCGGACGTGTACTTGGTGGATCTGGTCTCTGGTTCCCGGCGCTGCATCATGAAATATCCGGGGACCAACTCCGGGGCGACATTTTCCCCGGATGGGAGCCGGATTGCCGTGACCCTGAGCAAGGACGGCAACCCGGAGATTTATGTGACTTCGGCTTCAGGTGACAGTCCGCGGCGGGTGACGCGCACGGCGGGAAGCGAGTCGTCCCCGACCTGGGGGCCTGGCGGCAGCGAGCTGGTGTTTTCGAGTGACGACCGGGGGACGCCGCAGCTCTACCGGGTGTCCTCGGACGGCGGGCGCGGCCAGCTGATTCCCACCGGGCACGGGTACAACACGGAGCCGCACTGGTCGCCGGACGGACGCAAGATCGCCTTTACGGTGCGGGAGGGCGGATCGTTCTCGGTGGCGGTGTTGGACTTGCAGAGTGGCCAAAGCCGGGTGGTAGCCCAGGGACAGGATCCCGTTTGGGGGCCGGATTCGCGGCACCTGATTTTTGCAAGCGGCAGCTCTCTGATTTTCCTCGACGCGCAGTCGGGACAGAGGACAACACTGGTATCCAATCTGGGGTCCGTTTCTGAGCCGACATGGTCCCGGTGATTTTTTGACAGCCAACTGAAGTCTCACATGAAAATCCGTACCCTTGCCACGCTGACCCTCCTTCTGCCGCTGATGCTCGCGACGAGCGCATGTTCGCGGAACAAGAACAAGAAGGGGGCCGCCTATGGGGCGAACGATGGGGACCTGATTGCCGGGACTCCCTTGCCCGACCGCCAGGAGGGCGTGTCATTCCTTGGAGACAACGTGGACCGCAACAAGTTTGCGCCCGTCCAGTTTGCGTTCGACAGCTACACGGTTTCGCCGGCGGAACAGCCGAAGATCCAGCAGGTGGCTGCTTTCATGAAGAGCGAGTCGAACAACGTGATTGTCGCCGGGTTCACCGACGAGCGTGGAACGCCCGAGTACAACCGAGCGCTGGGCGAACGCCGTGCGCAGGCTGTCCGCAACGCCCTGATTGGAGCGGGTGCGGATGCGGCCCGGCTGCAGACGGTGAGTTTTGGGGCTGAGATGCCGGCCGATCCCGGGTCCAACGAGGCTGCCTGGGCAAAGAACCGGCGCGCTGAGTTCGGGATTGTCCGTTGATCCGCCGGTTCGCCTGAGTCCGGGTCCTCCAGGAGCCGATGTTTGCGCGGGGCAGCGCGGGGGAACGGAGGGGGCAGCGGGAGCGACTGGCCGTGCGGACCGCTTGGACTGCGCTGGTTTGCCGGGGCATTTCATTTGCCTGTCTTCTGGCCCGGACCGGGCTCGCCCTCAAACATCTGGGCGGGGATGCGTTTGGTCTTTGGATGGCCGTTACTGGTGCGGCAGGCTTCCTCCAGTTTGCGGATCTTGGGCTCGGCAATAGCCTGCAAAACCGGATTTCGGCTGCCCACGGCCGGCAGGATTCGGATGCTGCTCGGGACGTCTTTTACGCCGGGACCTTCTGGCTGTTGGTTCTTGGGGGCGGCGCTTTTCTGTTGGGAGCCGCGTTGATTTTGCTGCTGCCGTGGGCGGGTTTTCTTGGGGTTGGAGGTTCTGGCTTGGAAGGGCAGGTGCCACCCCTGCTCTGGGTGTGTCTCGGAGCGGTTTGTGCCGGGATTCCCTGTTCCGCCCCCCAGCGCCTTGCCGTGGCCCTGCAGCAGGGATGGATGGCATGGGTGACCAGCGCCGGTGCAGGGCTGCTTTCCGTGGTTGCCCTTTGGATCGCGGTGCGTGCGGGATTCGGGCCGGCGGGGTGTGCGGCATGGGTGGCCGGGCCTGCGCTCCTTGCCGGGGTCGGTCTCGGTCTCTGGCTGGTGCGCCGGCTGGGCTGGAGGTTTGGGGGCTGTGGGCCCGGGTTGCTCCGGAGGCACGGAGTTCTCCTCAGGGAGGGTGTCGGTTTTCTTTTCCTGCAGGGAGCGGGTCTGATCGGAAACTCGCTTCCGCCGGTTCTGCTCTCCGCCACACTGGGGCCCGCTGCGGTGACGCCTTTCACTCTTGCAACCCAGCTGGCTCAGGTCTTGACGCAGTTTCAAGGGGCATGGTTGGCCCCGCTCTGGCCGGCCTACGCAGAGGCACAGGCAGGGGGGGATGCTGGCTGGATCCGCAAAACGTTTGGGAAATCGGTGGCGGGATCGGTGTGTCTGCTTCCGGTTTGCCTGCTTTTCCCCCTGTGTGGCGGCGGGGTGGCCCGTTTTCTCGGGGCAGAGGCGAGCGCCGTTCCCAACGCGGAACTGCTGGCGTGGACGGCGGTCTGGGCTGCAGGCTGCATGTTGACAGCACCGGTGGCGGCTCTTTTGAACGGCCTCGGGCATGTGACCGTTCAGGCCGCCTACGCGAGCCTCGCAGCGATGATTTCTGCACTCGCTCTGATGCCTCTGGTGCGGATTCTGGGGCCCGCCGGCGCCCCTGCGGCTCTCGGGGCCGGGCATTTGCTGGTCAATCTGCCCCTTTGCTACCTAGAGGCCTGGCGCCGCCTGGAAAGCGCGGATCCATACCGGCTGCTGCAAGCCGGCTTGGCCTGGATTCTGAGGCAGACCAGAAGCTGGAACCCTGCATACAGACCTGACCTTTGCATCTACAAGTGCGACGGCTACGGGGATTTCGTCCTTGCCTGCAGCGCGATCCGGACGGTGCTCCGGCAGTATCCGGAAGACCGGGTCCTGTTAGTCTGTTTCAAGGCCGGTGCGGATTTTGCCGGACACGAGTTTCCCCGAATGCGGCAACTGGTCCTGCCGGAGCCAGCCCGAGGAAAACGGCTTGGGCGGTTTCTTGTGCTTCTGCGCCAGTGGGCGTTGCTCAGGGGGGTGAGACCGGGTGCCCTGCTGTGTTTGCGGCATCAGCGCACTCGGATGGATGCACTTGCTCTTGCGATTCTTGGGAGCACTCCCGGAGATCTTTCCGTGACTGGATCCGGCCAGTGGGCGGGTGTGCAAATCAACCGGGAGTTGGAACGGCACCGGGCTGCAGTGGCTGCATTTTCAGGCAGGGCTCCCGACGGGGGAGAGATTGTCCCGCGGCTGCAGTCGGTCAGCCGCTGGTGTGGGGATCATGCGCTGGTATCGGTGTTTGCGGGGTATCATCCGGACGACATGCGCAATCTTCCAGCGCATCAGGTTCTGGAGGCGTTGGGCGGTCTCCTCCAGATGGGCGTGCCGCGGATTTTTCTGACGGGGCTTCCGGTACACGAGGGCTGCGCCCGGGAACTCATCCGGCGCGCGGGCGTCCCGGAAGATCGCGTGGGATGGGTGAGTCCGGCGGGTTTTCTGGAGTTTGTCCACCTGGTGGCGGGTGCGCGGGTGGTGTTCTCCACCGACAGCGTGGCGGCGCACCTTGCCTGTGCGCTGGACGTGCCGCTGGTGGCGGTTTTGGCGGGGGCGCATTATGGGGAGTTTGCGCCCTGGGGCCGGCCGGGGCGGCAGATCTGGCTGACGTATGAGCTGCCGTGTTTTGGGTGTGACTGGCGGTGTCCGTACCCGGTTCCGGAGTGCATCTGGGGGATTCCGCCGGGCGAGATTGCGCGGGTGGTGGAGGTGCTGGGGCGGGTGGTGTGAGCCTTGGGGGGAGGAGCGGCAGTTGCGGGAAGGATTTGGGCGGGAGGCCAGGCGCTGCCGGGATTCAGGCGTGGGTCGGAAACGACAAGTAAAAGATTAAACTATCCCAAGACGATGATTCTGGTTTAGGATGGCCGGATGCGTTGGCTGACGTTGTTTTTGTTGTGTGCGGGATTTTGGGCAGGTTCTGCGCTCGGGGCGCCGAATGTCTTGGTGATCCTGACGGACGACCAGCGATGGGATGCCTTGGGGGTGGTCCAGAGGGAACTGGTGTCCAGCGACAATTACGATTTGTCACCAGCGACAATTAAAAATGACCCCTGACGACAATTATCCCAAGGGGGCTATTGAGGGGGGATTCGCCATGTTCCGCCTAGGATAGCCCGGAGGACGGCGTAGCCGCCGGAGGGCTGTCCGGAGCGGAACATGGCGATGGCGCTTGCCCCTCCCGGGTTAACCTTCCTTCGCCGGGCCGGGATCTTGTGGCTTCTTCTTGGTTCGGAAGCT
>CAIURC010000187.1 GCA_903901425.1 uncultured Spartobacteria bacterium | reverse complement strand
CCCAGTGCCTCTTTGAGGTCTGCGAGCAATGTTTCGTCTGTGTCGTCTTTGCGGATCTCGGATGAAATGCCATCGGGCCAGTCGCCAAATGTGGCCAGTCGCAGAGTCCGTGTCCGAAGGTACACGTAGCGGGTTCGCACTTCCTGCCCGGGATCCGCGCCGGCAAAGAACTGGGCGAGATCGTCGAGGTAATTCACCCAGGCGGAATCCTCGAGGCGCGTCAGGTGGATTGGGGCCAGCCGCTGGAGTTCCTGTACCAGGGTCCGAACCGCCGCATGGTCGGACTGCACCACACGGTTCTGGATTTCTAGAATATCAGCTTTTACTCCGTCAGGGGAGCGGAGCGGCCGGTATGGGTCGTACATGGGGGCGAACCCTGTCCATTCCCAGTCCTCTCTGCCCGTTCTGCGGCGCGGCGTATTCCTTCCTGAATCCGAGGAGGATCCTTCGCCGGAATCACGCAGCGGTGGAAAATCCCAGAACACGGCGACCCGGGTCTCAGGGGAGGACGGATGTTCCCGGTGCAGGCGCTCGTAGAGCTTGCGCGAAACGTCGCTCCATTTCTTTTCCACCGCGCGCTGGTAATGGAATGGGGAGACATCCGCGATCGCGGGCATCGCCTCCAGGGCGCGCAGGAGCGCTTGTGCTGCAACCGGGGACTTCGGCTGCGCATCCGAGGCTTCGAGCCACCAGTTGAACGCGTGTCGCAATTCGTCCCGGTTCTCGAGTTCGAGATTGAAATTGCCCGGATCGGCCAGAGTGCCCGCATTGGCCACCCGACGGACATTCGCGAGGGCGTGTTCTCCCCCGAAGATCTCCCGGCGTCGGTCCTCGGTGTCGAGAGGCGCGGTGAGCAGTTGTCCCCGCGCGGAAGCCCAGGTGTCGCCAACTTTGAGGCAAAGGGCCGCTTTTTCCGCAGGCGTCTTTGTCTGGTGCGCGGAGGCGGTGAGTGCGGCCAGCTTGGACACAACGCCTTCGTCGATGCTGGGCCAAAGGTGGGGGATCGCTTTCAGGAACTGTTCCTTGGCCAGAAGCCGTTGCCCGACCGCGCCTGCGATCTCCCGCCTGTTTTTCGCTTCCAGGCCCGGCGCATCGGCGGCTGCAATGATTTCTGTCACGGGTGCAAAGTTCACCACCGTGTCGATCAACTGGTGGGAGTATTCGGTGGGCAGCCGTGTCACAATCTTGCCCATCTCCCCGAACACCGGGGCTTCGTCCGCGGGGGGGATGGACGGAAGGAGCGCGGCAAGGGCCTCGCCGGCGCGATGTGCATCGCAGAGGGCCAGCGTTCGGCGCAGGTGCGCCTCCCACGCGAGAGGGCTTTTGGGAAACGCCTTTAGCAACTCGCCAAAGGCGGCGGCGGATTCCGCCGGACGTTTTGCGCGCTGCAGCGTCAGGCCACGTGCAAAAAGAAGGTCGTCGCTTTTGCCTGCGCCGCCCAGTTCGGCGAGGCGCAACGCGTCGGTCTGGTTTCCTGCACCGCTGGCGGCCAACACGAGCATGGCCAAATGCCGTGGACGCCATGCCGCGTCGCGGTACAGCGCCTCTTCCCCGGCAATTGCGCGGGCAACGCGGGGAAGCAGTTCACGCCGCCATTTCCGGACTTCAGCGGGGGCATCGATATCCCCGTTGAAGTTGTCCGCCTCTGACGTGTTGAGGATGAGGTAAACCAGTCCGAGGGCTGCAGCCGGCGTTTTTGCGATTTCCGCAAAGGTGGCGTCATCCGGCGCGGAAGCGATGTGGGAAAGGATTTTTTCGCACATGTCCGAGGCCGGTTCGATGAACTCCGGGTGCCCCGGCAGTTCGATCTGTGCCAGATAATGGCGAATGGCCTTCACGTAGTCGTGCGCATCGTAGGCGGCGGCCCCGAGCCACCCCAGTGCGTCACCGGCAAAGACCCCATTCGGGTACCGGGCAAGATAGGTCTCAAACGCCTGCGCTGCGGCTGCCAGTTCCTCCGGTTTCGACTCGTAGTTGAATCCCGGCGCGGCTGCAGCGTTTTCTCCGGTCTTGCGGGACTGCGAGAGGAGGCAGCGGGCGATCATGAACTGCGCCGCCTCTGCACGTGGGTGCTGCGGAAACTCGCGCAGCACGCGTTCGAACCAATGCACCGGGTCACGGTCGTTGCCGGCCTTGAACTCCACGGCGCCGCGCAGATAGAGCCAGTGCGGTTTCATCGCAGGCGATGCGTCTGCAACCCGTTTTTCAAGCGCCACACGGTCTGGTGCGGGCCGGTCCATGAACGGATCGTGGGAGCCCCGTTCGCCCCATTCAAACCCGAGTGGCTGAGTGTTAGCGACGCGCCACTCGATGTAATCCGCACGCTCGGCGGTCGTGGCTGAGGCGCTGGCGAAAAGATCGCGCAAGTCTTGAAGCAGATTGCCAGGCCCAGGGCCAAGCATTGCCTGCTCTGATCGGGCCGCATTTAACAGCTTGTCCACGGCGGTCACCGCTGTTCCGGGCGGCATCGGTTTCAGCGCCAGAATCGCGGACCGGAAATCTGTTCCTTTACCATTTGGCGCGGCGGCACGTTCTGGGCGGATAATCTCGCGCACTGTCTTTCCGGAAAGGCGTTCCGAGGCTAGGACCTCGAGCAGGGTGGGCAGCGGTTCCTCATAGAAGTCGCCGCTGGCGAGGGAGAGGGATGCAGTGGCCAGCACCAAGCTGGCACTCAGGGCGGATTTAATGGGGTCCATTGGGTGGAGTCGTTGCAATGAAGAATCCGGTATCGAAGCGGTGCACGGTCCAGCCCGGGCGCGGTTTGTACCAGCCCCGTCCGCAGGGTGCTACCCGCGCGCAGGTGGCTGAACCAGAATGTCAGACGCGTGGCCAACTGTACCGGCGCAGGAGCCGGTTTGGGGCCGTCTGGATCAACATGCGCGGTGACCCGCCAGAACTGGCCCGGAAGCGCCTCGCGAAACAGCGTGCCCGGTGCGTCGAGTTCGAGTGCATAGCCGCGATCCCGGTCGCCTTTTGCACCCGCAAGCCGCGGGACAAGATCGAACACGGAGTCGTTTGTGAGCACCAGTTGATCGCCGTGGTCCCAGCGCAGCGTCAGGTGCGGCGTGGCATCGGCCTCGGCATGTGCAAGGTCACTGAGCGAACCGCCTGCGGGATCCGTCCGGTCCGGCAGCCGGAAGAAGGTGACACCTGTGGCGCCGGCTCCCCGCGCGGCTTCCATCGCGCGGCGGAGTGCATCCCGCGCGGTGAACCGCGAGGCGACAAACTCGCCGGCATGGATCGCCGTCCGGGAGACCCGTGTTTCTGTTTCTGCGCGAAAAAGCGTCACGCCAAGCCGGGTCGGGCCTGTGGCCCGGAGTGCCCGGTGGAAACAGAAGTCATCCCAAGACCAGTTCGGAATTTGTCCGCGCGGATTTCCCCCGCGATCAAATACCGTGAGCCGGGCGAACGTGGGCAGTCCGGCACGCCATGGGGCGGAACAGCGGCTCCATCCCTTCAGCGCGCGCTCCATCTGGGCCGGATCCAGCAGCGGCGGGGGCGGAGTTTCAGGGGAGATGCCCGTTGGATCCGCCTGGAGATCGTAGAACATGGGCGTGATTTCACTCACGCTCTGCCCAAGGGCCGCAAACGCCGGCAGCGCGCTCCAGTGGGCCAACGCCGTGATGCCTAGATCTGGAATGTCGTGCCGCAGTTCCGACAACGCCGCAGCGTAGTGTGCAAGCAGGCGGTCAGGACAGTCGAAGTCGAGTTGCAGGGCATTTCCGGTTTTTGGGAGGCCCCGAAGCGCGGTGCGAATCTGGCTCAGAGCTTCCGGCGCGATCGGATGGCCCCGTGCTGCGCTCAACCGAACCACGGGCACGCAGCGCAGACTGCCCGCGCGCCCGGCCGGATCCACGGGCGGGGCGACCCATTTCCAGTCTCCGCCGCGCAACTCCAGTTCACCGACATTCCAGAGCAGGGTCGTGACACCCATCCGTTCCAGGCTCGCGATTTCATCTGCGTGGAGCGGGCTGGACCGATGCCAGACCCAGAACGAAACCGGCTCGGCTGCACCGGCTGAAAAGCCATGGAGCAGCGCACACATTAGAGCCAGAATCAGGCGTGGCATCGCCCCGGAAGCAAACCATCCGCGCGGGCTGTTGGAAAGCCTCCGGCGCGGCAGTGGTGATAGTCGCACCGGCGTGGCCTGGGTTGTCAGGCCTGTGCCTGTTCCAGAGACACCCCGGCTCAGGCGAGGCGCTGCATTTTTTCGACGCAGTGGAGCAGATAGGGCAGGAGTTGTTTCTTGCGGGACACCACGCCGGCCAGCGTCCAGATGAAGGGGCCGTGCACCGGGTAGTCGATCGTGTGCAGGAAATGGTCGGCGCCGCGGACAAGGAGCAGGGAGGTCTGCTCGGTGATGTCCGTAACCAGCAGCGCGCAGAACAGGAGCCCCTTCTTCTGGCGCTGGGTTTCAAGGGCGCTGAGAAGGGCTTCCCGTTTTTCCGGGAAATGCGCGAAGTTGAGTTCCTCAATCTGCGCCACGGCGAACTGGTGTCCGGCTTCCTCGTAGACCTTGGAGTCGGCGTTCACCGCCTGTTCAGGGGTCATCGTAAGGAGGGGCGAGCCGACGGAAAAGATCTTCTCCGCGAGTTCGGTGGGATCGCATTCCGCAGTGGCGGCGAGGTGCGCGAGAATCTGGCGGTCGGCCGGTGTGGCAGTGGGGGACGTGAGGTTGAGGGTATCG
Organism: uncultured Spartobacteria bacterium; assembly: GCA_903901425.1. Lineage (GTDB taxonomy): Bacteria > Verrucomicrobiota > Verrucomicrobiia > Chthoniobacterales > Chthoniobacteraceae > CAIURC01. The sequence goes on along the minus strand of CAIURC010000187.1, from coordinate 3,461 downwards.
GAGATGAGGCCGGCCATGAGAAGGCCGGCGATGGGTTTGGGGATGGCGATCCCGGCCTGCTGGAAGCACATCGTGACAATGCTGCTCGTGGAGCCGACCGGGTTGTTCCAGAACAGGATCGGGGTGTCGCTCGAGAACCCGCCCAGCTTGTGGTGGTCGAGGATCTCCACGATCGGCACCTTGTCGGCGCCGCGCACCGCTTGGGTCAGTTCGTTGTGGTCCACTAAAATGAGTTGCCGCGGGATCTCCTTCAAAAAATCCGACTTCGACAGAATCCCAACCAACCGGCCCTCGTCGTCGAGCACCGGAAAAACAAAGGCGGCGGATTCCGCGGCGATCTGGCGCGCTTCGGAGAGGAGGGTGTCTTTGTGAAAGCTGGTATATTCGGGTTCAAGCATCCGGCCGACGCGGACGGCGCCGCGTGCAAGCAGCACGGTACTGGCGGTGTCGTGCGGGGAGCTGATGAGGGTGACATTGGCCTGGCGCGCGGCCATGCGGACCTCCTCGGGCACCGGGAAACCGCCGGTGACGACGATGGCATGCAGGTTTTCCTTCACGCCGAGGTCTTGAATGTGCGGCCGGTCGCCCACGAAGAGGACGACATTGCGGTCCCGGTACCGTTGGACACGCGGTCCGAAGGATTCAAGAGCCATGGCGCCGACCATGAGCAGGAGTTCGTGCGGCTCGGGGGAGAGGCTGCCGGTGACCAGGGCGCCGCCAAAGGTGGTGACCATGTCAGCGAGGGACGCGGTGACGAGGCGGGCGGTGGCGGCTTCTTCCCGGGATGGAAAAAGGTGGTGATTGATTTTGAACGAGGAGAGCAACCCGAGGCAGCGGTTTTGTTCGTCGACCACGGGGAGGCCGCGGAGCCGTTTCTGGTCGATGAGCTGGAGGGCATCGTACACGGGCGAATCGGCGCGGACCGAGAGGACCTTGGGCTGCATGACGTCGCTGACCCGTGGGGAAAGGTCGTTGACGAGTTGGGGGGCTTCCACTCCGAACCGGTTAAGGACGTAGTCGATGCGCTCGTTGGTGTTGCCGGCCCGGGCCGCAATCACGCCCGTGTTCCCCGAAAGGCGCTTGAATTCCGCGTAGGCCGCAGCCGCGCAGATGGAGTCCATGTCGGGGTTCTTGTGGCCGATGACAATCGTTTGCATGGGGGGCGGATGCTGTCAGAACCGGGTGGTGCTGGGCAAGAGGGGAAGCAGCGGCGGGTTGCGCTCCGGACAGGAACTGGGCTAGGGTTTTCGGCACTATGAAAGTGTCCCCTCTTTTCTGCGCATTTCTGGTGGCGGCGGTCAGTGCCGGCGGGTTCTCCGGAACCCTGTTTGCTGCGGATACCGGGGGCGGTGGCGGCGGGGGGAAGCCGGGCTCGGAGAAGCTGACGTTTGGCGGGGGGTGTTTCTGGTGTTTGGAGGCGGTGTTCCAGCGGTTGGCCGGGGTAAAAACGGTGGAGTCCGGGTATGCGGGAGGGCAGGTGCCCAATCCGACCTACAAGGCGGTCTGCTCGGGGAACACGGGGCACGCGGAGGTGGTCCAGATCGTGTTCGACCCGGGAGTGTTGCCGCTTGAGAAGCTGCTTGAAGTGTTCTGGGCGGCTCATGACCCGACCACGCTGAACCGGCAGGGGCACGATGTGGGGACCCAGTACCGGTCCGTGATTTTCTACGAGAACGACGCCCAGAAGGCCGCTGCCGAGAAAAGCAAGGCGTCAGCGCAGAAGGAGTTCAAGGACCCGATCGTCACGGAGATCTCCCCGATGCCGGTCTTCTACAAGGCGGAGGATTACCACCAGAACTATTTCAACCTCAACGCGGGCTCGAACCCGTACTGCAGCGTGGTGATCCGGCCAAAACTCCAGAAGCTCCTCAAACAAGGGCTGATTCGGGAGTAGTCCCCGGTCCTGGCGGCCGGGAACTGAAGGGGGTGGACTCCGACGCCCGCGGGACTTAGCCTCAATTCTTTGGCGCCGACCCGCCGGTGCGGGCGGAGGCCGGACAAACAACCAGCAACCAAGCATGTCGAGCCAGTTCGGACAGGTATTTCGGATCAGCACCTGGGGGGAATCCCACGGGGGCGGCGTTGGGGTCGTGGTGGACGGTTGTCCCCCGCTTTTGGAACTGAGCGAGGCCGACATTCAGCGGGACTTGGACCGGCGACGTCCCGGCCAGAGCGAGATTGTCACGCCCCGCGCCGAGACGGACCAGTGCCGGATCCTGTCCGGGGTGTTTGAAGGGCGGACCACCGGGACGCCCATTTGCGTGGTGGTGATGAACCAGGACGCGCGTCCGGACGCCTACCGGGAAATGGAAAAAGCATTCCGGCCTTCGCACGCGGATTACACCTACCAAGCCAAGTACGGGATCCGGAACTGGCAGGGAGGCGGGCGTGCTTCGGCCCGGGAGACGATTGGCCGGGTGGCCGCCGCCGCGATCGCAAAGAAGGTTTTTCAGCAGTTTGCGCCCGGTCTGGAGGCGGTGGCGTATGTGAAGTCCGTTCAGGGCCTTGAGGCAACGGTGGATCCCGAGCGGGTGACGTTCGAGCAGGTGGAGTCGAACATTGTCCGGTGTCCCGACCCGGCGACTGCGGAGAAGATGATTGAACTCATCAAGCAGGTGCGCTCGGACGGCGATTCGGTCGGCGGCGTGGTGGAATGCGTGTTGCGAGGGGTTCCGCCCGGGCTGGGTGAACCGGTCTTTGACAAGCTCGAGGCGGCACTGGCGGGTGCGATGCTGAGTCTCCCGGCCACCAAGGGGTTCGAGATCGGGTCTGGTTTTGGGGGCACGCTCCTGCGCGGGTCCGAGCACAATGACACCTTTTTCATGGGGGAGGGCCGTGTGCGCACGGCGAGCAACCGGTCCGGGGGGATTCAGGGCGGCATCAGCAATGGCGAGACGATCTTTTTCCGGGTGGCTTTCAAGCCGACGGCGACCATTTTCAAGCCGCAGCAGACCGTTACCACGGAGGGACAGGAGACAGAGTTGAAGGCGCGCGGGCGGCATGACCCCTGCGTGTTGCCGAGGGCGGTGCCGATGGTGGAAGCGATGGCCAACCTGGTGTTGTGCGATCATCTGCTGCGCCAGAGGGCCCAGTGCGGCGGTTTCTAAGGCGGGCGGCATGACGGGCGTTCCGGTTATTGTGGCGGTCTCGCCAGTGCTTGCCGCGTATGGAGTGGCGGGCGGTTTCCTCCTCTTCCGTGCCTGGCGCGGATGGCGTCTGGGGCCGGTCCGACAGGGGTTGGGGCTCGTGGCGCTCGCGCTGGCGGTGGGCGTGGGAGTTTTTTTTGGCAGCATGGCCGGTCCTCTTTTCCAACCGCTTGGATTGCCAGACCCGGTGCTGGGCCTGTGTGGTGGGCTGATGTTGGGCCTGTGTGTCTACATTGGGTTGCTCGTTTTCGCGGCCATCTTGTTCAAAAATACCGAGGATCAGAGTTTTGCCTTGGTCCGTCTTGGATACGGCCT
>CAIURC010000186.1 GCA_903901425.1 uncultured Spartobacteria bacterium | reverse complement strand
GGTTCGGGATAAGATTGCAAAGTTGTCGGAGGACACTCAGGCTGGACGGCGTCGAGGTTTTTGTTTTTTTCACCCCTGCCGAGTGGCAGGTTTTCAAACATACCTCGACACTTTTTTTGCCTCAGCTGTGGGATGGCTGTGGTTTTGTTTCTCGAAGCGCCCGCCGGTTGGTTGGGGCTGGACCGCAGACTCAGCCAGTGCGGCCCGGAGCCGGTGTGGCGGGGAACACAGCAGAGCGGCAGCGGTGACCATTGGGAGGCGCAGCGAGGGGGGCGGGGGGGGCATGGCCGTTACCTTAGTGGCTTTGAACAACCGGTTCTAGGCTCTCCGCGGCAATTTATGGGATCAAAACGGCGGGCCGCTCAACCCACCTATGCCCTAGCGTTATTGCTAGATGACATGAGGTTGTTGAGCGGCACGAGACTCCGCGATCTAAAAAGCGAGGAACTCCTCAATACCATCCAAAGCCAGCCCCTCCGGCGAAATCATCAAACTTGGGATGGACGCCCACAGCGAATCGTATTGGTAAGTCCGCAGGTCGAGGGCGCCACGCCGCAACCGGTGTAGAACATGACCTGCGACGCTCTGCTCTTGTTCGTCTTAGGCGCATGGGATCGCATTTTGATCTCTGACATTTCATTCCGGAGATGGAGGGCACGCCGCCCACGTGGATTTTAAGAACCGGCCGTCCAATCCGTTCGGGGTCCTGTTCTATTCTCGCATACGGTCTCCACTGCCGATGTCTGGCATGCCAAAACTCCCCCCTGTTCCCGGGGCCGGAATCGGCTACAGTGCGCCCGCTTTGAACCGTCGTTCCCTTCCCATTTTTGAACTCGAACACCGGGTGGTTGCCTCGCTGCAATCCAATCCCCGCCTCATCCTGCAGGCGCCCACCGGTTCGGGAAAATCCACCCAGATCCCCCAGATTCTGCTCGACCACGGACTGCTTGGAACCGGCGAATGCATCGTGCTCCAGCCGCGCCGTCTGGCCACACGGATGCTGGCCAGCCGCGTTGCCCAGGAACGCTCCTGCCGGCTCGGCGGCGAGGTCGGTTACCAGATCCGGCTCGACCAGGTCGCCTCTGCCGAAACCCGGATCCGGTTTGTGACCGAGGGCGTCCTTCTGAGGAAAATGCTCTCCGACCCGACTCTGGACGGAATCCAAGCGCTGGTGTTTGACGAGTTCCATGAGCGGCATCTGTACGGCGACATCACCCTCGCCAAGGCGCTTGAACTCCAGCAACAGCTCCGGCCCGACCTGCTGCTGGTGGTCATGTCCGCCACCCTCGAAACCGCGGCGCTCCAGCGTTACATGGCCCCGTGCGAGGCGCTCACGTCCGAGGGCCGCAGCCATCCCGTCCACATCGAGTACCTCGAGCGTTCCCGGCAGGATGCGCCCGTCTGGGAAACTGCCACCGAGGAACTCGAACGGCTCGCCCCGAACACCGAGGGCGACGTGCTGGTGTTCATGCCGGGCGCATTTGAAATCCAGCGCACCCTCCAGGCCATGGAACACTCCCGCGTGGCCCGGCTGTTCCGGTTCTTTCCGCTCCATGGCGAGCTGTCCCCTGCCCAGCAGGATGCCGCAGTTGCCCCGTGCAACTCGCGAAAGGTGATCGTCTCCACCAACGTGGCCGAGACTTCGCTGACCATCGCCGGCGTCCGGCTCGTGATCGATGCCGGCCTCGCCAAGATCGCCCGGTTCGATCCCTACCGCGGCATCAACACGCTCCTCGTTGAAAAGATCAGCCGCGCCGCCTCGGACCAGCGCGCCGGACGCGCGGGACGCACCGCCCCGGGCCACTGCCTCCGTCTCTGGACCGAACGCGAACACCAGGACCGGGCACCGCAGGAGTTGCCTGAAATCCGGCGTCTGGATCTCTCCGAGGTGGTGCTCACGCTGAAAGCCAGCGGTGTTGAAGACGTCCGCCAGTTCCGCTGGCTCGAACCCCCGGACGCCCGTGCCCTGGATCGCGCCCAGACTCTTCTGGAGGATCTCGGCGCGCTCCACCCGGATACCTCGGCCATCACCCCGCTTGGCCGACGGATGCTCGCTTTCCCGACCCATCCCCGGCACGCCCGGATGCTGTTGGCTGCGGAAAAACTGGGGTGCGTCCCAGAGGCAGCGCTTCTGGCGGCACTGACCCAAGGCCGTGCGGTGCTCCGACGTCCCGAAAACTCCCAGATGGAACAGGAGCGCGACCGTCAACTTGGGGAAGTGGCCGACTCCGATTTCGAGTTGCTGCTCCGGGCCCACCGGTACGCTGAGGAATCCCAATTCAACCCGCAACGCTGTCGGACACTAGGGATCCATGCGCTTGCGGCGCGGGAAGCCGCCGCACTGGCTGATCAACTGCTCCGGATTGCCCGGGACGAAGGGCTTTCGACCCACTCCAATTCTGATCCCGAGGCGCTGGCGAAGTGCATCTTGGCCGGGTTCCCCGACCATGTCGCGCTCCGGGCTGATTCCGGCACCCTGCGCTGCCAGTTGGTCCATCAGCGGCGCGGCCTGCTGGCACGGGAAAGCACCGTGCGTTCTCCACTCCTCGTTGCCTGCGAGATCCGCGAGGTGCAGGTGAAGGGCGAGCTTGAAACCCTGCTCAGCCTGGCTCTGGCCATCCGCGAGGAATGGCTCCGCGAGATTTATCCCGAGGCATTCCACTCCGAGACCCGGGTCGCCTATGATCCCTCCATCCGGCGGGTAACGGCTCGCAAACTCACCCGGTTCCGGGACCTCATTTTGCGCTCGGAGAACTCCGACCAAATTCCGCTGGAAGAGGCCGCTGCGCTGCTGGCCAAAGAAGTCGCTGCTGGCTCGTGTCCCCTGAAGAACTGGGATCACAGCGTGGAGCAATGGATCCTCCGGCTCAATTCGCTGGCGGACTGGTGCCCGGAATTTGAGCTGCCAAAACTGGGCGAGGCCGACCGGCAGGTTTTGGTGGAACAGATCTGCCACGGCGCTCTGGGGTACAAGGAACTCAAAGAGCGCCCGGTGTGGCCCGTGGTCAAATCCTGGCTCTCGGCGGGCCAGCAGGATCTGCTGGACCGGTTCGCGCCGGAACGCATTGCGCTGCCCAGCGGACGGATGTTCAAGCTCACCTACCAGGCGGGAACCCCGCCCACCCTCGCCGCGCGGATCCAGGACCTGTACGGTGTCGAATCCGAGCTGCGGATTGCGAATGGCCGGGTGCCGCTGGTGATCCAGGTGCTGGCGCCGAGCCATCGCCCGATCCAGATCACGCAGAACCTCGCCACGTTCTGGCGCGATTCCTATCCGAAGATCCGTCAGGAGTTGCAGCGGAAATATCCGCGCCATGAATGGCGCTGATCTGACTCCCTGGATTTTTCCACGCATGAACTCGTCCAACCCGCTCATTGTACAGAGCGATTTCACTGTGCTGCTCGAGGTCGAATCGCCCCGATTCGAAGAGGCGCGCACTCAACTCGCCCGGTTCGCCGAACTGGTGAAAATGCCGGAACACATCCACACCTACCGGATCACCCCGATCTCGCTCTGGAACGCTGCCGCAGCCGGGCTTGCTGCCGATGCGATTGTCGCCGCCCTCAAAGACCTTGCCAAATATCCGCCTCCCGCCTCGCTGCTGACGCAACTCTGCGAGATCGCTGGCCGGTTTGGCATCCTCCAGTTGCGCCGCCACGTCGACGGTTGTCTGGCCCTGCATTCCATGCGCCCCACCCTGGCCGAGGAGATTGTCCGGCATCCCGATGTCCAAAAATACCTTGGCCCGCGCCTCGATGCGTCCTCGTTTCTGGTTGAGGCGCCTTGGCGCGGCCCGCTCAAACGGACGCTGATCCGGATTGGCTGGCCGGTCGAGGACGCTGCGGGGTTCGAAGATGCGCCGGCGCTTCCGATGAGCCTCTGCAGCCAGCTTCCCTCGGGAAAACCGTTCCAGCTCAGGGATTACCAGCGCAACGCCGTTGCCGCTTTTCAAAACGGCCTCGGGGGCGGCGTGGTCCTGCTTCCGTGCGGCGGCGGCAAAACTCTGGTGGGCATGGGCTGCATGGCGAACCTCCAGCAGCACACCCTGATCCTGACCACCAGCGTATCTGCGGTACGCCAGTGGAAAAAGGAGCTCCTCGAAAAAACAAGCCTGACTGAGGATCTCATTGGCGAGTATTCCGGGCAGAAAAAGGAGATCAAACCCGTCACCATCGCGACCTACCAGATCCTGACGCTCACCCGCCAGAGCTCTGATCTCGCGCCGGATACGGAAACAGAATTCCGCCACTTTGCGTTGTTTGGGGAGAAGCCGTGGGGCCTGATTGTGTTTGACGAAGTGCATCAACTGCCTGCGCACCTGTTTCAGGCGGCTGCCAGCGTCCAGTCCCGGCGCAGACTTGGCCTGACCGCCACTCTGATCCGCGAGGACGGCATGGAGGGCGACGTTTTTGCCTTGGTCGGCCCCAAACTCTACGATGCCCCATGGCGGGATCTGGAACGCGCTGGATGGATCGCTCCTGCTGTCTGTGTCGAAATCAGGGTCCCGGTTTCGGACGCGGACCTGCTTGAATACGCAACCGCCTCCAAGCGGGAACAACCTGCAGTTGCTGCGGCGAACCCGGCAAAGAATGCGTGGGTCAAAGCGTTGCTTGCGCGGCATCCTGATGTTCCGACGCTCATCATCGGCACGTACCTTCACGGGTTGAAAGCGTTGTCCAAGGAACTCGGCATTCCGATGCTGGACGGTGGAGCCAGCCAACAGAAACGGGACGCACTCTTTGAATCGTTCCGGCGCGGTGAAACCCGGGTACTGATTGTTTCACGGATCGCCAACACCTCCATTGATCTGCCGGACGCCACCGTGGCCATCCAGATTTCGGGCCAGTTCGGGTCGCGGCAGGAAGAAGCCCAGCGCCTGGGCCGGGTGCTGCGTCCCAAGGAAGACGGTCGGCAGGCCTTTTTTTACACTTTGGTCAGCCGCGACACCGTGGAACAGGATTTCGCCTTGAAACGTCAGATGTTTCTCTGCGAACAGGGCTACGCCTACCAGCTCCACGTTGCATCCGAAACCGATCTTCTTCCCCACCCATGAGCGCCTCCAAAACCGATGAGATCTTGGGCGATCCCAGTGGCATCACGGATCCCTATTGGGAAGCCTATCTCGAGCACCTTTCGCTCTGGAGAAAAATCCCGTTCCCCCAACGGAACGAAATCGTCGAACAACCCGTTCTGTCTCACGGCAATGTTACGCCATGGGACCCACAGCCCCCCGCTCTCCTCCCCGAGGCCTACGTGCTCAGCAAGTTTCAGGGCCCGGGAACACCGAGGGATGCGCAGGAACCGCTCCGCCTGGCGCGGCTTTTTCAAATTGCCCACAGAATCGGTGCGATCGAACCGCCTCTGGCTGACGAACAGCGGATCGAGAGAATTTTGCGCGGTTTTGTCCTGATGCCCGCCTCGCAAAACGAACTGGCTGACAGCCATCACAAAATCTTCTACGGCGGGCAGATCAGACGAACCCAGCCCCTGAATTTGGGCCGTCTCTCCTCCACAGCCCGCCTCCAACGCTTCCTTGCGGCAGAACCTGGTACTGGCCGCGCGTGGGAACGGGACGAGTCCCGACACAAAGACTCCCTCACCCTCTTTTCCGGGGTCCATGTCTTCAGTGCGGCACAAAAGATTGCCCGCAACTTGTTGGATCATCCGGCCCCCATCCCCGCCGAGCGCCTGGCTGAAATTCTCTCCGAAAAAGAATCTGCGTTTCTTCCCAAAGCCCTCCGCGGCCTTCTGCAGTGGGGGTTTATGGTGATGCAAACCGATGCTGAACTCGACTCCATCCGGATCGGCCTTTGGCCTGGCATCCACCGGAGACTGCGAGAACGGTCGACTCCAGCCCAGAAGCCAAAACCTCTGGCGGAACCCGCCGAGGTGTTTTCCCTCCCCACACTCGCCACGGACTTGGAATCGGTCCTTGCAACCGCGATAGGAGAACCGCTTCGGCTAAAAAAAGGCGCGGCACTCTCCCTTTACAAGGCGACCACGGACGGCATCCTGCCCAAGTTGCGGGAAACCCCCGGATGGAAGCGACTGCCGGACAAAGGACAGCGGATTGAGGGTGCCGTCACGACCCTGCTCTCTCTGCAGTTCGCGAAGAGCGGATTCAGACCCCCTGCGATCTCACCCACCGCCGCGGGCTCCGCATGGCTCCGAAAATCGTTCCGGGACCGCGTCAAGTTCTTGGTGGACAACCTCCTGAGCGGCGGACCCAAGCGTTGGGTGAACGGCATCGATAGGCTGTTTTTTCCCGAAAAATCTTCCGCGTCCGGCATTCAGGGGCATCCCACAAAAAAACGGTTGGAACTGGCGGAAACGATTGTGGCGGCATGGAAAACGTGTCCCCCGGATCAGTGGTTGAATATCGACCTTTGGGTGCGGTACGTCCTCCAGAAATGGAACCCGATTGAAACGGTCGCCGCTGAATCCGGCGGCATGGTTGACCTCAAATCTGTGACGGAGTTTGGGAACTTTGCCTACACTCGAACCGATGCGGAGTCGCTCAGCAACCTTGCGCTTCAGATGATCACAGACTTTCTGGATCTGATCCTGGTTCCGATCGGAGGCGCGGATCTGGGCCGCACCGCAGATGATCAGGTCTGTTTTCGGCTTACGCCCATCGGCCGGTATTTTCTCAAGCTCACCAAGGAATTTCCAGACCTCAAGGAACCGGACTCCGGCAAGGTCGTGCTCCAACCCAATTTCGAGATCGTTTTTCTTGGCACGAACATCCGGGCGGAAGGCGCACTTGAACCCCTCTGCGAAAGACTCGGCCACGGCACCGGCACCCTCTTCCGTCTCTCCAAACCTCGCGTTCAAAATGCGATCGACTCCGGCAAAACCATGGAGTCCATCCTCGAAACACTCGAGGAGATCACAGCCAAATCCGTCCCGGACAATGTCCGCAAAGAGATGGCCACCTGGGGCTCAGCGATCCGCCACTTCACCCCGGAAGTCATCGTGGCGCTCCGCTGTGAGGATCCGCAGTCTGCCATCCTGTTACGGGCCGCACTCGGATCCAATGCCACTCTCCTCACCCCCACCGTGGTCCAAATCCACGAGCCGCTCACCTCCGCCCAGAGACGCAAACTTTCCGACAAAGGTTTTTTTCAGAAACACAAGTAACGCGCCCACTGGAAGGTGGAGTCCGGAGGCGGCGCCCATCTTTTGTTTTTCCGTGCGTCAGACCACGCCGGGATTCCCAGCACTCTGAAAGAGGAAACGCAACCGTGCCCCAAGGACGCCTGCTACGAAGCTTTATCACGCCCCGTCAGCACGCGGCCCAATTGCGGAACGCTGACATGGGGCCATGGAAGTTTCCGCAGCCATAAGTTGGTGTACGCAATGTCAAACGCTTCCGCGTCGAACTCACGCCCCACCCATTGCCGCATCCGGGCATGCTCCGGATGTCTTCGGTTCCTCAAAGCCGAAAGAAGCTCCTCGTATCCCCAGGATCCACCGCAGTCCTCCGGCGGGCAGGCCCGCTGACCGTCCGTACACAGTGCAGCCCGCGGAACACCGGAATCGGGCGGCAGCACTCGATCCACCACCATCTGATGCTGCCAATCATCGCCGAAATCATACTCGTAAGAAAAAATGGCGCCTTCTCCGTACACGACATCGCCCAGCTTGAAATCCGCTTCCTCCAAAATCACCGGGTCGTCTTCGTACTCCGCAAAATGGTACTGGGTGTTGGAGTAGAGTCGACCGTTCACGTTGAACCGATGCAGATGGCTGTTGTTCCACCCCATGGCCACCTGCAGCACCGCGTGCAGCCAGTCCAGCCTTGCATTGGCGGGAACCAAAAGGCGCCGCCAGATCTCTGGCCGGACGCGATACAGCGTCACTTCGATCTGCAACATCGGGATCCGGCTTGGCATGAGCCATCATTTCGCCTGCACCCCTCTGAAAATCAAGCCCCCGCCGGACCCGGCTCAGGCAGGAGCGCACGCTCACCACTTGAAGATGGGTTCCCGGCTGAGAAAATACCGTTGCGGTATCTCACAAAGCGCTATCCCGAGTGTAGCGCTTCGGCATTCGTAGGACTTTTGTTTGCGCGGAAGCTTTCTCCGGGCACGGGCCACTTTGGCGAGGATCCGGGCGCAGGTCGCGTTCCGCTGGGGGGGGCGGCGACCGGTTCGTGGTTCTTGGCCTCGGCTGAGCCGCCGTCGCGGCGTTCCCCCGGTCAGGGCTTTTCAGCCGTAGGCGGCCCAACCGGCTCCTGTTTGAGCAGGTCCCGGATTTCGCGGAGCAACAGCACCTCTTCTGGAGCGGGTGTCTTGAGGGCTTCGCTGCGGCGGAGGGCGTTGGCGGCTTTGATGAGCAGGAACAGGCAGAAGGCGATGACTAGGAAATTGAGGACCACGGTCAGGAAACTGCCCCATGCCAGCACTGGTCCGAGTTTCCGGGCTTCGGCCAGAGGCAATCCGAGCGGCACCCGGCTGGCCAGCGGGACGTACTGGGCGGTGAAATCGAGGCTCCCCGTGAGCATCCCGGTGAGAGGCAGGACTAGGTCCTCGACGAGGGAAGAGACAATCCGGCCAAACCCGCCTCCGACGACGACGCCGATGGCCAGATCGATCACGCTGCCCCGGTTGACAAACTCCTTGAATTCTTTGAGGAAGGTCATCCCCCCCACTACCATGCCAGACAGGCCTGTCCAGCCCGTGCGCTCCGGCGGCGGGAGCCGGGAAATGGGTTGCACGGCCTGCTCTCCGGGTTAGGTTGGAGCCATGGATCTGCAAGCCCGCGTTGATGAGGAACTCAAAGCCGCGATGAAGGCGAGAGACGCCGACCGGCTCTCTGTGCTGAGGATGCTGAAGAGCGCACTGAAAAACGCCGCGATTGAGGCGGGCGGCGCCGAGGTCAGGTTGGACGAGGGGGCGGCGCTCGCAGTGGTGCGGAAGGAATCCAAGAAACGGCACGACGCGATTGAGGGATTTACCAAAGGCAACCGGCCTGATCTGGCAGCCAAGGAGCGGGCCGAACTCGAGGTGCTCGGGACGTTCCTGCCCAAACCGTTTTCTCCGGAAGAAATCGCGGCGCTTCTGGACCAGTGCATCGCAGAAACCGGAGCCACCGGAAAAGCGCAGATGGGGCTGGTGATGAAACGCGCCACCGAACTTGCCGGGGGCCGCGTGGATGGGAGAACGCTCAGCCAGGCGCTGGCTGCCCGGCTGACCTGATTCCCCATGCTTTCCGCGATCATTGTAGCCGCAGGCCGTTCCCGACGGATGGGTTTTGACAAGCTCTGCGCCCCCCTCGGCCAGCACACCGTTCTCTGGCACACGCTCAAGGGATTTGCCGACACCCCGGAGGTCGCGGAGATCCTGCTGGTGGTCCAGGAAGACCGGCTGACGGAGTTTGCAGACCGGCTCGCGGCGGATTCTGTGGGCCGCGAAATCAAATTGGTGGGAGGAGGCGACGAACGCCATCTGTCGGTCTGGAACGGGCTGCAGTCGCTGGCCAAGACCGAGTTTGTGGCGATCCATGATGGCGCGCGCCCGTTGGTGACTCCGCACCTGATCCGGGCCTGTCTTCAACTGGCGGAAACCCACGGGGCGGCGTGCTGCGCCTCGCCGATCCCGGACACCGTGAAGCGCGCGTCCACGGATCAGGTGGTGCAGGAGAGCGTGGACCGGAACGGTCTCTGGGCGATGCAAACGCCGCAGATTTTCGGTCGCGGCCTGATTTTGGAAGCCTACGCGAGCGTGATGGCCCAGCACGAAATGGTGACGGACGAGGTGTCTGCGGTGCAACGGCTGGGCCGGAAGATCGCGCTGCTGAAGAACGAGGACTGGAACTTTAAGATCACTTATCCGAATGATCTCGTGCTCGCGGCGCATGTGCTTGAGCTTCGCCGGAAAAAAGCGCCGCGCGCCCCTCGGGGCCTTGCAAAGGCGGTGGCGGTGACTTCTGGCCGCGCCCCGTTTGCACAGCCCGCACCAAAAAGCCGCCCCAAGAAGAAGCCATCCTCCCAGCCGACCCGCCCGACCAAGCCCAGCGGAAAGGCTCCCGGTCGGTCAGCGAAAAAGAGCGTCTGAGTCATGGAGTTTGCCCCTGTGCTGACCCGGCTCCCGAACGGGGTCCGCATTGCCTCGATCCCGATGCCGCACATGGAGAGCGTCTGCCTCGGGTTCTGGGCGACCGTGGGTGGCCGGCATGAATCCGAGGCCCTGAATGGAGCGGCGCATTTTCTGGAGCATCTGCTTTTCAAAGGAACGCGGACGCGCACCGCACAGGAACTGAGCGAAGCGGTGGAAAGCGTGGGCGGAACCACCAACGCGTTCACGAGCGAAGACCATACCTGTTACTACGCCAAAGCGCCGGCGCGCCATCTGGGGAGGCTCTGCGATGTATTGGGCGACATGTACACCCGCAGCCGACTGGCCAAACAGGAATTCCGCCGGGAACGCGAGGTGATCCTCGAGGAAATCGCCATGTACCGGGATGACCCCTCCCAGCATGTCCAGGATCTGCTGGCTCAGACCCTCTGGCCCGGGCACCCGCTCGGCCGGCCCATCACCGGAACCGCCGCCAGCCTTGCCGCTCTCGATGCTGGCCAATTGCGCTCCTTCTTTGAACGCCACTACTGCGGCCGGAATACCATCGTGACCGCCGCCGGAAAACTGGATCACTCCGAGGTGCTCAAACACCTCGCCCCGGCGCTGTCCAAGCTTCCCGCAGGCACACGCTCCCCATCGAAACCGGCGCCCGCCCCGGCCCGCCGCCCGAGAATCACCGCGATTCACGAGGACACGGAGCAGGCTCAGATCGCCCTTGGATTTCCGACTTTTGGACGGAAAGACCCGCGCCGGTTTGCGCTCAAGCTCCTCAGCATTCTGCTGGGGGAAAACATGAGTTCGCGCCTCTTCCAACAACTCAGGGAACGCGAAGGCCTGTGCTACAACATTTCCTCCAGCGTCATGACTCTTGGAGACACCGGGACGCTCGACATCGCTGCCGGAGTGGATCCCGGGCGTCTTCCTCAATCCCTCAGGATGATTCTCGCCGAACTCCGACGACTGACGGAACGTGCCCCATCGGTCGCTGAGGTTCAGAACGCCCGGGATTACGCGATTGGCCAGAACCTGCTGGGGCTTGAAAGCACCACAAGCCGGATGATGTGGGCTGGGGAATCCCTTCTGGCTTATGGGCGGATTTTGAATCCTACCGAAACGGAACAGCGTTTTGCCGGAGTGACCCGGGAGGAAATCCGGGAAGTGGCCGCCGAATGTTTTCGGCTGGGACACCTGTGTGCCGCGCTGATCGGCCCCGGGCTCCAAGAGGCAGCGGCCAGAGAATGGCTGGGCGCCTGATGGAGAAGGGGGGATCTATGGACTCTATGGACTCTATGGACTCTATGGACTCTATGGACTCTATGGACTCCTGCGGGGCTCACTGAGCACGGGTGGCGCGGGCTCAGTCGCCAGAATCTCCACCAAAATCGCCGCCGCCGCCGAAATCCCCGCTGTCGAACCCGCCGGAATCTCCAGAACCATAATCCCCGCCGCTGTCGGAGCCGCCGCCGAAATCACCACCGCTCCCGGAATAATCGGTGTCCTGGCTGCCGTGCCCGGCGTCTCCCTCGAACCCGGAGGCATGGCCGTGGCTCCCAAAAAACTGGTCGTAGATCCACATGCCGGCGGCAGCGCCAAACAATCCGCCCATCAGGGACCGGAAAAATCCGCCGCCGCCGGCGTTCCCGGGGTTCATCCCGCCACCCATGCCGCCGCCCATTCCCCCCCCGCCACCGAGGCCGCCCAAAAGCCCACCCAAAAGCCCACCCAAAAGCCGGAACAGGAGCCAGACGACAAAAACTCCGCCAAGGATGGTCCACCAGCCGCCGAGCTTTTCAACCAGACCGCCCCCGCGCAGGTCCCCGCGGCCCGGGGCGTCCAATGCAGCGGCGCGGCCCGCGGCGCGGCCCCCAGGCGCGTTGGCATGCATGACCGCCGACACAAATCCCGTCCCCTCCAGGAGCGCCTCGTCGTAACGTTTTTCCCGGAGCCGTCCGAGCATCAGCTTCACCAGCTGGTCCCGGTCTTTCCCCGTAAACGCCCCCTTGCGCGTTTCGTTGCCCACCACGACCTGAAGGTGGGCTGGCTGGCGGACCAGCAGCGCATAAACCCCGTTCACCCGCCGCTTCGAGGCCTGCCGGGCCGCCCATGCCTCATACAAGCGCCCCGCCTGCGCCGGGTTCTTCAGGTCCACCCCCTTGAACTCTTTCAAAATCGCCTCCGGCACCTGTTCAAACGTCTCCACATACAGGTCTTTCCTCAGCGTGTCGGAAATCTGCTCCACGATCTTCAGGGACTCACCCTTGGCGTACTCCGAAAAAAACCGGGCCTCGTCGGAAATCCCGTAGCCGGCTTCCACCCGGCCAAGACACAGAATCCCCCAACACCAGAGCGCAAGTGCCAGAATACGCAGGGGAACGCCCATGAGATTGCCCATGAGATTGCCCATGAGATTACCCCGTTGGAACGGCGTGGCTCTGGAAGGCGCGGGTCTGTGAGGACAGGACGCCCAAAAGGGCTCCTGAACAGCCGGGGGAGCTGGGAGGACGGGCGGAGTCATGGCCTGATCTTAACCTGTCAATTTAAGGGAGGCAAGTCGGGCGCGGCCCCGGAAGACCGCGCCCAGATCTCTGGGCCCACTCAGAGCGCCAGCGCTTTCCGGAGACGACGCCGTTCCCGGTACCCCAGCAGTCCGAGCAGCAACCCACCCGCCATCCATGTGGAAGGCTCCGGCACCGGAGCCAGCTCCACCTCGCCCGGGAGACCAAACGCGATCTGACCGGCCGGCCCAAGCAATGTGGAGCCGCTATCCGAGAAGAACTGGATCTGGCTCAGCTGCCCGGCATTGAGCCCCAACAACCCGGCAAACACCAACCGGTCCCGGTTCGGGTCACTGAGGAACTGTTCCCCGACTCCGGCCGTGTAGTTGTAGATCTTCAACGAATTGAAGCTCGGCCCGATCACGATGGAACTAAACTTCAGCTGGTTTGCCGAGCCCGTTCCGAGGTCGATCACGGAATCGAAGTTCAACGTCAGGGCACCCATGGTCTCGGCCGCCCCTGAAATTCCGGTGCCGAACCGGACTTGGCCGCCACCCAAGCCCAAGCCGGCCGAGTCGGAGATCCGGTTGGAGTTGTTCAGAAGCAGGGTGCCGCCATTGTTCACGTTCACCGCCGAGGCGCTGCCCAGAGATCCGGTGAGGCTCAGGGTGCCGTCGTTGACATTGGCCGTCCCGGTGAACCCGTTGGCCATGTTCGACATCACCAGGGTGCCCGCCCCGGTCTTGTTCAGGGTGCCTGAGCCCCCGATCTGGCCGGAGAACTCCAGCTGCCGGGCGGTGTCGACCTGGACGGTGCCGCCGAAGCTACCCACGTTGACGGCCCGGTTGTTGCCCAAGTTCAGCGAGGCCACCGTGCTGGTGACGGTACCGCCGTTCAGGTTGAGGGAGTTGGTGGCTGATCCGTCCCCGAGGTTGGAGCCGGAAGCGAATGCCAGGGTGCCCCCGGCAGCCGTCAGCGGTCCGCTGAAGGTGTTGGTGGCTGCAAGTGTCAGGGTCCCGAGCCCGGCCTGAGTTACGCCGCCCGTGCCCGACACGGTGTTGGTGAGGGTGTAGGCGTCGCTCCGGTTGACCATGAGAGTGCCGCTGTTGATCACCGCGGAACCCGCTGGGAGTGAACCGGAGGCGCCGCCGTTGCCGAGCTCGAGGGTGCCTTGGGCGATGGTGGTGGAACCGAGATAGGTCTGGTTGGCGGTCAGGGTCAGTTTGCGGGAGCCGGTCTTGGCAAGCGCCACGTTGTTCTGGATCACGCCGTGGTAGGTGCTGTCGGTGGTGCTGTTGTTGCCCGCGGTGAGCGTGACCTGGTTGGTGGCGCTGTTGGTGATGAACCCGCTGGTGATCCCCGCCGTGTTGGCGCTGCTCGAGCTCAGGTTCCGCACCATCTGGTTGAAGCCGTTCATGTCCAAGACCGCAGTGCTGGTGGTAAACAGGTCGCCGCTGGTGTTCAGGGCATTGGTCCGCCCGATCCGGAGGATGCCTTGGGTGACGTTGGTGCCACCGGAATAGGTGTTGGCTCCGGCCAGAATCACCATGTCATAGCCCTGTTTGGTCAGGCTGCCGGTGCCGGTGATGGCGCCCCGGACATCCAGGATGATGCCCCGGGCAGACGTGCCGATTGCATTGTCCGCCGTCACAATCCTGCCGGTGTCGATCCCGCCGTACTGGCCGCCTTCGGTGAGGTTCTGTCCGATGGTGGAATTGCCGTCGAGAGCGAAGGTCACGCCCGAGCCGACGGTGCGGAACAGGGCGCCGGAGTTGCCGTCAATCAAGTCATCGCCGCGGAGCCAGCCTTCGACCCCGCCGCCGTTGAGGCGGACCGTGACGCCGGTGGCGTTGAACTGGTCGCTGTTGATCTGGAGGGTGGCGGCACCGAGGTTGAGGGTCTGGTTGTTGCGTGCGCCATCGATGCTCCAGCGTTCGGCGGAGCCGGCGCTGTAGGTGAGGCCGGAGTTGGTCATGGTCCAGCCGGCTTTGTTGATGTCGAGCACGCCGTACCGGGCGACTGTGATGGGGCCGGTGCCGAGTGCGCCATCGTGGTTGACCTGAATGGGGCCCTGTTCGATGCGGACGGGGCCATTGAACGTGGCGCTGCTGTCGCCGCGGATGAACATGTAGCCGTTGCCCCATTTCTGGAGGCCGCGCTGGGCGTTGCCGCCGTTGTTGAGGGAGGCGAAGGACACACCGGTGCTGAGGCCTGTGGTGCCATTGATTCCCAGAGCCTGACCGCCGGCGTTGATGTTGCCATCCGTCTGCACCCGCATGACGTCCACGATGCTGCCGCCAGACCCGGTCAGGGTCAGATTGCCTGCGGTGAGCATGGAGCGGACGTTGATGATCTCGAACCGCGCCCGTGCCGGGACCTGGCCGGTGGTATCGGTGGAATCGACAGCCACATCCGAGATCCGGACCGTGCGATCATCGCCCTGGAGATTCACATATACCCGGCCCTGATCCTTAATGGTCACCAGTCCAAAGCTGTAGGGGGTGGACAGCACAGAGCCCGGGTTGGCCTGGAGGACAAGGGTCGCGGCGTTGTTTTCGACGCCGTTGAGCATGTTGACACCCAGTCCAGGTGTGAGCGAGTTGTTGCCTGAGCCGCCACCGAGCGTGATCGGGCCGGTGCCGGCGGCACCGAAGGTTTGAAGGTTCAACTGGCCCTGGTTCAGGAACCACGGCGCAGTGAGACCGTTGCCGGTCCCGCGTGCGGCCTCGGTCTGGTCCTTGTTGACCTGGAATATCCCGGCACCGAACAGGGTGATGGCGGACGCGGAGATGTCGCCGGACACCTGGCCAGTGATGTTGGACCCTGTATAAATGAGGGCTTCGTTGGTGCCCGTGGCACCGAACCTAAGGTTGGCGTTGATGGTGGAATTGCCGGAGAACAGCAAACCGCCGATGTTGGCACCGGAGCCGCCGAAGGTGATGGTGTTGTACTGGCCGGCGGCACTGGTGATGTTGTTGGCTCCGGTGCGCAGCGCGTACACAGAGACATCGGACTGGAGCGTGCTGCTGGCCGTGAGATCGACTTTCTGCGTGGCGGTGGTGGCGGTGCCGAAGGTTGCGGATGAGACGGTAACGTCCCACCCGGCCGGGACGAGGCCGTTGGCGCCCGTGGTGACGTACTGGTTGTCGGTATGTGAAACCACCCATCCTGGCAGCATCCCGTTGGTGACGGTGGGTGCGGAGGTCAGGGTGAACCGGGCGCTGTTGTTGGCCGGGGCGAGCCCGAGGAACCCTGCACCTGAGGTACGGAGAACGAGTGTCGCATTGCCGGCCCGGTTGAGGCTGTCGGCCTGGAGTGCCACCTGCCTGTTGCCGGCCTGCTGGAACAGGTCAATCTCGTTGCCGCCGCCTGTCAGGTTGATGGCTCCGACCACTTCGGCGCTTGTCAGGTTACCATCCGCCTGCGGCCCGGTGAGGGTGAAGATATTGGAATTGAGGTTGATGGGAGTCGTGTCACCCCAACGGTTCACCATGGTGGCTGAAGCGGTGAAGTTGTTGTTCTGGAGGTGCAACCGGGCGCCTGGATGCAGGTTGACCGTGTAGGCGTTGGCCGTGGTGCTGCCGTTGGCCAGGAACGTGCCGTTGTCGACCACAGCCCCCTGGTTGTTTCGACGTGTAAACGCTTCCAGATATCCGAACACATCGACTGCACCACCCACCCCAAGCGGACCTGCCCCGGCTTTCGCGCCCTTGGCGAAATAGAGGCCGGACCTGCGGTTCACCGTGGTGCCGCCGGTGTACGTGTTCAGATCGTACAACTCCACCCCGCCGTTCCCCAAGATGCCCTGGGCGCCGATCAGGACCGAGGCCGTTCCCGTCAACACCCCGGTTTCCGTCAAGTAGCCATTGTTGGCATCTCCGTTGAATCCAGTGTCCAACCGGAACAGTCCAAAGCCGCCGCCCAGCCGGTAAACATTGCCAGCTCCGGGCTGCAAGGTGGGTGCAGCGTACCACGCATGGGCTCCGACACCGCCGGTGCCGTTTGTGGCGGCCAGGAAGAACCGGCCATTGCCGATGGCGGCCATGTTGAGCGGCTCGAAATAGACCTGGTCATTGGCCAGTGCAAGAACGCCCTCGGAATCCGCCGTCAGGACCCTGTTAAAGTAGGCCTGGTTGAGTTCAGGATAAGGCCGCCGGACGATCAGCATGGAGTAGTTGGAGGGCGCGCTCACCATCTGGAGCTGACCTGTGCCCGCTACGTTGAGATGGGATTCCAGAACAATCCCGGCGTTGGGGTTGATCCGGACCCTGCCGGTGCCGGCGGTGGCGGTGAGGCTGGTGTTTGCGTCGTAGTTGGTGCCGCCCAAGGAGCTGCCGAACCGGAGATGACCGTAGCCGTTGTTGCCGGCGTTGGTGATCAGCACTCCGCCCCCGAAGTTGGCGTTGGTGTTGTTCAACCAGAGATCGGCGCTGCCGAGCTTGTCGAACCGGAGATTGGCGCCGTTGTCGTCCATGGGCCCGTTAAAGACCGCCCGGCCGGCGAAATCAAACCGCGGGTTGCCGACGAGCTTGACAGGGCCAGCGATGTCCAGCGCGTAGGTGTTGTCCCCAGACCACGTAAACACGTGGGACCCGATCGTCAGATCCTTGAAGGTGACCAGTTTGTTGGAGCTGTTGTTGCTGGCCGCCACGCCGCGTGTGGGATCCCCAAAAATGATCGGGGCACTAGTCGGGCTGCCTGTTAGGGAAGCGGTGGCGTTCTGACTCAGCGTGATCGAGCTGTCCGAGTTGATCGCCGTGATCACCGTGCCCGCAGGCAGGTTCGGATGCGTCACCGGCATCCCCACATACAGACTGATGTTCACCCCGCCTGCAGTACCCGCGGTTCCGGGGAAAGCGAAGTTTCCAAGGCCGGTGATCGAGTTGCTGCTGCCGGTCATGGTGAAAGTCGTGCTGGTCCCCATGTTGGTGAGCCGCTGCAGGGTGAGCGTGGATGGTCCGTTGACAATCAGGCTGTTGCCGCCCACTGCCGACCCCGGTGAAATCCGGTCATACCCAAACACCGAGGCGTCCGACCCGTCGATCCGGATCCGGGTGGTGCCACCGTACAGGCGGAGCGGCCCTTCGCCGATCCCGCCGTGAAGAACCGGGGCAAATGGCGTGCCCGATCCGATGGTGCCGGACACCGCCCGGATCCGGAGTTCGCCCCCGGTCATGGTGATGCCGCCCTTGAAATCGTTCGGACCCGCTGCGGTATTGGCGAGGTCGAGAATCCCACCGCCGTCCTTGAACAGGGCAGCGGAACGGTTGAGACCGGTGGAGGTCACCTTGCCGTCCAGGCGGACAATGTGGGTGGCATTCGTGCTCTCTACCAGCAGATGGACCTGATTGGCGTCCGGACCGAGATCGGTGACTCCCGAGAACGCGAGGTCGAAATCGTTGCCGTTCTGGAAATAGATGGACTGGCCCTGTTCGCCGGGCGATCCGAGGAACCGGAGGGGGCCGTTGAGGGTGATGTTGGCGTTGGTGGCGGAACTTCCGTCACGGTCGGTGCTGATCCGTGCGTAATAATTGTTCTGGCCGATCACCAGACCGTTTTCGAACGTCACACTGCCACCCGCCCTGAGAGACAGGATACCGGTCGGCAAACCGGAGGTTCCGTATCCCGGATTGTTCAGGACCACCATGGACCGCGCTCCGGTGCCGACGTTGAGGCCGCCGGCCGGCTTGAAGCTGCCGGCGGTTTGGGCGGTGCGCAGGACCAGGTTGCCCGCATTGACGATGACGTTGCCCGTAAAGGTCTGCTGGTCGGCCTGAAGTTCCAGGATGCTGATGGGGTTGTCTGCCTGACCCCCGGTGAAGATTAGGTTCCGGGCATTGACCAGCTGGCCGGCGTTCTGGGCGTTGGCGGTGCTGCTGGAATCCCCGAGGAACACCGTGCCGACCCTGTTTGCCCACACGTAGAAGTCTGCCGGGTTGACACCGTCCCCGACCACCAGCCGGTTTGGACTGATCCGGAGGGAGCTGCTCGTGTTCTGGGGGTTGAGGATGAGGCCGCCACTCCAGATCTGGAGCGTGGCGTTGCTGGCACTTCCCGGCGTCTGGGCCGCGATACTGACGTTGTCATCGAGCCGGAGCGCGTAGGTTTCCAGCGTGGTGTTGTTGTTGATGGTCAGGCTGCCTGTGACCCGTGTCCGGTCGGTGGGGGCGACCATGCCGTTGGTGGAGATGGTGGAGGCAGCGAGGCTCCGGTTGTATCCCGCATGGACGAAGCCGTTATTGGGGAGGTAGGTGAGGAACTGCAGGCTTTGCATGTCGACCATCCATGGGGCCACCATGCCGTTGGTAATTCCGCCTGGGACCGCAGCAACGCCACCGGTCAGCATCACCCGTTCATCCGATCCCAACTGGGCGTTGCCGTTGGCGTCCGCAGCAGCAGGCCGGAAGTTGAGTGTGCCGTTGTTGCCGGAAATCCCCCCGACATCCGTGGCCTGAACCAAGCCGCCCATGCGGAGCGCGGCAATCCTGCCGCCGATGTCGCGCTGGACAAACAGTTGGCTCCCGCCACGCACCGTGACGGTGCCGACGGTTTCCTGGAGGTCCATGGTGCGGTTCCCGTACAGCCGGAGCCAAGTGCTATCGAGCGTGATCGGGGCGGAGTTGAGCCACCGGCCTTGGCCACCTGTTTCCTCAGTCTGCCCCACGGGGAGCAGGCCGGTGGAATAATCCAACCAGAGTTCGCCCCCTGGCCGGAGCGTGACTGGGCCGAGGTTTGCGGTCTGGGCGGAGTTCACGAAAGTGCCGCCGAGCCCGCCCGCGATGAGACGGCCCCACGTTTCGAAGGAGGAGGACGCTAACGAGCCGCGGAAATCGAGCCCGGCAACCCGGTTCACAATGGTTGCGCCGGTGTAGTTTTGGTTCTGGAGCAGGACGGTCGTGCCGCGGGCCGAGCCGGTGGAAATGCTGTCAATGATGGTTCCGTTGAACGGGGTGCCAGCCTCGAGGCTGGCGGTGCCGGTGAGCACATTGCTGGCGCCATTGGTGCCGAAATACAGGGTGCCCCCGGAGCCGCCGAGGCGGTACCGGTTGCCGGCACCGGCTCCGAGCGTGGTGCCGTTGTAGACACCCTCGGTGCGGAGGCCGTCGTTCGAGGACCCAAGGAACGCCATGCCGTCCCCGATTCGGGCCATGTCGAGGTTCTGGGTGTAGACAGAGGCAAGGTTGAGAGCGACGGCCCCCATGGACCTTCCGATCCCGTCAAAGCCCTGGCCGGTGGAATACACGTAGTTGGCCGAATCCTGCGGTCCACCGAGGGTGGGCACGCGGAAGTTAAAGGCCGACAGCGGGGCATCGGTGGCAATGCGGAGGATGCCGTAGTTCAGGGCATGGGAACGGACATCGAGGAACCCGGTCCAGTTGGCGGGGATGTTGCCGGTGGAGTTGAACTGGATGGCAGTCCCGGGCTGGATGAGGATATTGCCCGAGGTGAGCTTTGCGGTCTCGCTGGGGGTGTACAACCCGCCGGAGCGTGCCCCGAGGAAGGTGGTGCCGCCGTTCTGGACAAACCCGCCCGGGAGGGTCGCCGAGCTGTCCCCGTTCAGGTACAGATTGTTGGAGTTCTGCTTGTACAAGGTGCCGTTCCCTGTGACGGGCCCGGAGACGGTCATTTCGATGGTTGGGCTCAGATACCCGTCCCGGGTCAGGGTGATCCCGCTGAACTGGGCGTTGTAGTTGCCAATGCCGCGACCGAGATCGCCGTTGAGCGTCAGGATCGGGGAACCAAGCGGCCCCCCGAAGGTGAGGTTGCCCATGGCCACCGTTTTGACACCAGGCCCGACGTTGTTGAGGAAGGAGGTGATGCCCAGCAAACCCCTGTAATCGATGACGGAGTTCCGGCTGCCTTGGAACTGGTCGGAAGTGACGGGTGCCGTGGAACCAATGACGAGGTTGTTGGAAAGGTGCGTGTCAATGACCTCAGACAGGTACTGGCCATCGCCATCGTACCGGAAATTGAGGCTGGAATCGTTGAGGGTGAGCGTGGCTCCAGCCCCCAGCAGGTTGTTCATCCCGCGCGCGCCCCGGAGTTCCAACATTCCCCGGTTGACAACCCAGTTGCCCACGTTGGAAGCCGCCTGTCCGTTGGCAGCCAGCACCAGAACGCCGTCACCGAGTTTGTGGAGGGTGCCTGTGCCGCCGCCGGCGACCACGGGCCCGGCGAGGGTACCCGGGCTCGAGGCAGATACGGAGAGATAGGAGGTGGCTTGGTTGAAGGTGGTGGTGCCCTTGATCAGGATCCCGTGGTTGACAATAGCAACAGCGCCCCCTGCCAGAGTGACAGCCGAGGACTGGACGTTCAGGTTGTTCAGCGCGGCCGCCGCATTGGCCGTGGGTCCGCTCAAAATGGAAGTCACGTTGGGCTGCCCGAAGTTGTTCAGTGCGGCCACGGTGATGTCGTACCCGTTTCCAGATCCGAACTGTTGTGCGGCCTGGCCCGCGACCACCTCCACGTTGACCGAGTTGCCGAACGTCAGAGTGCCGCCCGCGAGGGTGACCGGGCCGGTACCGAGTCCGAGCGGGTTGTTGACCACCAAGGTACCAAGCGAGGAAACGGTGCTGAGAGCCTGTGGCGTGGCACTCAGCACTTGGCCTGCGCGGACCGTGGTTCCGCCCGTGTATGCGTTCTGACCGACCCCGTTGCCAATGGTGAGCGGCGTGGAAATGGTCTGGGTGCCAATCCCGTCCTTGACCAGCGCGAGGGACCCCGCGCCGTCCTGCAGCACGCCGCTAAACACGGGGCTGGCGGAAAGGCCCGTGTTGAGCACGAGCGTGCCTGCGCCGGCGGCGGTGTTGGTGGCGAACCCGGTGCCGGTGAGGCCGCCGAAGGCGAGGCTCAGCCCGTTGAGGTCGAGGGCGCCGGTGTCGTTGACCATGAGGTTGACGCCGTTGGTGGTGTTGGCGCCGCCAGTGGGCACGGCTCCGGCCGATCCGAACCGGAGCAGGCCTTCCTGGACAAACAGGGTGCGGAGCCCGGCGGTGGTGGGAGCCATCACGTTGCTGGTGCCGCTCAGGAGGAGGTTCCCGGCGCCGAACTTGATGAAGTCGAGAGCCTGGACGTCGGCAGCGATGGTGGCGGTGCCGGCCTGGCCTTCGCGGACATGGACATAGGCATCCGTTGCAGCCGCCGAGGTGCCGAACCGGAGAGTGAACGGTGTGGTGCCGCCGAGGACCGGGGCGGTGGAGCCGTTCAGGATCAGACCGCCGTTATTGACCCGGAGCACGTCGGTGGAGTCGGTACCATCCAGGTTAGCCGAGGTGCGCAGAGCGTAGACGTCGAACGCGTCGGCGACGGAGGCGGCACCGATGGTGGTGGCCGTGCTGAGGTCCGCGATGCTGGTGGCCGCAGATGCGCCAAGACTGGTGGTGGTGGTGGCCGAATGGAGCTGGAACCCGTGTGTGGCGATCACGGAGGCGAAGTTCGCATCCGAGTTGGCCGCGAGGTTGCGCAAAACGATGTTGGGCGTCGCCAAGGTGCCATTGGTGACCGTCGGCAGGGTTCCGGACAGGACGAACTTCTGGGTCCCTGTGGCGGTACCGAAAGCGCCTGCGGTGGTGGTGTCGGTTCCCATGACCACCAAGGTGCCTTTGTTGACCGCCGCATTGAAGGTGAGCGCGGTGAGGGCGTTGGTGCCCGTGGTTGGCCGCGTGATGGAGACGTAGCCGCCACCTCCGAGGACCACAGGCCCGGTGTGGGTGATGGTCTGCGCGGTGGACCCGGTGAGACCGAGGAGACCGCCGTTCAATGTGATCACGTTGCCGGCAGCGGCAGCCAGGAAAGGCGTGCCGCTCACGTTGGTCGTGGTGACCGCGTTGAGCTGGTTGCTGACGGTGGCGCTGGAGACGGCTCCCGGGTTAAATCCGCCCAGGGTCAGGCCGGTGTTGGCGGAGGAACCGGTGAAGTTGAGGGCGCCACTGGTGGAGCCGGTGACCACGGGGTTGAGCGCCAAGGTGCCGAGGCCGGTTTTGGTCAGGGTAAACGCGCCTTGGAGAGCTTGGGCGGTGGTGGCGTTGGCTCCGGTGTTCTGGCCGCGCAGGGTAAAGGTGTTGCCCTGCGTGACGTTCAGGGTGCTGTTGGCGGCCAGCAGATACTGGTGGTCGGTGGTGAAGGTGCCGTTCACAGAGAGTGTGCCGCCTGCAAGCTGCACATCCGACTGGCGGGTCACGGCGCCGATGGTGAGGTTGTTGCCGAGCGCAGCGTCATTGGCCACGACCAGGGAACCGGCTTCCAAGCGCCAGGACAGGAACTGGTTGGAGGCGGCGCTGGAGTTGATGACTCCGGCGTTGTTGGACCCGGTGTACACGAGGATCCCTTGACCCTGCTTGGTGGGGATGGCTCCGATCGAACCGGTCGTGACCAGATTGGCCGCCAGGGTGACCAGACCCTGCTGGGTGGTGACGTTCAGGTTGCGCTGCCGGGCACTGCCGGCAGTGGTGCCTGCTCCCAGATCGAAGCTGTAGCCGGTCCGGTTGAAGTTGAGGTTGCCCCGGCCTTCAAACGTGACGGTCAGGTTGCGGTCCGTGGTGAGCTGTGCACCGTTGAGGAGGTACGGTAGAGTCAGGTTCAGTCCGTTGGAGCCGAGGGCGCCCACCCGGTCGTTATTGCCGTCCGAACCACCGGTGCCGAATGCCAGTGCGCCGGTGCCCATGGCGCCGGAGAGGATCACCGGAGCCGAGGCCGTGCCGGTCCAGAGCGTGTCGGCTCCGAGGACCAAACGGCCGTTTTGGAGTTCGAGTCCACCCGTGAAAGTGCTGGTGCCGAATCCGTGGACACTGTTCAAGAGCCGGACAACGCCATTGTCCGGAACGTTGTTGAAGAGTGTGTTATCGCCGATCCGGAGCGCGCCCGGGCCGGTGATGGGCCCGGTGACATCCAGGGCACCGATCAGGTTGCTGCTGGGGGCTTGGTTCGCACTGCGTGCAAACGAGCGGAGAACGGTGAACGTGTTCGCGGAAGCGACACCCCCGGAGGTGCCGATGCTCAGCCCGCCGGAGAACTCGGCCCGGTAGCCCGTCTGGGCCAGCACATAGGCGTTGGCACCCGCAGTCACCGTGGCGTCGCGTCCGAAGTTGACGTTGCCGGCAAGGATCAGCGCGGTGGCGCCGGAGGATCCGGTGATGGCGAGCGGGGTGTTGGAGACCCCCAGCGGCCCGGCGACGTTCGGGAAAACATCGCCGCCGACCATCAACTGGCCGTCCACGATTTCGGTGCTGCCTTGGAACGTGTTGTTGCCGGTGAGAAGCAAGGCCGTGTTCCCGTTCTTGATGACGTTGCTGCCAGGCACGCCGGAAATGACGCCCTGAATGGCCAGAATCGGGGAGCCTGCACCCTCGTTTCCTGCGCTCAGGGTCCGGGTTCCCGGGATTCCGCCGGGCGAGAGATTGACCGGGCCACGGAGATTGAGGTTGCGGTTGTTTGTATCGCCCCGGAACCGGATGTCACCCAAGAGTTCCACCGGGTTCATCAGATCCACGTTGAACAGGTTGCCATCGACCCGGATGTAGCCGGTGTTATTCACGGCCCCGAAGTCGGGCCGGATGGAACTCACGTTGCCGTTTTGGGCGAAGGTGAGTGTGCCGGAGCCAAACGCGAAGTTGTTGTTCACCGTGACGCCGGTCCCCGCATTGAACAGAGTGCCGCCGGTGTAGTTGTTGCGGTTGTAGAAGTAGACCGCGGTTCCGTTTCCGGTCTGGGAGTTGATCATTCCCTGCGAGAGCGGGCCGTTGTCGGCCACGTTGGCGCCGATCACGACCCGGTTGGGACCGGTCAACTGGTTGGCCACAATGAAGTTGCCCAGCGCCAGACCGCCCTGGTTTCCGCCAGAACCGAACCGGTACACGCCATCCGCCCCCGGAGCGAGGCTGGGTGCGACGTACCGGGTGAAATGGGTGGAACCGAGCCAGAGCTTGCCGCCGCCGAGCTGGGTCTCGAGTGCACCGAGGTCGAGCGGGCTGTACTGCCAGCCGGCATCGAGGTTGATTCCGCCCAGTTGCGCGCCCGTGGTGGAGAAAGCCACCTTGCCGTCGGTGGGCGTTGTGGCGAGCAGGTTGGCCAACTGGCTTTGGGTGACGTTGAACGCAAATCCTACCGCCGAAAGACCGAGTCCGTCGGAAAGCGCCAGCACTTTCTGAGTCGCGGAAATGTTGCTGGGATCCGCGAGCCGCAGGTTGGACCCGGGCAGGAGCCGGACATCGCCGACGCCGAACGGGGTACCCGTCCGGGTCAGACTGGCCACGGTGCTTCCGGCGTTGTCTCCGCGTTCGGCCGGATAGACTTCAAGGCTGATCTGGTTGTCGGTCCCGAAGGTGTTGTTCGGGCTGGAAAGCCCGAGCACAGCCGTCCCGATCTTGACCAGCTTGCCCGAACCCACCACGGGGCCTTCAAAAATGTTCTGGCCGTTGTTGAAATAGGAAACCCGGACCACGGAGGTAAACGGGGAGAGCGTGGTGGTGCCGCCCACGGTGATGTTGCCCGAGGAATCGAGCCGGGCGGCGCTGTTCGGACCGAGATCCGCAAAGGTGAGGTTGTTGAACCGTTGCTGGAACCCTGTTGCGTTCCTGTTCACATCAAAGTTCCCGATGAACGAGTCCGCATTGAGCAGGATGTCGCTGTCCGAGTAACCCGTGACGCGCACAGGGTGGGGCATCTGCCAGTCCCGGCCGGAGGGCGCAGCCACCAGCGCATCCAACGTGAGGGTGACGCCGTTGAGCACGATGGTCCGTCCGTTGGTCACGGAATTGATGGGTGTGCCCGAGCCGGAAACCGGGTTGATCAGACGGGTTTCGCCCTGGTTGAGGGTGATGTTCCCGGAGAGGGTGTTGCTGCCGTTCAACACCAGCGCCCCGGTGCCGAACTTGGTAAGGCCACCCGCCGTCTGGGTGATCTGGGCGTTGACGGTGGCGGTGGTGTTCGCCGCCGTGAACAAGACGGCTTCGTTGGCGCCGAAGTTGAGGGTCATCGGAGCCGTGTTGCCGGCGGCCAAGGCTGTCGTGCCGCTGGCCTGCACCGGGTTCACCGTGGGGGGGTTTCCGTAGAACAGCATCCCGCCGGAGGCGAGTGTCAGGGTGTTGCCAGCGCCGCCCGGGGAAACCAGGTTCTGGTTGGTGCGCAGGGCATAAATGATGGGGTTGTCGGCCGCCGCAAAGGTCTGTGCGCCGCCTGAGATGTCCACGATGTCCGTGCCGGCAGTGAGCCCGGCGGTGAACGTGCCGGCAGAGGTCAACCGCCGGTTGTACTCGAGAGTGCC
This sequence comes from uncultured Spartobacteria bacterium, assembly GCA_903901425.1. Classification (GTDB taxonomy): domain Bacteria; phylum Verrucomicrobiota; class Verrucomicrobiia; order Chthoniobacterales; family Chthoniobacteraceae; genus CAIURC01. Next base: position 43,303 of record CAIURC010000186.1, on the reverse strand, counting down.
CACCACGGGCGCGCCAGTGCTCAGCAGAGGCTGGAAACCGGTCCGCTGCCCGAGCGCATCGTAGCCCACATAGCTGTTGGAAGTGGCGTCCACGATCCAGACCGGGGCCATCCCGCCATTGACCACACCCAGGCCGTTCACTGTGGTGCCGCCCCGGGGCAGGGAGTTGGCGTTGACGGTGAACCGGTCAAACTGGTTGGTGTTGGAATCGTTCGGGATCCCCATCCGGTTGGCGCTGTTGCTGGCGAGGCTCAGGGTGCCGTTCCCGGAGCGGATCAGGGTGCCAGTGTTGAGCGTGGCAGAGCCCGTGTTGGTGCGGGCAACGGTCACGGAAGATCCCTTGCTGATGGTCAGGTCGCCCACGGTTTCCACGGACTGCATTCTGTCCCCGCCGTCGAACCGGAACTCGCCACCATTGAGGTCCAGGCCTGTGGCATCCGCCCAGCGGCCTTGGCCGCCGGCAATCGTGACGCTTCCCACCATGTCCCGGATCAGGAGCCGGCCGCCAGGGCGCAGGATGAAGGTGTTGGCGTTCTGGCCGGTGGCGGCGTTGAAGAATGAGGCCTGGCCATTGTACCCTTGCGGGTCGTTGCTGAGCGCGACGGTTCCAAAGATTTCCACGGGACCGGTGCCGAGCGGGGTGCCGCCCCCGGGAGCCGCACCGGTTTCGATATTGAGCGTGATACCGCGTGTGACTTGGGTGCCGCCGGAATAGTTGTTGGAGTTCCGGAGCGTGACGATGTTGGTAAACCCGACGACCCCCCCCTGCCAGTTGTTGCGTTCGTTGCCGATCTGGACCCGGGCGGTTCCGGTGAGGACATTGTCGGCGCCGGCAAAGACCAGAGTGCTGCTTCCACCGGCAATCCGGTATGTGTTGTCGGCTCCGACCCCGAGCGTGGGTGCGAGGTAATAGGAATCCCCTACACCGCTGACAAGGAACGCCCGGCCGTCGCCGATTGTGGCCATGTTCAGCGGCGTGTTCCACATGACGCGGCCGAGTCCCAAGACTTGGCCAAACGCGGAGCTGAAATTGGTGGCGTTGAGTACAGTGGGATTGAAATCGCCGTCCAGCAGGACGTAGGGCACCGTGTTGGTGGTGCCGAGCACGGTGAGGTTGGCGGGATTGTTCAGGCTGCCGTTCCCGGCCAGCCGGAGCGTGGCCTGAGGATAAACGCGGACCTTGGCATCGCCCAGCGGGCTGCCGCTGGTGCCGGTGATCTGGACCACACCGCTCTGGATGTCCAGGCCGCCGGTGAACCCGGTGTTGTTGGTCCCTGAGATGACTAAATTCCGATAGTTTTCTGAAAAGCCGAGCCCTGTCCGGACGAGGTTGCCGGAGCCGGTGATGGGCCCGGCGAGTTCCATCCGGCCGCCGCTGGCGCCGCCGGCGCCGAGCAGGTTCAGGATGGCAAACGTGGACGGCACGGAGGTGGTGCCGGCGATCCGGAGACCGTACCCGGCATTGGACTGGCCCGGGAAAATGGCGCCGGTGGTGGAAGTGGCGGTTGCGAAGTTGCTGATCCGGATGTTGTTTGCTGAACCGCCGCCGCCGACCTCGGTCACGATGGAACCAAAGGGAATGTTGGCGCCAGAAATCGGCATGCCAACGTAGTATCCGGCCGTTGTTGCATTGCTGGGCAGCGTAACCAGCGTGTCATTGACGCGGGTGGTGACAGCGCTGAAGAAGGAAGTCGCGGCGAGCGTGTTCAGTACGCCCGTGCTGGAAGGGGCCGTGGCATTCTGGCTGAGCGTGAGGGTGGTGCTGTTGGTGATGGCAGTCACCACGGTATTGGACGGGATGTTGGTGCCGCTGACGGCCATGCCAACATAGAACCCTGCGGTGGACGGAACGGTGACCGTCGGCGAGTTTGCCACAGTGGTGACATTCCCGAACGAGGACGGTTGGAGAACGCCCGCGACTCCAATGGAACTGTTGCCGAAGCTGAGCGTCCCAGCCGTTCCGCCCGTGGCGTTCTGGCTGAGGGTAATCGAGCTGTTGGAATTGATGGCGGCAATCGTGGTGCCAGCCGGGACATTGGCGTTGGTCACGGGCATCCCGACATACAAGCCGGCCGTGGAGTTCAGGCCGGTGACAAGATTGGAGCCGTTGGTGGTGACAAACGCGTTGGTGGAACCCGTGAGCGGGAGGCTGGGTACGCCGCTGGAGCCGATGCTCAGCGTCTGGCTGGTCAGGTTCAGGTCGCCGACCTGAATCATGTTGCCGGTGGTCGGCACCTGGAGGCTGGCGCCGAGCCGGTCCACGTTGATCACGGCGGATCCCAGCACATTCAGCGTGAGGCCCGGGCCGGTCTGGCTGCCGAACTGAGCGACTCCGTTGACGGAACCCGCGTCGGCATTGAGCTGGAGAACGCCGCCGTACAGGTTGAGCACGGGCTGTGTGGCAGAATTAAAGCCGCCCAAGGCGAATGGGTTCTCGAGCTTCAACGTCCCCTGGTAGAGGGAGGTGCCACCCGTGAACGTGTTGTTGCTGGCCTCGGGCGAATCCGCCCGTGGAGCGGCCAGAGTCAGCGTGCCAGGACCGGCCTTGACGAGGGCGGTGGTCCGGGTGCCGGCACCGAGCGCGTCCACAATGCGGCCGGTGAAGGTGGAGTTGAGCTGGCCGTTGACGAGCAGGGTGCCGCCGGCGGTTGTGCTGCTGTTACCGACGGTGCCGCCGGAATTGTTGAATGCCCCGTTGAGAACCCCAACGGCAAACGTGTTCCCATTCAGATCCAGGTTTGCCCCGAGGTTCAGGTTGACCGCGGTGTTCATCGGATGCACCGCGGCCGTGGAACCCACCTGGAGGGTGCCTTGCTGGACGTTCAGGCCGAGCGCCTGGTGGCCTCCGAGCACCACCGTGTTGCCAGCCAGCACCGTGGTGCCGCCCCCGAACACGGTCAGCGAGTTGGCCAAAACCGTCCCAGACAACGTCGTGGTGCCGCCTGTGTAGAGGACGCCTTCCCCGGAGTTGCCGTTGCCGGCAGCGCCCGTGGGATCAAACAGCATCGGAGCGCTCAATGTCGGGGTGCCGTAGGTCAAAAGCCCGCCCTGACCGCCAGCGAGGGCCGCACCCACGCTGGAGACACGCAGGAGGGCCCCGGGAGCCGCCGTGATGTCGGCGTTGGTCCGAATGGCGTAGGTGGTAGCGGTGGCCGCCAGGTTTTGTGCCGTGGTGAAATCGTTGATGCTCGTGGCCGTGGCAGACCCGAAGCTGGTCGCGGTGGCGCCAGCGTAGGGAACCAAACCGTGGGTGGCATCGTTGGCGAGGAAGAAAGGCACGCCGCCGCTGTTGCCGACAAACACTGGAGCGTAAATGCCGTTGACCAAGGAGGACGCCCGGGCCAGACCTTCGTTGAAGAGGTTGGTGGGGATCACGCGGACCCCGTTCGCGGCGTTGCTGCCCAGGGTGAACCCGGCGCCGACATCGAGCACGAGGGTGCCGTTGGAACCAGCCGGTCGGGTCAGAGCAAGGGCGTTCAGGGTGGACTGGCCCCCGGCGAACGGTGCCAGTTGGATCCGGCCGCCGCCTTGCGCAAAGAACCGGTTGTTGCTGGCGTTCCCGAATGTCACAGCAGCAGTGGACGGCGTGATCAGGGCGAGCGTGCCGCCATTCAAGGCGGTATTGGCGTTGGCGCTGGTGGAGAGACCTGCTGCAGCCGGAATCACCACAGTGCCCTGCGTGACGGAAAATGCGGGGCTGCTGGCGTTGGCTGCGGACCATGTGCTGGCCCCGTTCAGGAGCAGGGTGCCGTTGCCGGTCTTGCTGATGCCGAAGGTGGAGGCCGTGCTGCTCTGGACCGGCCCGTTGAGGATCAGGGTTTTGCCCGTGGCGATGTCCACGGTGCCGCCGGTGGAACCGCCGGTGGTGGAGGCGGCAATGGTCAGGGCGCGCTGGGTGGTGAAACTTTCCGTCACCCTCAGGACGCCCGTGTACGGCATCATGGCCGAGGGCGAGTTGAAGGTGATGGCGTTGCCCCCACCGAGCTGGGTATCGCCGAGGTTGGCATTGGCGGAAACCTCGACCACGCCGCCTGTGATGTTCATCAGGCTGAAACTGTTGTTGCCCTGGAGGCGCAGGGTGCCGTCCCCGATCTTGTTTAGGGTCAGACCAGCGATGTTGCTGGAAACAGACTGGGTCAAGACCCGGGCTGTGCCCACACTGAACCCGGCAGTGATGGAGTTGAACGTCACGTCGTTGTTCAGCGTGTAGTTCCGATCCCACACGGCCAGAAGGCCGGTGTTGTTCATGAGCACCTGCGAGCCGACCGGAATCGCGCCATCGCTGCCAATCAGGAGCGTACCGAGGTCGACTTGGGTGATCCCGGTGTAGGTGTTGGTTCCGCGGAGCTCCAACACCCCAGCCCCGTTTTTAAGGAGATGGTTGAACGTCGTGCCGGTGCCGTCGGAAACAGTGCCGGAAAGGATGACGCGGTTGACGGGATTATTTTGGAAAATGGTGCGGGCGGCGCCCTCCGCGGTGCCGTATGCGCTGGAGGACAGGCGCACCGGACCGGAGAGGATCAGGTTGGCATTGGTTCCGCGGTTCTGGAAATCGGCGTTTCCAAGGAGAACCACCTCGTTGGGGATGTTCATCACCTGAGTCATCCGGACCAGGCCCTGATCGGTGGACCGCAAGCTGCCGCCGTTGAAGATCAGAGGCCCTGTGCCGAGCGCGTTCTCGTGGTTGACCTCGAGCAGGGTCCCTGAGTTGAGCGTGAGTCCCCCGGTGAAGGAGTTGGGGGTGTTCAGGAGGAGGATGCTGGTGCCGCCGCGGTCCGGAGCGATGCCTTGGGCCTGCGGGCCTGCGGTGTACACACCGGCCTGGACGGAGGCGGTGCCGGTCAGGACCGGGCTGTTGATCCAAAACTGGCCGCCGCCGCCGCCAATCCGGTAGGTGTTGTTGGCACCGACTCCGAGGGTGGGAGCGGTGTAGGAAGCTCCTTGGTTGAAGGCGCCTGCGCCAAGGAACAGTCTGCCGTTCGGCGAAGCGGTGGCCAGATTCAGCGGGGTGCTGTAGCCGACCACGTCGATGGCGATCACACCGTCGGCTGTGGAAAGCGAACTGTTCCAGGTGACGCTGGGAAGCGCGCCGACGTACTGCATGTTCAGGACGCCCACGCCGGACCCGTCCGTATTGATGGTGAGCTGCCCTGGGTTGACGTTTGAGGGGGCTGTAATGCCGATGACCGAACCGGGGTTGACCGTGATGGGCCCGGTTCCGAACGGTTTCAGGGTGGAGCCGTTCATTGAGATCAGGGTGCCACGGTTAACCGTGATGGGCTGACTGTAGCTGGAGGAATCGCCGCCGATCTGCAGAGCAGCGTCCCCCCATTTTTGCAGGGCGCCCGTACCCGTGAGCCCGCCTTGGAGCCAGCCGTCGCTGCCATTGGCGGTGAAGATGGAAGTGGGGCCGTTGAGCGTGGTGGCACCGGCCACAAAGAACCCGCCGTTCGAGAGGTTTCCAATGACCGTCGGGGTGTTGAACGTGTTGTTGGTGGGGCCGTTCACCGTCAGTTTGCCGAGGGTGGCGAAGTTCCAGCCAAACCGGGTGTCCTGGTTGACCACAACCTCGGTGCCGAGGAAGGAGAGGGCGGTTGCGCTGTGCAGCCGTGCGCCGTTGGAAATGACCTTGTTGGTGGGGGCGTAGGGATTGGCCGGGTCGCCGCCTGCCACATACTGGTTCTCGAGCCGGAACCAGTTGTCGCCGCTGACCACGATGTCGCCGGTGAGCGTCCCGCGGTTGTCCATGTTCATCCGGACATCGCCGAGCCCGGCCTTGGTGATGCCGGTCGCCGTGATGGGACCATTGAAGATGGTGATGCCGGCCACATTCGGGCGGAACAGAATCACTTCCCCGCCGGGATTCCGGATCGGCGCGTTGTGGGTGATTTCGCTGGTGTTGTTGGCGATGACGCCGCCTGAGGTGACATTGAGGACAAACTGTGGGGTGACGCTGGCGCCGGTCTGGGTGAGACCCACGGCATTTGAGATCTCGAAGCTGGTGCCGTCCACGATCCGGGTAATGACGGTTCCCGCGGCGATGCCGGTGCCGGAGACAGGCTGGCCCACCACCAGGTTGGTGGTATTGGTGTTGGTGAGCAGGTTGGAACCGGACACCGTGTTGGCGGTGACTGCTGCGGCATTGGCCGTGGTCAGGGCCATGGTTCCCAGACGGAGAGCGTAGATGGACGGGCTGTCGCCGAGTGCTGAGTTGGCGGTGACGTCCACCGTGGCGGTCCCGGCGTTGAGTCCGGTCGTGAACGCGCCGCTGATGATGTGCGAGAACGCGACCTGTCCGGCCTGAGGCGTGGCGGTGCTCAGGAGCGGCTGCAGGCCAAGCGTCGGTCCCTGGTAAGAGAGGAAGGTGTTGCTGGTGTTGTCCAGCATCCAGACCGGGGCGATCCCAGCCGTGGCTCCTGCACCGGTGTTGGTGGCACCTGCGTTGGCAAAGGTCGGCGTCTTGACTAGAAGCCGTTCAAATGCGGTAGCCGCGTTCAATGTTCCGGCAGCGGTGCTTTCCAGGAGCAGGGTGCCCCGGTCCGAGCCGCGTACGATGTCTTCCACCTCCAGAACCGCCGTGCCCGAGTTGACCCGGTTCAGGGTCAGGTACCCGTGACCAAGACCGAGGTTCACCGTCCCGATTTTTTCGTAGATATCAAAGTTGGGGCCACCCCGGAGCCGGAACCTGCCACCATCCAGCGTGATTCCTGCGGCATCGCCCCAGCGGCCCTGGCCCCCGGCGCCCGTGTACAGGCCGTTGTTGTTGTCCAATCCAATTTCCCCAAGGATCCGGAGCCTGTGGACGTTGTTCTGGGCGCCGTTGTTGAAGGCGGACCCCAGCGGCCCGAGATAAAGGAGTGCGGCGCTGTCCCGGATTTCCACGGGGCCGGTTCCAAGCGGTGTGGAGGCCGTGGTGGCCCCCCCGGCGGAGACATAGAGCTGGCTGCCTCGGTTCACCAGGGTGCCGCCGGTGTAGTTGTTGGAGTTTTGGATCACAACAATCCCGGTGGAATTGGTCGGGACATTCTGCGCGTAGGTCACTGTGGGAATAGGGCTGCCCACTTCCAGAGTGGTGCCTGCCCCGGTGAACACATTGTCCGGCCCGCTGAAATAGAGCTGGTGCCCTGCATTGGTATTGGCCCCCACCCGGTACCGGTTTTCGGCCCCTGGCTGCAGGGTACCAATGAACTGGGATCCGTTGGTCGAGAGGTTGTTGCTGGCGTACGTCCCGAGGAACTGGCGACCGTCCCCGATCTGGCTCATGTCGAGATTGCCGGCGAAGGTGGGCATCCCGATCTGCACGGCACCGCCGAGGAACGAATTCATCGCAGTGGCACTGAGGGTGGGCTGGAAGTTGTTATCCAAGACCACAGCCCCGTACGCACTGATACTGGAAAGCACCCTGACGCTGGACGCGCCGGAGAGGGAACCCGAGCCGCCCAGGCGCAGGAAACCGCCCGGATAGACCGTGACCGGCCCCGTGCCGACGGGAGTCCCGGTGGTGGAGGTGATTTGGATGGCACCCCCGGAGAACACATTGGTGCCGCCCGTGTAGGTGTTGGCGGTGCCGCTGATCCGGAGGGTACCCGAGCCGGTTTTGTTTACCGCAAAGGCATTGGAAGCGGCATCCACGATGGTGCCGGACAGATCGACCACACTGCGACCCGCAGCAGTACCACCGGTGGTCACGTTGAACACGGCGGCGTTGTGGCCGGTGATGGTTCCGGCAAAACGCAGGTTCTGCGCATCGGTCTGGGGCGTGGTGGTGAAAATTGAGCCGCCAAGTGTCAGGTTGTTGAACTGGTAATACTGGTCTTGAAACCCTGTGCTAAACACTCCGTTGTTGTCCGTGCCCAAGGCAGTGGAGGTGCCCTTGACCACCATGTTCACTCCGCCACTCGTGGCGCCCGGACTCCCAATGATGGTGGGCAGACCCGGACCTGCGCCGGTCATGTTCAATGTGAGCAGGCCGCCAAGGAACTCGAACGTGGAGTTATTGGCCCCGAGGGCATACGGGGTGTTCAGGAAAAGCTGACCCGCGAACAGGGCAAAACCGCCCGTGTGCGTGTTGACGTTTGCCACGGGATTGTTTCCGGAGTTCTGGCCGAGCCTCAGAATACCGGTGCCCCCCTTGAAGACGCGGACCGATCCGGCGCCGTCCCGGAGGTTGCCGGTGAAGGTGTAATCGCCCGGGGAGAGCAGGTTCAAGGTGCCCGGCATGGCGGACGTGTTGGTGACGACCCCGGCCGTGCCCGAAAGCGCGCCCAGCTTCACGGTGCCGCCCGCCAGATCCAGGGTGGCAGCATCGTTGAGCTGCAGGGTGTTGTGGGCAGGCTGCGCGCCTGCACCCGCAAACTGGATGGAACCGGACTGGGCGGCGATGAAACCCGAGATCCGGTTGGTGCCGCTCAGGAGAAGCGGTCCGAACCCGGATTTGGTGAAGTTGTTGGCGGTAACAGTTCCGGAAAGGGTGGGCGTGCCGGTGGAATAACCGCCGCTGGTGTAGACAAGGCCTTCGCCGTAGTGGAGGCCGTTGAGGAGCGTTACGTTCTGGCCGTCGAGGCCGAAAAACAGGTTGGAACTGACTGTGGGCGCAGCCAGACCCGCGCCATTGAGGAGGATCCCGCCGAGCTGGGTGGTGGCATTGTTGGCGACCACCTGCAGGGAGCCGCCGGTGATGTCTGCCGTGGTTTTGAGGGCGTAAATCGAGTTATTGCCCGTCAGGGTCTGCGGCGTGGTGATGGTCGCCACGGCAGCCGGCTGCAGGCCGGTCAGCGTGGTCACAGGCGTGGTTGGGGTGCCGGTCTCGAGCCCGTTGGCGCCGTAACTGAGGAAATTCGCGTCCCCACTGGTGAGGCCGTCTCCGAGCCGGAGCATGGAGGGGGAAAGGATTCCATTGAAATTGGCAGAGGCCGCAGGGGCCCCGAGGACGTTGGTGGCAATCACCCGGGACCGGATCCCGGAAGCAGCGGCACCGGCGAGGTTGCCGACTGGGGACACGCCCAAGAGAAAGGTGCCCTGGTTGTTACGGACCAGGCTGCCGACGGAGAGCTGGGCGAGGTTGTCCGACTGCGGGTCGAGATAGACCATGCCGCCGCCGTTGAAATTGAATGTGCCGCCACTGTTCCCGGCAGAATAGTCCGCAGCGGAAGTGTTGGTAATGCGCAGGGTACCGCCGTTGAGGGTGGCGTTGTTGCCGAGCGGATTGGCGCCGGCTGTGGAGAGGATTTCCAAGACGCCGTTGTTGACCGACCACGGAACTGCGGTGCCGCCAGCGGCTGCCAGCTGCAGGGTGCCCGTGCCGAGCTTGTGGATGACTCCACCTGCGAGGGCACCCGTGGTGAGGGTCACGGTTTTGCCCGGCGCCACGCTGATGGCGCCGGTGGAATTGGGCCGAAGGGGCCGGTTCAGGGCCGGGATGTTTTCCGTGAACCGGAGCATGGGAATGCCGCCATTGCTGTAGAAAGCACTTGGGCTGTTTTGGAACTCGATGTCACCTACCCCCAACTGATCCGCGGAACTGGCCTCCACCACCCCGCTGGACACCGTGAAATTGGCGAAGGAGTTGGGTGCGGTCAGGACCAGAGTTCCGGAACCGATCTTGGTCAGTCGGCCGCCGCCTTCCCACGTGCTGGACGGGCTTTGTGTGAGCGTGAGACCCTCGCCCGAATCCAGCCAGCCAGTGGTGCTGAAGGGAACCACGAGCCGTTTGCCAAGGGTAAAACTGGTTTGCCAGGTGCTCAGGGCGCCGTTGTTCAGGTAAACGACCGGATTGGTTCCGAGGTTGGCGTCGGAAGAGATGACGATGTTTCCCCCATTGATGGTGGTGACACCGGAATAGGTGTTGGTGTTTGTGAGACGGAGCGTGCCGGTCCCGTTTTTGACGAGGCCGTTGTTGGCGCTGTCGCCGTCACTGATCACGCCGGAGAACGTGGCGATCGAGCCCAATCCCGGAGCGTATGTCGGGGTGTTCACGGTGATCACCCGGAGCGCGCCGCCAACGGTGCTGTTGGAGAGGCTGACCGGCCCGGTAAAGGTCAGGTCCGAAGGAGAACCGTTGAACGCCGAGTTGAGTGTGATGTCTCCTGCAAACTTGACCGGGTTCGCGAGAACACGGCCTTGGGCGAATCCATTGACCCGCTGGAAGGCGTCCCCCTGTAGGATGCCGCCATTGAAGACGAGAGTGCTGGTGCCCAGAGCCTGGTCGTGTCCGAGTTGGACTGTCTGGCCCGTGTTGAACCAGGACTCGCCGGAAATATCGTTGGGCTGGTTCAACACGACGATGCCATTGGTGCCGTTGATCAAGGCAACGGAAGCCGCCTGGAGCCCGTTGGAGAGCGCGCCAAACTGGACGGTCCGGGCACCGGTGAGTTGGTTGGCCCGGTGTAGGTTCAGGGTGCCCCCGCCCCCGCCGATTCGATACACAGAGCCGCTCGGCAGCAGGTTCCCCGTGAAAACGCTGGATCCATACACGGCGATCCCAGTGCCGGTGTTAGCCCGGCCCACGGTGGCCCCTAGGAAGGTGGTTCCGCCGCCAATCGCAGCCTGGTCGATGGTGGTGTTGAACCCGACCACGTCAATCCCGAGAACGCCATTGAACGGCCCCCGCAGGTTGGTGTTGTTGAACGTCAGGGTCGGAACCGGCCCAACGTATGCAAGACCCACCGTACCGAGACCGGTCAGGTCGCTGTTCACGATGATCCCGCCCGGAACGTTGCTGGGATGCGCCAGACGCAGCGTGGCACCTGGCTGAACCGTGACGGATCCGGATCCGAATGGCGTGTCCGCAGCCGCCCCCGCACCGCTGGCCAAAACCCCCTGCTGGACGATGGTTCCTCCGGAGTAACTGTTCTGGGTCACTGACGCCGAGGAACTCAACCCGTTGAGCAACGTCACATCGCCCGTCCCCCACTTTTCAAGGCGGCCCGTGCCGGACACTGCGCCTGCCAGATAGTTGTGGTCCAGGGCGCCGATCCCGCCGGTGCCAGCCGTGGCATTCAGGATGGCGGCCTGATTCAACACCGTGCTTCCTGTGAACAGGATGCCGCCTCCGTTCAGCGTGAGGAGGGTGGGATCTGGAGCACCCCCCAGGCGGGTGGGGAAAGTCAGGCTTCCGAACCGGGGCAGGATCTGGGTGACCGAGGTGAACGTGGAGTCATTGGCGACAGTCCAGTTCTGCAGATAGTTCGCGTTGCCAACCGTCGCACCAGTCACGGCAAAATTGCCGCCAGCCAGACGGATGGGCGCGGAGTCGACCGTGTACGGAGCAGTCGGATTGGCGCGGGTACCGACGTTCGCGGGCGTGGCCGCAGTCAGGGTCCCTTGGTTGATGGTGATGGTGCCGGAGAGCAGCGAGGTGGCGCCTGCCCCTGTGTTGGTTCCGGTGAGCGTCAGGTTGCCCGGGCCGGACTTGGTGAGCCCGGTGGCATTGACGGTCCCGGAAAGGGTGGTGGCTTGGTTGAGCGTGGAGTTGTAAATGACCGCTTCGCGCGCTCCCGAGGTGCCAAAAGACCAGTTTACGGCGTGGGTCTGGGCACCCGTGCTGTTGAAAATGACGCCAGCGCCGTCGGTGGCGGAAGCATTGGCGCCCACGGTAACGGTGTTGGTGCCGGAGATGGCCACGTTCCCCACGCGCAGCGCGTAGACGGAGGCGTTCGCACCGGTGGTCAGCGCCGTTGTCACGTCCACCTTCTGGGTGGCGGTGGCGCCCTGAAGCGCGGTGTTCGTGGTGGCCGTGACATCATAGGCCACCGGGCCGAGCCCCGTCGCACCGGAAGTCACAAAGGTGGGCGCAGCCGTCTGGGCAATGATCCACGGTGCGAGCATTCCGTTGGTTACCAAGGGAGCCGCCCCGTTGATCTGGGTGGCGGTAAACTTCGTGTCCGACCCGGTTGCGGCATTGAAGGCGCCTCCGGTCGTGACGAGAGTCAGGACGCCATTGTTGGAACGGACCAAGTTGCTGACGACGACACTGGCATTGTCGGCAGCGGCGTTGCCGCGGCTGACTTCGATGAGGTTGCCGCCGTCGAACGTGACGGTGCCGAGGTTCTGGCTGGAGGTAAACGCACCGGTGGGCCCGAGGTACCGGAAATTGCCGCTGCTCAGGTTGAGCCCGGTGGTGGCGGCCAGACGGGGCTGGATGGCACTGGAAGCGTAGGCGTTGTTATTGACCACCAGACCCACGTTCTGGCCCGCGCCGGTGGTGAACTGGGTGTTCATCACGTTGATGGCGCCGGTGCTGGTCTGCTGGGGGCTGGTGGCGGCGGCGTTGTACGCCCCGGAAAACAGCATCTGGCCGAACACGTTGAGCTGGCTGGCGCTGGGAACGAGGTTTTGGGTGTTGGCGGTGCTGGTCACGCGCAGGGTGCTGCCCCGGTTGATCGTGGTGCTTCCTGTGTAACCCTGGGCCCCGCCGTACTCCACGGTGCCCGTGGACAGGGTGAACCCCGTGTTCACGTTGAACACAGGGGACCCGATCACCACCGAGTTGCTGCCGCTGCTCGGATCAGGCAATGCGCCGCCGGCTCCGGTGGCGCTGAGCGTCAGCACGGTGGCCCCGGTATCATTCGCGCCCAGCCGGTAAACCCCGCCCGCAGCCGCCCCGCCGTCGGCCGTCAACACACCGCTGTAAGTACGGTCTGTGGCCGCGCCGAGGAAGAACCGACCGTTGCCTGCCGTCTGGGCGCCGATCGCTGAGAAATCGAGGTTGTTGGCAACGGCAGTGTTGAGCCGGAGCGCGGCGCCAAACGGGCTCACTGCCACGGTATTGGCCGCCGTGCCCAAGGCGAAATCCGTGCCCAACTCCAGAATCCCCATGCCGGCGCCCGGAGTGGCGGTGGTATTCCCAAACGGCTGCTGGTACACGTTGCTCAGGATGCCGCCGGCGCTCGCCACGAGGGAGGATTGCACCGCCATCGGGAGCGTGGCGTTGTCAGCCCCGGTGAAGGCGGAGGCGGCATTGACCCGGAGCAGCCCCTGAGGCGCAACATACACCAAACCCCCATTCCCGAGTTTCCCGCCCGCCACTACGTTTAGCGCAAACGAGGCTCCAAAGACGTTGGTGCCACCCGTGTAATCGTTGGCCGCGTTCGAGATGTTCAACGAATTCCCGGAGACTTTGCTGAAAAGACCGGGCCCGGTGATTTTTCCGCCAACGGTGACACCCACTCCGTTGTGATTGAGGGTGGCAACCGGCCCGTTCAGATTCCACTGGCCGGTGAAATTGTACGCGTACGCGTTGTTGTTCAGCAAAAACAAGCTATTGTTTCCAAACGTCAGGCTGCCCGAAAACGTCTGGGTGACGTTCGTCCCGGATGTCGCCCGCAAGACGGTCAGGTAGGTGCTGCCCTTCAGGGTGAGGTTGTTCGGGATGGTCACCGCCGAGTCCGAGTAAAACTCGAGCCCTGCAGCGGTATCAAAGGAAACATCGGCGGTACCCAGTGCGTCCTGGTGGGTCAATCGGATCGGAATGGAACCGGCTTGAATGTCGACGGTGCCGCTGAAACCTGCGGCAGGGGTGCCCAGCGCGAGGAGACCGAATCCCCGCTTGACCAGGCCGCCGGCACCCGTCAGAGCGCCCAACCCGAGTTCGGCGTTAGCTGCCACCGTGAACGTGGGTGTTCCCGAGAACGTGGAAGCCCCGAAGTTCAACCGCGAAAACTGCGTATTGATCGCATTGGCGTACCGGACCTGAAGGTCCTGGCTCCCCATCGCGAGGGTACCAAGAGTGTACGTGAGCGCATTGCCCAACACGCTGCGGTCCATCACAATTTCGGCATTTCCCGAGACCGTGGTGTTCCGGTTCAAGGCGGCCGCCGCCTCGTTGGCCAGTTCCAGACGGCCGCCCGCGAGGACGAGGGTCCCCGTACCCAGCGTATTGGCGGTGGTGCCAGCAGCCCGCAAAATGCCCGCATTCAGGGTGATCGCCCCGGTGATTCCACTGTTGTCGCCCGAGAGAGTCAGACTCCCCGCACCCGTCTTCGACACGTTGGTCCCAGTCAGCGGCATGCTGATGATCGTGGACACCCCGGTTCCCGTGTGGATTTCCGCTCCATCGGAAAGCGTGAGACTTCCCGCGGCACCCGATACCTGAGACAGCGTGTACCCGGTCGTTTGAAAGCGCAGTCCGCCGGCCAGGATGGGGTCGTTGCCAATGTTCACCAGTCCCGCCGTTCCGGCAAAAATCGCGGTGTCGTTGTTGGCGTTGTTCCAGAGCATCAGCGCGGCGCTGGTGCCATCCCAAAAAAGGTTGCTCGAAGTATTCCACGGATTCGAACTAAACACCGTGGAACCGCCTCCCAGCCCGGCCCCGGTCGCGACCGCGTTTCCCACGGCCGTGCCGTCGGTGTCCCAGTAGAGCTGGGCAGCCCCGGAAACGCCGGTGCCAGCCATCAACAACCCGCACACCGCCAGTGCGGTCGGCATGCCGCCCAGGGAACTGCCCAAGGGCCGGACCCGGCCGGAAGCGCGGCGCAGTGCCCGGGTGAAGCCTTTGGGTTTCTGGCGGCGTGGAAGGCGGAAGGGTGCCTGAATCAAACCTGCGGATTCCAGGAAGCGAGGGAGAATGGAACGTTTCATAGGCCGGAGAACGGCGAAAAATCGGGGGCGATCAGGGGAATTGCGGGAAAATCGGGGGGGGAAATGGGGGCCCGATAAATATCACAATCAACACTTGAATTTACCAAATTCGCCGCTTGGACTCCACCCTTTTCTGCGGCACACCCCGAACACTGAGTAAAACACCCCCTAAACTCCCTCCGCCTTCAAATTGTTGCCTTTTTTGTGCGCGGGACGGCTTGAGCCACCCCATTTCGGCCTGTAGGTTTATCCCCGTATGGACCTGCAACCGCACATCTCGCCCCCAGTCTCTGACGCGCCCAAAGCTCGCACCGGAGCCCGAGTGCTGGCCAGACGCGCCTCCGCATCCAGTTACCGGACGCGGCTGGCGGAATCTCCGGCGGATCTCGCAGCGGCCCAGCGGCTGCGGTTTCAAGTGTTCAATCTGGAGCTTTCGGAGGGGCTGGCCCAGTCTTTCCTGACCGGCCGCGACTCGGACCGGTTTGACGCGGTCTGCGACCATTTGCTGGTGGAGCATGAGGACCAGATTGTGGGGACATACCGGATGCAGACCGGGCGGAAAGCTGCGACCGCCCACGGGTTTTACAGTGCCAGCGAGTTCGACTTTGCGCCACTGGCCCCGATCACCCATGAGGCATTGGAACTGGGCCGGGCGTGTGTGGCGAAGGAACACCGCAACCTGGTGGTGCTCGGGATGCTCTGGCGCGGCATCGCCCAGTACGCACGCGAGGCAGGCTGCCGCTATCTGATTGGCTGTAGCTCGCTGACTTCGCAGGACCCGGCCGAGGGAGCAGGTCTGTATGCCAGCCTCCAGCCGCAACAGCTCGTCCGGCCCGAACTGCGCACCCAGCCGCTCCCGGCATTTGCATGTCCGATGGATCACGCCACGCCCGTCCGGATGCCCAAACTCCTCGCCGCCTACCTGTCGCTGGGAGCACAGATTGCCTCCACGCCAGCCATTGACCGCGAGTTCGGCACCATCGATTTCCTGACCTTACTGGATCTGCACAACTTGCCGGAGAGCGCCCGGAACTTTCTGGATTGAGCCCGGCGCAGCATTCTGTTTCAGAACCCGAGACTACCTTGGCTCCCGGGTGCTTTCCTGCGGTTTCGAGAACTGCGGGACCCGGGATCCGAACGGCAAGGCGGTTTCTCCGGATCCTGCTGCTGGTTCCGACCTTCGGCTTGGCACTGCTGGATTTCCATTTCCGGAATGGGAATTGGGACGCCCGGCGAAAAGCCCTCTGGCTGTCGGGGCTGTGCGCACGGGTGCTGAAGATTTTGGGGGTTGGCCTCCGGGTGTCAGGCACTCCACCGGCATCGGGGCTCTTGGTGGCCAACCACCTCTCCTACCTCGACATTCTGATCATCTCAGCGCTCCAGCCCACGGTTTTTGTGGCGAAGGCGGAAGTCCGGCACTGGCCGTTGTTCGGCTTTCTCGCATTCGCAGCAGGCTGTGTTTTTGTGGATCGCCAACGCCGGGCGGACGTGGCGCGTGTGGGCACTGCACTGGAGGAACCGCTGGGGGCCGGGGTGCCGGTCTGCATTTTCCCCGAAGGCACCAGTAGCAATGGGCAGGACGTGTTGCCTTTTTACCCTTCCCTGCTGGAGGCGGCAGCGCAGGGAACGCATCCGGTGGTGCCGGCCGGGATCGACTATTTTCTGGCCGTGGACGACCCCGGAGAACACGTGTGTTTTTGGGGGGACATGGAGTTGGCGCCGCACCTCTACGGGCTGATGGGACAGGAATGGGTCCTGGCAAGCATCCGCTTTGGAAAGGTCCGGCGTGCAGCCGTGCCCCGGAAGACGCTGGCCATGGAGTTGCGCGCTGAAGTGGCGGCGCTGCGGGAGCGCGCTACTTGGGGTCGGCAAGCCACTGGGTGATCTGCCGGGCCCAGTAGGTGATGATGAGGTCAGCGCCAGCCCGTTTGAAGGCGAGCATCTGCTCAAGCACGGTGGCCTTTTCATCCAGCCAGCCGCGTTCCGAAGCGGCCTTGACCATGGCGTACTCGCCGCTGACGTTGTAGACAGCGGTGGGCAGACCGAACCGTTCCTTGACGCGCCAGAGTATGTCGAGGTAGGGCAACCCCGGCTTCACCATGACCAGATCGGCGCCCTCCTCGATGTCGAGCTCCACTTCCCGGAGCGCCTCGCGTCCGTTGGCAGCATCCATCTGGTACCCCCGGCGGTCCCCGGCCTGCGGGGTGCTCTCCGCGGCATCCCGGAACGGCCCGTAATGGGCGGAAGCAAACTTGGCGGCGTAACTGAGGATGACCACGTTCTCGTATCCCGCGGCATCCAAGCCCCTTCGGATGGCGCCCACACGGCCGTCCATCATGTCGCTGGGAGCCACCACGTCGGCCCCGGCGGCGGCATGGGAAACGGCCTCGCGGACCAGGAGCTCAACGGATTCGTCGTTGCGCACATGGACATGATGGCCGTGGAAATCGGCGATCCCGCAGTGGCCGTGGCTGGTAAATTCGCAGAGGCAGACGTCGGTGATCACGACCAGATCCGGGCACTGCTGTTTGATGGCACGGACGGCCCGCTGGACGATTCCCTCTGGGGCATAAGCTTCCGAACCCAGCTCGTCTTTTTTTGCCGGGATCCCAAACAAAAGCACTGCCGGGATACCCTCCGCATAAGCGGCCGCCGCCTCCTTGACCACGTTTTCCAAGGGCCACTGGAAAACTCCCGGCATGCTTTGAACCGGCACGGGAGCCGCGATTTTTTCGCTGACAAACAGGGGCAGGATGAGGTCCGTGGCGCGGAGCTGGTTTTCCCGGACCATGCTGCGGAGCGCCGCTGTGGTACGGAGACGCCGGGGACGGCGGAGGAGGTTCATGGGTGGAGACCCTAGCGGCCAGTCTGCGCCTCCTGCAAGCCCGCCCCTTGACCTGCCGGGCGGCAGCGGGTGAAGTGGACAGATGCCTGCCCGACGCGCCGAGTTCCTCCTGGTGGACAACAGCAACTCGTTCACCAAGTTTGCGCTCTCCTCACAGAACCGGCTGGGTGCCGTGCGCAAACTTCCGACGCCGGAGGTTTCCCCGGCCCGGGTGCGGGCGCTGCTCAAGGGCTGGGAATTCCAGAGGGTGGTCCTCTGCTCCGTGGTGCCGGCCAAAGCCGCGGTTTTGAAACAGGTGTTCCGCGCGGATCCGGTTTTAGAGGTGAGTGCACGGATCGAGTTGGGCGTCGGGATCGACTATCCGAAGCCTGCCACCATTGGGGCGGACCGGCTGGCAAACGCCGCGGCTGCCGCCGCGTTCTACGGCGCCCCGGCCATTGTGGTGGACTTCGGCACGGCGGTGAGCTTCGACATTCTTGCGGAGAACGGAAACTACGTGGGCGGCGTGATCGCACCTGGCCTGGAAGCCATGACGGACTACCTTCACCAGCGCACGGCGTTGCTTCCGAAAATCACGCTTCTGGAACCGCCTGCCGCCATCGGCAAATCGACGCGCACAGCGATGCTTTCCGGTGCGGTGTACGGCTACCGCGGCCTGATCCGGCAGATCCTGATTGAGCTCACGCGGGAGCTGGGCAGTCCGCGGAAACTTTCCGTGGTGGCGACCGGGGGCTACGCCGAGTTGATTGCGGCGGCACTGCCCGAAATCCAAACGGTCCGCCAAGATCTCACCCTGCAGGGACTCCGGATTCTGGGCGGCCTGAACCCGGCCTGAGCCGGCCTGCAGCTTTGGGTTAGAACAGCGCCCCACCGGGCTTGGGCGCGGGTGTGGCCCCCTTCGCACCGGGTTTGGTCTCGGCAGGCGCGGCGGGCTTGGGCGCCGTTTTCAGAGGCTTGCCGGCCTCGCGATCCGCATAATCGGTCTGGTCGATCTGGACCGTCACGGTGTCCGGCCCGTACCGGAGTTTCAGCAGGGGGCCTTCTTTGGAAATCACTTTCAAAACCGTGCCCGCCTCGATGGTCGCCGGTCCGAATGCGAACTCGACCGTCATGGACTTGAGCAGGGTCGCCTCCGATTTGGGGTCCTTTGCGACCGGAGGCGGTGCCACTTTTTCCTCCATCGGCGCCGGTTCCTCGGGCTTCATTTCAGGCTGGGGCATCCGCTTTTTTTTCGGAACCGGCGTGGCTTCTGGCGGCTTCTCCTGTTTGGGAGCGGAAGCAACCATTGGCGCCTCCTTTGTGGCGTCCAAAATCAAACTTCCCAGGTCGTTTTCCTTGGACGGCGCGGTCTTCTTGGCGGGTTCTGGAGGCGCGACTACGGGCGCGGCAGCAACGGCAGATGCCGTGCCGCCGCTGGGCTCGGCTTTTCCGGCTCCAGACGGGGAGGCGGCAGAGGCACCGGGGCTGGCAGCCGTCTGGCGTGTCCCGGAAGTTTTGAGGGCGCTCCAGCCCATTTCCCCTCCGTACAACAGCGCCAGGAGCACGCCCCCATGAATTGCGCCCCGGAGCACGGCCTTCGCAGGCGTGTCCCTCCGGACTGCCACTCCTCGGGAGGCCGCTTTTCCAGAATCCTTCCTGGCAACCTCCGAGGTGGCTCCCCCGGACCGTTGGGGATACGCAAACTTGCCGCGTCCGGCGGGCAGAACCAGTTTTGGAAACTTCTCGACGATGGCCGGGAAAAAGTAGTCCTTCACGGCCTCAGGCCGCTGCTCCCAGCCGGGATGCTGGACATCGAGGTGGTTCAGCAGGACCTGGCAGTGCGCCTTGGTGACTTTCTGGAAATAAGCGCCCCCGTTTTTCTGGACCACCTCCAAGTACTTGGCGGGGCGCTGCTCTTTCTGGGTATGGATCTCTTCTGCGAACAGTTCGGGGTGGAGGCGTAGCCGTTCGACGTTCCAGAGAGCCATCCGCTCCCGGTTTGCCGGATCTGCGCTGGCCCGGTTGATCAGGTCACCCGCATGCTCCATGGAGAGCTCTGGCTCCACGCGGACTCCCATGAAGGCCAGAAACGCCTTCTGCTTCTCGGTGGCGGGTTGCGCCAGCTTTTCATTCTTCTTTTCAGCGGGAGTGGAGAGCCGCGTAGAACCGCCGGTCTTGGAGTCCGCCGCCTCATGGGCCCGGACCGTGCCCGATTCCATAGCGCGCCTTGCCGCTTCGCCGGCCTCGCTTCTCCCAAAGACCGTGCCCGGGATCGGCGTGCGCCTTGCAATGTCCGTCTGAGCGTGAGGAATCTGGGCGGGGGTCAGGCTGCCAGGAAAAAGGACGCGATGGAGTTCCGCCCACTGCTCCATGCCAGCCACCCAGGCCAGATCGGTGGTGACCACCTCACCCCGCTTCAGGAAACCGTGCACCTGCTCTTCGCCGTAAGGGCCGGCAGTCTCGCCGTTCCTAAGAATGTAGATCTCCATACTCGCTTTTTTCCGGGGTTCGATGGTTGTGATCGCTGGTTTGCTTCCTTGGGGGAGCCGTCTCCGGACGCCCGGAAATGGAACCCCTGTGGGGAGGATGGGGAGGATGGGGAGAAAAGATGAATTCGGGGATGGATCCGGGGCGGAATCAGGCACTCCGCCGGGCTCCGTTTGAGGCCTCTGGGTTGTTGGTGGAGACTGCGGGTTCCAGCCCCGGAAATCAAGCCTGCGTCCCGACGCGGGCGGAGGCTCAGCGGGTGAGGACATGGCCATCCACGTAGATGACGTTCATCCGCCGGCGTCCGCCCTCCTCGGCTTGATGGATCGCCTCGAGGTCGGTCAGGAGGCGCACCCGCGAACCTTTGGCTGCAACCACGGTCCGCCATGGGGTCACGACCCGGACATTTCCAAGGGCCTCATCCTCCGCCATGGGTTGCCAGAGGTAGCTGGCACCCATTTTTGCGAACCAGTTTGGCCCCCGGACATCGGTGGGGCATTTCAAAACCTCCGCCGTGATTCCGTAGGGGAGCAGAGTTCCAGCGAGGTCTTTGGCGCCTGGCTCAGCCCCGGCATCGTCCGGACCGAACTTGATGGAAGGATATTTGTTCTGGTTGTCGGTGGCGGCAGCGTTCACCCCCATCCAGATCTGGCGCAGGTTGCCCTGACAGGCCACGGTCTCGGCCCGGGACTTCACACCCTGAAGGACTGGATACACCAGTGTGGCCATCAGGGCGAGAATCCCCATGACCACCATCAATTCGATCAGGGTGAATCCGGCCCGGAATTTCTGTGGCCGTTTCATGGCTTGGTTCCTCCCAGCACCTGCGCCCTCCGTTCCCGATACCTCTGAGCGCGCGCCATCCGCTGCGCCGGGCTCTGTCGGGCATCCCTCTCTGCCCGGTCCTTTTCAAAACGCTCCTGCACCTCCGGTCGCTCAAAAAGCTCCTGGAACTTTGCCATCCGCTCCTCCCGGGACAGGTTCTGGATCCCGGCAAAAAAGGCCTTTCTTTCCTCCAATTCCGCACGGGCGGCTGCCTGTTTTTCCGGAGGCAGCTTGGCAATCTCCGCCAAAACCCGCTGCTCGATTTTTTCCGGATTAAAATCGCGGCCCCGGAACCGTCCACCATCGCCGGAAACCTCGCCGCGATCCTCGTCCCCCCGCCGCTCGCGGCGACTGGGTTCGAGCATGACAAATTCTTCCAGCCGGCAGCCAGCGGCCTTTGCGAGGGCCGCGGCCACGCGGTTGACTGGGCCCGGTTTGGGCGGGTGTTGGACCTGAGAATCCCATCCTTCCGGGGCCCCAAAGGTGGCGGAGACCTTGCGCGCGCCCCCGTCCAAATACCCGGAGAGTTTCCCGTCAGACACCGGCTCCACCTCCCACCGGTCTCTGCGGGGATCCTCCAGGGGGAGGGTATCCTCCCCGGGCATTGCGGGGAGCGGATAATGGTAAAACTTCCAGCCGGCCAGTTTCTGGCCAGAGCCGAGGCTCCCGAGGGCAGCGGAAAGGGCGGGGGCCTCCCCCAGCAGGTACGTGAGGCGCCAGCGGGCGTCGGTGACAGCCGCGAGCGACTCCAAGGCTTCCTGGAGCGAAACCCGGTCCAGATGCATCCGGACTTGGGTGGCGGGATCGATCTGGGAACGGATTTTGATGTGCCCCTGTTTTTCAATGGCGCGCACCACTTCGGCCACCGGGCGGTCTTCGGCGTGCACCGTGATCACGCCCCAGCCCCGCCAGAGGTAATACCCAAAATTTGCGAGAGCCAACAGGGCCAGCACCCCCAACAGCATCACAACACGGTTCATCTTTGAACATGGACGCTCAAAAACTCCCGCAGGTTACAAAGAACCCTGATTTTTAACAGCCGCGCCGCGGGGTTTCCTGGGGGAGCCGGCATCCTGGTCGGCTCAACTGGCCACCACGTTCACCAGTTTGCCGGGCACAACAATCACCTTGCGCACGGTCTTTCCGGCGATGTGCTCCTGAACCCGGGGCGAGGCCAGAGCGAGCGCCTCGACTTCGGCGGGTGTCGCCTCGCGTTTTACAGTGAGTTTGTCCCTGAGCTTGCCATTGACCTGGACCGGCAACTCCACCTCGTCCTCCACGAGGCAGGCGGGATCCCAGGCCGGCCAGGGCTGTTCCGCCAGCCGCCCAGCGCCGCCTTCGGGATGCAGTTGCTCCCAAAGTTCCTCAGTCAGGTGGGGAGCAAACGGGTTCAAAAGCTGCATCAACACCCGCAGCGCCGCACGGGGCCGGGGCGATGCCGGGATGAACGCGTTGACAAAGATCATCATCTGCGAAATTGCGGTGTTGAAGCTGAGGGTTTCGATATCCTCGGTCACCTTCTTCACCGTGGCATGCAGGACCTTGGTCTGGGCGCGGTCCAGTTCCGCATCCGCGACGGCCCCCGACCGCACCCATTCGCCGGCTTGGTTCTCCTCCATCACCAGCCTCCAGACCCGTGCCAGAAAGCGGGACACGCCCTCAACGCCCGTCATGCTCCACGGCTTCATCTGTTCCAGCGGGCCCATGAACATCTCGTAACACCGGAATGCATCGGCGCCGTACTGGTCGATCACGTCATCGGGGTTCACCACGTTCCCGCGCGACTTGGACATTTTCTGGCCGTCCTGCCCCAGAATGATCCCCTGGTTGACCAGTTTCTGGAACGGTTCCGGCGTTGAAACGTGCCCCAGATCAAACAACACCTTGTGCCAGAACCGGGCGTAAAGCAGGTGAAGCACCGCGTGCTCTGTCCCGCCCACGTACAGGTCCACGCCTCCGTGGGCCTGCCCTTGCCCGTCCACCCGGCCCGTGGTCCAGTACCGCTCCGCTTCACACCCCACGAACCGGCTGGCGTTCTGGGCATCCATGTACCTCAGGTAATACCAGCAGGAGCCCGCCCATTGCGGCATCGTGTTCGTCTCCCGGAGCGCGTTCTCACTGTACCGAACCCAATCCACCGCCTTTGCCAAAGGCGGTTCCCCCGTGCCGGTCGGCCGGAAATCTTCGAGGGACGGCGGAAGCACCGGCAACTCCTCCACACCCAGACCGCGGTGGCGGCCTTCCTCCCAGACCACGGGAAACGGCTCACCCCAGTAGCGCTGGCGCGAAAACAGCCAGTCCCTGAGCTTGTACGTCACTGTCCCGCGCCCCACCCCCAGCGCCTCCAACCGCCGGATGATCTCCGCCTTCGCCTCCGCGGTCGGCAACCCGTCCAGCGGGCCGGAATGCACTGCGTACCCTTCGCCCACAAAACATTCAGCCGGTTCTGCCGCGCAGACACCGCCCCCGCCCAGCCCCAACCGTGCGCTCTCGGAGACCACCGCCCGGATCGGCAACGCAAACTTCCGTGCAAACTCCCAGTCGCGCTCGTCATGCGCGGGAACCGCCATGATGGCGCCCGTGCCGTAGCCGGACAGCACGTAATCCGCGATCCAGACGGGGATTTTTTCGCCGTTGACCGGGTTCACGGCAAACGCGCCGGTGAACACCCCCGTTTTTTCCTTGGCCAGTTCGGTCCGCTCCAAGTCGCTTTTCCGCGACGCCGCCTCCCGGTAGGCGTCCACTGCCACCCGCTGTTCGGCGGTAGTGATGCCATCCACGAGCGGATGTTCGGGTGCAAGCACCAGATAGGTTGCCCCATAGAGCGTGTCAGGCCGGGTCGTGAACACCCGGATCCGCCCGTTGCCGCCGGCCACACTGAACTCGACTTCCGCGCCTTCGCTGCGTCCGATCCAGTTCCGCTGAAGCGCTTTGATGGAGTCCGGCCAGTCCAAACCATCCAGTTCCCGAATCAGCCGTTCCGCGTATGCCGTGATCCGGAGCATCCACTGCCGCATTGGACGCCGGACCACAGGAAACCCGCCCACCTCGCTTTTGCCATCCACAACCTCCTCGTTGGCCAGCACCGTGCCCAACTCCGGGCACCAGTTCACCGGCACCTCGGCCACAAAAGCCAGACGCACTTGATCCGGATCAGGACCCTTGTAGGTGGCAATGGGCTCAGCCCGTCCCGTGGCGGGATTGAACCAGGAGTTGTAGATCTGGAGAAAGATCCACTGGGTCCACCGGAAATATCCGGGGTCGGTGGTGTTGACCTCGCGTTCCCAGTCATAGGCGAACCCGATCCGTTTGAGCTGGGCCTTGAACCGCCCCACGTTCTGGGCGGTGGTGACAGCCGGATGCTGGCCGGTCTTGATGGCGTACTGCTCGGCGGGAAGCCCGAAGGCGTCCCAACCCATGGGATGCAGCACGTTGAACCCCTTCATCCGCTTGTACCGGGCCAGAATGTCGGTGGCCGTGTAACCTTCCGGATGCCCCACATGCAGCCCGGCCCCGCTGGGGTACGGAAACATATCCAGCACGTAGTATTTCGGGCGCCCCGGATCGAACCCTGGATCGCCGGGATTCGGCGCATGGAACACGGATTCCCGCTCCCAATAGGCCTGCCATCTGGGCTCGATCTGGTCAAAGGGATAGGGTTTGCGGCGCTCGGTGCTCATGACAGGTTTGGAAAAACCCCCGAGTGAACAGGGCCGCGCCGCTCACGTCAATCCGGCGCCCGTCCCACTCCGGCCTCGACTGCGCCTGCCAGCACCCCCCATCCTCAGGGGATGCACCGCCTGCTCGTTGCCACCCATAACGCCCATAAAACCGCAGAAATTCAGGCCATGCTCGGCCCGGAATTCGCCGTTTCGGATCTCCGGGCGCATCCCGGGCTTCCAGTCCCCGACGAAACCGGCGCCACCTTCGCTGAGAACGCCCAAATCAAGGCCCTGGCCGCTTCTCCCCATTTTGAAGGCTGGATTCTTTCGGACGATTCCGGTCTGGAATCCGATGCGCTGCAAGGGGCGCCCGGGGTGCATTCTGCCCGCTACGCGGGTCCCGGAGCCACGGATGCCGACAACCGGGCGAAACTTCTGGAGGAATTGCGCCTTGCAGGTGCCGATCCGGCCGGATCACCGGCCCGATTCCGCTGCGTGATGTGTCTGGTCCTCAACGGCGAGGTCCTGGGCTCATTCTCAGGCGCCGTCGAGGGATCCCTGATTTGCGAGGAACGCGGCGGGGGCGGTTTTGGGTACGACCCGCTCTTTGTTCCAGAGGGCCACACCCGCACCTTCGGCGAACTTTCTCAGGAAGTGAAAAACTCGCTCAGCCACCGGAGCCGCGCGCTCACCCGAGTCGTTCAGCATCTCCGGCTCGCGCTGGAGTCGGGCTCCTGATGGACGCTATGGACGCTATGGACGCTATGGACGCTATGGACGCTATGGACGCTATGGACGCTATGGACGGTCAAGGGGTTCGGCGGCGGAACCGTGCGTCCTTGTAGACTTCTCTGAGGGAAAGAACCTCGCCGGTGCCCAAGATGAGTAGGTTGCCGTCCCCGTGCAGGTCGCCGCGCTCGGCAAACCAGGGCTGGGTAGGCCAGCGATAAGCCACGCGGGGACCATCGCCAAAGGGCGTTGCGTAGTAGTCCACCCGCTTCTGGGTGACCCCGCTGGACCTCAGGCTTTTGCCAAGGGTCCGATCGACGCTGGGACAGTGCCAGGCCTCCTCGGAAACGCCGTACCGCTCGAGAGCTGCGATCCATGCCCGCGCGTAGATCTCCGAGCCGGGATCTGAGGACCCAATCTGAGGCCAAGTCCCCTGTTCCTGAAGAAAGGAGGAGGCCCCAAGGTGCAACCCCCTCAAGTTGTTGGCGCAGGCTGCACGGTCCATCCGGTTGCGAACCCAATTGAAGGAGGGGATGCTCAGGGCGGCCAAAAAAACCACCAGGAGGATGGCCACCATCAACTCGATCAGGGTGTACGCCTGACACTGGCCTGACCCCGCGGCAGCCGCCATCCTCCAGGCCCTGGAGCTTTTCACCCGGTGTAAGCTCGGCTCCCGATCAGAAAATGTCGTTGAACGCCGGAACCGCCGTTCCAAACGACTGCTGCCAGCCTTCGATCTGGTATTTCAGGCCGAAACTGCGCTGGGTGGCAAACGTGGTCGCTGAGGACGGGTCAAAGAGTCGGAGCGTGACTGATCCCACGACCCGGGCTGCCACCGGGTTGCCTGCGGTGGTGGTTGTGCTCGTGGCTGCACCTGTCGTCCCCAGCCCCGATTCCACGTAATTTTTCACCCGTGCCCGGATCGTGCCGAACCCCGAGGTGTAAACATCCGAGTCCTGCGAGAATTGAGAGGTGGCCGTGATCATTCCGGTCAGCTTGCCATTTTTGGGGTTCAGCAAACCCTCGATCAGTCCCGTGAACACGGTGCCGCCCACGAACATGGCAATGTAGCCTTGGGCAGAGCCCGATCCGAAAGGCTTGGCAAACGAGAACAGCCCCAGTTGCGCTTTTTCGTCTTCGGTCAAGGAAAACAACCCATCGGTCGTAGAGGACGTGGAAGTGCTGCCGGTGCTGCCTGAACCAGGAACCCCCGTGCCACCTCCGCCCGTCGAAGAAGTGGAACCGTCCGCATTCACGCCGGTGCTGTACTGGGCCGTGTCGCCCACCACAGGAATCACCACGCCAGCGTAGGTTCCTGAGAAGCTGAGCCGATTGACCTGAAAAATGGGTTCCCCACTGATGGCCCACGCCTGGGAATGCACCAGAAGGAAGACGAGAAGGAGGGAAAATGCTCTGGTCATAAAATCCTCACCATACAGGCGGGTTTCCCAACTCCAGTCAACCGCATAATGCGCCCTCGGAATGCTCTTGATGTCCCCCGGATCCCCTGTATCCGTCTCCCGGACGCTCCCTTGAAACCTTCCTTCAGCCTTTTCCTTGCGCTCAGGTACCTCAAACCCAAGCGCACTTTCGTCTCCACCATCACCCTGATCTCGGTTCTGGGGGTCACCCTGGGAATCACCGTCCTCATTGTGGTGATCTCCGTCATGACCGGGTTCGACCGCGAATTGCGCCGGAAAGTTCTCGGCTTCGACCCGCATCTGGTGCTCCACAACGCCAAGGTTCTGAACAAGTGGCGCCCCATGGAAAAGACCTTGGCCTCGCAACCCGGGGTCGTCGCAGTCGCCCCTTTTGTTCAGGGACCGGTTCTGGTGGAATACAGAGGCCGGCGGCTCACCCCGCAGATGCGAGGGATCGACCCCCAGAAGGAGGTCCGGGTCAGCGACATCCGCGCCACCGTCAAGCAGGGCAAGTTCGACTTGGACGGCGACAACGTTCTGGTGGGCTCAGCGCTCGCCGAGGAACTCGAGGTTTCGGTGGGCGACACCCTCACCGTTTTTTCCCCAGGCAACTTCGACCAGATCCTCGATGAGTTCCAAAAGGCCAAGCAGGATCCAAGCAACAAAAAATCCCTCGAGGATATCCAGTCCCTCGTCGCCCCCCAGCAACTCACCGTATCCGGGATCTACGAAACCGGCCGATACGTGTTCGACTCCGAGTTCATTCTGGTCCCCCTCCATGTGGGTCAGGAGCTTTACGGACTCCGGGATGGCGTCCACGGCCTCGGAGTCCGCTCCGAGGACCCGAACCATCCTGAACCGCTCCGCGACCGGCTCCGCCCTCTGATGGCCCCGCACTCGGACCCGGAACAGCCCCTGCATCTCCGGACTTGGATCGAACTCAACCAGCAAATTTTTGATGCGATCCACATGGAGCGGAATGTGATGTTTTTTCTGCTCCTGTTCATTGTGATTGTGGCGGCGTTTGGCGTGATGAACACCCTGATCACAGTCACCGTGCAAAAAACGCGGGAGATCGGGGTTCTGAAAGCGCTGGGAGCGACCCGGGGCCAGATTGTGGGGGTCTTTCTGGTCCAGGGTATGGTTGTCGGGTTGTTTGGGAACATCGCGGGCCTCGCAGCCGGGATGAGTGTGATCCGGTGGCGGAACGAGTTCCGGGACTTCCTTTCGTCCACCCTCAAATTTGACCCGTTCCCGGCCAGCATCTACCAGTTCAGCACGATCCCGGCGGAAATCGTGCCGCGCGACGTGGCGGTGGTCTGCATCAGCGCGTTTCTGATCTGTTCGGCCGCGGCGCTGTTCCCCGCTTACGCAGCGGCCCGGCTCGACCCGGTGAAGGCCTTGCGCTCCGAGTAAGCCAATCGGAGTCCGCCAAAAATTCTACCGCTTGCATTCACCCCCACTCCGCAGGCTAGAATATCGGGTTTCACCATGACCCCGCTCCTCCGGCTCCTGTCGCTTGCCCTTCTTCTTTCCCCGATTGTTCCGGTCTTCGCAGGGCACCCGGTAGCCGACGGAAGCTGGGTCTCCAAGTCCACCGAGATCCCCTTGGTGACCTCGCGGGTCGCCTCCTCGTTCGTCTTCGGGAGCCAGTTCGAAAACCATCCTGAAGCCTCCGGAAACGCCTACATGGGCACCGTCGATGTCGGTTGGCGGATCCCGCTCCAGATCATCGACCCGAACTCAGGCTGGTTCCTCCAACTGGGCTCCCGATACGAACGGTTCGCGTTCGGCCACGAAGGCGGCCTGCCCCTCCCCAACTCCCTCCAAGAAGCCTCCGCGCTCGTTGCTCTCGAATATTTCCATGACGGCGATTTGGGTGTCCTCGTACAGGTGCGCCCGGGCTTCTATTTCGAGAATGATCCTGGTTCCGGCTCTTTTGACGCCCCAATCACCGCAGGCGTCGCCATCCCCGTTTTCAAGGATTTCTACGCATTGGTCGGACTCAACGCCTCCTTCCTCCGCTCCGTCCCCATCATCCCCGCGCTCGGCTTTTTCTGGAGGATCAACCCCCAGTGGACGGTGCTCGCTTCCGCTCCAGAACCCCGGATCACCTTCCAACCCGTCGATCACCTTTCCTTCTGGCTGGGTGGCCAGATCATTGGCGGCGGCTACCAAGTCGACCGCAATCCAGGCCGGCCCTCTGGCCTTTCCGGCACCGTCGTCACCTACTCCGAATACCGCGCCGGCGCGGGCGTCCGTTGGACTGCAGACGCGCTTTCTGCGGAGATCGGGGGCGGGTACTCATTCATGCGCCAGTTCGATTACGCCCGGGAAAACATCGCGTACCGAACCGAGGATGGCGCCGCCTACCTTCAGGCCGAGGTCCGGATGCAATTCTAGCCCAGCGCCCCATGCCCTCCTTTGACATTGTCTCCGAGGTGGACCGGCAGGAACTCGACAACGCCGTCAATCAAGCCAGAAAGGAACTGGCCACCCGCTTTGATTTCAAAGGCTCCTCCGCCTCCATTGAACTGGATCTGAAGGCGGGGAAGATCCTGCTGTCCGCGGAAGATGCCGCCCGCCTGAACAGCCTTCACGAGATTCTTACGGGCAAACTGGCCAAACGGAACGTGGACCTCCGCAATGTGGAGCGGATGGATCCAGTCATCTCTCCGCTCGGCCATGCCACCCAGGAGTTTCGGATCCAGCAGGGGCTCGAAGGCGATCAAGCCAAGGAAATCACCAAGGCGATCAAGGCCGGCAACCTCAAAGTCCAGTGCGCCCTGCAAGACCGCCAAATCCGGGTCACAGGCAAGAAAAAGGACGACCTCCAAGAGGTGATCGCCTTCTGCAGGAGCAAGGATTTCGGAGTGGCGCTCGCGTTCAAAAACTTCCGCGACTAGCCCTCAGGAGCGAATCATCCGGGACCAAGCCGGGGACCAGTTCCCTGAAACCCGAACCTGGCGGCATCGATTACGCCGGGAAAGCTCGGGCAAACGCCTTCTGCTGCTCTTGGATTCTGGCCTGTGCCTGCTCCATCGCAATGAACTTGGATTCCAACCGCGCCTTTTCCGCAGAGAGCCGCCGTTCAAATGTCGCGATCTGGTCGTCCAAAGCCAGTTGCCGCGAGGAATACGTGGACGCTTTGTTCTTGAGCCCGCCACCGGTCAGGGTCTGGGCGTCAATCACGGCCTGCAGCCGTTGCACGAGGCCCTCGCTGCTTCCGTCCAGAAACTGTTCCACACTCAGCGCCGCGTTTTCCAACTGACTGCTCAGCAGGGTCGACTGCGCCACCTTCAAAACGGAATCTTTCCCGTCAAAATCCAGACCGAGATTCGAGAGCTGCGTGATGGACCCGGTCAGGCCCGTTCCAGCCGCAAAGGCCACGGACCGCAACTTTTTGCTAAACTCCAAAACCTCGCGGGCATCTGCCAGCACCCCGCGCGTGATCTTTCCGTTGCTCACCTCGGTCTTGGTGTACTTGGTAATCGCCGCCTGCAACGCATTGAACTTGGAGACGAACGTCTCCAGACGCGTCTTTGCCGTCGAGGTGTCGCCCGCCACCGTGACCGTCTCCGAGCGGGGAAGGCCGCCAGTCTTTGGCGTCCGCGCCGTCACCGTCAGGCCCGTGATCCCGTGCGCCGCAGCATCCAGCGTGTTGCTCTTGCTGGTCATCGCAGGACCGCCGTTCACCGTGAAAACGGCATCCGTGCCAGCCACCTGCGTCGCGCCAACGGTTAGCCCGAGAATTTCAATCAATGGCGTCCCACTGGCAGGCGATTCGGACACGGTGATGCCGATGTCGCCCGTGGCCTTGCTCTTGAGCACCATCCGGTCCTGGACCGCATCGTAGGACGCCGATACCCCCGCCGAGGAGGCGTTGATGCGGTTGATGACGTCCTGAAGCGAGTCCGCTCCCGCGTCGTAGGAGATGCTCACGCCATTCACCAAAAAACTCCCGCTGGCGTTGGGCGACACTCCGAACCCCGCGTTCGAAAGCAACGCGGTGCGGCTCACGGTTCCCAGCGCGGCTGCGCTGTTCACCGTCCCGGTGCCGTTCTGGGACAACCGGAGGGCCGCCAGAAAATTGCTCGTATCAGCGCCACTGCCCAGAGTGATCGCCGAACCGGAAGAAAGCGTGACCCTGTCGGTCCCAGCATCGTACGAGGCCGTCACGGCGCCCCCGGTGGCCGATCCGATCGCGTCCAGAACGTCCTGAAGGGTGTCGGTGACAGCCACGGAAACCGGCACGCCGTTCACG
Organism: uncultured Spartobacteria bacterium; assembly: GCA_903901425.1. Lineage (GTDB taxonomy): Bacteria > Verrucomicrobiota > Verrucomicrobiia > Chthoniobacterales > Chthoniobacteraceae > CAIURC01. The sequence continues at coordinate 12,514 of CAIURC010000186.1, read as the reverse complement.
CTGAAGGTCCCCGCGGTCACGGTGGTTGCAATGCGCAGGGAAGCGAGAGCGACATTCGGATCATTCAACGCAGAACCGATGTTGCCGGCTCCATCGATCCGGGCACTGGTGGCCAGGCTCGTCACGTTGAACACGTATTCGCCCGCCTCAGCCCCGTCTGCCGCAGCGGCAGTCCACGTGGTGTCCGAATCCGCAATCGTAGCCGAGCGCTTCCCCAGACCCGCCCCGTCCTTCAGCGCGTCCAAGGCAGAATCCAACCCGGACGCGAGCGAAGCAACCTCGCTCAGCGCAGCCTGTTTCTGTGAGACCTGCGTTTTCTCGGCCTTCAACCGGTCCTGAGGAATCCGGCTGGCCGCAATCAACTGGTCCACGACGGGTCTCCAGTCGAATCCCGATGCAAGTCCTGTCAGCTGTGTTCCGGCCATTCTTTCTGACTCGGCAGATTCCGGGACGACTTAAGCCCCTTTTGATCGATTTCAGGCCTGTCCGACTCTGGCCAGGCCAGCGTGCAGGGCTAGCCCAGAATGGCCGCCCGGCCCGAAGCTGAAATCCGGAGTGCCATCACGCCCTCGGCGGGTGCGGCCCCGGGCTGCCCCTGACGCATCTGCGCCACCGCCTCGCGCAACCCGCGCACCGTGGAATCCCCGGATCCAATGGTCCACTGGGTGCCATCCTCCGCGCGCACCAGAGCCGAGTTGTCCGGGAGAAGGGCGACCGAAACCCCGCCAGCCCCCGCAGCCGACCGCAGGGCCGGGCTCTGGAGCAGTTGCTGGGCAAGCTCCTCGACCCGGTTCATCACCGTGGGAGAGGAAGAAACGGGCTGAGGCCCTTGCACGTGGTTGGCGAGCACCGTGCCAAATGGCTTTTCTGGGCTGCCCCCGGAGGGTTTTCCCTGGAGGAGACCGACCAGTTCACGACCGAGGCTCACGGCTTGGCATGCTGTCAGGGGATCAATCATAGCGTCTTTGGGTTTGAGGGTTTGGGAAAACAGGTTTTTTCACGCGCAGGCCACTGCAAAAGTCCGTTCCACAAGAAACTCGACCACGTTGGCTTCCAGATCGCCTGCCAAGTTCCGTCCCGTGCAGGCAAACAGCGGCGCCAGCTTCTCGTCCAAGGCAAACTCCCAGAGTTTGCCGGTCCTGGGCAACTCGTCGAGATGCGTGAACACCACATGGGTGGCACCCAAGGCGGCCCCGTGCGTGTAAGCATGCTGGATGAGCTCCCGGTCATACGCTGCGTTCACCACCAGAACCCGGGAGGACACCCGATGCGCATCCAGAAGCCGGCCCAGCCGTTCTCCTCCCGCCCCCCCCAGAATCGCTCCCGGCACATCCAAGTACAGAGGAGCACCCGTCTCGCCCAATTCCGCCTCTGAGCGCAGCAGGGGCACCCCCAACACCTCGCAGAACGTCGCGAGCCCCTCCGTCGAGTTTGGCTCCTCGGAGTCCAGTTTCAGAACGGTCGGCGTGCGCTGCTGAAAAAAAACGTCATTCGCCAGTTGCTTGCACAATGCGGTCGTCGCGCCCACTCCGGGCGACCCAAAAAAGGCCACCCGATCCCCCAGCACACCCCCCGGACGGACCGGCACCGCTTCCTTCAGAAGAAGCGCGGCCCGCCCCAGCGCCATGGGCAACGGCTGCTCCCCAAGATCCCGCCACGCCTCGCCCTGCCGCAACCGCCCTAGAAACTCCTTCGGCAACCCCGCCTTCTCCAAAATCGACCAGAACCGCGTCCCGGAACCGGCTGCCGCCGTCCGCCGAGGGGAATCTGCCTGCGGGGAAACCCGGTTGACCTCCTCTGAGGATCCCTGAGCCGTTGCAGCAAAAGCCGCCGCGGCCGGGGCCGCCCTCCCAGGCATCGCCGCTCCCTCGGGGGCTTCGGACTTTGCACCCGCCTCGGGAACCGTCGCAATCACCTGAAGCTTGGGCGACCGGAGAAACCGCGCAAGCCCCTCCCCCTCCACCTGACGGACCGAAAGCACCTGGGCCTTGTCTCCCAGACGCTCGCGGATCACCGTGACGGCCTCCTCGGCCGAACTCACCACAAACTTGTATTTCTGCCCGGGAACACCGGGAGTCTGGACCGGAGTACTCATTGGGATCCCGCCCGGTATGCGTCTGCGACGCGGTTCGCACTCGGCCGGGGCGCTGCAACGGCCTGCCCGGCAACGGGCCGAAGGAGCAACTGTTCGCTTTCCCGGCTCAACAGCATCAGCTTCAAAATCTTCTGCATCACCCGGTCCCGGAGTGCCCGCGCCTTGGCCCGTTCCGGCGCGGCGGAAGGATTTGCCTGCCTGACCTCGGCCAGCATCCCATCCAGACGGGCAGAAACTTCCTTCTGACGGGCGGTTGCAGACTCGGCAGCGGCCCCGGAAAGGGATCCTGACCGGAGCAACGTATTTTCGGCCTGCTGCGACGCGGCGATCTCGTCGCAGAGGAGGGAAAATTTTTCCAGCGCCTCGAGGGTGTTCATCCGACGTTCCTCTTAGCACGTCGGGTGCCAGCCGTCTTCTGGAAAAGCAAAAGGGGCTCCCGGTGAAGGGAGCCCCTTGAGACTCACACGGCAGGCTCAAGCCTGCGGAACGGTTACTGGAGCAACCGGAGCACGGACTGGGTGCTGACGTTCGCCTGAGCGAGCATCGCAGTGCCAGCCTGCTGGAGGATGTTGTACTTGGCCAGCTGGGTGCTTTCCTGGGCCACGTCCACATCCGCAATGCGGCTGTTGGCGGCTTCAAGGTTGGTCTTGTTCACCGACAGCAGGTCGGCAGAGAACCCGAGGCGGCTCGCTTCAGCGCCGTTCTGGGCGCGCATCCCGGCGATCGCCTCAATGGCCGAGGTTACCAGAGTGGTACCAGAGCCGGTGAGCGTGGTCAGCGATGCCACACCGGTGCTGCCAGCCGCCACTGTAGCGCTCAACAGGTCGGACTGGGTAACCGTCTGGCTCTGGGAACCGTCTTCCGAGATGATAACCGTCAGGAGGCCACCGGCGTTGAACAGGGAAATTCCATTGAACTTCTCAGAATTCAGCGAGGTGAGCTGCGCCTTGAGGGCGGTGAACTCCAGGTCGTAGTTGGCCTTGTCTGCGGTGGACTTGGTCACATCCTGGTAGAGGCCAGCCAGTTCCGAGATGCGGTCCAGAACATCGCCCGCGATCTTGAGGGCGCCATCCTGCACCTGCAGCAGGGAAACAGCGTTCGCCACGCTGTTGGTCGCAGCCGAGGTCCGGCGGATCGCAGCGCTGAGCTTCATGGAAACGCCCAAGCCAGCGGCGTCGTCTGCCGCGTTCACCAGACGCGAACCGCTGGAAAGGCGGCCCAGGCTCTTCTGGAGGAGGCTGTTGGTTTTGGCGAGGTTGGCCGCAGCCGTGGTGGCCGCCGTGTTCGTATTGATGACTACTGACATAATCGGTTCCTTGATTTGAATCACGGCGTCCGTGCCGCAGACGGGCCAGCTTTTGTCCGGTGCCTGGCCTCACCGTGCAGGGCTTTTTTGCCCCGCTTTCTCTCTGATCGGTCGGTTACACGCCGCCTTTAGAAAAATTTGCGCCTTTTTCCGCCTCTGAATCGGGTTCGCGCCGGCTCAGGTGACATGCCGGAGCGCCTCAATCGGGTTCATCTCAGCCGCCCGCCGGGCCGGATAAATCCCAAACAACACACCCACCGCCACCGAAATCCCAAATGCCACCGGGATCGACCAGGGAACCACCACCGGCACCATCGTCCGGACCACATCCGGCAGGGAGGAAAAAGCCGTGGGCAAGGCCTTCTCCACCCCCCACATCGCCAACCGGAAGAACGGCGCACAGGCGAGGCCACCCAAAATCCCCGTCAACCCGCCGATGACCGAAAGCACCACGGTTTCCACCAAAAACTGCCGGGTGATGTCGGCCTTCCGCGCCCCGATAGCGCGCCGGATCCCAATCTCCCGGGTCCGTTCGGTGACAGTCGCCAGCATGATGTTCATGATGCCAATCCCGCCGACCACCAGCGAAATGGCGGCCACCAGCCCCATCATTGCGATGAACATCAGCCGGCTGTTCCGGGCCTGCTGGAGAAGCTCCAACGGTACTGCGATCGCGTAATCCTCGCGCTGATGGGTCCGGGCGAGGGTCTGGCGCACCACCTCCGCCGTGTCCATCACCTCCCGCGCATCCCGCAGGGACAATGTCACCTGCGTCGCAATCGGCACCCCGCTCTCGGTGTGCGCATACGAATCCGGCAGCCGGGCCCACATCGTCGAGATCGGCACATACACGTCCCGGTCAAACTCCTGCCGGGCGCGCGCCCCGGGGATTTCCGCCATGGCGGCCCGGGCCTTCATGACGCCGACCACGTTGAAAAAATCTCCCCCGATGTGAATGGCCCGCCCAATCGGGTCGTTGTATCCGAAAAGCTCCAGGGCCACCGCCTCCGCCAGGACGCAGATTTTGGCTCCCTCCCGGACATCCGTGCCGGCCAGAAACCTGCCCCGGGCTGTCTCGAGCCGGTTTAACTCCACATACTCTGGAGTGCATCCGATCAGACGCCCGTACATCTGGCGGGTGCCTTGGGAAAACAGGCGCCGGCTGAGTTCCCGCACCGGAATCACGGTGTTGATACTGGGCACGGTGGCCGAGAGGGTCTCGTAATCGTTCCGGGTCACGCCATAGGCCTTGGTCTTGGCTTTTCCCTGGCTGGGCGGGGGCAACGTCGAGGTCAGAATGATGTTGTTGGCCCCGAGTTCCGCGATCTGTTCCTGCGCCTTGGCGCTGATCCCCTCGCCCACCGCCAGAAGCCAGATCACGCTCGCCACCCCGATGAAGATCCCCAGGATCGTCAAAAGCGACCGCAGCGGATGCAGCTGCAGATTCTTGATTCCCAACTGGGCCGGCCGCCACAGCGATTCCCAAACCCCGCGCCAGCCGCCCCCCGCCTCAGCACCTTCCTCCCCAACCGCACCCGGAACGCCCTCCGGCAGAGCGAGGCTCGCCACCGGCACCGGGTTCACCGGCTTTTCCGCGGGAGGCCGCAATCGCAGGTCGGACTGGATCAACCCGTCCCTGAGCCGGACCACGCGCCGGGCATGCGCAGCGACCTCCTCCTCATGGGTGACGAGGACAATCGTCTTGCCCTCCTCGTTCAGCCGCGCCATCAGCGCCAGAATTTCCGCCGTGGTGGCCGTGTCCAGGTTCCCCGTGGGCTCGTCGGCAAGGATATACTGGGGCTGGTTGGCCAGTCCCCGGGCAATCCCGGCCCGCTGCTGCTGTCCACCGGACAACTGCGGCGGCCGGTGCGTCAACCGATGCCCCAGCCCCACGAGTTCCGCCAGGTCCTGGCACCGGGCAGCGCCCTCGGCCGTAATCGGCCCCTGATAGGAGAGGGGCACCTCGATGTTTTCAAGAACCGTCAGCTGCGGGATCAGGTTGTAGGACTGAAACACGAACCCGATTCTTTTCGAACGCACCTCAGCCAGTTGCTCATCGTCCATGTGAGCCACGTTGTCGGAGCCAAGGAAAAAATCGCCTCCGGTAGGCTGGTCGAGGCAGCCCAGCAGATTGAGCAGGGTGCTTTTTCCCGAACCGGAGGGCCCCATGATGGCGATGTAATCCCCCTCCGGCACCTCAAGGTCGATCCCCTTGAGGACCCGCACGGTCTCATCCGCAAGCCGGTAATCCTTGCGGACCTGCGTCAACCGGATCGCCGTGGCCATGCGCTAGGGCAGGGAGGCCGCCTGCGCACCTGCCCGCTTCTCCGGTTTGGGCACCCCCGCCACCCGCGTCTTGGAGGCACCGGCCTCGGTCCGGCTCAACACGCCCCGGGGTTTGGCCGGCCCGGCAGGCGCCTGCGAGGGTTCCCGGGGTTCCTTGGAAGTCTTGGTCACCTTTTTCTTGGGCGGCGCAGCCGGCAATTGCACCTGATCCTCGTAACTCTGGGGCGCCAGCAACACTTTGTCCCCGGCAGCCAAGCCATCCTCCACAACCACGTTTTGGTCGTTGGAGGCCCCCACCGCCACTTCGCGCGGCACCAACCCGTTTTTGACAGGCATCAGGCAGAAAAAGCGGTCCCCGCGCTCCAGCACAGCCTGGATCGGGATCTGGAGCGCTTCCTCCCGACGCTGCACCTCGATGGACACCTGCGCTGTCATCCCGGTCCGGACCCCCGCCGGGGGATCCTCAATGTCCACCTCAGCGCCGTACTCCTTGGTCAGGCTGTAGACGGACGCCTGGGGCAAAGGGTACTCGCTGACGGAGCGCACGCGCCCCATGAGTTCCATGCTCGGAAATGCATCCAACCGGACCCGGGTCAGCATCCCCACCTTCACCCGGTCGATCCGGGACTCGTTCACCCGGGCATTGACCTGCATCCGTTTGGGATCCGGCAGCCGGATAATGAGCTGCCGTTCCCGGACCATTTTCCCCTCGGCAATCACCGGATCCCCCGTGGCCGGGTTGGCGTAGACGACCTGACCCGAGCTGGGGGCCCGAATCACACATTTGGCAAGCTGGTCTTCCAGGTTCTTGAGCCGTTCCTCGTCCAAGGCAAAGCTGTTCTTCCGGGCCCGGAGCTTGGCCTCGGCGGTTTCGAGTCCCGCCTTGAGGCGGTTGAGGGTTTTCACCTTGGTGAACCGGCGGAGTACCTCCAGCTTGGTGGTCGAACTCTCCAGCTCTTTCCTGGCCTTTTCCACCGCAAACCGGTCCGCCTCCAACTGCACCTCGGTCACGTACCCCCGTTGGGCGAGTTTCTGGCTGTACCGCAGGTACTCTTCGGCGCGCCGCAGGTTCTCCCGGGCCACAAACTGGTCGCCCTCCATCGCCCCCTCCTCCTGCCGGAAGGTGCCCGACTCGTACTCGTCCAACGCCAGCTTGGCGGCATCGAAATCCGCCTGCGCCTCGACCACCATCGACCGGCTGGTATTTGCCGTGATCTGCTGCTGGACCAGTTCCGCCTGCAGACCGGCATCGTCCAGCTTGACCAGAAAATCCCCCTCCTTCACATAGCTCCCCTCGGCCACAATCTCGATGATCGGTGTTCCAGCCACCTGCCGCGACTGCACCTCGCAGCGGATCTCCACGTTGCTGGAGCTTTCCACCTCGCCGCGCTCCACCACCTCCTGAACAAACGCACCCGCCTTCGCCTCTGTGAGCAGCGGCCCCGCCGGCTCCGAGTTCCATGCAGCGGCCTTCCCGCCCTTCCCGCCGTTCGCCGGACGCGTTCCGCGACTGGGGCTCGGGCGGAGCCAGACAAAACCGAGGACCACAGCGAGAGCGGTGCCCCCCAGCCAGACCCAGCGGCGGCGCTGGCGCCAACCGCCCATAGGCAAGGTTTCTTTGCCGGACCCACCCACGCCAGCCTCTGGCGGCTGGCTCGTTGTGCTCTGGTTTTCGCTCATCGCTCGATTACTTTCCTGTCTTTGGTTTCCCGCTTGGCAACCTCCATCCCAGGCTCTTTCCGGCCCGGAACCTCCTGCCAGACAGGTCTCCGTTTTGCCAACAACTCAGCAGAGATCGGGCCCGGATCGAGCCAAAGTCCTTCCCGGTCGAGCTGCATGGTGCCCAACTCAAAGTCGAGCACCAGCCGAAGTACCGTGTAACCCACCTGAAGACTCAGAAAATCATTCTGCGCCTCCAGCAGATCGTTCAATGCCGACACCAAGTCGCGCGCCGTGGTTGCTCCGATGGTCGCCTGTACCCCGGGCCGCGGCGGCTCCGCCAAACGCAGACGGGCCAAGTCCACCTGGGAAATCGCCACCTGCACCGCAGAACGGCGCAGTTCGAAGTTGAGCTCGCTCAGCTTCAAGATCCGCAACGTGTTCCGCAGGCTTTGGGTGACACGGTCCTCGAACAGTTGGTAATCCCGGCGCGCCCTCTGGTAGGTCAGCAACGCCTCCCGATAGTCGTTCCGCTCGGCCAACCGGTTTAGGGGGGTGTCAAACCTGAGCCCGGCTCGCATCAGGCCCGTGCGCGCATCGAGATTGGCCACGCCGTTCCGGACCGTCCCCATGTTGCCGTCCAGCGTCAAATCCAGGCCACTCATCAGCGGGTTGGCCGCAAACCCGATCTTCCGCCATGCATCCACCAGATTCGCGCGGGCGTTCATCCAGTCCAGCCGGTTGCCACGCGCAATTTCAAGGGCCTGCTCCTCTCCCAAATCCACCGGTGCCAGCGTCGCGCGCTCCAGCCGGGTCGCTGTCTGGTCCAGCGAAAGCGCCAGCAGCAGCCCCGAAAAATCCGTTGCCATCTCGCTCAACTGCGCGCGCCCAGGCTCCACCTCCAGCCCGGCCAGTTCCCCACGGAATTTCCGGAACCCCTCCAGCATCTGGTCCAGTTCGACCGCCTGCCGCTTGATTCTTTCCTCCAACTGTTCCGCCCGCTTGACCAGCGCCTTTTCGTCCAGACGCTGCATGTCGAAACTGATGTCACGCCCCACCTCGCTCCGACGCAGCCGCTGCAACTGGGCTGCACGCACCGGCAAACCCCGTTTCAACCCCTCCAAATCTTTCTCCGCCACCCTCAACAAAGCCCGGAACGGTTGTTCCAGCGCCAGAAGCTGGTCCAGAGCCGCCTCCACCTGCTCCCTCTTTGTAAACTGGTCCGGACGCCGCAAACCGTCCTCCACCAGTTCCAGACGCCGGTCCAACTCCGCCGACGAAGGATCCGAGGGAATCCACTGGTCCAAGATCGAATCCCGCACTGCCACATCCAGACTCGGCGGCAAACCCAGCTCCATCTTGTACGAGTCCAGACGCGACTGGTACGCCGCACGGGACGACAGCAACGTGCTCTGCCCGTTGAACAGCGCCTGACGCGCCTGATCCACCTGAAGCCGGCTGCTGATCCGACCCGCGTCAAATGCCGCCGCCAACTGATCGTAACTCTCCCGCAACCGCGCCACGTTCGCCTCCAGATTCCGGATCCGCTGTTGGTCCTCCAACAACCCCAGATATCCATCCGCCCTCGGCGCCCCTGTCCGACCTGCCGGTGTTCCCGCGATCAGCCCAAGGCCGCTGGCGCCCACCGCCCCCCGCCTTGAGGGCCCCTCCCCACTCGAACGCCCCGCCGCCAGCCGCACATAAAACCCGTGCTGGTACTGCTCCATCTGACGCACATTCGCCAGCAGCGTCCGCTCGGACTGCGTCAGCGATTCCAGCGTCCGCGCACGCCCCCCAAGCCTCAACAACGGCTGGACCACGCTGAAATTCAACAAACTCCCGCTCACCTGGGTCGCCGCATCCCCGCGAAAATCCCAGACCAGCGAATTCGCAAACCCGGCCAGAAGCTCGCCCCCAGTGGCCGTCATCCAGCGAACACTCCCGTCGGTCAGCACCCCCAGCCGCTGCACCTCCTGCCCCCCAGCCGCAGGGCTCCCCCGCCTGAGCTTGCCGTCCACGCTGAACTGCGTCTGGTTCCGCAACGCCAGCTGCGGCGAAAACTGGAACCGCTCAAACGTCACGTCCAATGCCGACAAATACAAATCCTCGCGCTCATTCTGGAACTCCCGCGAATTCAGAATCCCCACGCGCACAGCCCCGGGCAGGTCCAACACCAACTCCCCCTCCCCCCCTTTCTTCAACACACTCCTCCAAACCGAACTCTCCTTCGCTCCACTCCCGGCCGGTTTGTTCCAAAAACCCACTTTCGCCTTCGCCATCTGCTGGTGCGACACCGGATCGTCCTCCGGCATCGCGGGATAATCCGGGTCTGACGGATCAAAAAATCGCGATTCCGGCCCGGGACTCACCCCGGTCCGCTGCGAAACGATCCCCAACTGCTCCTCCTTCCCGGCAATTGCCGAAGCCACCTCCCGGTCCGCCTGGCGCCGGTACGCCGAACGGGTGCATCCTCCGGCCAAAATCCCCCCACAAACCATCCCGGGCAACAACCACCGGGCGGCTTCAAGCATCTGCGGGCTCTTCAAGAATCGCTTCACCTGTTCCTTTAAAACCCGCGGACGCTAACGAAAATTAGGCCCGGCGCAAAGCACAACTCCCATTATTCCCCCCACCAGTCCGATTCAAACCCTCTCCACAGCTTGATAAACAAAACACTCCGGCCTACGCCGCCTCCGTCCCGGCAATCCGAGGCTGAATCATGCCCCCAAACAAAAACAACGCGTGTTCCCCTTCAAACCCGTGCACCGCATACTTCTGCGGCAACGGCTGACACACCGCTACGTCCTTGAACTCCAGATACGCACTTTCACTCAGCAACATCTCGTGCTTCAGCTTCCCGGCCAGTTTCTCCAAGCGGAACGCAAAGTTCACATCCGGCCCGGAAAGACTTTCCTCCGCCATCCCTCCGCCCCCGCCAAAAAGAACCGGCCCCACGTGCAGCACAGTCCGGAACGGCAACCCGCCGGCCCCACGCAACGCCACCGTGTCTTCCATGGCAGCAAGCACCCGCCGCATCATCCCCTCCCCCCCGCGCCAGAACGCGAGATACCCGTCGCCCAGGTACTTGTTCACCACTCCTCCATGGCGCTCCACAATCTCCCGAGACTCCTTCAGCCAAGACCCAACGGACAACGCCAAGTCCTCGGGATTCAACTGCTGGCTCAGCCGTGTGAACCCCACCACATCCGCCACCAACAACCAGCAGGTCTCGCTTCGGAAATTGTGCAACCGCACCGTCGGCGAGTTTCCCTTCGAATTCCTCGCCTCTTCGCGGGTCCGGAACACCATCTTCTCATCCGCAATCTCAATGGCATCGCCATCCTGCAAACCCACAGGCTGGAAAACTCGCCGATTGTTCAAAAACGTCCCGTTGGCGCTGCCGAGGTCGATCAACCAGAATTCCCCAGAATCCTGCGCATGGATCGTGGCGTGTTTGCGCGAAACTGCCGGCGAACAAAGCACCACCGTATTTGAACCGGACCGACCAATCGTCAGATTGCCCACCAGATGCAGGTGAGTGCCATCCGTTTTTTCTATCCAGCTTTGGGGAGAAGCGGACATCGAACCCACAGACTACACCAGAATACGGACCGAATCAACCCGCTTTTCCGCAACGCCCTCAACCACCTCCGCCCTGCCCCCCTCAGGACTCGCCGTCCCAAAGAGCGCCCACCGCGCAATCCCACACCTCAAAACCGCGGCGCAATGTCTGAAATTCCCTCATCCAGCGGCACATGGTCCGGGCCGGCGGCCTCCGAAAGTTCCGCAAGTCGGCGCTCCAGATCTTTCCTCCGCACCTGATGCGCCGGCTCTGCCGCCAAGTTTTTCATCTCAAGCGGGTCGTTCTGGAGATCGTACAGTTCCGACCCGTACCGGTCAGGCCCACCGCTTCCCGTCGGATACCGGATGAATTTCCAGCCCTCCGTCCGGATCGCCCGGACGTTGGGGGTGTAGGGAAACTCTCGCTCATAGTTGTATTCATAGAGAAATGCGTCCCTCCAATCCGCCGGCCGCCCTTCCAAAAGCGGCTTCCAGGAAAGCCCGGTAATCCCGGGCAGCGCCTTCGCACCGCAGATTTCAAGAAGGCTCGGCGCCAGATCGTGGGTCAGAACCAGCCGATCCACCAGTGCGCCAGGCTTCGCCAAGGGCGGATACCGCACAATCAGAGGAATCCGGAGGCTGTCCTCGTAGGCCGTTCGCTTGTCCACGCGCCCGTGCTCACCCAGCACAAACCCGTTGTCACTGGTGAAAACCACCACCGTGTTGTCCAAAACTCCCCGCTCCTTCAACACCCCGTACAGGCGGCCCACACTGTCATCCACCGAAAGCACCGTGCTCAGATAGGCGCGCACAAACTTCCCATACTCCTTCTGCCCATACAACGGCCCTCCCGCCCCGTGCCATGTCCGGAAACTCTCCTCCAGCCAGCCAGGTTTCCCGTCCGACACCCGGTAGTTTTCCGCGTTCTCCGGTTTCTTCACCGCAAACTCGTCCAAAGCATGCTTATAGCGGGGTTCCGGCACAATCGGCCCGCCATGAGGCGCCTTGTGACCTAAAACCATCAACCACGGCTTCTCGTGCCTCCTCCGGATCCAATCCACCGCCAGATCCGTCACCACATGGGTGTAATAACCCGGAATCTTTTTCCGCTCCCCATCCACATTGAACTCGTTGTCGTTATAATTCCCCTGCCCCCGATGACTCACCCAGAAATCAAACCCGGGCCTCTTTGCATCGTTGTCCTCTCCCATGTGCCACTTGCCAATGTACGCCGTTTCGTAGCCGGCTTCCCGTAAAACCCCGGGATACCCAGGCATCGTGCTCGGATGCTCGGTGAAATTGTTCACCACCTTGTGCCGGCGCGCATAGACACCGCTCAAAAGCGATGCCCGGCTCGGAGAACAGAGCGACGTCGTCGCAAAAACATTCCGGAACCGCGCCCCCTCCGCAGCCAGACGGTCCAGATTCGGTGTCTTGAACCAGGGAAAAAGAGCCTGCGGCCCCAGTTTGTAGAACGACAACTAAAACTGACTCCTGACGACAATTAAAATTGACCGGGTGGACCGGTCGATAGCGGGAAGGGTTTTCAAGAGGGAGATTGACCTTTTGGAAGCGGGGCGCAGAAGCCCGGAGGGTGGTAAATCGTC
>CAIURC010000185.1 GCA_903901425.1 uncultured Spartobacteria bacterium | reverse complement strand
CGGATAGGGGCGGCCGTTCATCGTCAAACGCCCTGAGAGAGCCCCTGCCGCAGAACATTGGAAGGTCAGCGCCCCCCGCAAGCCTGGTCCGGTTGCCGCCCCGCCATTGATCAAAGCGTCCCAGCGTCCCACCAGAGGTGCTGGCAACTCCTTGACAACCGTAAATGAACTCGGCGCAGACACGTTTCCCGCCAGATCCACCGCGCGGACGGCAATCACGGTCCGCCCCACGACTGCTGGCGGCAATGGGAACGTCCAGTCCACGCTCACCCCGCTCCATTCATCTTCCTCGGGGGGAACCGGTGTGAAACGCCCCAACTCCACCGGTTGCCAGCTGTTGGGATCGTTGGAATCCAAACTGACCTCGACCCGGCTCAAACCAAATCCGTCTGCGGCGGTCCCCTTGAGAACCAGACGTTTCTCGGGCTGTTCACCCTCCGACTCCGGATCACCGTCACCAGCCGAAACTTCCTGCGTCCCCTTGACCACCACCTTCGGAACCGCCAGATCCAGGCCGCCCGTCAGGCTGCTCTGCGTCAGTTCAAACTGATCCTGATTTTCTCCCTCACCAAAGGTCTTTACGGCCGTTGCCGCAGCCCCTTTCAAAAACACCGTGGCATCCCCCTTCAGCGGCCCAAAGTTCAGCGCCAAGGCACCGACGTGACGCACGCTCGCGTTGTTTTCACCCCCGTAGTTGCCTGAAAATGCCGCCGCGTAAGGACCGTAGTCCGCCTCGGAAGTCGCGCTGTTGGCCAGCTTCACCGTCAGCACATCGGCCGTCCAACTCAGCTCCAACCCCTCCTTGCCCTCGGGCTTGCCGTCCTCGTTCCAGCCGTGCGTCGGAAAGAATGCCGAAGTCTTTCCGGGCGTATAGGCCGGATCCTCTCCCAACTCCACTTCAAACGCCAGATCCCCCAGCACTAGGCTGAACACGGTGTTCGCGTTGATCTCCGAAAGCTCGAGACCCGCCATGTTCACTTTCAACGTCAGGTTGGTGGTGTCCACGGCGGCAACCTCCGCCCACTTGAATCCAGGCTGCGCCGGGTCGCTCTTGACCACCAGTTGTTCAGTCCGTTTTTCGGCAAAACTCAGTTGCGGCACGTAACCGGGGAGCGGTGCCAGAGAGTTTGCTGGGCGCTCTGCGGCCTCTGCCAGAGTGACACTGGCGACCAGCGCGGTCATCGCTGTCGCCAACGGCCGTACTGCTCGGCCTGCCTGCATCCATGGATTCCTTGGTTGGTTCATAGGGGTTTCGTTTTGAGGTTGGTTTGGTTTCGGGTCGGTGTTGGTTTTGCACCCGCCAAGCGGGCTCTCAGTAAAGCGCACGAAGCGGAACAGCCTTTTTTTCTCCCGAGGTGAAATTATTTTCAAGTCTGCTGATTAAATCTTTTTCTGCGGCTCCTGCTTGCCCCGCCGGAGCCGCCCCGCCGTTGCCCTTGATAAAAATAGCAATTGCCGTGCCAGAAGCGGTGCCTGCGCTCCTTGACTCCTCCCCCTCAGGTCTCACCGAGTCCGAGGCCCGCTCCCGACTCGACCTCCAAGCTCCGCACACTGGCGCAAGCTCTTCCCAAAATGGCTGCCTCCGGCATTTTCTCAAGGCCGCAGGGAACCCCGTGGTCTTGGTTCTCGCCGCTCTGGCGGTCACCTCCGGCGTGACTGGGGATTTCCGTTCCGCCTCGGTGATCGGAAGTATGCTGCTGGTGGGGGTACTGCTCCGCTTTGTGCAGGAAAACCGGGCAGGCACAGCAGCCGAAAAGCTCAACGCGCTCATTCCGTTGACGGCAACGGTGGTGCGGGAGGGTGTGGAGCGCGAGATCCAGATCGGAGCACTCGTTCCTGGCGATGTTCTCCGGCTTTCGGCTGGGGACATGCTGCCGGCGGACGTCCGGCTTCTTTCAGCGCGCGATGTTTACGTGGCGCAATCGACCCTGACGGGGGAAAGCGTGCCGGTGGAAAAGCACGCGGAACCGGAGTCCCGGGAGGGAATTGCCATCTCAGAAATGAGGAATCTGTGTTTCATGGGATCGAGCGTGGAGAGCGGATCTGCGACCGCGATGGTTTTTGCCACGGGGCAGCGGACGGTTTTTGGAGCGCTCTCGGAAATGGTGTCCGGAGATGCGCCGCCGACGCAATTCGACCGGGGGGTGGAATCGTTCACCTGGATGCTGCTTCGGATGATGGCAGTGATGGTGCCCGCAGTTTTTGTGGCCTCCGGTTTGTTTCATGGCGAGTGGCGTTCGGCGTTTTTTTTCGCGCTGGCGGTGGCGGTGGGCCTGACGCCGGAGATGCTGCCCATGATCGTGTCGGTCTGCCTTTCCAATGGGGCCTTGGCGATGGCGCGGCGCAAGGTGGTGGTCAAGCAGTTGAGCGCCATCCAGAACTTCGGGGCGATGGACGTACTGTGCACCGACAAGACAGGCACACTGACACGAGACCAGATCATTCTGGAGCGGCATTGCGACGTGGAAGGGCGCGAATCCAGTGAGGTCTTTCACTGCGCGCACCTGATCGCCCATTTCCAGACGGGCCTTCACAACGTTTTGGACCGGGCCGTACTGGCCCATCCGGACGCCCAACCTGCGCTCGTGGCGGGCTACGGCAAGCTCGACGAACTCCCGTTCGATTTTGAGCGCCGGATGATGTCGGTGGCCGTCCAACCGCCGGGCGCGCCCGGATTGCTCCTCACCAAAGGCGCCCCAGAGGCTGTTTTCGCCCGGTGCACCCATTACATTCACCGGGGCGAAACCACCCCAATTTCCCCCGGTTTATCCGGACAACTCACGGCGCAGTGTGATTCCCTCTGCTCGGAGGGGTTCCGCGTGCTGGCTGTGGCGCGGAAACCGCTGGAATCGGCGGATCCGGTTTCGGCGGCGGCCGAACATGGCCTGATTTTGATGGGTTACATCGCCTTTCTGGATCCGCCCAAGGAAAGCGCCGCTGAAGCTCTGGCCGCACTCCACCGGAACGGCATCCAGGTCAAAGTGCTGACCGGGGACCATCCGCTGGTCGCGCGGAAGGTGTGCACACAAGTCGGGATTGATGCGGGACAAATCCTGCAGGGTTCCGACGTCGAGTCGCTTTCGGACACTGAACTTGCGGAGGCTGCAGAAACCACGCGGGTATTCGCGCGGCTCTCACCGATGCACAAGCAGCGGATTTTGCGGGCGCTTCAGAGCCGGGGCCATTGTGTGGGCTTTCTCGGGGACGGCATCAACGACGCGCCGGCACTGCATGTGGCGGACGTTGGGATCTCCGTGGACTCTGCGGTGGACATCGCAAGGGCGGCTGCAGCGGTGGTGCTTCTTGAAAAAAACCTGGGCGTGCTCAACGAGGGTGTCCTCCAAGGGCGGACGGTGTTCGTCAACATCCTCAAGTACCTCCGGATGGGCGCCAGCTCCAGCTTCGGCAACATGCTCAGCATGCTGGGCGCAAGCCTATTCCTGCCCTTCCTGCCCATGGCTCCACTCCAGATCCTGACCAACAGCCTGCTCTACGATTTTTCCCAGATCCCAATCCCCAGTGACCGGGTTTCGCCCGCCGAAACCACGCGCCCGCTTCCATGGGACATCGGCGCGGTCCGGCGCTTTGTGTTCTGCATGGGGCCCCTGAGCACTTTGTTTGACGCCGTCACGTTCCTGCTGCTGTGGTTCGCACTGGGTTGCTCCACCCCGGAACGCATCCCGCTCTTTCAGACCGGCTGGTTTGTGGAATCGCTCATCACACAGACCCTGGTCATCCATGTGATCCGCACACCTGCCCCGGTTTTCAGCGTACCGGCAGCGAGCTGGCAGCTGAACCTGACATCCGCCCTTGTGGTAGGGATCGCGGTCTGGCTACCGGGATCGTCCCTCGGAAAAACGCTTGGGTTCGTCCCCCTCCCCCCGCTGTACTGGCTGCTGCTTCCCTGCGTGACTGCCGCTTATCTTGGCACGGTTGAACTGGCCAAAAGACGGCTCGGATCAAAAACCTAGCCTCCCCGCAAACTGCAGCTGATTAGAATCAACCAACCGGGTTCAGGCCGGGCGCGCTTCGAAAAACCGCGCAATTTCACCCACCACATACGCCTGCTGCGGCTCGGTGAGTTCCGGGTAAATGGGCAGCGCCAAGCTTTCCCGGGCGCACCGTTCCGCCACCGGGAAGTCCCCCGGCTTGTAGCCGAGGGACTGGAAACATTCCTGCAGATGGAGCGGCAGCGGGTAGTAAATCTCGGTCCCGATACCAGCCTGCTGCAGGTGCGCGCGCAACGCGTCCCGGTCCGTGGTTTGAACCACGAACTGGTTGTAAATGTGGTGATTGGAGCGTCCGCTCCCGGCCCAGGGCTCCACGGGAAGGCGCAGCGGCGTTCCGAGCCGCTCAAACTCCCGCCGGTAAAACGCCGCGCGGTCCCTGCGTCCGGCACTCCATCCATCCAGATGGGGCAGCTTCACCCCCAACACCGCCGCTTGGATCGCGTCGATCCGAAAGTTGCCCCCCACCCACTTGTGATAATACCGGGGCTCCATCCCATGGTTCCGGAACGCCTTCAACCGGGCGGCAAGTTCCGCATCCCGGCACACGACCATCCCTGCATCTCCGAATGCGCCCAGATTTTTTGTGGGATAAAACGAGAACCATCCGGCGTCCCCAATCGCCCCGGCACCGCCCAGCGGATGTTCCGCCCCAAGGGCCTGCGCCGCATCCTCAAGCACAGGAATCCCATACTGCCGGCCCAGTTCCAGCAGAGCCGCCATGTCTGCACAGCATCCGAACAAATGCACGGGCACAATCGCCTTGATGCCGGGTACGGTTTCCAACGCACGCGCCACGCCTGCCACCGAAATGTTGTAGGTGTCGGGATCCACATCCACAAAGACCGGACGGGCGCCCACCCGGGAAATGCAGCCTGCCGTCGCAAAAAAAGTGTACGGGGTGGTGACCACAGCATCTCCCGGCCCGATCCCCAGAGCCATTAGCAGCACGAGCTGCGCATCGGTTCCCGAGGAGACGCCAAATGCGTATCCCGCGCCGCAATACTCCGCCACCGCCTTTTCCAACCGTTCCACCACAGGCCCCAGAATGAAACCCTGCGAGTCGGCAATAGACTCGATTTCGGCGAGAATCCGGGATTTCAACGGCTGGTTTTGGAGCTTGAGATCAAGAAGCGGGACCTGCATGCCCCACAGACTGCGCGACAGCCCAAGCAGCCGTCCAGCGACATTTGCCCGGCCTGCGCTGCATCCGAACCGCGCGCTCCCGATGGCACCTTGGGATTGGCAGCCCGCGGGTCACCCGGCAAGGAGCCTACCGCGACCGCACGACGTCCAATCGATCGGCCTCAACCCTGCACGCTGGCGCGCGGCGGTCCGAAGCGTCTTTCGATCCGCTACTGTCCCTGTCCGGCGCGGGCGAGTCTGGGCCGGAAGCCGGGGCCGCCCAGTCGGATTCCCTCCTGAGCACGGGCGACTCCGCCGGATTACTGGCAGGCCTCGCAGGTGCCGCCGTTGCGCATGGCTTCAATGGAACAGGCCATCTTGGCATCGGCAGCGGCGGGTTCGGCGGAGCGCCGAGCGTCCCTGTGGCTGGAGTCGATGGCGGACTTGTTCATGGTCCGTAGGTAATAGGTCGTCTTCAGCCCGCGTTCCCAAGCTTCGCGGTACATGAAACTGGCCTTCCGGGCGTCGTTTTCTGCGAGCCAGAGGTTGGTGCTCTGAGACTGGTCGATCCATTTCTGGCGGACAGCAGCGCACTGGAGAATCCAAGTCGGTTCGATCTCGAAGGCGGTCTTGTAGAGTTCCTTGACGTCGTCCGGGATGCGTTCGATGGGCTGGATGGAGCCGTCGAAGTATTTGAGGTCGGCGAGCATCTGCGCGTCCCAGAGGCCGCGCCTCTGGAGTTCCTTGACGAGGTGGTCGTTGGTCCGGACGAACTCGCCGCTGAGGTTGGACTTGGTGTGGATGTGTTTGTAGACCGGTTCCACGCACGGGGTGGATCCCATGAGGTTGGAAATCGTGGCCGTGGGTGCGATTGCAAGGCAGTTGGAATTGCGCATCCCCTGCTTGGCGATCTTTGCCCGGAGTTCGTTCCATGGGAGCCGGGTCTTGCGG
>CAIURC010000184.1 GCA_903901425.1 uncultured Spartobacteria bacterium | reverse complement strand
CTTGCAACTCACGGGATTCATGTGCCCCGGGTGCCGCATCCTCGGTTTGCTGGGCGCAGCGGGATGGGACCCAGGGGGGATGCGATTCTTGAGTTGGACTGGACAGTGGGCGAAGTCCTTGCCGCTTTGGAAAAGCGTGGCCGGAAAGCGTTGGTGCTCTTTAGCAGTGATAACGGACCGGTGTTGGACGATGGGTACAAGGACCAGGCGGTGGAGTTGTTGGGGAGTCATCAGCCGGCGGGACCGTTGCGGGGAGGCAAGGGGGGGATTTACGAAGGAGGCACCCGGGTGCCTTTTCTGGTGTGGTGGCCAGGGCGTGTGAAACCGGGGGTTTCGGATGCGCTGGTGTCGCAGGTGGATTTGCTGGCGAGCTTTGCCGCGCTGACCGGACAGGAACTCGGCCCGGAGGATGCTCCAGACAGCGTGAACGTGCTTCCGGCCCTTCTGGGGGATCAGGCAGCGGGTCGCGAATTTTTGGTGGAGCATTCCGGGGTGCTCGCCCTCAGGCAAGGGCACTGGAAATATATCGAGCCGTCTAAGGGGCCTGCGGTGACTCAGACTCAGGTGGAAACCGGGTACCATCCGACTGGACATCTCTTTCATCTTGGCGGCGATTTGGGCGAGCGGGAGAGTCTGGTGGCGAAAAACCCGGAGAAAATGCGGGACATGGCCGAAAAACTCGACCAGATCCGCAAAAATCCGAGGAGTCGTCCCTGAACCGCCGCAACTTTTCGGGAGGGCGGGTTTGAAAGTGGGTATGATGAAATCCTCCCTGAGCCTTTTGTGCATCGGTTTTGTGTCTGCGGCCTCGTTGTTTTCCGTGTCCAACAGTTGGGCGGAGGAAGCTCCAACGTTCTTAGCCGAGCGCGGAAAGTTGCTGCTGAGCGAGGATTTTTCCGGAGGAGACGGCTGGACACGTCCCAAGGGGAAATGGGAGGCGGCCGGAGGGGTCCTGAGGGGCGATGAGAAGCCCGAGGACAAGCACGGCGCGGTGAGTCGGCACAAGATTGAACTTAAGGACGCGGTGATTCAGGTGGGCGTAAGGTTGGACGGATGCAAGACGGCGACGCTGAGCATCAACGACTCCAAAGGACACCTGTGCCGGCTTTTGATCCGGCCCACGGGGTTTACGGTCCAGAAGGACGATCATGACCATGCGGGGCCTGACAAGGCGGTGGTTTTCCAGACCGTTGAGACGCCGGTGGGGGCGGGTGTCTGGCACACCTTTTCCTTGGAGATGGTCGGCAACGAGTTGTTGGGATCCATGGACGGCAAACACATCGGGTTTGGCGCTCATGACGCCATCCGCACGCCCAAGGCGGATCTGGGGTTGACGGTGTCCGGCCAGGGCGCCTCTTTTAAGGCGCTTCGGATTTGGGAAGCCACAAAGAATCCCGGATGGGAAGCTACCAAATCCAAACTGCCAGCACCTGAAAGTCCTGCAGCGGTGGGCCGTAAAAAGGGTGTCTGAGTCAGGAGGATCGGGGAAAGTTTTCGGGGAAAGCCGAAAAACGGATCAAACGAGGAATAGCCATGAAAAAAAGGTCTCAAGCGTCTGCAGTTCTTTTCGCGGGTCGGATTTCCGCCGCAGTGGCCCTGATTTGGGTTGTTGGATATGCGGGGCCGATTTCCGGAGCGGAGTCCAAAAAGCCGAACATCCTTTTTATTTTTTCGGATGACCACGCCTACCAGGCGATCAGCGCTTATGGGGATCCTCGGCACTTGGTGGAGACGCCGAATCTGGACCGGTTGGCGCGGGAGGGGATGCGCTTTGACCGGTGTGTGGTGACCAACTCGATCTGCGGTCCAAGCCGTGCAACGGTGTTGACCGGGAAATACTCCCATCGGAACGGCTTTTACAACAACACGAACAGCGTTTTTGACGGAGCCCAGACGACCTTCCACAAGCTTTTGGGGGCCGCCTCCTACCAGACCGCAGTTATTGGAAAGTGGCATCTGGTCAGCGACCCGGTGGGGTTCGACTTCTGGCAGATTCTTCCCGGACAGGGCGCATACTACAATCCGCCCATGATCCGCA
This sequence comes from uncultured Spartobacteria bacterium, assembly GCA_903901425.1. Taxonomy (GTDB): domain Bacteria; phylum Verrucomicrobiota; class Verrucomicrobiia; order Chthoniobacterales; family Chthoniobacteraceae; genus CAIURC01. The sequence goes on along the minus strand of CAIURC010000184.1, from coordinate 13,168 downwards.
ATGGGGAGCGCGTTGCGACCGAGGGCTATGCAACGGACATTGTGACGGACCTGTCCGTCGATTGGCTCAAGAAACGCGACCGTTCTCGGCCCTTTCTTCTGATGTGCCAGCACAAGGCGCCTCACCGGAGTTGGGAACCGGCGTTGCGGCATTTAGCCGCCGATGGTGGCCGGGTTTATCCAGAGCCGGCAACCCTGTTTGATGATTATTCAGGACGGGGTGCGGCGGAACGGGATCAAGACATGACCATCGAGCGGACCATGGGGGACGGCGACTTGAAGTTGGTGCCGCCCAAGGGGATGAAGCCTGAGCAACTTGAGGCTTGGAACGCCTACTATGAGCCTCTGAATGCCGCCTACCGGGAGAAGCGGTTGTCCGGAAAGGATCTGGTGCGTTGGCGGTACCAGCGTTACATGCATGATTACCTGGCCTGTGTGCGCGCCGTCGACGAGAGCGTTGGGCGGTTGCTCCAGTACTTGGACGACGAAGGACTGGCAGACAACACCCTGGTGGTGTACTCAGCAGACCAAGGATTTTTCCTCGGTGAACATGGGTGGTTCGACAAACGCTGGATTTTTGAGGAGTCCCTCCGGGCTCCGCTTTTGGTGCGGTGGCCGGGTGTGGTGAAGCCAGGGGGAACCTGCCGGGAATTGGTTTCGAACGTGGACTTTGCGGAGACCTTTCTTGAGGCGGCAGGCCAGCCGGTTCCCGCCGAGATGCAGGGGCGCAGTCTGGTTCCGATTCTCCGCGGGGAAACGCCCTCTGGTTGGCGCAAGAGTTTTTACTACCAGTACTACGAGTATCCTCAGCCCCACCATGTTCGACCGCATTACGGTGTGGTGACTGACCGGTATAAGTTGGTGAAGTTTTATGGTGCCGGGGAGGGGGATTACACGGAACTGTTTGATCTGCAGCGGGATCCGCAGGAGATGCGCAGCGTGCTGAATGAGCCCGGCTATTCCGAGGTCCACGGCGAGCTTGAACGGGAGTTGCTCAAGCTTCGGAGCGAGCTTGGGGTGCCCGATTCAGTTCCAGCGGAGGCCATGGGGGGGAAGGCCTCCGGAGGAAAGGGCCTGCGTTAAAAAGCGGTTCCGGCTCGGAAGATCGGGGAAGTGGCCCCGGGGGCGCTCCGCTCCCGTGGACGTTGCGCTTCTGCGCGGTTGGTGGCAGTGCACGGCCGAGTTAGGGAGCCGCTTCCTCGAAACGAACAAAGATTTTAGCGGCGGACCTTTGGCGGAGGCACCGGAGAGCCCGTCTCAAAGAGACGTTGAATTTCTTCTGGGTCGAGCGGGGTGGAGAGGATGAGAAATTCATCGATTCTTCCTCCGAATGCGCGGGGTGCTGGGGCCAGAACCGGCGCAAGTGACACCTGAAGGTTTTCCTCGGGCCGGAGACCCGCGTTGCCGACTTCGAATGTGTCTAGGCGCAGGGGAGAATCTGAGGGGAGACTGGACCGGCTGATCTGGTTGCCATTGACGAAGTGGCTGACCGTTCCGGTGGCTCCGTTGTAAACGGTGGTCAGGAGGTGCCAGCGGCCCGCGGCACGGAGCATGGGGATGGCGGGACTGGAGGCCCAGCGCCAACCGGAGTCTTCAGCTGAGGCGGTGCGCAAAGCGAAGGTCACGGAGCCGTCCCCTTGAAGAACCCAGCGGATTTCTCCGGGTTGGTCCGACTCGGTGGAAACCAGACAGCGGGCGCCCTCATCGCCGGACCCCACTTGAATCCACGCGGCGAGCGAAAGGGATTCAAACAGGCCGGGAACAGAAAGCCGGATGCGGTCGCCAGGCTTCGCGAGTTCCAAAGCGGCCGTCTGAGGCCAGCGTCCTGGTACCCATTCGCAGCCAACCACGCTGGCGGTACCGTCTGCCAGATTCCGATGGGCGAGGTTGGACACGGATCGCGACCAGGGATTGGACTTTTCAAAATCCAAGTACACCAGCGCGGACGGGTCTCTGCTCAAGGTTTGGTGGAGTTTTCTCCACTCTTCTCGCCGCGCCACGGTGGATTTTTTCTCCCGGGCTGCCAGTTGGGGTTCATCCAGAAACCGCGCAGGCTGGGCCTGAATGTCCTCCGCCTTGCCTCCGGTCACGCTCAAGGCCTCGTTTTGAGCGATGTGCCGGCCAGACTCCGGCCGGGACGGCAGTTCAAAGGAGACTTTGCCCTCAAACACATGCAGTTCAGAGGCTCCTTTCCGCGGCACCTCGCACCCAAACTCCGTGCCCAGATCGACCACATTGAAATCCCTGGTCCGCACCAAAAATCCGTGGGCGGGTTCCGGCACATAGGCGCGGAGCCTGCCGGAGTGGAGCTTCCCCTCGTTGTCGGAAAGCAGTTCAAAGTCTGAGGGGCCTTCGAGCACCACGCGCGCACCCCTCGCGAAGTCGATCTGCACTGCCCCCTCGGAGAGCCGAATAAACCCGGAATTGAGTGACTGGCCTTGCGTCCGGACGCTTCCGGCATCCGCCCACACGGCCTCACAGCTTTTCGAGAGCACCGCGATCTCCGTCCTCAAGCCGGCGTTCACTCCTGCCTGGGGAGTGGGGTTTTGGAGGAGGGAAAAACGGGTCAGGAGAAATATCCCCATGAAAACTGCGGCGGCGGCAGCCAGCGGCACAGCCCAGCGCCCGGGTTTGAGGTACTCCGGAACGTCAACCCAGGAGAAGTCTGGGATCCAGGGGGTGCGCTTCTCGGATTCCCGGTGTTTCGTCCTGCGCGGCGGGGGGGGCAATGCCCTCAGGATGGGGCTTTGGGCTTCCATTCTTCCCCACTCAGACTCCCCCCACTGCCGGATCAGGGCATGCCAGCGCGCCATCCGCCAGAATTCCTCCCGCGCTTTTGGCGAGGAAAGCAGAAGGGTCGATAATTCCTGCCTCTCCGCCAGAGAGAGCATCTGGTCGAAATGGCGGTGGAGCAGCAGCTCTAGACGCTCTGTGCTCATGCCCGTTCCGCCTCCATTTTTTGCAGGACACAGTCGCGCAGAAGGTTTCGTGCGCGGGAGAGGGCCACGTGAACCGAATCCACGGACCAGCCCACCCGGCGCGCAATTTCCGGGGGGCGGTGAGCCTGCTGGTATCGCAGTTCCACGACTTCGCGCGCTTTCGGGGTTAGGGTTTGAATGCAGTCAAACAGATGCCGCATCTGGGCCTCTGAGTGCCAGTCCTCGGAGCTTTCATGTGCGCAAAGCGCTTCGAGCACATCCTGGGAGAATCGTTCCGCCGGCGGGCTCGATTTCTGGAGGGCCTGAAGGGCTTTGAAACGGGCAATTGTGTACACCCACGCTCGAAAGTTGGAGCCCTTTTCAAACTGCGCCGCTTTGGCGTTGACAGTGAGGAAGGTCTCTTGAACCACGTCATCCACCAAGGTGAAGTCACTGACGATGGAGAGGAGAAACCCTCGGAGCGCTGGAAGATGTTGGACGAAAAGCCCTTGGACCAGACTGGTTTGTTCGGGATCTGGGGTCGGGTTCATCTAGAAATGGATCGGTGAAAGATGCCCAGACTTAGCAAAAACCCGGTGCAGAGAAATTTTTTTCTCTCGAGGGAATTTTTTTTGGTTTCGCGTGCTAAGTCCCGGTGTTGAAGTTCGATAAGAAGGGTGAAGGGTGCAGTTTCTGTCCGATTCTCGCGGTTCGACGCCGAAGAACAGGGGCAGGGCAACCCCTCCAAGCGCCATTCTCAAAACATTCCTTCCCAAAGAGATCCCAGATCCGGACCCGAATCTCCAAACCACTCCAACCCAACCCTGAACTGAAGTCTAGAATATGAACCCCAACGCATCAGAAAACCTCCCAGAGTTCTCCCGAGAAAAGTACCTCCTGGAGCATTCATTCACGCCAGACATGATGCCCGCCACGCGGCGCGACTTCCTGCTGAAGACCGGGATGGGGTTTGGCGCCCTGAGTCTTGGGCCTTTGTTTGGTCTGAACCCCTACGAGGCCTCGGCAGCGACCGCGGCGGGTCTGGCAACACCATTGTCTCCGAAAGCGCCCCATTTCAAGGCCAAGGCCAAGGCAGTCATTCACCTGTTTGCAAGCGGCGCACCTTCGCATGTGGACACTTGGGATCCGAAACCGGCTTTGACCAAGTACGACAACACCTCCCTCCCGGGTCTTGAGGGGTTGGCATTCGGTTCGCCGTTCAAATTTCAGCAGTCCGGGAAGTCCGGGGTGGAAACCAGCGAGGTTTTCCCGAAACTGGGTGAACTCATTGATGACATCGCCGTCGTGCGCTCCCTGTGGACGGACATCCCGGCGCATGAGGTGGCGGCGCGCATGATGCACACCGGGTCTCTGCAGTTGCCCAAGCCCTCGATGGGTTCTTGGGTGGTGTATGGGCTGGGGACGGAGAACCAGAACATGCCCGGGTTTATCACCATTGGGGGTGCGCCGGAATGGCGCCAGTCCGCGTTCCTGCCCGGGATGTACCAGGGCTGCAACGTGAACTACTCCAGCAAGATGGATCTGGACAACGTGATCATGAACATCCGCAACCAGTTCACCCCAATGGAACGGCAGCGGCGGGAATTGGATTACGTCAAGAAGCTCAACCAGATGCATTCCGCACAGTTGCAGAAAGACGCTCAGTTTGAAGCGCGGATCCAGTCTTTTGAGATGGCGTTCAAGATGCAGACCGAGGCGACGGACGCCTTTGACGTCACCAAGGAACCGCAGGAGGTGCGGGACATGTACGGGACGACGGAAGTGGCCGCCAAGTTGTTGGTGGCGCGCCGTCTGGTGGAACGCGGGGTGCGTTTCGTGCAGGTGGAGGTCGGTGGCTGGGATCACCATGGCAATCTGGAGACGGCGCTGCGCGGCAAGGCGGGTGAGATCGATGGGCCTGCGGCTGCTTTGATCAAGGATCTGCGCCAGCGCGGGATGCTCGATAGCACCCTGATCATCTGGGGGGGGGAGTTTGGACGCACGGTGACGCGGGACCGCAACGGCAATGCTTCCCCTGGGCGCGACCACAACGGGCGCGCCATGGTGGCTTGGATGGCAGGCGGCGGCGTGAAGGGCGGCCAAGCCTATGGCAGCACCGACGAGTTCGGGGCGCGTGCTGTGGAGAACAAGGTGCACATCCATGACCTCCACGCGACGCTGATGGCGTTGCTCGGATTTGACCACACGAAGTTCACCTACCGCTACAACGGGCGGGATTTCCGGTTCACGGACAACTTCGGAAACGTGGTCAAGGACTTGATTGCCTAAGTGGTTGTCGGAGAATCCCGAGTTGGAGGAACAACCATGAACAAGACCGCATTTCTGGCTTTGGCCGGCGCACTGGGCACGCAAGCCGTGGGCGCCGATGAGATCAGCAAGGAGCAGATCGAGTTTTTCGAGAAGAAAATCCGGCCCGTGCTCTCGGAGAACTGTTACAAGTGCCACAGCGTGGAGCAGGGCAAGTCGCGGGGAAACTTCACTTTGGACACCCGGGACGGGATCCGGAAGGGAGGCGAAAACGGTGCTGCAGTGGTGCTGGGCGATCCGGCGAAGAGTCCGCTCATCACGTCCATTAAGACCGAGGACGAGGATGCCGTGATGCCGCCGAAGAAAGAGAACAAGAAGCTGACGGCCCAGCAGATTGCCGATTTGGAGGAGTGGATTCGGATGGGCGCCCCGGATCCGCGCATCGGCCCGGGCAAAAAGCTCTCGGGGTTGACTCCTGAAGCTCGCGCGCACTGGGCGTACCAGCCTGTCAAGAAACCCGAGGCGCCCAAGGTGAAAAACCGGGGTTGGGCCTTCACGCCGTTGGACAACTTCATCTTGGCGAAGATCGAGGAAAAGGGCATGGCGCCCTCTCCGATTGCCGACAAGGAAACGATCCTGCGCCGGGCAACCTACGACCTCATCGGCCTGCCTCCAGAGCCGAAGGATATTGAGGACTTTCTGAAGGACGAAAGTCCGTACGCCTTCGCCAAGGTGATCGACCGGTTGTTGTCCTCGCCCCATTATGGCGAACGGTGGGGCCGGTACTGGCTGGATACTGCCCGGTACTCGGACACGACCGGAGACCGCCAAAACAACCGGGTGGAGGATTACCGATACCCCTATGCCTGGACCTACCGGGATTACGTCGTCCGGAGTTTCAACGAAGACAAGCCGTATGACCGGTTTGTTGTTGAGCAGATCGCGGCCGACCAGTTGACCGACCTGAAGGATCCCCGGTCCATTGCCGCCCTCGGCTTTCTGACGGTGGGCCAGCGGTCCAACAACAAAAACGACATCATCGATGACCGGATTGACACGGTCACCAAGGGGTTCTTGGCGATGACGGTTTCGTGCGCCCGGTGCCACGACCACAAGTTCGATCCCATTCCCACGACCGACTATTACTCGTTGCACGGGATTTTCTCGAGCACGGAGGAACCGGACGAGAAGCCCGTGATTGCCCAGTCGGACAAGGCGTCCGCAGCGGAGTTTGGCAAGCAGATGGCCAAGCTCGAACTTGAGAACCTGAACAACTATTACTCGGTGGCAGGCAAGTACAACCGGATGTTCCGTGAGAACGCCGGCGCCTATATTGCTGCGGCGGAGCTTGGGGGGCGGATGAGTTCCGAGAAGGATCAGCGGCTTTCCTCGGAGTTGATCGGAAAATACAACCTGAACCAGGATATCCTCCGGGGGCTGCGGGGTTCACTCCGCAGGCACCCCAACATATTTGGTCCCTTCAATGCCTATCTGGACGGGAAGTGGGATGAGATCGGATCCGGCAAGAAGACCGGTTTGAATTCCATCGTCGGTGCGGCGCTGCTGGACATCAAGCCGAAGGATCTCGGCGAGTTGATGGAGCTCTACACCCGGATCTTCACGAGCGTGAATATCAAGGCCGCTGAGTTCATCCGAGCCAACAGCGAGTCCGCCTCAGCTGCTGACAAGATTCCCACCGAGGCCTCGGTGGTGGAACTGTTGCAGATTCCGTTGCGGATCAACCCGGCCCATCTGCTTACGATGGAGAAACTCGAGGATGAGGTGCAGGGTTGGCCGCTTGGATTGCGAAACCGGGGTTGGGTGTTCGCGAAGATCAACGACCTGAAGATGACTGGGAAGGGCGGAGACGCCCGGGCGATGGTGGTCATGGACAGCCGGCGCCCAAAGAACTCTCCCGTGTTCATCCGGGGACAGGCTGACACCCACGGGGAAGAAGTGCCCCGGCGTTTCCTGGAAGTTCTTTCTGGGGGGGATCCAAAGCCGTTCAAGCTGGGTAGCGGTCGTCTTGAGTTGGCGCGTTCGATTGCGGACAAGAAGAACCCGCTGACTGCCCGTGTGATTGCGAACCGGGTTTGGATGCATCATTTCGGGGAGGGATTGGTCCGGACCCCGGACGACCTCGGAACCATGGCGGAGAAACCCACGCATCCCGAGTTGCTTGACTATCTGGCAGACTACCTGATGGAGCAGGGGTGGTCCCTGAAGAAACTGCACAAGCTGATCATGCTTTCCAAGGTGTACCAGGAAAGCAGCTACACCGTCGCGGCGCATGAACAGGTTGATCCCGGCAACCGTCTGCTCTGGAGAGCCAACGTGAGGCGCTTGGACTTCGAGTCGATTCGGGATTCGCTCCTGACATTCTCCGGCAAGCTGGAGCCGGTCTTGGGCGGGCAACCTGTGAACATCACCGACGAGCCCTACAGCTTTAGGAGAAGCGTTTACGGATACGTTGATCGCGGCAATCTTCCGGAGCTGATGGCGGCTTTCGACTTCAGCAACCCGCAGGCCCCCAACTCCAAGCGTGTGGCGACGATTGTGCCGCAGCAGGCGTTGTACCTGATGAACAGTGCGATGGCTGTGGACGTGGCGCGGTCTGTGATGGAGCGGCCTGAGGTGGTCAACAGCAGGGACAACTTGAACAAGATCTTCAATATCTACCGGATTGTTCTTCAGCGCGCACCAAGGCGGGAGGAGATCCAGATGGCCTTGGAGTTCGTCGGGTTTGAGAAGCGGGAAGAGCCCCAAGTTCTGGCCGCAGCCAAGCCAATGGTGGAGAAGGGCATGAAAAAGGTGGAGGAAATGAAGCGCCAGATGGAACGCGAGAGCAACAACCGGCTGGCCGCGGTTCGAAACAAAGAAAGCCAGTTTGTGGAGCGTAAACCGTTGACCGCATGGGAAACCTGCGTCCACGCGCTCCTCATGTCCAACGAAGTGGTCTACGTGAACTAGGCCGGTTTCAGGCGGAAACTCAGGACAGGGCTCCCTCTGCGGGAGCCCTGTTTTTTTTCAAGGTGCACGATTTCAGGGTGAATCTTTTTGGACTCTGAGCGGCTTAAGGTCGCCGAGAAATGAAGGGCCCCTTGAAAACTGGTTTTTCTCAGCGTGTCTATCCCGCTAGGGGTTTTGAAGTGAACTGGATTTTGGGCACTTGTTTGGCGGTGGCTTTGGTCACCATGGTCTCTGCGGCGGGTGGAACGCGCCCCGTCTTGGCTCTCCCCGTGTGTGGTTTGCTTGGGATTGCCGGCCTCTGTCTGGCTGTGTTCTGGAAGGGGTGGAGTTCAGGCGTCCGGCCGTGTGCACGATGCCTCTGGGGGGTGGTTTTGGCGGGGGGCTATTTTTTTGTGAGGGCCATGGTTTCCCCGGTTCCTGCCCTTATGCTTCCCGATCTGCTCACTTTGCTTGGGAGCCTGCTGGTCTATTTTCTGGCGGCGGGTCCGGCTGTCAGTGGGGGGCCGAGAAAAGTGGTGTTCTGGGCTCTTTTGGCGCTTGCCGGGTTCGAGGTTTTCTGGGGTTTGCGTCAGTTTCACATCGGGGACGACTGGATGCCGTTTGGATGGATCCGGACGGGCATGGGGCGGCGTGCAGGGGGCAGCTTTGTGAGCCCGAACCATTTTGCGGGTTTTCTTGAGGTGGTAGCGTTGATGGGCATTAGTGCGGGCTTCTGGGGGCGGGGAAGTGTGCTTGAACGGGGGGTAGCCGGGTATTTGGGGTTCCTCGGGGTGCTGGGCGTGATTGTCTCTGGAAGTCGCGGAGGGTACTTGAGCTTGGCGGGCGGGCTTTTGTTCCTTGCAGTGGGGAGTCTGTGGGTGGTCCGGCGGTTGAACCCGGAGCGGTTCCGGAGGGTTCTTGCCGTGACGATATTGATTTTTGCGTTGGGTGGGCCGGGTCTGGTTTTTCTCATGAGGCAGAGTGCGGTGATCCGTCATCGGCTCGATCTGCTGGCCGAGCAGGTGGAAAAGGACAAGATGGATGTGCGGATCGGGAATTGGGCTGCGGCTCTGGATCAGGCTAGGATTTCCCCGGTTTTCGGTACTGGGGCCGGCACGCATTTGTTTTACGGGCGGTATTTCCGGAGGCTTCCCATGCAGCAGGATCCGGTGCACGCGCATGGCGATTACTTGGAAGTGCTTGCGGAATATGGGGCCGTGGGTGTCCTCCTGATGGTGACAGTTCTGGTTCTGCACGGCCGGGCGGTGGCCTCCAGTTTGCACGGAGCCGTGAATCTCCCGCCAGAAAAGGGTGGCGGTTTCCGGAGCGGCGCCATGGGTCAGGCTCTTGGCGGGGGGGCGGTCTTAATCACCATGGCTGTCCACTCCGTGGTGGACTTTAACCTGCATATCCCCGGCAACGCTCTGGTTTGGAGTGCCCTTCTTGCTTGGACCGGTCGCGGAAGTGTTCAGGTCGCCTGCTGGGAGAATGCCCATCGTCTCGTCCGGGGGGGGGCTGGAATTGCCGGGTGTGTGTTGCTGGTTCTGACGGCCCGGCATTTTCCGGAAGAGTGGTTTGGCGAAAAGGCCCGGGTGGCCCTCCGGAATGGCAGTTTTGGGCAGGCCCGGGAGTACGGGATGCGTGCCGTGGAATCCGGGGGACGGAATCCTGAGATTCATTTTCTCCTCGGAGAGGTCTTTCGTGTTTCGGGGCTACAGAGCCCTGTTCCGAATGAAAAGGTCCGGTTGTTGGAACAGTCTCTGGAGTGTTTCCAACGGTCTCTGGATTTGTTTCCGCAGAACGAAAACGCATGGTTGCGCCGGGGGCAGGCTTTGGATGGTTTGGGAAGGTACGAGGAGGCGGGAGTGGCCTACCGGGAGGCCTTGAAACTGGATCCGAAGCTGGGGGTGCTCTACCTCAATTATTCCAGACATTTGAAGGCACTCGGGCGCGATGCGGAAAGCAGCAGAATCCGGGAGTTGGGGGAGCGGTTGCGTTCGGGGGACCGGAGTTTGGAGGAGTTCAAGGGTCTGGAATAAAAAAATCTTCCCTGGAATTGCTTTTTGCTTCGGGAAACCCTAAAGTGCGGGGTGAAAGGATGTTTGCAGTTCTGAATTTCACCCTGTTTCCCCTATGAAAGGCTTTTCTTCTCCGGCCCGGGTTCGTTTTCAAGTCTGTCGGTTCCTTGCTGCGCCGCTCTTGGTTTTGTGGACGGCGAACGATCTGTGTGCGTTGACTCCGGCGGAGCAGAACGCGCGTTCATTCATCACGGCCCAATTGGTTGAGCACTCCAAACAGTTGGGGGAGACAGCCCTGACAGAGCGGAGCCTTCTGACTGCGACTACAGCCCGGATTGCCACGGTGATCAGGGAGGTGTTGCTGTTGAATGAAGGGTTGTCGACGAGACTTGAACTGAAGGATCTGGTGACGGCGAGTTTGGCGGCAGAAGGAAACGCCACGAACCGATTTAGAGACAACGTGGCTTTGGAGGTGGTGAAAGCGGTTGTGGATCAGGCGGGGATTGCTGGAGACGGGGCGCGCTTGGCGGAAGTGGTGCGGGCTGCCGTGTCAGTGAACACTTTGGATGGGGAGTTTGAGAACGCAAACACGATCAAGATTCCGACGAGGCAGGCGGTATTGGGGCTGGCTTTGAATGCTGCGCAGTCGTACGAGGCGGGTCAGTTGATTGCGCGAGATGCGTACGACTTTGTCATTCGAAGCGATTCGGGCGGCTTCAACGGAGTGAACGGGAGTGAGGCTGTCTCCCTGTTGGTGGCGTCCTTGAATGGGGTGACTCAAGATCCACGCGGCGCCGTTTCCGGGTTTGTCGAGGAATTTGTCAGGCGGGTGCAGGTTCCCAGCGGGGACGCTGCACAGGATTACAGGGACAAGTACGATTATCTCACGCAGAAGATTTTGACGAACCGTATGCTTGCGGGAAGGCCCATGGTGCTGGGTGAGATTGCAGGTTCGGTTTTCAAAGACATGTCTTTTCTGTTGCCCGCGGAGGCACAGGACCGGATTGCAAGGGATTTGGCCGGTTTGATCAACAACACCATCCGGGCACCAAGATCGTCGATCACAGCTTCGCTTCCGTATGCCGTGGGTGCCGCAGTGGCGGCCCTGAACCCGGAAACCCAGAGTCGCAGTGGGTTGGCGGAGGAACTCATCCGGCGTCTCTTGACCAATAGCCAGACCGCCGATGTTCGGGGCCAGATCTTCAGTGGCTTTCTCAGGGGCGTAGGAAGAACGGGGTCGGACTCCGAGGTGCGCCAAGTGCTGGCTGCGTTTCTAGACCGCGAGTTCGAGAAAAGTCCCACGGAGAAAGTGGGGAAAATTTCAACAGCCAAGGATCTTTCGACCTTTGTGAGCTTCGCCCTGACTGGAAACGGAGTCGGAGCGGAGGACCTCCAGGATGAAGCGAGGAAAGTCGGGGTCACGGTGAATTTTGTGGCTGACCGTCTGAGCCAGACATTCATTGACCCCAAAACACGGCAGGTGGATCTGAACAAGGCGTTCGCGGCCGCAGATGATCTGGGTACCACCCTGATCGGGAATTTGGTTGGGACGAATCCGAGCGCTGCAGGGGCCGTTGCCAAGGGGATCATTGAGGGTTACAGGGCACGCGGCTTTTTCCCGGAGCAGACGATCGTGGCCGATGTCACCACGTTCGTGAAGAATCTTGCAGGGAACAGGAAGAGTTTTGTTTTGAACAACGCGGCGATGTCTTCGCTGACCGGAGCGGCAATGGGTTTTTTCCCGTCCACGACCGAGTACCGTCCGATTTTGGACCCGGATGGGAATCCCGTGCTGGATGAGAACGGTGTTCCTCAGCAGGAGAGGATCCTGAATCCTGCGCTGGATAGATCTCGGTTGGTGAACCTTTCTTCCAATCTGATTGGTGCGGTTCCTACCGCGATTGTGGCGGTGACATCCAGGGCGGCGGAGGGTTTGGAGCGAAACCAGTTGCCAACGTTCGGTTTGGAGCTTGTGCAGCAGTTGAAATTCACCTCCGCCCGGCAGGCGACACAGGTCGCTCAGGTGGCCGTGGGGATTTCCCAACAGGATCCGAGTCTGGCCCCGACGCTCACTCAGAACCTCATCCTGACGCCGGTCTCGACGGTTGTAAGGGGGAGGACCGTGATAACTAATCCTTTAGCGGGGTCTGCAGACCTCATCGCGGGGATTGTGGCTCGGGCCATTCCAGTCGAGGGCGTGGCGGACATTGGGGCGCGGTTGTCGACAACGGCTTTAACCAACCCAGCGATCTCTGCGACCGAGATTTTACAGGTGGCGGCTTCTCTTGCACGAGCGATCAACGAAAAGCCCGTGACCATGGTTCCCGGAGTGAACCGTTTGGAGCCTGTGCGCACCCAGAACAGGGTGGACGAACTCGGTGAATTGGCTGCATCGCTGGTGGGGAATGTGCTCGGGAAGTCGGCGACCGAAGCGCTTGAGCTGGCTCTGGTGAAGGACATTGCGCTCAATGTTCTGTCGTCCTTGGCTTCCAAGAACTCCTCTGAAGGCCTTTTTGAAAGTGCAGATGCAATTCCTCGAATGGCGGCGGATGGAACTTATATGAGCGGTGCGGTCGCCACGATCCTCGGCGACATTGCTCAAACCATCTCCTACAGCTCCAATATCTCACCGTCCCGGAAGAATTTTCTGCTCAGACCCCAGTCCTCTATTCCGTCTGGAAGCAGGGAGGCGACCTTGGAAAAGCTTCTCGTCGACGCCATGGTGGCGAGGTCAGGACTCAGGGGAACGCCTCTGACCAACTACAGGAATGCACTGCTTGGGGTGTTCAATGAGGTCCGGAACGCCGGTTATGCGAACTTGGTTCAGGGTGAAGAGGTGGTGGGGCCCCTTGGGCAGAAAGGGAAGTACGAGGTCGGTTCTGTGAACGATCCGGAGACTCCCGTGAACAACGGCTGAGAACCTCAGTTGTTTCCAGATTCGAGTTCCAGCTTGCACCGGACCGGGCCGAGGCGGAGGGTTTGGTCGAATGCGAACGCGCGTTGAACTTGAGGACTG
>CAIURC010000183.1 GCA_903901425.1 uncultured Spartobacteria bacterium | reverse complement strand
GAGCACCAGCACGAATGTGACGTCGGCCCCGGCTTCAGCGGCGAGGTGGAAGAAATTCACCTCGTCGATCCATTTCATGATGGTCTTGTTGTGCTGGCTGCCGACGCCATCCACCACCAGCAGATCGAACTCATCGCCCACCAGGAGTGAGTAGATTACGTCCAGAGCCTCGTCGGAATTCACAGACACCGAAACCACCGGAACGCTTGCGCCACGACGGGCTGCTCCGCTGTCCGGCCCCAGGAGCCTGACCAACGAGTGATTCGCGTCATCCGGGTCTACTACCGCAACTCGAACCCCCTTTTCTTTGGCCCAGCAGGCAAGGTTTGCCGACACGGTGGATTTGCCCACACCGCCTTTTTCCGTGGCTATGAAAACTACTCGTTTCCTCATAAAAATCAGAGGGCTGCGTGCATTTTCTGCACCGACACCGCGTGCAGCGCACTGGCCACCCGCCCATTGACCGGCACCATCTCAGCAGAACGCCGCCGGGGAGGTTCCGGCGGCAGTAGGGGCGCCCCGCTCCCATTGTTCCAGATGACCTCACGCGAATGGGAAACCACCTCATTCGGGGCGACCGAACGGCCTGCAGCCTCCAAACGGAGGCGCCGGCGACTGTAGGGGGCAGGCAGACCAAACCGCTCCCGGAACCTACCCAGGGCCCGGTTAAAGTTCTGGTAGGTACAAGCAAGGACACCCTTGGCCCTGAAAATGTTCCATAGGCCCAAGCCCGTCTTGCCCGCCTTTTCGTAGGCAAGAACGGCATCCTGATACGTTAGCAGAACGTCCAGAGGGTTCTGCGAAGCCGGCGGCTGGGCAGCAGCAACAAGAATCGCTTCCAGCACGGAAGCGTCGGGTTGGCGGGAAACATCTACCATGTGTGGTAGTGTAGCAGGGAATCCCACACCTCCAAGATTTGTTTTCTGTTGCGCTGCCAACAATCAAAAACTTACCCCGGCTTCCCGTTTCGGCTTGTTCACGAAAGCGGTCTTGCCGTACCAAACAATGCACCCAGATAGCAGCACTTACCGTGCCTCAAGTGTAGTGCGTCTCTCTCCTTTCTTGTTTCTTCTTTCGTTTTTCGTTTCGCGCCTCTGGCCATGATTAAACTCCAAGTCCGACATGACGTTGCCGCCGCGGTATCGTACTTCTTGGAGGACGCGGCGCTCTCCAAGGAGGAGCGCACAGGCGTCTGGGTCGGTTCGGGGTGCGCGCACGCTCGCATCCCTGAGGGGACTCTCATTTCTGCGACCGATCTGACCTCCATGCTCTCTGGGCGATCTCCTCGCGGAGAACGTCTGGGAGAAATCCTCAAACCCAACCGCCGTGCCGCTTGGGACTGCATCGTCACGCCGGATAAATCCATCTCGCTGGCGGCTCTGTGTCTGTCCAAAGCCATTTCCGAACGTATCAAGGCCGCATTTAAGGCCGCTCTCGCCCAGCTGCTCCACCACATGGAGAGTCTCGCATACCGTCAGGCCCCCACCCCTGGGAACCCGCCCCTCCCCACCAACAACCTCATCGCCGGGCAGTTCCTTCACCAAGCCAGCCGGCACGCAGACCCCCACCTACACGCGCACCTGCTGATCATTAACGCCACCCACTGCGAAGACCTGCGGTGGCGCGCCATCGAGCCCGCCCCCCTCTACCGCTCCCAAACCTCTCTCCGAATCGCTTTCAATAACCACCTCCACCGCGAACTCATGGCGCGGGGATTCGCGTCCTCACTGTCCGCCAAGAACATCGCCTCATTGCCGGTCCCGAAAGCCCTCTGCGACATTTACTCGAAGGCACACAACGCCATCATCGGCATGGCTTCGCGGATTCTGGACTCCGGTGTTGTGGACGCCCGATGGCAGGGCCTGTCACACAGCGCCCTCGTCGATCGACTCAACGATCGAAGCCGCCCAAAGCAGCGCCCGGCAAAGCCCGACTGGGAATCCCTCTTCAACCAGGACCAGAAAACGCACTTGGAAGGACTAATCCTCGCGCGAAGGCCCTCTCCCCCCAAACGCCCCAAAACCGTCCCCACCCCTTCCACCCTCATACGGCGAGCTTGGTTTTCGCTCATGACCGACGAAAGAAACGTCCGTCGCTGCGTCGAAAAAGCCGTCAGCAACGCGCCTGACGTCCCGGTGGGCACATTGGCGCGGGCAGCCATGAATTTTCGTTCTAGGCCGGTTGTGCCGCCTTTTGTTCCCACCACCCGCGTCAAACGCAACCATCTCCTTTCGAGGCGATCTGCTCTCCTCATGCGAAAGAAACAATCCCCGCATTTTTTGCGTCGTTAGATTTTGACATCCTCCCCACCCTAAAGGACGGGGATTCCGGCTAATGCTC
This sequence comes from uncultured Spartobacteria bacterium, assembly GCA_903901425.1. Classification (GTDB taxonomy): domain Bacteria; phylum Verrucomicrobiota; class Verrucomicrobiia; order Chthoniobacterales; family Chthoniobacteraceae; genus CAIURC01. The sequence goes on along the minus strand of CAIURC010000183.1, from coordinate 86 downwards.
CCCCACCGTAAACACGGCCCGCGCCTGAAACACCGGCGCAGAACGCGTCTCCACCACACGGCCAGCCTCGTTCCTCACTTCCACCT
>CAIURC010000182.1 GCA_903901425.1 uncultured Spartobacteria bacterium | reverse complement strand
CTCACTGGAATTCCCCCCTGAGCTATGCCCTGAAAATTCTTAACGCCCAATCATGCAACGCCTCCCGCCGCCCCTCTTGGATTCGAGCTCAAATCCACTTTCGTACGGTGCTGTGGGATGGCTGTGATTTTCAAAATGAAAACCACTGAGCCGATCCTGGCGGGGGATCGTAAACGTTTAGGCGTTTCCGCGGTTCTCCTGCGGACGAAGCTTCGATAGGCCATCCCGAAATGGTTTTACCACACACCACCCATCGTTTCGGTACTTTCGGGTTTGTTGCGTCCGTCCTTGCCGCCGTCTGGTTGCTCGACGCTGGTCACATGATTTTTATCGATGTCTTTGGTGACGCGGCGCGGTATTCCAATCGTTCTTTGGCGCGCCCCGCGATGGGTCTTGCCGTCGTCCTTGTTACTTACTGTGCCGCACGTTTTCGCTCGCAGAGGCCCTGGCTTCGCATCGCCGCGTGGCCTTTCGCCGTACTTGTCAGCTACTTGGCTTTTGGCGCGGCGTTGCTCGGTATTAGCCTACTCATTCGAGCCATCTCATGAACGAATCACTTCCAATCCATCCGCGAACGCCTAACTAAGAAGGGTGTGTTGACGCGGAGCGATAGTGGAACAGGCTGTAAGTCCCCAGGATGGTGAACTGGTCGATTGTCTTCACAAAGCAGGCTCAGAAGGATGCCAAAAAGGTCGCTGCATCAAACCTAGAGACAAAGAAGCAACGCCTGCTGGATATCCTCGCTATCAATCCATTCCAGAACCCTCCGCCCTTCGAAAAACTCGTTGGAGACCTTTCCGGCGCAATCTCGCGAAGAATCAACATTCAGCATCGTCTCGTCTATCAGGTTTGTTCAGGGGAGAAGACGATCAAAGGGATTTGTATGTGGACTCAATTCGAATAAAGAAGCTTCGGATTCATGCGCCCCCAGCCTTTTCGCCATCCGCCGCGGCAGGTGATCAAAGCCCCCCTCAGACCGCCAGAGCGGTTCGGTTGCGAAAGAAATTGGACGCGGGGAAAGGCGAGGGGTTAGGCTCTGGATATGACTGAGAATCGAAGCCGGGTGGATGTGGGGGGAAAACCAATCTGAGCCAGATGGGAGCAGCAAAGGCCAAAAGTGCCGGACTCGATCCGGTGGTGGCGGTTCTGGGGAGTGACGAGGCAGAGATCAAGCGGCGCGCCAGAGAACTGGCGGAGAGCATGACGCCGGAGGGGGATTTTGGGGTCGACATTGTGGACGGCGATGTGGACGGGGCCGATGCGGCTGCCAGTCGCGTGCATGACGCAATTCAGGCCCTGATGACGTTCCCGTTTTTCGGGGGGGAGAAGCTGGTTTGGCTCAAGAACGCCCGGTTTTTGGGGGACACCGTGACCGGCAGGTCGGCCACGGTCCTTGAAGCGCTTGAAAAACTGCAGGAGGTGTTGGCGAGCGGGCTGCCGGCCGGAACCCGATTTTTGCTGAGCGCGTTGGAGGTGGACAAGCGGCGTGCGTTCTACAAGGCGCTGGGGAAGCTTGGGAAGGTGCAGGTTTTTGACCGGGTGGACACGGGCAAGGCGGGTTGGGAGGAGGCGGCAGCGGACGTGGTGCGCCAGTGTGCGGCGGAACGCGGTCTGGAACTTGAGGAGGGGGCCTTGGAGCTTTTTGCCCTGTTCACCGGGGGAGACCGGCAGACGGTCGTGAATGAGTCGGAGAAACTGGACCTTTACCTGGGAACAGGGAGACGGCGGGTCACCGAGGCGGATGTGCGGTTGTTGGTTCCGTTGTCGCGGGAGGGGATCATATTCGAGATTGGGAATGCGATTGCGGCCCGGGACCTGGAACGGTCGCTGGAGTTGCTGGGGCAGCTTCTCCACCAGGGGGAGTCGGCGATCGGGATCCTGTTGGTGGCGATCTATCCCACCGTAAGGAGTCTGCTTTTGGTGAAGGACCTGATGGTTCGGCACCGGTTGTCGAAGCCCGGCCAGCCCTTCTTTTTTGGCAAGACGCTGGAGAAACTGCCGGCAGAGGCGACCGAGCATCTGCCGAGGAAGAAGGATGGCACTCTCAACGCGTATGCGCTTGGGCTGGCGGCGATGCACGCCCACCGGTACGAGTTGTCGGAGTTGAAAGCGGCGCTTTTGCATTGCGGGGACGCAAACATGCAGTTGGTGACCAGCATGCTGGAACCGGAGGTGGTTCTGGGGCAGTTGATTGTGCGGATTATTGCGGCGGAACGCGGAGTTGGGCGCTAAGCCGCAAGAGTTGGAGCAAATCTGCTTTCCGGGCGGGACAAATCCCGGTTCCCTGTGCGGGCGATGTTTCCGGATCTGACAACTGACCAGTGGCTGCTAGCGGTGCTGGGGGCGTTCTGTGTCGGGTTTGCGAAGGCGGGTTTTTCGGGGGTGGGTTTGGTGACGGTGGTGGTGATGGCAAAACTGTTTCCGCCCAAGGAATCCACGGGGGTGCTCCTGCCGATTTTGATTTGCGGGGATGTGTTGTCGGTGCTGGCGTTTCACCAGCATGCGCGGTGGGTGCTGATTCGGCGGATGCTGCCACCGACGGTGGTCGGCATTGTGCTCGGTTACTTCTGCATGAAATGGCTGCCGGGCTCTTCGTTCGGGCCGGTGATTGGAGCGGTGGTGCTGGTGATGGCGATTGTGCAGCTGGTGCGCCAACTGGGTTTTTTGAAGCGGATCCCGCACAGCTGGAAGTTTGCGTGGGGGATGGGGATGTGGAGCGGGGTGTCGACGATGCTCGCGAATGCGGCGGGTCCTGTGATGGCGCTGTATTTCCTAGCGCTGGACGTGCCCAAGTTTGTTCTGGTGGGAACGAGCGCCTGGTTTTTTCTGATTGTGAACGTGTTGAAAGTCCCTTTCAGCGCCAATCTTGGCCTGATCACCCGATCCAGCCTCCTGTTCAACCTTGTGCTTTTTCCGGTCGTGGCACTCGGGATTTATGCGGGCCGGAGTCTGATTCGGCTCATTCCCCAAAAGCTGTTCGAGCTGTTGCTCCTGGGATTCGCGACCCTAGCGGCGTTGCGCCTCATGGGAGCGATCTAGCGGCAACCGCATCCGGGTGGCAATGGGGGCAGGATTGTTCGTACACGTACCGAGGATCTTTCTGTTCCTCCTGAGTCAGCGGGATCTGGCAGTTGAAACAGAGCACGGAGTCGGTTTCCGCGAGGTCTGGTCCGACCCCGACGCGGGCGTCGAAAACGAAACATTCTCCCTGGTAATGGGCGCCGCCCTCCTCCTCAAAATATTTCAGAATGCCGCCATCGAGCTGGAAGACTTCCTCAAACCCCCGTTGTTCGAGGAATGGGCCGGCTTTTTCGCACCGGATCCCGCCGGTGCAGAAGATGACCACGGGTTTTTGTTTGGTCTGAGCCGGCAACCGTTCGACGGCGTCGGGAAACTGGCGGAATGAGTTGATTTGCGGGTCGAAGGCGCCTTGGAACGACCCCATCTTGGTTTCGTACTGGTTGCGGGTGTCGAGCAGCGTGAAATCGCGTCCTTCCTCCAGCCATTGACGAAGTTGTTTGGGGGAGATTTTGCGGCTGGGGCTCTGGGCAGGATCCACGCCGGGCACGCCGAATGAGATGATCTCCCGCTTGATTTTGACCAGCATCCTGCGGAAGGGCTGGTGGGCTCCCGGGCTTTCCTTGGGACGGATATTGGCGCAACCGGGCATGGACCGGATCAAAGCGAGGACGGGCTCGAGTTGGAGGGGCGTCCCGGAGAGAAAAAAGTTGATGCCCTCAGGAGCGATCAGGATGGTGCCTTTGAGGTCTGCGGCGTTGCAGGCAGCCCGGAGCCGTTCCCGCCACTCCGGCAGGTCGGAGAGGGGGGTGAACTGGTAGCAGGAAAGGTTCAGGATGCCGGGCGTCGTCACGGGGAAAACATTCTGTCCGAGCGGGGAAGCTGCCAACCGTTTTCTTTGAAGGCCCGCTCTCGTGTGGACTCGGGATGCGGGGGATGGTAGAGCACGGGGAGATTCTCCCATGAAGACACAGCCTCTATTCGCACTTTTCTCACTCGCCGCCTGTTTTGCCGCCCGCGCAGCCGATTACCTCGAGTTCGCTCCGAAACCCGGGCCAGGGGAGGGCAAACACGTGGTGCTTCTGGCCGGGGACGAGGAATACCGGAGCGAAGAGGCGTTGCCGATGCTGGCCAAGATTCTCAGCCAGCGTCTGGGGTTCAAATGCACGGTGTTGTTTTCTGCCGATCCGGATGGAACGGTGCGTCCTGAGAACGGGGCGAGCTTGACGCATCCCGAGGCGTTGGACAGCGCGGATGCGGTGGTGATGTTGCTCCGGTTCCGGCACTGGGCGCCGGAAACGGTGACCCGGTTCAAGGCGGCCCTTGGGCGTGGCATTCCGGTGATTGGTCTGAGGACCAGCACCCATGCGTTCAACGACAAGGAGCTGGGAGGATTCGGGAAGGACGTTCTTGGAGAGAAATGGGTGAGCCACTGGGGGGTGCACAAAAAAGAAGCGACCCGCGGCGTGGTGGAGACCGGCGCTGAGGGAGACGCGCTCCTGCACGGGGTGGCCGATGTTTTTGGAACCACAGATGTTTATGAGGCTTATCCGCCCTCGGATGCGCGGATTCTGCTGCGTGGCCAGGTGCTCAAGGGGATGCAGCCCACGGACGAAGCGGCTGATTACCGCAAAAAGCGGGCAACCGACAAAGCTGAGCAGGGGGTGAACGATCCGATGATGCCGGTGGCATGGGTGCGTGAGGTGCCAGCCACGGGGGGCACGGCGGTGAACCGGGTTTTTTGTACCACCATGGGAGCGGCTACGGACCTTACCAGTGAGGGCTTGCGCAGGTTGGTGGTGAACGCGGTGTTCTGGGGCTTGCGCATGGAAGTCCCGCAGAAGGCGGAGGTGGGTTTTGTGGATCCGTATGAGCCGACGATGTACGGGTTCAAAGGGTCGATTCCCGGGCTCAAAGTGGATGATCTGGGCCTTGGCAAGGCGGCGCCGAAGCCTGCTGCAGCCCCCTGATTCAGGCCGTCTTGCTCCACCATGAATGAGGGCGCCCCATGCTGAGCGAAGAACAGGTGGCGGCGCTCCATTCCCTGTCCCGCGAGGTGCCGAACGTGGATTCCGCCGTCGCGGAGATGGCGCGGTTCCGTGCGGAATTGACGCTACCGCGCGGCACGGTCCATGTCATTAGCGACATCCACGGGGAAGACCGCAAACTTCGGCACATCATCAACAACGCCTCCGGAACATTGCGGCCCCTGGTGGAGGGCCTGTTGCGGGGAAAAATGTCGGAGGGACAGTTTCAGGAGTTCCTGACGCTGATTTTTTACCCGGCGGAAGTGGTGGGCCGGCTGGAACGGACGTTGGTGACTCAGGAGGCGCAGAAACGCTACGCGGAAAGCGTTCTGGGGCATTTGTTTGAAGTGGTCCGGGTACTTGCGGCGAGGCGGAGCCTCAAGCACGCGACCCGGTTGTTTCCGGCTGAATACCGGGAACTGTTTTTGGAGTTGTTGCATGCGCCGTCGACGGAACGGGATGGAACCTACTTGGAAGCGATTCTGGAGGAACTGGCGCGGCGGGGCCGGGCCCTGCACTTTGTGCATCTCACCGGAAGAGTGATCCGGAACCTGGCGGTGGATGAACTGGTGATTGCCGGGGACTGCTGGGACCGTGGTCCGCGCGGGGACCGGGTGGTGGACTACCTGATGCAGCAGCCCAAGGTGTCGTTTGTCTGGGGGAACCATGACATGGCGTGGCTGGGGGCATGTCTGGGGCACGAGGCGCTCATTTGCCAGGTGCTCAGGATCTCGCTGCGGTACCGGCGACTGAGCCAACTGGAGGAAGGATACGGCATTCCCGTCCAACCTCTGGAGCATCTGGTGCGGAAGGTGTACGGGGACGACCCGGCAACGAGTTATCTTCCCAAGGGCGATGGAATGCGGGAACGGGTGACGATTGCCCGGATGCAGAAAGCGGCGGCGGTCATGCAATACAAGCTTGAGGGCCAACTTCTCGCCCGGCACCCGGAGTGGGCCATGGAACACCGGCGGTTCCTGCACCGGATGGATTTGGAGAACGGGACCGTCTGCGTGGAGGGCCAAAAGTACGAATTGCGGGACCGGCATTTTCCCACGATTGACCCGGCGGATCCCTACGCGCTGAGTGCGGAGGAACAGGCGTGTCTGGACCGGATCCGGGGCTCGTTCCTGTCGAGTCGTTCGCTTTGGAAGCAGATGCGCTGGATGGTCAGCCATGGGGCCATGTACGTGCAGCGGGAGGAAAACCTCATTTTTCACGGATGCGTTCCGGTGGACGAGCAAGGCGGTTTTCTGGGGTGTACGGTGGATGGTGTGGAACGGTGTGGCCGCGCGCTTTTGGATGCAATTGAGGAGGTGGTTTACCGGAGTGTGGAGGGGGCAACCCAACCGGATCTCGATCTCCTCTGGTACCTGTGGAGCGGGCCGCTTTCCCCGTTGTTTGGCAAGGATCGAATCACCACGTTTGAGCGGGATCTGATTGCGGATCCTGAAGCGCACGAGGAAAAAAAGAACCCATATTTCCGGCTCATCCACGAGGCGTGGTTTTGTGAGAAGGTGCTCGCGGAATTTGGAGTCGACCCTGTTGAGGGCCTGATTGTGAACGGGCACGTACCGGTGAAGGTGGAGAAGGGGGAGTCGCCACTCAAACGCTGTGGCAAGGCAATCACGATCGATGGTGCCTTTTCGGAAGCGTACGGCGATCATGGGTATACTCTGGTGCTCGAGCCGCACGGGACATTCTTGGCGCGACACCATCATTTCGACTCCGTGGAGGCCGCGGTCTTGGAGGGGCGTGACATCATTCCTGAGGTGACGGTGGTGCGGGAGTGGGGAGAGAAGAGGAGGGTGGCATCGACCCGTCGCGGCCGGGACCTGTTGCTGGCGATTGAACAGCTCGAGCGGCTGATTGCGGCCTACCGGCGGAACGCAATCCTGCCAAGGCAGTAACACGACGGCGCTTGGCCGCCGGGCTGTGATGCGCGGCGCGGTTTGTACAGGTGGAATTTTTCGCACCCTGAAGACTCTGGTTTACGGTGCTTTTTTGTGTCAGGGTTTCGCTCCATGAGCGCGAATTCAGATGCATTGTCGGCAGGTTTGAGGGTTGCTGTGGTGGGCACGGGAAGAATGGGGGCCAACATGGCCCGCCGCTTGAAGGACTGCGGAATCCAAGTGGTGGCGGTGTCCGACCGGGACAGGGCTCTGGCCGAGGGCATCGCTTCGGAAATCGGGGCGCTGGTGCCAGAAACACTTTCTGCAGTAACGGCAGCGGCTGACGTGGTGATCACGGTGGTGAGCGATGACGCAGCGATGCTGGAGATTTTCGGGGAGTCGCCAGAGAGCCTGCTGGAAGGGGCTTCCGGAAAACTTTTTGTCAACTGCGCCACGGTGAGTCCTGCGGTGCATCGGGAGGTGGAGCGTCGGGTGGAGGCGCGGGGCGGGTCTTCGCTGGAAGCGAGCATGGCTTCGAGCATTGTGCAGGCCCGCGAAGGGACCCTGTACCTGATGTGCGCCGGGAGGCCCGAGGCCTATGATCGGGCAAAGCCTTTGCTGGGGCTCCTCAGCAGCGCCATGCGGTATGTGGGCGAGGCGGGCAGAGCGGGGCAGGTCAAAGCGCTGGTGAACATGGTGATGAACATGAACACGGCCGCGCTCGCAGAAGGCTTGGGCCTTGCTGACGCCCTTGGACTCAATCTCGGAATGGTGCGCGAGGTTTTCTCTCAGACCGGAGCCAGTTCGCGTGTCCTGATGACCGACGGCGAGGACATGGAGAAGCGGGATCACGCCTGTTTTTTCTCCGCGGCGCATGCGGCCAAGGACAGCGGGATCGCGCTGAGTCTGGCGAAGGAAGCGGGATTGGATCTTCCGTTGGCAGCGGCAACGCTCGGCCAATATTCAAAAATGGTCGATGTCGGACTGGGGGAACTCGACAAATCTGGGATTGCCGAACTCACGTTTAAAGCCCGGTTCGCAGCCAGGCGCTGAACCGGGGCGATTCAGTCTTTAGCCACCTGGCGTGCTCCGACGTGCGCAGGGGAGTAGGTCGCCGTTTCCGTTGCTCCGTCCTTTCGCGCAGGGCTGACTGCCTTACACGGGTGCCGTCTCCCGGCTGGTAAGGTCGTGGGCTTTGAGTTCGCCCTGTGGTGGCTGATTGCGGCCAGCCCCCTGGTCGATTGGTCTTTTTCCTGTGGAGTGGTTTCGAGGCGGGCGCCCGGAGTTACTGATTCAGGAAGCCGGTGTGCGCGGATAGGTGCCGAGGATTTTGACAAACGAACAGTGTTTTTCCAGATCGGCAATGGCTTCCTGAAGTTTGGGTTCAGTGGAGTGGCCATCAACATCCACAAAGAAAAAATACTCCCACGCCTTCCGCTTGGAGGGCCGGCTTTCGATCTTGCTCATGCTGATCTTGAGCCGGTTGAAGGGTTCAAGCGCTGAGAAGAGGGCGCCCGGTTTGTCCTGGACGCAGAACATGAGCGAGGTTCGGTCCTGGCCGGTGGGGGGCGATGCGGAGTGGCCAATGACCAGAAACCGGGTGGTGTTGTTGGGGCTGTCCTGGATGGCGGAATCAAGGATGTCGAGTTGGTACACCTCGGAGGCCATGCGTCCGGCAAGGGCGCCAGAGTACGGTTCTGCCGCAGCCAGTTCGGCGGCGCGGGTGGTGCTTGAGACTTCCACAAAATCGACCCCCTTGAGGTTGATCCGGAGCCAGTTCCGGCACTGACCAAACACCTGGGGATGGCTGTAGACCTTCCGGAGTTCCTCGCGTTTGCAGCGGGCCATCAGGTTGTTTTCGATCTTGAGCAGGATCTGCGCGCAAATCCGCAGATCGCTCTCCATGAACACGTCGAGCGTATGGTTCACGGCACCCTCGGTGGAGTTTTCGATGGGGACCACGCCGTAATCCGCCTGCCCTCTGGCCACGCGGTCAAAGACGTCGGCAATATTGACCTGGGGTGCGTAGCGGACGCTTGCCCCGAACTTGCTCCGGGCGGCCTGGTGGGTGTAAGTGGCTTCCGGCCCGAGGAACGCAATGGTGAGGTCTTTCTCGAGCGCGAGCGAGGCCGACATGATCTCGCGGTAAATCGCGCGGATTGCAGTTTCGGGGAGCCTGCCCGAAAGGGCCCGATTTTTCTCGGCTACGGTCCGGAACACTTGTTCCTCGCGTTCCGGGGCGTAGATGGAGGTGCCGTCTGCCTTTTTGATCACGCCGACTTCATGGACGAGGTCAGCGCGCTGGTTGAGAAGGTGGACCAGTTGATCGTCCAATGCGTCGATTTTAACGCGGATTTCGGAGAGGTTCATGATTCAGGCGGGATGGAAAAATCTGCGGTGGGATTTGTGTCGGTGTCTGGCGAGTCGGTCACCGCCGAATCGGGCTCCGGCGAGTCAGCCAACGGTGCATCGGCAACCTCTGGATGGGGTTTTTCGGCAAGGGTGGGTTCCTCCGGTTTGTGAACCGGTTCGGTCTGTGGCAAATGGGCATCCGGTGTGGAATCCGGGGCGGACGGTTCTGGGGCGGCATTCCCAGACGGGGTGGGATTGGAAGCGTCAGAATCCGGGGTGGAAGGGGTGCTGGCCGCTGGGCTGGCGGATTCCGGGGTGGCCGGAGGTACTGCGGTGGGAAGTACGATGCGTTTGAGTTCGCCGGCGTTGGGGAGATCGTCGGTGTTTTTGAGGCCGAAATGCTGGAGGAAATAGTCGGTAGTTTGGTAGAGAAGCGGGCGGCCGGGGAGTTCGGCACGGCCGGCGATCTTGACCAAGCTGCGGTCGAGAAGGACCTGCATGACACCGTCCACGGCGACGCCGCGCACGGCCTCGATATCAGCCCGGGTGATGGGCTGGCGATAGGCAATGATGGCGAGGGTCTCGAGCTGGGGGCCGGTGAGCCGGGTGGGTTTGGCCTCCGGGTAAAGCTGGCGGACCCAGGCAGCGGAGGAGCTATCCGTGACAAAACTCCAGCCGTTGACCTGTTCGGCGAGTTGGAAGGCGCGGTCGGAGGCCCGGTAGACTTCCTGAAGGTCAGCCAGCGCCTGGAGGACCTGATCCTCTGAGGACTTGCCGAGTTCGATCCGGACAGGGTCGTCGGTGTTGTTGGCGGCGGCCTTGAGCGCGGTGAGCAGTTCCTTGGTGGAGATGGGTTTTGGAGAGGCAAACACGAGGGCCTCGAGCACTTTGAGAAGCGTCATGGTAACCGGGGACAGGTCCTTTGGAGTCAGGCGGAACGCAATTCGATTTCGCCGAAGGCTTCGTTCTGGGCGGCCTTGATCTGTTTAAGACGGATGAGTTCAAGGAGAGCGAGAAAGGTAACCACAATCTCGGCTCTGGACGCGGCACCGGAGAAGAGTTCGGTGAACCGGAGCGGCACCCCTGCGGACATCAGTTTGAGGATGAGGTCGATCTTGTCGCCCACGGTGTAGTTTTCCTCAAAGATCTCCCTCAGATCCTCCTTCTGGTTGATCCGCTTGAGGATTCCATTGAAGGCGTTGATGAGATCGAAAACGGACACGTCGCCCAGGGGACGTTCTGGTACCGGGGTGGTTTCGGCCATCCGGCTAAACATGTTGGACTGCTCAAGTTCCAAGCGGCCAAGCCGCGCGGCGGCGTCCTTGAACTTCTTATACTCGAGGAGTTGGCGGACCAGTTCCCAGCGGGGATCTTCCTCCTCAGCTTCCTCCTCGGGGGGGCGGACTTCGGTGGGGAGCAGGCTCCGGCTTTTGAGGTAGATGAGGTTGGCCGCCATGACCACGAACTCCCCGGCAACGTCGAGGTCGAGGACTTTGAAGGCGTCCATGAACTCGAGGTACTGCTCGGTGATCCGCTCGATGCGGATGTCGTAGATATCGACCTCGTCTTTTTTGATGAGGTACAGGAGGAGGTCCAAAGGCCCCTCAAACACCTCGAGCTTCACCTTGTATTCGCCTGGCATGGGGGGGGGAGAGTAGAGGTGCGCAGGATTCTTGGAAAGCGGAGAGTTGGCTCGCGGGGTGGGTTTGGGCGGCTGCCAACAGAAGGGAGGTGCCCGGGGAGAAAGCTGCAACTGCGGAGTTGCCACGGGCGGAATCCTGATAGATAGTCCCGGCCCTTTCATTCAAAACGTCCAACCCCACGCAAACATTTATGGCCGCCGCAAACGATCTCCGAAAAGGCATGTGCATCCGGTACAATGGAAACGCCGCGATTGTGCTTGAAGTGATGCACCGCACCCCCGGAAACCTGCGGGCTTTTGTTCAGGTGATCATCCGGTACATCGGAACGGGGAAATCCGCGGACGTGCGGTTCGGGTCCACTGACAAGGTGGAACTGGTGGATGTTCAGAGGACGAATCTGGAGTTCAGCTACAAGGACCACCAGGGGTACCACTTCATGGATCCGGACTCGTACGAGACCGTGACCTTTGACGAAGAAATGGTGTCTGAAGTGAAAGATTACTTGGTCGAGAATCTGAAGGTGGAAATCCTGTACGTCGAGGGGCGCGCAGGGACGATTGAACTGCCCGCCTCCGTGTGTCTGAAGGTGACGGAATCCGCCGAGGGGGTGCGTGGCGACAGCGCCAACAACGTCATGAAGCCCGCGACTTTGGAGACCGGCAAGGTGGTGAACGTCCCGCTCTTCATTAAAGAAGGGGAACTGGTCAAGATCGATACTCGGACCGGGACCTACATGGGCCGGGCCTGAGCCGCCTCTGACCGCCCACATCTGGGGACCTTCTCGGTCCTCCTCACGCACCTGACGGATCCAAATGTGCCCTTGTCCCTCTGGGACGTCGGAGCCGTTTCTTGGGTTTGATTTTCGTTTGGAGTGGTGCGTCGAAGTGTTCTGGCAGGGGATCATTTTTTGTATTTGTTCCCGGTCGGTCGGGGCGGCATCCTCCCGTGCCTGTGAAGCGTCCTGTTCAGCGGCGTCGATCCGCCAGAGGTCCGACCCGGGCCCGTGGGAGATCCTCTGCACGTCTTGATGCAGAGACGTTGCCGTGGTCCCGCAGGCGTGGCTTGACCGGAATCATGGTCAGCCACCGTGCTCTCAACGCATGGTACGCCTTTTTCCTGCTCGCGCCCTGCTGGGTTCTCACCGAGGCGTTTTTCAGCTGTTTTGGAAAAGCGACCGTGGAGCAGTCTTTCTGGAAGACGCACGAGTTTTTATTTTTTGCTCTGGGGGCAGTCGTCTGGCTCTTCATTTTCTCCGGGTCACTTTGGGCGACGGGAAGGCCATGGCTTCTCAAGACCTACGTGTTTGGACACGAGATGACGCACGGTCTCTGGTCGTTCGCAATGGGCGGCCGGGTGAGCGGGATGAAGTTCGGGGAGGAAGGCGGTTACCTGATCACCGACACCGTGAACGTGTGGGTGGCGCTGGCGCCCTACTTTTACCCGATCTACAGCATGATCCTGGTGGCGTTGTTTTCGGTGGCCGGGATTTTTTGCGATATCACGGAATGGATTCCGGTGCTTTTCGGGCTTCTCGGGGCGAGCTGGGCGTTTCACCTGAGTTTCACCCTCTGGATGATCCCGAAGGGGCAGAGCGACCTCGAGATTTTCGGCAGCTTTTACAGTCTGGTAATCATCTATTTGATGAACATGCTTTTGCTGTGTCCGCTGCTTCTGGTGGCTGCTCCGGACCTCTCATGGCGGGACCTTCTCTTTGAACTGCAACGCAGCGCTGAGAATTTCTCAGAGGTGGCGTGGGCTGGGATTTCGTGGGCGTGGCACTGGATCAGCAAGGGCACATCCGTGTTGCTGCGCGGTGTCCATTGAAACCACCCGTCTGAAATGTCGGAGGTGAATCTCCCCTCCATGGCGCTCCGGGCTTAGCCCAGAGGCTTATCCTGATGGAGCTGGGCGAGGACTTCCGGGTCGCGGACGTCCGCCCAGTCCCCTTGAAGTTCAAATGCCTGAACCACGTTTCCGCTCTGGGCCAGCGTCCGAATGGCGTCAGTGAGTTCATACTCGCCCCGGGGGGATTTCTCCAACCGGGCGGTGTGTTCAAAGATACTGGGCCGGAAGGTGTAGACGCCCGCGTTGTACCATGGGCTGGTCGGTTCGCCGGGACGCGGTTTTTCGCGGAGATCCGTCAATTCAAAGCGTTCATTGACGAAAACGGCACCGCCCTTTGAGACGTCCTCGTTGAGTTTGACGCTGAGCACGGCTTCCTCGGTTCCGAGTTGGACCAGACGCCTGTAGTTGGCGGGATCGACCAAAATGTCGCCGTAACTGAGGACAAACGGATCTGATCCTGCGAAATCGCGAGCGAGTTCCACCACGCGTCCTGTTCCGTCCTGAACCACCTGCGTGACGTAGTGGACCTGAACGCCGAAGGATGTGCCGTCCCCGAAAAATGCGCGCACCACATCCTCCCGGTAGCCCACGACCAGAAGGAACTGGGTAACTCCCGCCGCCTTGAGACCCTCCAAAATGTGGAGGAGGATCGGGCGGCCATGGACGGGGATCATGGGTTTTGGAAGGTCATCGGTCAGTTCCCGCATGCGGGTGCCGCGTCCGGCGGCGAGGATGACGGCTTTGGTGACGGAGGTGGGCGCGCTCATGGGATTCAGGCTTTTGCTCCGGAGCGGGCCTTGGTTTCCTGCACGAACTCAGCCATGCGCTGCATGGCGACTTTGATCTGTTCGAGGCCTGTTGCGTAGCTGCAGCGGATGAAACCTTCCCCGCTGGGGCCAAATGCGGTGCCTGGAACGCAGGCGACCTGCTTTTTCTCCAGCAGCCCGAGGGAAAACTCGCGGCTGGTCAGGCCGGTGCTGGTGATTTTTGGAAACACGTAAAACGCGCCATGGGGCTTGAAACACTCCAAGCCCATTTCGTTTAGGCTCCGGACAATGAAGTTCCGACGCAGTTCGTACTCTTTGCGCATCCGGTCGACGTCTTTGCCCCCGTTTTCCAACGCCTCAATGGCGGCATCCTGGGCCATTGTGTTGGCGCAGAGGATGGAATACTGGTGAATCTTCATCATGGCCTCGGTGAGCGGTTCCGGGGCACAGGCGTAACCGACCCGGAACCCGGTCATCGCGAAGGCCTTGGAGAAGCCGTGGAGGAACACCGTTCGCTCGCGCATTCCGGGCAGAGCCGCAATGGAGGTGTGGGGTTGGCCGTCGTAAGTCAGTTCGCTGTAAATCTCGTCCGTGAGAACGATCAGGTTGTGCTGGATGCAGAGGCGGGCGATTTTCTCGAGCTCGGCCCGGCTTTGGGTGGCCCCGGTGGGGTTGCACGGGAAGTTGAGCATGAGGACCTTGGAGGCCGGGGTGATTTTCTTCGCCAGTGCTTCTGCCGTGAGCGAGAAGTTTTCCTCCTCCCTCGTGGCCACGGCCACGGGAACCCCGCGCGCCAGAACGATGCTTGGGCTGTAAGAAACGTAGCAGGGTTCATGGTAAAGCACCTCGTCGCCCGGGTTCAGGAGGGCGCGCAATGCAAGGTCAATGGCCTCTGAAACCCCGACTGTGACCAAAATCTCGGTTTTTGGGTCGTAACCGACATGGAAGTGACGGTGCACGTATTCGGAGATCCGGGTTCGGAGGTCGGGAAGTCCTAGGTTCGACGTGTAGCCGGTGTGTCCGCGTTCCAAGCTGTAGATGGCGGCCTCGCGGATGTTCCAAGGGGTGTCGAAGTCCGGTTCACCGATGCCGAGGGAGATCACCTCTTTCATCGACTGAACAATTTCAAAAAAGTCCCGGATACCAGACCGGGGCAGATCGCGGACATGTGAAGCAATTTGAGTGTGAAGATCCATGGGGAAAAATGGGGTTGAGGTTTCCCGCGCTGAGCGGTTTTTGGGGCGGGCCGGTCAGGGGCTGACGACCAGGCGACGGCTTTTGGCTTCCTTGACAAGAGAGACCCCGTTTTCCTTGTAGGCCTTGAGCCGGAACCGGGTGGCGGTGGAAACGACCCCCTTGATGGTGGAAAGCTTTTCCGAGATGAAGGTCGCCACCTCTTGGAGGGTATCGCCCTCGACCACCACGAGGAGGTCGTACCCGCCGCTCATCAGATAGCAGCCTTGGACCTCCGCAAACTTGGCGATTCTCTGGGCGAGTCGATCAAAACCGCCGCCGCGTTCTGGAGTGACTTTGACCTCGATGCAGGCAGTGACTGCGTGACCGGGTGCGACGAGGGGATCAAGAACGGCTTGGTAGCCGAGGATCACGCCATCGGCCTCCAGTTGTGCAATTTTGTCCCGGACATCCGCCGCCTCGCAGTTGAGTTCTTTGGCGAGGTCTTCAATCGGTACACGGGCGTTGTTGCGCAGGAGCGTCAGCAGAGGGTCCATAAAAGGGTGGGGAAGATAAGGCGGGTTGCTTTGGAAGTCATTCAGAAGTTGAGATGTTTTGCCAGATCCACCCCGGAAAAGTGGCATGTGAGCTTGGGCGGAATGCATTTTTGACGGGTTTTATCTTTTGCTGGGGCAGGGGATAGGTTTGACGGGGCGGGGCAGCGGGGAACGAAATGGGGGGGGCGGCAGGGTGAAAACCGGGGGCGAATTCTTTTGACGATGGGGTGAGGCTATCCGTAAGTGTACTCAGCCCGAGTGGTGGGTGCGGCGAGAGCCGTGAGCCTGTCACGAACGCGTCACCGATCCGTGGAGGAAAACCCCCGGGGGTTCTGGAGACATGGCGGGACGACTTTTTTTGAATTTTAAATCCACTTTTGAATGTTTAATGGGCTTTTCGGGCTGTTTTCGAACGACATCGGGATCGACCTAGGGACCGCCAACACGCTGGTCTACGTTAAGGATCACGGGATTGTTCTGCGTGAGCCGTCCGTGGTGGCGGTGCAATCCGGGACCAACCGGGTGCTTTCTGTTGGGGATGAGGCCAAGCGCATGCTGGGCCGGACTCCGGGGAACATTGTGGCCATTCGTCCGCTCAAGGACGGTGTGATCGCCGACTTTGAGATCACGGAGGCGATGTTGCGGCACTTCATTCAGAAGGTGCATGGGAAACGGACCCTGTTTCGTCCGCGGCCGCGCGTGGTGATTGCGGTTCCATCCGGGATTACTGAGGTGGAGAAGCGGGCGGTCAAGGAATCGGCCCTGCACGCCGGGGCGCGGGAAGTGCATTTGATTGAGGAACCCATGGCGGCGGCGATTGGCTGTGGGCTCCCGGTGCAGGATGCCGCTGGGAACATGATCATCGACATCGGCGGGGGCACGACCGAGGTCGCTTTGATTTCGCTTTCGGGGATTGTGTTTAGCCGGAGCGTGCGAGTGGCAGGCGACGAACTGGATGAGGCAATCATCCAGTACATGAAGCGTGCTTACAACCTGATGATCGGGGAGCGCACGGCGGAGGACATCAAGATCAAGATCGGGAGCGCTTATCCCATCGAGAAGGAGACCTCCCTTGAGGTGAAGGGCCGGGATTTGGTGGCGGGTTTGCCCAAGACGCTGACCATCACCTCCCAGGAGGTCCGGGAGGCGCTTTTGGAGCCGATCTCGACGATTGTGGATTCCGTTCGCGTCACGCTGGAACGGTGTCCGCCCGAATTGAGCGCAGATTTGGTGGACCGGGGTCTGGTTCTGGCTGGAGGCGGCGCTTTGTTGCGCGGTTTGGACCGTTTGCTCCAGGAGGAGACTGGGCTTCCGGTGCATGTGGCGGAGGATCCGTTGAGCGCGGTGGCGGAGGGCACGGGGCGGGCGCTGAGCGAACTGAAATTTCTGAGGCAAGTATCCACCAGCGACTCCCGCTGGAACGGATGATTGCGCTGAGATGAGCGCACCACGCTCGGAGTCGGTTTTCTGGGCAGGGAACACGGAGGTGAACCGACCATGAAACGCCGGTCAGACCTGCTTTGGGTCGTACTCTTTTTTGGGGGGCTCATGGCTTTGATGCTGATGTTGAGCCCGCGCGGGGTTCAACGGATGCAGTCGAGTTTTCTGGGGTTGATCGCGCCGTTTCTCAAACAGGGCTCGAACATGGAGCGACAACTGACGGCGTTGCGGGAGGGCGTCCGGACCCTGAACCAGCTTCAGGAGGAGAACCGGTTGCTCAATATTCGCAATCAGGAACTCAGCGCCACCAACCAAACCCTGCGCGGTCTGGAGGCGGAAAACAACCGGCTCCGGAATGCGCTCGGGTACCGGGAGCGGTCCCGGTTTGAGTTGATGCCCGCCCGGATCATCGCCCGGGATGCATCGTCTTGGTACAATCTGGTAAAGATCGACCGGGGTATACAGCAGGGATTGGAGCCGGACCTCCCGGTTCTTACCGAGAAAGGTTTGGTGGGAAAAACACAGGCGACCGGGGAGAATGCCGCTTCGGTGATTCTGTTGTCGGACGAGAACTGCAGGGTCGCGGCGTTGGTGGAGGGCACCCAGGAGCAGGGGATCGTGCACGGGGAGCGGACCTCCAATGGCGGGGTGCCTCAAGTGGGGCTCTTTTTTCTTTCCAAGGAGGCGAATTTGCAGCCGGGCCAGCGGGTGTACACCTCGGGAATTGGCGGGGTGTTTCCGAAAGGCATTGCGATCGGGACGGTCAAAGAATTTAAGGTCCGCGAACTGGACGGGTATGCGACCCTGATTCCCGAGGTGGATCTTACAAACATGCAGGACGTGTTTGTGGTTGTGGGGGAGAAGAAATGAGCGGTGGAAAGATTCGAGGGCCGGGTTGGGCAACGGAGGGCGCAACGTGATCTTTTTCTTTCTGCTGATTGGGTCCGTGTTTGGGGCGCTGGTGTTGCAACATTTCATTGCGCCGCTTCCTCCGTTTGGAGTCCGGATCCTGTTGATGCCCCTGGTGGTGATTTACGGTTCCCTCGCGTTGCCGCTTCCTGGGATGCTGGCACTGACTTTTTTCAGCGGCCTGATGTGGGACATCCTCAATACCCAGGTGACGGAGACGGGATTTGAAGTTGCGCCCGGTTGGTCGGTGATTCTGTATGCGGCGTTGGGGGCGTTGATGAGCGGGTTGCGGCCGCTGTTTCAGAGGGGCCGCTGGGAGGTGCACTGTCTGCTTGGGGGCGTGTGTACCGCTCTGACCGTGCTGGCGGAATACCTGATGCTTTCCATCCGCAGGCAACCGGTCAGTTTCGTATTCAACGAGTTGGTTTGGTGGCGGGTGGCAGGAAGCGGCGTCGCGGCAGCCGTTCTTGCACCGGTGACCTTCTACTTTTTCAATTACATCGCCGGATTGGTGGGGTACGACCCGCTCGCGCAGGGGAGGAAGGAGGACTAGGATGGCCGAGCGTGGAAACAACCAGCGGCGCGGGGCCAGTCCGGAATGGCGGATTGTATTTGTGGGGTTTTTGATGCTGCTCGGACTGGGAATCCTCGTGGCCAAGCTCTGGTGGGAACAGGTGGCCCGCGGTCCATACTGGGCAGGCAAAATCGCCGGTCGTTCCCAAGTCACAGTCCGGATTCCTTCGGTCCGCGGGGAGATCCGGGACCGAAACGGCCTGACGCTGGTTGGAAACCGGGCCAGCTACGAGGTGGATTTTTACCTTCCCGACATGGTCCGGGGATTCAAGCGGCAGAATGGGTATGTGCCCGTCACCAAGTACCGTGCACCGGTGCGCCAGATGCTCACGGAGAAATCCGAGGCGGACATCGTGCAGATTGTGAACGGGAGCATCATTCCGCGCTTGGAGGAACTCGACCTTGCCAAGGACTACAGCTCGGCGCGATTGCGGAAGCATTACCGGAACAACACCGAGGTGCCGTTCACCTATCTGGAGGAGTTGGATTTTCCCACCATCGCGAAGTTTTCGGAGCATGACGTGGGCTTGCCGGGGGTGGAGATTGCGATCCGGCCGGTCCGTCAGTATGTGTACGGGGCGCTGGGCGCGCATCTTCTGGGCTATGTGGGTGCGCCGGTGGACATTGACCGGCTGCCAGACGTAGGGGACTACACCTTTTACCAGCCGGACGTGGAAGGGAAAACGCAGGTGGAAGCGTCCTTTGACCGGTACATCCGCGGGACCCCAGGGGTCCGGGTGATGGAGCGGAATGTGAAGGGGGTGATCGAGCGGGAAGTCCGCCGGATTGCACCAAAGCAAGGTAACAACGTTCTCCTGACCATTGACGCCCGGATTCAGTTCATCGTGGAGCGTGCGCTTCGGGATGCCCGCGTTGGGCGAGCGGCTGCAGTGGTGGTAGATCCCAACAATGGCGAGATTCTGGCCATGGCCTCCGTGCCGTCCTACGACCCGAACCGGTTCATTCCGAGCATCTCCAAAGCGGACTGGGAGAAACTGGATGCGGACGAGAGCGATCCGCTCACCAACCGGGCCATTCAAGGATACGCGCCGGGGTCTACGTTCAAAACGGTCTCGGCGCTGGCTGGGTTGAAAAAGGGGCTCACCATAAAATCGGTGTTCAACTGTTCGGGGGGAGTGACCTACGGAAGCAAATTCATGAAATGCTGGGTCATGGACCGGCACATGCCCCCGCATGGGAACCTTTCGCTTCCCGATGCGCTCAAATACTCGTGCAATTCCTTTTTTTACCAGTGGGGGAATGCGGCCAAGATTGAGAACATCGACTTCATCGGGGATGCGCTTGGCCTCGGGCGGAAAACCGGGGTTCCACTTTCAGGCGAGTCCCCTGGGATCCTGCCTGGCCCGGACTGGCTCAAACAGGTGGAGCCCAGCGCCCGATGGTCGGACGGTTACACCGCGAACACCTCAATTGGTCAGGGTTCGGTCGAGGCGTCCCCGCTTCAGATGGCGATGGTGACCGCCACGATTGCAAACCGCGGAATTTCGTACGAGCCGCGGTTGGTGAAACGCGTGGTGGACCAGCAGGGGCAGGATGTTCTCGATGAGTCCGGGCAAATGGTGGTTTCGCCGGAGCCGAAGGTGCGGCTGGATCTGCACACGGTGGGAATCTCGGATGAGCAGATGGAGATGGTGCGCAAGGGGATGTGGAAGGTGGTGAATGAACCCGGGGGAACAGGCAAACGAGCGCAGGTCAAGGGGGTGGAGGTGGCTGGTAAAACTGGGACTGCCCAGTTCTGGAGGGAGTCCAGGGAGGGAAAGACGGTCACAAGGATCAAGGACAACCACACCTGGTTTATTTGTTTTGCGCCGTACGAGGTGCCCAAGTACTCGATCTGCGTCTTTGTGCAGGGGGCGAAGTCGGGCGGCGGGGTCTCGGCGCCGATCGCCCAGAAGATCTTGGAGGAGAGCCTTGCCTTGGAGCGCGGATATGATCCGGGGTTGAAACGGTTGGAGCCGGCGGAAGGAAGCTTTGCCCAGATTGAGCAGGTCGATTACAAAAAGAGTGAACTCCCGCCGGAAACGACACCCGATCTCGAAACTGCGGACCATGCGGAATCCGGTTCCGGGGCGGCCAAGGAGAAGCAGGTCAAGAGTACTCCGAGTATTGCAGATGCTCCAGACCAAGGCGGCCGGGTCCAGAAACGGACTCCGGACAAGCCGGTCGACAAGCGGAACTTTTTCGAGAGATTCTTCGGGGGCGGCCGCAAGGCAGTTCCCTCCCCGCCCACGCCGACGCCGGCGCGGCCGGCCAGCCGATGAGACCACCCCCGAACGTCCCAAAATAACGTGTTAAGCAAAGTATACCCAAAAATTCTTTCCATGACTGAACGTGTAAAACGACTTCTAGGGCTTGCCCCGCGCCAGACCGGGAACAAGCTGATCATCAACTCTGAAAAGCTCGAGCGGCGCGTCGCGCTGCTTGAAAACGGTGTGCTTGAAGAGTACAGCATTGAGCGCCAGACCGACCGGAACATCGTCGGCAGCATTTTTAAGGGTCGCGTCAAAAACATCGAGCACGGCCTCAAGGCCATGTTCGTGGACATCGGGTTTGAGAAAAATGCCTTCCTGCATTTCTGGGACGCGCTCCCGCTTGCCTTGGACAGCGGGGTCGAGCAGGTGGACCGGCAGTCTTCCAAGAAGGACCGGAAACGGATCACAGCCAAGGACATCCCGGATATTTACCCGGTGGGCAGCGAGGTGATGGTCCAGGTTACCAAGGGTCCCATCAGCACCAAGGGGCCCCGGATCACCACCAACCTGAGCCTTGCCGGACGGTATCTGGTTCTGATGCCTTACAGCGACCAGAGCGGGATCTCCCGAAAAATCGAGTCGCCCAAGGAACGGGAACGGCTTCGGAAGATCCTCAAGGAGCTAGACATCCCCGAGGGAATGGGGGTGATCGTCCGCACCGTCGGCGAGGGGCAGCGTGCCCGGTATTTTGTGCGGGATCTTGGGCTTCTGGTGGAACAGTGGCGCGCCATCGAAGACGCGCAGAAGAGCAAGCCTGCGCCTTGCTGCGTTTTCGAGGAGCCTGACCTCATCGAGCGGACGGTCCGGGATTTTCTCACCGACGAGATCGACGAGGTGATTTGCGACGATGAACATTCGGTTAAACGAATGGCGGATCTGGTGGGCCAAATCTCCAAGCGTTCTGCGGCCCGGATCAAGCACTATCGGGATCCCCAGCCAATCTTTGAATTCCACGGGGTACAAAAGCAGATCGACGACGCGTTCCACCGGCAGGTCTGGCTGCCCTGCGGGGGATACATCGTCATCGACGAAACCGAGGCCCTCATTGCCATTGACGTGAACACTGGCCGGAACAAGGGGGGCAAGGACGTGGAAAAAACGATCCTACAAACCAATCTCGAGGCGGCTGATGAGATGGCGCGGCAGATGCGGCTTAGGAACATTGGCGGCCTGATCATTGGGGATTTCATCGACATGAAATCGCGCAAAGACCAGCAGGCGGTATACCAGCGGATGAAGGACCGCCTTAAACGGGATAAATCCAAGACCCACGTCCTCCCCATCTCGCCTCTTGGGCTCATGGAAATGACCCGGCAGCGTTCCGTGGAAAGCATTAGTGGCTCGGTTCTGGACAGCTGTCCGTACTGTGGAGGCCGCGGCAAGGTG
This sequence comes from uncultured Spartobacteria bacterium, assembly GCA_903901425.1. Classification (GTDB taxonomy): domain Bacteria; phylum Verrucomicrobiota; class Verrucomicrobiia; order Chthoniobacterales; family Chthoniobacteraceae; genus CAIURC01. The sequence goes on along the minus strand of CAIURC010000182.1, from coordinate 5,114 downwards.
AAGAGCGCAATGACCATGAGCGTCGAGCTTCAGCGCGCCCTTCACCGGATCATGCGCGATCATCCCGACATGCACGAGGTCAAGGTCGTGGTTCATCCGCATGTTCTTGGCCGGCTCCGGAGTGAGGACGAAGAACTGCTTATCGATATCGAACGCAAGTACGCCGGGCGCCTGACGTTCCGAGGAGACCCAGCTTTCCACCACGAGAAGTTCACCATCCTCGACGCCATGACCAATCAGGAACTCAAATCCTAGGCGTGTCCCTGTTTCCTTGACCCAAATGTAACAGCGCCCCGGTTGGAATCGGGCCCATCACGTGCTAGTCTGATTTTCCGATGACGACAAAAGCAGTTGGCAAGACAGTTCTCGTGGCCGAGGACGAGGAGGATGTGCTTCTGCTGGTAGCCCAGAGCCTTCAACAGGCTGGTTTTGCCGTGCTCAAGGCCGCAGACGGCCAGAATGCCCTTCGGCAGGCTCGGCAACAGGCGCCGGCGCTGGTAGTGCTGGATCTCATGCTCCCGGTCATGACCGGTCTTGAGGTGTGCCGGGAACTCAAACAGGACCCTGCCACCCGCCACATTCCAATCATCATGCTCACTGCCAAGGCCGAGGAGGTGGACAGAATCGTCGGATTGGAACTGGGCGCGGACGATTACATCACCAAGCCGTTCAGCCCTCGGGAACTCGTGCTCCGGACCAAGTCTGTGATCCGTCGGTCTGTGCCGCAGGCGGAGGCTGAGGACATCCTCAAGCACGGCGGCATCGAAGTCGACCGCACCCGGCACCGGGTGGTGGTCAACGGCGTGCCCGTGGAGTTCACGGCGACCGAGTTCAATCTCCTTGCGCTGCTTCTTGAAAGGCGTGGCCGGGTCCAGAGCCGCAACACTCTGCTCAATGATGTCTGGGGTTATGAAAACTCCATCGACACCCGGACCGTGGACACCCATATCCGGCGAGTCCGGGAAAAACTGGGGGATGCAGCGGACTGCATTGAAACCATCCGCGGGTTTGGCTACCGGGTGGTGGACGCCGGAAGTGCCGGGTAACGGCGCCAAGGCGCGGCCTTTGGTGCAAGAGGCGAGTTTCAGAGGGGAATCTTCCATCAGTCACCCGCGTCCTCATTTGCGGTGAACTCAGATGCAAGCCACTTGGTCGCCAGGGCGTGTACGCTGTGGGTGGCGGTGGAGGGAAACGGGGTTTGAAATCAAACCGCTGCCCACCAGACCGGAAACAACATGCCGGATTGGGGATTGAGCGGAAGTCTCGGCTGCGGGAGTTTGAGAGGGATCGGCCCATCCGATCCGAGGGGTCAGATATCGCGGCAGACCCGATCCTTTTGCGAAGGCCCTTTCTCCGCTCGATAGTGAACCGCAAGGAGCACGGCCGGGGGGCGAATTCTCCCTTGGAGTTCTCGATCTCCGCTGCCCTCCAATTTAGTTGGCGGATTTTTAAGTGGCTGGTGGGGGATCCGGAATCGGTTTTGGTTTTTCCCAATGAACCAGAGGGGGGATACCAGTTTTTCATGCGTAAAAAAGGGGCGGATGAAAATAATTATTGCGTGGAAGCACTTTTAACGTTTTGCGGAAAGTAAATGACGCGGTTATCCATTCGCGTTTTCAAGACGCCGTTCGGACACAAGTTTGTTACTCAAGTTTTCCTTTATGAAACGCAGATCCAGCCACCAAGTTTCCAAGTACGTCTCCTTACTTCCCGCGCTCCTTCTTTTGTCGCCCGAATGCCGTGCCTCGGACCTGACATGGATCGGTCGGCTGAACCAGATGTTTGCAGCGCCGAAGAAGAACAACGCTGGCAATACACTGACCGGAACCACCGGCGCAGCCGGGGCAGTAGGGGCGACCGGATCGACGGGGACGGCGGGAACCGCTGGTGCTGCAGGTGCCAATGGAACCGCCGGAGCCGACGGCACGGCTGGTACCAATGGATCCAACGGGACAGGTGGCACGCGAGATGGATCTGCAGGGGCGACGGGCGCAGCGGGTGGGACGGGATCCGCCGGAGGGAGCGGGGCGACGGGTGCTCTCGGGGGAACCGGCGGAGTGGGGGCAACCGGGGCAACCGGGAGCGTTGGCGGAGCCGGTTGGGGGATTTCCGTGGCGGGTGACGAGGTGCGCAACGATGGTACGATCAATGGGGCTTTGGGACGCACCGGTGGCGTGGGTGGAGTCGGCGGGATTGGCGGTGTGGGCGGCACAGGGGGAGTGGGCGGCACAGGGGGAGTGGGCGGCACAGGGGGAGTGGGTGGTGCTGGGGGGGCAGGTGGTGTGGGCGGTTAGGGTGGCAATGGAGGAAATGGAATCAACGGTGGGGCGGGCGGATCCGGGGGGGATGGCGGTGCAGGCGGTGCAGGAGGAGTTGGCGGCGCCGGGGGGCAGGGAGGGCTGGGAGGAAGCGGAGGAACCGGCGGAGTGGGCGGGATTGGAGGGCGTGGGGGTGCGGGCATTTCCGCATCGGATTCGGTGACAATTTTCAACACGGGTACGATCCGGGGTGGCAACGGTGGGGTGGCAACGGTGGGGTGGCCGGGGCGGGCGGGGCAGGGGGCGCAGTGGGAGCCACGGGAGCGGGCGGCGTAGGTGGTGCCGGTGGGGTGGGAGGTTTGGCGGGGGCACCTGGGAATGGTGGGAATGGTGGTGCAGGTAATGCTTCGAATCCGGACGGTGGGAATGGGGGCGCGGGAGGCAACGCCGGGGCTGCAGGCGTTGGTGGAGCGGGTGGCTTGGGAACATCGGGCGCGGCAAACGGTGCCTCAGGAGTTGCTGCCGCGGCGTTTTCCGGTGTGGCTGGCCACGGAGGGAACGGCGGTGCAGGTTTCAACTCTTCCACCCCCGGGATGGCGGGCGGCAATGGGGGTGCGGGGGGGGCTGGTGGGTTGCGCGGCAATGGGGGGGTGGGCGGCAACGGTGGCACCGGGGCTCTCGGCTCGACGGGTGTGGCAGGAGCCACGGCGGGTGACAACGGCGGGATTGGCCAGACGGGCGGCGCGGGCGGAATTGGCGGCGCAGGCGGGCAAGGCGGTTTGAACGCCGGGAATGGAGGCGACGGTGGTTTCGGCGGATTGGGAGGTGCGGGCGGTGTGGGTGGGAGCGGTGCTACGGGGGCCACTGGAGCATCGGGCGGAGGCACAGGTGGCGCAGGGGGCAACGGTGGTGACGGCGGATTGGGAGGATCTGGGGGGGCAGGTGGCGTGGGAGGTATCGCTCAGGCGGTTGGATTTTCTGCGGGCGCAGATGGTGCCGGCGGTGACGGTGGAACCGGTGGTGCTGCGGGTTTAGCGGGCAATGGAGGGGTCGGTGGGGCTGGTTCTGCGGCGAGTCCGAATGGCGGCACGGGCGGGGTCGGCGGTGAAGCTGGTGCAGGTGGTTTGGGTGGGGCTGGAGGAGTCGGGGCTGGAACCGCCGCAAATGGAACCAGCGGTGCCACAGGAGCCTCGGTGTCAGTGGCGAACGGGCACGGTGGAAGAGGCGGCGCAGGTTGGAATTCGAATATTGCCGGGGGCACGGGTGGAAATGGTGGCACAGGGGGCGCCGGGGGCTCATTGGGCAATGGCGGAGACGGAGGAAGGGGCGGGACGGGCGGTGCCGGGACCGCTGGCGCCAACAGCAACACGGTGGGTTCGGGGATTGTGGGTGGAAATGGCACCGCCGGAGGCACGGGAGGGATCGGTGGAAACGGCGGGGCGGGTGGCTCGGTCTCTGGCAACTCGGGTTCCGGTGGCGTGGGGGGTACGGGCGGGGCGGGTGGAGCCGGCGGAAGCGGTGCAGGCGGTTTGGACGCCACTGCCGCGGGAGGCAATGGTCAGTCTGGTGTCGGCGGTGGCATTGGTGGAGCCGGTGGTGCGGGAGGCACTGGAGGTGCACCTGGAGCTGTTCTTGGCGCAGGCACATCGGGAAATTTCGGCGATGGAGGAAACGGCGGTAACGGTGGGGCCGGTGGAAGAGGAGGGAACGGCGGCGATGGTGCCAATGGCGATGTTTCGACACCGAATGGTGGGAATGGTGGTGCAGGTGGGAACAGCGGTGCGGGAGGCGCAGGGGGTGCGGGAGGTGCCGCGGGAGGCGCCGGGGCCGTTGCTGGTTTTAATGGATTTAACCCGGGATTCAGTTTCGGTGGGCACGGCGGGAACGGTGGGCATGGATACAGTGCCCAAACGGCTGGAGAAACCGTGGGGAATGGAGGCGCGGGTGGCGCAAGCGGAAACTACGGAGACGGCGGGAATGGGGGTAACGGTGGAAACAATATTGGTGATTCAAGCAGTTCTTCCACGGTTTCTGGAGGGAATGGCGGGGTGGGCGGTTCGGGCGCGTTTTCAGGGGGCGCTGGAGGTGCAGGTGGATCAGTAACCGGATCGAGTGCTCAGAACCATATGGGCGGTGCGGGAGGCGTTGGTGGATCGGGTTCCTCTGGCGGATCGGGGGGGGCTGGCGGCTCCGCCTCAAACGGAGGGGCCGGGAACGCCACCGGAGGCCAGGGAGCCAACGGCGGATCGGGCTCATCCGGCGGTTCCGGTGGAGCTGGCGGAGCTGCCATCAACACGGGTTCAGGAAACGCCACCGGCGGCAGCGGCGGAGTCGGCGCATTTGGTGGATTTAACGGCGGAGACGGGGGGAACGGCGGAGCTGCGACAGTGGGCGCGGGGGGAGGGGGGAACGCGATGGCCGGTGCCGGGGGAGATGCCGGGTCCGCTTCTGTCGCCAATGGAGGGACAGGTGGAAATGGTGGAAACGCTGTGAACAACGGCTCTGGCTCAGCCATCGGTGGCGCGGGTGGGGCCGGCGGGGATACAGCAGACTCCACCTTTGGTGTTCAACCGCCCCTCTACTATTACGATGGACGCGGCGGAGCCGGTGGAAGGGGGGGGGACGCCCAGACTGGAAGTGGAGATTCCACGGGAGGCAACGGAGGAGCCGGAGGCACGCGAGGTGGAGTTGGTGGAATGGGGGGGAATGCGTCTTCGCTGACGGGTGGAAACGCAACCGCAGGGAACGGCGGCGATGGCGGCAATGGCCTCAACACCGTGGGTGGGGCAGACGGTGGTAATGGGGGGAACGCATTATCTAGTGGCGGAAACGCTACGGGGGGGAACGGCGGGAATG
>CAIURC010000181.1 GCA_903901425.1 uncultured Spartobacteria bacterium | reverse complement strand
CTGGTAACTCACCGTGTACGTCGGAATCAGGCTCCACTTCGCGTACAGCACCATTCCTGCATCCGCCGTGTAATTCGCTCCCGCCGCGTAGTTCGCTCCGGTCCCGTAGGCGGCTGTGTTCCAGCCCGAAAACGTGTAGCCCGCTTTCACCAAGTTCCCCGTGTTTCCCGACAGCGCCAACGCGACCCCCTGTGTCTTCGTCTGCGCTGCTGGCGCAGTTCCGCCCGTCGCACCGTTCGCAAGGTAACTCACCGTGTAGGTCTGGAGCGATTCGAGTGCGACTGAGCGCGGGTAGGCTTGTCCATCCACCTTCAACCCGCCAAACACCGCTGTGTGCAGAGTCTGGTCGTTGGCCGTAGTCACCGCGAGGCCCGCGTGGATGCTCGATGGGAAGGCAGCCGCGCTCTCCGTTCCTACGGGTGTCCACGTCTCACCGTCCAGACTGTAGCTGCCGGTTACTGTGCCGCCCTCCCGGCTCAGTTTGAGATGCACCGGCGGACGAAGGACTGGTTGTGTGTCGAGCACCTGCACGGCGACTTCGGGAGACCACCAGCTGACTTCCGGCGCTCCGTTCTCATAGAGCCGCGCCTTGAATCGGTATGTTCCAGGCACAGCCGGCACATAGGATGCGGCAAACCCGGTTCCAGAGCCGGTTCTGTAATAAGCCCAGCCGCCACCATTTTCGCTCACATAGTAAACGACTTTCTGGATCGCGCGCGGGACGGCCTGTCCGTTGGCAGTCCGGACATTTCCAGAAGCAACATCGCCATATGCGGAAAGGGAAATGGTCTCGCCTGTGAAAACCGTGGATGCGTTGACGGGCGATGTCATCACGCAGGAAGCCTGAAGCACCTGATCGCTCACGGTCACCACGGCGGCTGTAGCTGCGGTGGTCACGTTGGCGCTATTGGTCAGTTCTGCAGTAAGCGTGTAGTTCCCAACCCGTGGCGGTGTCCACCGGGCGAAATACGGGGGAGCCGTTGCCGTTGCGACATAGACCCCGTTCGCCCGGAACACCACCTTGGTCACCTCGCCCCCTTCGCAGCCGGCTTCCACAAGGATCCCGTGAGTGACGCCCAGTCCAAGCGTGCTGTTGTTTGCCGGAACGGCGACCCGTCCCGTGGCTGCCGACGGACCCGCCATCCGTGACAGGAGCTTTACACCCGTCCGCTCCAAGGCAAGGCCGACAAATAGCGAGTTCTCCGTGGCATCGGCCCGGAGCATGAGTCCGGCACTGGCGCGCGGTCCTTGGTTGGCCTGCTCCACATGGAGGAGCGTGGCGGTGATCTCGCCATCCCCCGCCATCGGCCCACTGGCGAAATGAAAGGCGTCCCTTTCGATTCCAGCGCCGCCCCCCGTGACATAGTAGTTGTTGTTGACGCATGCGGTGTACCCCATCGGCGAGACCGCCGGATTCACCCCGATGTCGCGGAACGCCCAGCCGTCCGGGAGCGTGCCGGCAGCGATTTCCTGCGCCCCTGCAATCCACTCGCCTCCCTCATACGCACCGATATCGGGCATCTGGCTGCCCGGCTCCGTGATCTCCATGGATCGGAGGGGATAAGAATTGCCGGAGATGGCCTGCTGGGTGTCTGGCACTGGCAGAGGCGGCACTGGAATGCCCTTGCCGCGGAGCGGCGACCCGGGTTTTAGCCTGTAATCCGAGGCAGCAAGGAACCCAATATTGGAAAGTGAGATCCAGTCGGGGTCGTTGGCGCCGCCATAGGTGCAGTAGTTCCGGTCGACCAGAAGGGTGGGATGGGTACGCCGCTGGCGCTGGGTAATTCCGGCGCTTCTGCGGTCACCCGGGTCGAACCAGATGTGGGTCGACCGGTCCAGGCAGAGGTTGTTCAGGAACCGGGAGCGCGGGTCATCCGTGTTGACCCGCGGCGTCAGTTCCGATCCGTAGCCAATCGGACCATCGCAGGTGTTGTTGTACACATGCATTCCCCGCCATGCCTTGGTCGGGGGACACCGCAACGCCTTGTTGCCGGCCACGCCCGCCCTCGCCACGGGCTCAACCACCCAGTTTCGGAACGAGGCGTACCCGGATGCTGTGCCCGCCGTAGATGCTGGAATCGTGCGGTTCCCGGCGGCATGGTTGTCGAACCCCAGATGGATCTGAAGCATGCCCGGCGCTGTGGCCGGCACTTGGTTCCCCGCAAGCATCCGGACTTGGTCTGTTCCGAGCGCGCCCTTGTACATCCGGACCTCGTCCATGTAACCCTCGAACGAATCCTCGCCCCAATCGATCATGCCGCCAATCTTCCAGTCGCGGTCGCGGACGGAGGCCGCGTTTGAGGTTCCCGGCGAGGCTGTGCGTACAGCCCCAAAAACCGCTGCCTGCGAGGCAACCGCAAGGCCGTTCCTGTACAGGATCCAGCGGGTGCCGTCGTACACGCCAGCCAGATGCACCCACTGGTTCTCATCGGTGACGGGTTGCGCGAATCGGGCGATGTTCACCGTTTTTGCGCCATTTTCAGTCCTGCTGCTGCCCACTTCGTAGAAACCGTTGGTTATCCTCAGAAAAACCTCATTCCCAGCCTGGGGGCCGTGCCGGAGGATATTGCGTGGAAGGCTGGAGTGGGTCGGCCACGGCTGGATCCATGCAGCCAGAGTGACTGGTCCCTCGAAATTCAGACCGGCCGCGTTCTTGTCAGGGTCGACCATCACATAGGCTTCTGCCTCCTTACCCAGCGGATTGAATGCAGTAGCGGTCATCATGATCGCCGCCGTACTTCCCCAGATCACGTTGTGGTCGACCACATAGTCATACGAGTCATTGTCCAAGTAAACACCGACACTCGCCTTGCCGCCCCAAGGTGGCGTGCTATGGATCCGGTTCCGGCTGATCCGTGAAAAACCGCCGCCCGGTCCGCGGAGCCTGACACTGGGTTCGCGGTCATGATTGAGCGCGTAAATCGCCCCGTAATCGAAGGTGTTCAGCATCCCGTTCCAGAGATGGTTGTGGTGCACATTCCCCGCATACAATCCCCGCATCTGGACGAGGGCGCGCGAGCCATTGTAGATGGTGTTCCGACCGATCTCAGCACCCGCACAGGAACCAACGCTGGCAAGGTCCATTTCGCGGTGGCCTGTGGTCACGCCTGCGCCGTCCACGCCCATGTAAGCCACGTCATGGATCAGGTTGCCCAGAACCTGGTTGTTTTTCCCGCCCACCGCCACTGCAGTGCCCGCCGCGTAGGCCACCGATCCCTTTTCAAAAATACTCCGGCTCCCCGTCAAATAGACGCCGGCCCCCGGACTTGCGCGGTCATTCCAATCCAGCGTTGCCACCCCGTTTTCGTAGACGGACCGCACAAAACCAAAGTGGCTGGGATAAACGACGTCAATCCGGCGGAAGACATTTTCGGTGCAGCGCGAGTCCGTGTAGATCGTACACGCAAAAAGACGGATACCCTCAATGGTGATCCGGCTTCGGCCCGCAAGTTGGAAGCCGTACAGGCGCCGTTTGGCTTCGATGACATGACCCGCCGGGGAGTCCCCCCCTGGCATCCAAACCAAGAGACGGCCATCTGCCATCCGGAACCATTCGCCGGGACTATCCAGCAACTTTGCCACGCCGTCGATGTAGTACAAGGTGCCCGCCGCCGGCCGGTATTTGTAATCCCGGCCGGGATCCGTCATCTGCATCGTGATCTGGTTTCCACTTGAGCCGGTGATCCAGTTGGTGGTTCCCATGCCGTAGGATCCGCCATCGTCTCCGGAACCGATCTGGTGGAAGAGGCCGCCCACATAAAAGTTGGGTTGGGCCTGTCCCAGCACGGAGAGTTCGTCATCCGTGACCGTGCAAATCTCCTGCCCTGCAGACGGCACGTTGGCTGTAAGGACCGCCCCATCCACCGTGTGCCGCGGTGCCGTGAGAAGCTCGCGACTAGGGTTATTCGGAGTCCGTGCAAGGTCGAGCATCAGACCATCCACAAACACCTGGTTGTCCAACCCGTTGCCGACCACGTTCGCTGTCGCGTTGTCGAGAGACCATGTCATCTCGGAACTCACATGAATCTTGCCGCCGCCGTTGCCGCCCGCGCCTCCCGCAGCATTTCCCGTGTACGGGAGCCATCCCCGAATCACATCGGCGCCGCTCACGGTCACGGCCTCCCCGTTGTAGGCTTTAAACAGGATTCCGTCTTTGGACGGCACCACGGTCTCCCGGTAAATGCCGCCGCGGATGATCACCTCAGTGGCGTCCATTTTGGTCGCGGCCTTCTGGAGGGTGGCAAATGGCTTCTCAAAGGTGGTGCCGGGGTTTGCATCGCTCCCAAGGGGGGGCGGCGCAACGTGGTAAACCGTGGCCTGAACTGTCCAGCCTGACACGACACAGAGTGCTACCAGCAGCGGTGTCCAGAGGCGGCCCCGGGCTTTGAATGCGTTCGTTCGTCTCGCTGTCCCAGACGGAGGGAAAGACGGCCGATCAGGTGCCTCAAGGGATCTGGATTTGAGCGTATCACGGTTCTGGAGTAGCAATTGGGGAAGCATGCGTGTCCTCCCTCTACCTGCGCGGCGCAGTTTTCCCTACGACATGAAAATGTTATTTGGCTGCCGGGGCTGCTTCCGCCGGACAGTTCCTGCGCGGAGACCGGCGGCAATCCTTGCGTTTTTTCTGGCGCTGCAATTGCCGGCGGCGGGCCAGTCCGTCAAGGCCCCCAGCATTCCGTTCGCCACAGACAATGTGGCGCTCCGCAAGCCCGTGAAGAGTTCGCACCCACTCTACGGCACGCAGAAGGCGGCCTCTTTGACGGACGGTCTGGCGGGAGCATGGGCACACCCACTCGACCAGACCTTGGGCAATGCGTTTTACTTTGAGATCGATCTGGGCCGCGTCCACCCCATCGAACACATCGCCTTCCGGAACCGGGGTGACAACCTGTTTCCGAACCGGATGTCGCAGTTGCTGGTCCGGCTTTATGAGGATCCTCCCGAGACCGGTGCCGAGCCGGTGTGGGTCGGACAACACCGCCCTGATGGCACGCCGGTCCCACCGGGTGCACTAGACGTGCTCCGCGCAACGGCTGGCAAAGGCATTTTCCAAGGGCGGTATCTTCGGATCTCAACAGCCGTTCCTAAAAACCATGCCCCGCAACTTGCGGAGGTGGAAGTTCATCCCCCCCTCAACATCTCCTGCGCCACCCTGAGGGCAGATGGCAGGGAGGTGCCCATCGGCACTTCCATTCGGGTCCCCTCAGGCAGCCAGAAAATCGAGTTGGGGTTCCAGCTCCCCCCGCTTTTTCACGAAGGCTCCATGCTGTTCCGCTTCCGGCTCGGCAACCCGAAAAGCCCCTGGCTGCTCAGCTCCGGACAGACCGTTGAGATTCCCACCCCGAATCCGGGCAGCCATGTGCTCGAAGCCCAAGTCCGGCACAGCGACGGAATCTGGGACCAGTCCGTTTTCCGGATTCCGGTGGAAATCCCGGTGCCGCTCACCGAGCAGGCGTGGTTCCGGCTGACCACGGCTTTCCTGCTTCTGGCTGCGGGCATGGGTGTCGCGCGCTATTTCATCCACCGGCGGCTGATTCGAAGAGTGGAGAACCTGGAACGTGCAGAGGCGCTGGACCGGGAACGCGCCCGGATCGCAAAGGACATGCACGACGTGGTTGGCGCAAGGCTGGCCCAACTCTCCGTGCTCCACGAGATCGCGCTTTCGGGCGAGGCGGTTCCTGCCGAAACGCGGACCCGTCTGGAGAGCCTGACGCAACTTGCGCGCCGAGCGGTCTCGGAACTGGATGAGGTGGTCTGGGCGGTCAACCCGGCCAACGACAACTTGCAGAGTTTCGCCAACTACCTCTGCCATGCCGCCTCGGAGTATCTTGAGCCGCTGGGCATCCATGTCCGCCATGTCGTGCCGGAGGAGATCCCGGAGGAGCCGGTTTCCTCCAAGGCACGGCACGAGCTTTTCCTTGCCGCAAAGGAGGCGCTACAAAACATCGTCAAGCATTCCGGTGCGGACCGGGTCCAGATCTCCTTTGGACTGTCGGATCGGGCACTCACACTTGCAATTTCAGACAACGGACGCGGCCTGCCTTCCAGCACAACCGGGCTCGAAAAGGACGGCCTTCACAACATGCAAAAACGGATGACCAGCGTCGGGGGCCACTTCACCGCCCGCTCCGCGCCTGGCTCCGGAACCACCGTGGAATTTTCACTCCCCCGAACCGCCGATCTGGCGGGGTGAGTGCGTGCGGTTCTCGCCGCCCTCACTTGCGTCCGAGATACTTCAAAACCGCGTCTGTCCGCGAATTCACGTGCAGCTTTTCGTAAATCTTCCTGATCCGGTTCCGGACCATGTCGAGGGTGATGCCGAGTTGGTCTGAGATTTCCTTGTACAGGAGCCCTTGGGAGAGCAGTTCAAGAACCGCCATCTCTTTTTCCGTGAGGTTTCCCGAGGGATCCTGGCCGCCGGATCGTCCATGAAAAAAGCGGACGACCTGCCGGGCAATCTGCGGCGTCATGGGGGACCCGCCCTGGGCGACCTGCTCAATCGCCATGACGATTTCCGCGGGAGGCGTCCGTTTGAGCAGGTACCCGCAGGCACCCGCCCGGAGGGCGTCGAAAATCAGCGGGCTCTCCTCGTACATGGTCAGGATCAATGGGAGGAGTTCCGGCGCGGTCTCGCGCAGCCGGCCCACCAACTCAATCCCGCTCATCCCGGGCAGGTTGATATCCACCAACACCACCCGTGCACCGGACCCACCCAGTTTCTCCATGGCTTCTTCCGCGGTTTTGAACCGCGCGCAGAGGACGATTTTCTTCGAAATCTGAAAGTACTCGGCGAGCGCCTCGGCGAATCCCGTGTCGTCTTCCACCAATGCGATGGGTATGGCCATAGTTCCAATCCGGAGGGGGTTTCCTATTCAGAGAGCGTGACAGAAACCGCCTCGAAGCTCAAATCCTTCCGCAGCGGTTCAGCGTCCCGGATTTTGCGGAAGGGGGGCAGTGCAATGGAACCTGCATCGGCGGCAGCGGTCATGTCCTAAAAAACACCATCCCCCGGATCACGCCCCCGAAAGGCGCAAGCCCTTTTTCTAACCCAAATATGTCGGGCGCCACCGCGAAGAAAACGTTTCCACCACGGGTTTTCCGTTGTGCAGTCACATCCCACGCACCCATGAAAATCTCATCCCCCAACATCCGCTGGTTCGCTTTGCTTTTTGCAGGCCATTTCGTCGCAACCGCATCCGCCCACGAGTCCAAGCCCGTGCCCAGCGCGAACCTGAAGGTTCTGGTCTACTCCAACACCGGCTACTACCGCCATCCCGAGATCCCCGCACTGAACCGCTGGCTGGTTCTGCTCGGACACGAAAACGGTTTCGAGGTCGATGTCACGGAACATCCCAAGGACCTCCGGCCCACTGAATTGAGCCGGTACGATGTCCTTATTCTTAACAACAGCAACGAACTCGACAAAGTCATCCCAGAACCGCAGCGGAAATCGGTCGAGGACTGGTTTGACTCCGGAAAAAAAGGCGTGATCGGTCTGCACGCCGCCTTGGTCCACCAGACCAACTGGCCGTGGCTCAACCAACTGGGTGGCTGCGATTTCAACAGCGACTCCGACTCCGCCAAAGCCCGGGTTCTCATCGATCCCGCCGCCCGCAACCATCCGGCTGTTCAGGGCGAAGCGGCCGAGTTCTGGATCGAGGCCGACTGGACCAACCACGACCGTTCCGTTACAGGCCTGCCAGGGTTCCAGGTGCTCCTCCGCGTCGACGAAAAAACCTACACCCCAGTCCGGGACTATTTCATTTCCAGAGGCGGCAAACCCATGGGGGTCGATCACCCCATCGCGTGGACCCACCAGACCCCGTGCGGCAGCCGGTTTTTCTACACCGAATTCGGGCACGACATCAAATCGGTGAGCACGCCTTTTGTCCGGAATCATATCCTCAAAGGGATCCAGTGGGCTGCCGAAGTGGCCGGAAAAGCTGCGACCCCGTGACCGTCTCCCGCACCTCCCGAAAAACCCGTCCTCCCCGTTGGGTCCGAGTAGGGATCCGAGCCGCCGCAGTTTTCGTTCTCTGTCTGAACCCGGACCCATGTGAGTCCGCGCCCCCGAAGAGCACTGGAAGAAAACGGCACGTATTCGTACTTCCGGAGGGCCGGAGCACGGCGCTCGCGGCGCTCCTGCCGGAACGCCCGGAACCCGTTCTGCTGGTTCCGGCAAAAGACAGAAAAGCGTGGGAGTCGCTGCGTGGCACGCCGGACGCCGTTCATCTGCTGGCAGAAGCGGCCCGGATTCTCCGTGAGGGCATGACCCCTTGGGATGATGCGATGTACCTCGAGTACCGGAAGACCGGCCGGCGAGCCCGCGCAGACCAGATGGTGAGCAGTCGGACAGGCGAACTCAACTCCCTCGTTCTTGCGGAGGCCGTGGATTTCAAGGGTCGCTACATTCCAGCCATTTCCGCAGCCCTTGAGAGCCTTGCGAAGGACCGCTCATGGACCTTCCCTGCCCATGACCCCAAACTCGAGAACTTCGAGGGCCGCCGGATGATTGTTGAACTCGCCTCGGCCCGCCGCGCGATCGCATTCGCCGGCGCGCTGCAGCTTCTCGGCACCGCCCTCCCGGCGCCAACCCGTGGCCTGGCTCGGCAGGCACTTGAGACCCGGATTTTTCAACCCGTCCGGGCCTCGCTCCGGGGCGAGGGAGATTTCCTTTGGTGGACGGAGGGCGGCAACAACTGGAACCCAGTGTGCTATGCCGGGGTCATTCTTGCCGCACTCTGGACCCTCGAAGACCGAAAGGACCGGGCCACATTTCTTGCCGCAGCGGAGGCGGGGCGCTCCTTCTATTTCGGAGGAATTCCCGGGGATGGCTATTGCACGGAGGGCATCGGCTACTGGAACTATGGTTTTGGCAACTACTGCTGGATGGCCCTTGCAGCGTCCGAAGCCACCGCCGGCCAGCTCAACTGGTTCGACTCCCCTCACATCCTCCGCACCGGCTCCTTCGGCAGAAGGATCCGGATGCTCGAGGGCAAATACCCGGCCTACGCCGACTGCAGCCCGTTTGCCCGGCCCGCCCCATGGATCCAATACTTCATGGACAGAATCGCCGACCAACTCCACCGCTGGAAAACACCGCCGCGTATCGGCGAAGACTCCATCCACACTTTCTGCCAGTCCCATTTTCAAACCTCGGCGTACCACACGGCCCAGCCGATCCTGGGAATCGCGCCTGACAACGACTCCGGAGATTCCAACGCGCTCAGGGACTTTTTTCGAGAGGCCGGTGTCCTGAACGTCCGGCCCGCCGACTCCCAGGCAGCCGATGCATTTGCAGTTTCTATCAAGGGCGGGAACAACGCCGAACAGCACAACCACAACGACCTCGGCAGCTTTGTGGTCGCCACACCCAACGCAACACTCCCATTGCTGGTCGATCCCGGGGCCGAACGCTACACCTCCCGCACGTTCTCCTCCAGACGCTACGAGAGCCGCATCCTGTCCTCCTGGGGCCATCCGGTCCCGCTCGTGGACGGAATGGAACAATTGCCGGGCCGCGATTCCGCCGCACGAATCCTCGAGACAGACTTCACCCCCGGACGCGACACGCTGTCCATGGATCTGGCCACCGCCTATCGCCACGTGGAGGGCCTATCCCTTCTGACCCGGACTTTCCGTTTCGACCGCACGGGCGGCACCCGCCTGGAGGTCCGTGACATGATGCGCTCGGATCGGCCGGTGTCCCTCGGCACGGCCATCCTCACCTACGGGTCTTGGCAGAAAACGGGACCCCAGACCCTTCGCATCACCGGAGACGGGGACACCCTTGAGATCCATGTGGACGCCGGCCCGCTCACCCCGGGGATCTCGTCAGCGCCGATTGACGAAGAGACGACACACGGCAAAAAACCCACCCGGATCGGGATCGACCTCCCGGGCAAACACGTCGAAGCCACGATCCGCCTCGTGATCCGCCGGACGCAAACCGGTCTCTCCACAAAATAAATCACCGGGCCGCGGTTTTTGGCACCTGGGTTTCGCCGGATTTTAGGCGCGCGCAGGGACCAAACTGGATGCCGCACCGGCGGACTGGGAGCCTCTCTGAAACGCATGGGACCGCTCCCCTGTTGCAAGATGCCGTCGCCTCTTTCAAAACATGGCGCACGATGAATCGAATCAAGATCGCCATTCTGGGTGCGGGCAACATGGGCACGGCCATGAGCCATGCGCTGGCTGAGCTTGGTCATCCGGTGGCGCTTTGGGATTTTTTTCCCGAGACTATCAGATCCATCCTGCACCATCGCGAAAACCTGCGGTTTCTGCCGGGGATCCCGCTCCATGAGGGTATCCGAGCCACATCGGACGTTTGTGACTGCGTTGCGGGCGCGGCACTGGTGGTGATCGGGGTGCCCTCCGTGTATGCGGGCTCGACTCTGGATTCGGCATTGCCCGCGCTGGACAAGGAGGCCGTCCTGCTGAACCTCGCCAAAGGCTTTATGCCGGGGACGTTCCAACCGCTGCCCCTGACGCTGGCCGACCGGGCTCAGGGCCGTGCCTGTGTGCATCTGGCGGGACCCGCCATCGCCAATGAACTTGCACGCGGGCTGACGGCGTCTGTCGTTCTGGCGGCGCACCAGCGCGACATCGCCAAGCGGGTGGCCGGATGGATCGCCGGCCCTTCGTTCATCACCGCCACAACCTCCGATGTGATGGGTGCAGCCCTAGGAGGCATTCTGAAAAATGTGTATGCCATCCTGCTTGGCGTTTTTGAACATCTGGGACCCATGGGACAAAACCTCCGAGCGGCTGTCCTCAGCGCGAGCGTCCAGGAGATGGCGTCGATCGCAGCAGCCAGCGGCGGCAGGCCGGAAACGCTCTTTGGACTGGCCGGATTGGGGGACCTGGTCGCGACGGGTTTCTCCCCGGACAGCCACAACCGGACCTTCGGCCAGAGTCTCGCTGCCGGAAAAACTGCCGTGGAGTTTGAGACCGAAACCGGCTGGCTTCCCGAGGGCGCGCGCGCGGCCAAGGAAGCGTGCGCGCTCGCCGATACGGCAAAGGTGGCCGCTCCCTTAGCGAGGCTTGTCCTGCGCTGGATCGGGGGGGCACGCACTTCCCTTGAAGAGCTGGTTTGTGCGCTGCGGACCGGTCCTCCTTCCTGAAGAAGGCCCGCACACGATCTTCTCTCCACCGGCATTTCTTTACCGCTTTTGTGCCGCAAGGAAGTCCTCCTCCACGTTTGCTGACGCCGCACAGCGGGAGGGTTGCGGTTCCGCTCGTCTTCGCTGATGGTTGTGGCGTGGTACTAGACCTTTACGCCTCCGGGTTCTCCGGGCTTTTGAGCTCCCGTATTTTTTGCAATGAACAAGACATCCGCTCCCGGAACCAACACTCCCTGCCACCCGCTGGAGATTTCGAGTGTGCTGGAGATTCTTCAATCCGACTGCCAGCGCGGCTTGGATGCAGGAGAGGTTGAAAGGAGACAGAAGGCCTACGGGCTCAATCTGGTGACGGCGCGGGGCGGTGATCCGGCATGGAAGCGTTTTCTTCAGCAGTTCCACCAACCGCTGGTCTATCTGCTGCTGGCGGCGGCGGTGATCACCGGCGCTCTGAATGAATGGGTGGATTCCAGTGTGATCTTCGGCGTCGTGCTGATCAATGCGGTGATTGGCTTCCTCCAGGAATCGAAAGCGGAAAAAGCCATGGAAGCCCTGAGCAGCCTAGTTGTCACTGAGGCCACGGTGAAGCGAGACGGCCGCCGTCAGCGCATTCCCTCCGCCCAACTGGTGCCGGGAGACATCGTGATTCTCCAGAGCGGCGACCGTGTCCCCGCCGATCTCCGCCTTTTCAAGGTCAATAGCCTGCAAGTGGATGAATCACCGCTCACCGGGGAGAGCCTGCCCGTTCACAAGCATGCCGACCCGGTCGCGCAGGATGTGGCGCTGGCAGACCGCAAAAATCAAGCATTTGCGGGAACCGCAGTCACCTACGGCACAGCAGAGGGTTTGGTGTGGGCAACCGGCGATCATACGGAAACCGGCCGGATCGCATGGCTCATTGCGGATACGATTGAACTCTCCACACCGCTCACCCGGAAGATCCATGCGTTCAGCCGGCTTCTGCTGTGGATCATTCTGGGGCTCTCCGGGGCAGCTTTTCTCGCGGGCGTACTGCACGGGGAACCCGTGGTGGAGATGTTCATGGCCGCCGTCGCTTTGGCTGTGGGCGCGATCCCGGAGGGGTTGCCCGCTGCCGTCACCATTGTGCTCGCCATCGGCGTGTCACGGATGGCCAAGCGCCGGGCCATCATCCGCAAGCTGCCCGCTGTGGAAACGCTGGGCAGCACCACAGTGATCTGCTCGGACAAAACGGGCACGCTGACTGAAAACCAGATGACTGTGCAACGTGTTCAGGCTGGCAGTTGTAATTACGAGGTCACAGGCACGGGCTACGCGCCCCACGGGGAATTCCGCCTCAACGGTCAGCCCATCGATCCAGCGCTGCACCCGGCCCTGCGTGAATGCCTGCTTGCCGGTGTTCTCTGCAATGATTCTCGGGTGCAACTGGACGAGGACGGCCGGTACACCGTTCAGGGGGATCCCACGGAGGCCGCCATGCTGGTCGCCGGAGCCAAGGCCGGCCTGATTCATGAGGAGGTCACCCGCTCTTCACCCCGGCTCGGTATGATTCCATTTGAGTCCGAGCACATGTTCCGCGCCACGCTGCATTCCTGTGAGGGAAAGCGCACCATCTATAAGGTGGGTGCCGCGGAGCGCCTTCTGAACCGCTGCACGGACATGCTTGCTTCCGACGGCTCCCTTGTGCCGCTCGACCGGGATGCAGTCCGCGCGGCCGAGCGGGACCTGGCGGCACAGGGCATGCGCGTGCTGGGATTTGCCCGGCGGCATGCCTTGCACGACGGCGATGATCTCTCCCATGAACATGTGCAGGACAGCCTCACCTTTCTCGGCCTCCAAGGCATGATCGATCCGCCGCGCAAGGAGGCAACGGACGCGGTGGCAAACTGCAGGCGGGCGGGCATCCGGGTGAAAATGATTACCGGCGACCACGCACTCACTGCGCGTGCGATTGCACAGAAAATCGGGATCACGGACAGCGACAGCGCCGAGGTCATGACCGGCCAGGATCTTTCGGCAATCAGCGATCCGGATCTGCTTGAGGTCGCGGAGCGCGTGGATGTTTTCGCCCGTGTTGCCCCAGAACAGAAGCTCCGTCTTGTGCGTGCCATCCAAGCCCGCGGGCATGTCGTGGCGATGACCGGCGATGGCGTGAACGACGCGCCTGCCTTGAAGCAGAGCGACATCGGCATCGCGATGGGAATCGCTGGCACAGACGTGGCACAGGGGGCTGCCGACATGGTGCTGACGGACGACAACTTTGCCACCATCCAAGCGGCGGTGGAGGAAGGCCGTGGGGTTTTCGACAACCTGCGCAAGTTCATCGTGTGGACCCTTCCCACAAATGTCGGCGAGGGCTCAATCATCCTCGTGGCAATGCTGTTCGGCCTGGTTCTACCGGTCCTGCCGGTGCAACTCCTGTGGGTGAACATGGCCACGTCGATCCTGCTCGGCCTCACTCTGGTTTTCGAGCCTAAGGAGAAAGACCTGATGGTCCGGCCGCCGCGTGATCCTAAACTGCCGCTGTTAACCGTTGCGCTTCTGATTCGTACGGGGCTGATCTCGCTCATCATGATTCTGGGAGGTTACTGGCTCTATTTCTATGAGACCACGGTCGGCGGGGAGTCGATTGCTGCCGCCCGCACGGCTGTGATTAATGTGATTGTGATGGTGGAGGTGGCATACCTGATGAGCTGCCGTTCCCTGAAAAGCTCCCTGTGGTCCGTTGGCCTGTTTAGCAATCCGCTGGCGCTAGCCGGTGCGGCGGCGATGATCTGCGCGCAGATGCTCTTCACCTACGCTCCTTTTATGCAGCACCTGTTCCACACGGCTCCACTCGACGCGGGCGCATGGTTGCGGATCACGGGCGTCACCGCCGTGGCCCTCGCGATGGTCGAACTTGAGAAATGGATCCGCACAGTGCGGAATCCGGGCGTCGGGAAGTGAATGCGTTGCCGCGGTGGGGACATCGGTCCTGTGCCGCCGCACCCGCGCTCAAGTCCGGACTTCCGGGACCGGCGGGATCCAGAGCGGCTCGGTGTCTGCGTCTGGCCGACCCTCGAGCAATTCGTGCGGCCGGAAGGCAGACTTGTAGGCGGTGGACAGACAGGCCTGCACCCGGAAACCAAGGTACAAATGGCTCCGGCCGCGCTCCGCAGCATGTGCAATTTCAAAGAGCACACTGGCTGTTCCCAACGACCGGTCCCGCCAGTCCGGATGGTAATAGAAATACACGGAACTCAGTGCGTTCGGCGTCTCGTCCACCAGTCCCACCCCCACCAGCCGGTCTCCCTCGTAGTAATCCAATTCGCGCGCACACGGATGCGGCATGCAGAAGGTCTGCGCATAGCTTTCCATCGAGTCGCATACCGGCTCCCAGCCCCGGGTTGCTTCCCGCATCCGGTGCCACGCGAGATAGAGTTGCAGCCGCTCCTCGTCTGCCACGGGCCGACGAACCTCCACCCGCAAACCCGCACACCGTTTCCATGCCCGCCTCTGGCTTTTGCTCGGATGAAACCCTGCAACCGGCACCCGGAGCGACACGCATTCCGTGCAGTCCGCACAGACCGGCCTGAAATAGGCCAGACCGAACCGCCTCCAGCCGCGTTCAAGCAGCGCCTCCATCTCCTCAGGCGTGACGTCCGTGAGAATCCGGTAATGCACAGCCGATTCCCGGCCGGGCAGGTACCCGCACCGTTCCTCGGCCGCCGCAATTTCCAGATGAAGATGCGCCATGGAATTTCCGGCGCGCATCCCCACGGGCCGCCCGCCGATCTCCCCAGAACCCTAGCCCACCCTCCCGCACTTTGCACGCATCCGCTGATGCCAAGAAAACTGCCACTTGCAGATCAATCCGCCTCAAAAAGGAATGCGCCATTGGCACGCTTGGCGAGCGGTCTTCCTGAGCAGGATCCAAGGATCCATTCAGGCTGGAGAATCCGACCATGTTCATTTCTGGGGTTTTCCCTCGCTCTGCCCCGGCATCAAAACGGTTGAGTCAACAGGGCCTTCCTCCCTTCCTTTCCTTTTTTAATGGACTTCCGGCACCCCGCCCTTCATCCTCTGCTCAATCTAATGAAACTCCACTGCGGCCGATCTCTTACGGCCACGCGCCTCTTCAAGGCTCTCTTCGCAGCATCCTCCGCCAACTTCCGGCGATAATCTCTCAACCCGGGACTCTTAGTTTCCCGGACACAGGCACCGCCTGGCACGGTCCTGTCCAACTCCCGCGAACGGTTTCCCCGTTGAAGCACCACACACGGGACTCGTGCGCACCCATCCATTTTTCCCCAGCACACAACCAAACCATAAAACGCAATGACAACACTCCTCAGCTTCCTTGTTGAATCGCCTCTGCTGACCGGCAGCATCCTGCTGCTCCTTTACACCCTGTACTCCTCCGTCACCATTGCCCGCGGGGACCAGTTCATCGCAATTGAACGCCGATGGATCGGCTCCGAAATGCCCGATGGCCGAACCATCGCACTCAGCAACGAGGTCGGCGTTCAGGCCCGGGTCCTCGGACCCGGCATCCATTTCCTGATCCCGTTCCTCTACAAAACCACCAAGTTCCGTTTCCTCAATATCCCCCGGTACAAGGTGGGCGTGGTCCGGTCCATCACAGGCACGCCGATCGCCTCCGGCCGGTTCATGGCCAAGTCGGTGCCGTGCGACCTTTTCCAGGACGGCGAGGCGTTCATCCTGAATGGCGGGGAAAAAGGTCCGCAGCTCGACATCCTCCCCGAGGGCGAGTACCGCATCAACCCGTTCCTGTTCCAGGTCGACATCGTCGACGCGGTGTTGATTGAGGAAAACGAGGTGGGCTGCGTGGAAGCGATTGACGGACGGCCCGTGTCCCGGCCCGGGGGCAACTTCGGCACGCCGGTGGACTGCGACAGTTTCCAGGACGCCAACGGGTTCATCACCAACGGCGGCCAGAAGGGTCCCCAGATCTTCTTCCTCGTCCCTGGCGTGTACCGGATCAACACGATCCTGTTTTCCATCCGGAAATATCCGGTCACTGCGATTCCCGGGGGCAAGATCGGCTTGGTGGAGGCTGCGGACGGTGCGGGGATTCCCGAGGGCCGCCTGCTGGCGGCGAAGGTGCCCAACCACAACAACTTCTACGACGGCGAAGCCTTCCTGAAAAACGGCGGCGAAAAAGGACGCCAGTTGGATGTGCTCATGCCGGGCAAATACCGGCTTAACCCAGAGCTGTTCCGGGTGATCCAAGTGGTGGAATGGACCAACATCGATTCCGAGCATGTGGGGATTGTGACCACGCTTGAAGGCAGGCCGATTGTGGATTCCTCCATGATCGCCGCCAAGGAGCTCGCCCTTGAAAGCCACAACAACTTCCAGGAGCCCGCCGCGTTCCTGAAGGCCGGCGGCCAGAAAGGCCTCCAGATCCCCGTGCTCCGCGCGGGGAACTACGCCATCAACCCGTGGTTCGCCTCCGTCGAAAAAGTGCCCATGATCCGGGTCGACATCGGATCCTGTGGCGTGGTCACAAGCTATGTGGGACCCGAAGGCGCGGATCTTACCGACGACAACGTGAATGCGAAGATCGTGAGCAACGGAAGCAAGGGCATTTGGGCGGATCCGTTGCAGCCGGGCAAACACCCGCTCAACACCAAGATCCTCAAGGTCGATATCGTGCCCACCACCCAGATCCTGCTCAACTGGGCCGACAACCGGTCGAGTGCCCATGAACTCGACTCGAATCTCAAGACCATCACCCTGCGCACCTCCGACGCGTTCAACGTCAACATGGACGTCAGCGTGATCATCCACATCCCCATGCGGAACGCGCCCAAGGTGATCGCCAACCTGGGCTCCGTGCGCAACATGATCTCTCAGGTGCTCGAACCGGCGATCAGTTCGCACTTCCGCAACTCTGCCCAGTACATCAAGGCGCTCGACCTGTACACCCAACGCCGCGAACTCCAGGTCAAGGCCAAGGAACACATCGACGGTGTCCTCAAGGTCCACCACATCGACTCCAAGGACACCCTCATCGCCGACGTCGTTCTGCCGGCCGAACTCACCAAGACCGTGACCGACCGGCAGATCGCGGAGCAGGAACGAAAGACGTTCGCGATCCAGAAGGAAGCTCAGGAGGAAAAACGGTCCCTCGAAAACGCCAAGGCCCAGGCCCTCATGCAGCCCAAGGTCGTTGAGTCGGAACGGAACGTCGAGATCCAGAAAAACATCGCGGAAAGTAAGGTGCGCGAAGCAGAAGGATTGAAGGCATCTGCGGTGCTCCAGGCCACAGGGGAAGCTGAGGCGACCAAGCTCAAAGCCAACGCCGAGGCCGAGGCCACCAAGGTGACCGCGAACGCCGAGGCGGAAGCCACCTCCAAGATTGGGGCTGCCGAGGCCGAGGTCATTCTGGCCAAGGGGAAATCCAATGCCGAAGCCTACCGGCTTGAGGTCAACGCCATGGGCCGCGATGTCTTCGGCCAGATCCGTGTCATGGAAAAGATCTCCACCAGCAACCTGAAACTCATCCCCGAGAATCTGGTGCTCGGCGGCGGCACGGATTCGGGCGGGCTGATGAACGGGTTTTTCGGGATCAGCCTGTTGGAAAAACTGTCCGGCCGTCCGTTTAGCCAGACGGCGGCATCCGCGGCTCCGGCAGCCCCGGCGGCGCTCCAAACGCCTGAACTACCCCAGCCGCCACAGCCTCCCGTGGTCTGAGGTAAATCTGGGCGCATCAAGGGCCCGTTCCTCTCCGCAGGAACGGGCCCTTTCCCTGCGCGCAGCCGCCAAACGGAACAGGTCGTTGCGCGCGCTGATGCTATCCCTGTGGGGCATTCCTGCTCCGCCGCTTTTTGTCACGATTTGCTCCCTGACTCCGTTTTTCTTGAAACAGATCCTCTCTCTCCCGACCCCGATCCGGACTCCCACCGTCTCCTGTGGCCCGGTCAAAGGGGCGAATTTTTAGGATTCAAAAAATTCGGTTATACTTTTCCGAAAACGCATCAGGACATAGGCATGACCTCAATCTCTAACAAACCCGGCTACTGCTGCCCTCCATCCGCACGTTCCCTCTGGGCCCACGCCCCGGGAACTCTCCGCCCTCAGTATTTGATGGCGGAACTCACCAGCGCCACCGTCGTTAATCCCTCGAAAGCTCCCAGCAACACGCCCCCGCCTGATTTCAGATCCAATCTGGCACCAAAAAGTGCGCCGCCCTTGGTACGGGTTGGAGCCTCGCACAAATTTCATCGACTCCTTCGGATGGCTGTTTGCGCCGCGGTCCTCGTCGCAGCACCTTTTGCACAGTGCGCCAACGGCGCCGAGTCCTCCAAACCTGAAGCCCAATCCCAGACGGTGCAGGAATTGGTGGTTTCTTCAGGCACCGAGATCGTGAGGATCACGACCAAGGGCGAGACTCTGCCCTTTCGGGGAGAGCCCGGTCTCGCCACCGTCTTGGGAGAAGAAACATTCCTCCTCAACCCTTTGGAGCGCGTGGTGACCGTGTATGGGCGTGGGCAAGAGTGGCTTCGGTCAGTAAGGATTCCGCTGTCAGGACACTTCTCTTGCATCGGCTTTCACGTGTTGCCGGACAGGCGCATGGCCTTTTTGGATAACCGGAACGATGTCATCTACTTTTCGGATGAGTTGGGGCGTCACCTGAAGACGGTCCAGATCCTCGATAGGCCCGACAATCACGCTCAAAACATGAAGGCCGTTACGGTAGGAAATCGAATGATCCTGTCGGAGAACGGGCATAAGCAACTCATGGCCATCGATCTTGGGAATTACGAGGTCTCGGTTTTCCGCAATCTGCGGAGCTTGCCGGGGCCGTGGCTCGGGGCGATTGCGTATGAAAAGGGCCGCTTTTACATCTGCAACCCGACCACCATTTTTGCATTTGAAGAGAATTCGGAAACGGTCACTAAAATCGCTGAATTGACCGAGAACAACATTGTGGGCATTGCGGCGACTCAGGGCCGGATTTTTGTGGTGGTCAATTCCTCGCTGGGCTCCGTCTACGAAGTGGATCTGGTGACAGGAAAGACGGTTCTGTTCAAATCGGGATTAAAGTCTCCGGAGGACCTGGCCGTGTACCCGCAATGAAACAAGACGCTCAGAAACCGGAGGAGTTGAGCGGTATTTTGCGAGGCAGGCGTGCAAGCAGCCGGAGCTCGATGGATCGGCAGCCCAACCTCCTGAACCGAGCCATGCATCTTTATCGGACAAGATACTCGAAAGGATGTCCATTCGGGGATAGATTCCTCCGCCGGCGGATTTCCCTCTATTTTTCTCGGCGCCGCAACCCACTTTGTCGCTGTGCCGCTGGGAGGCCGCTCAAAAGACTGAGATACTGGGATGACAATTCACGGCTTCCCGTTAAAGATGAAGCCTTTGGAACTCCCAACGCCCGGCCGACGCTTGCCCAAATTGGTATTTGAGGACTCATGAGCCGTTGCGTTTTTGCCGTTGAGACTCGAGCGCTTCAGAGCTGAACGTGGATCCAAAAGATTCGGCCCCCGCGTGTTTGAAACATAATTTGCTTTAATATTGTCTTTGGACACTGGCATGTCTCCTTTCCACGCACCTCCCGCTGGCTCCCTATGCCCCCAGTGCACCCGGGCCCTTCCTGACAACGCCCCTGCAGGCCTCTGCCCTCAGTGTCTGATGGCAGGCATCGCCAGTCCAACCGTTGACGAACCGCACATCGCCCCCGCTCGTCCCCTCCCCCCCGAATCGCTTGCGCCGCATTTCACTCACCTCGAGATTCTTGAATGTCTCGGTCGCGGCGGCATGGGCGTGGTCTACAAGGCCAGACAACGGTCCCTGAACCGTCTCGTAGCCCTCAAACTCCTCGCCCCGGAACGCTCCTTGGACCCGGAATTCGCCGCGCGTTTTCAAAAAGAGGCCCAAGCCCTCGCCTCCTTAAATCACCCCCATATTGTCTCCATCCACGACTTCGGGCAGGCGGGTGGTTTTTACTACCTGCTCATGGAATTTGTTGACGGGGCTAACCTTCGCCAACTTCTCGATTCCAAACGCTTTACCCCCGAGCAGGCGCTCAGCATTGTCCCTCCCATTTGCGAAGCTCTGCAATGCGCCCACCAGCGCGGCATCGTCCATCGCGACATCAAACCCGAAAACCTGCTGATTGATCGCGAAGGCATCGTCAAAATCGCCGACTTTGGCATCGCTAAAATCGTGGCGCCCGATTCGATCTCCGCTGCAGATTCCCGGCACGGGACTGAAAGCCAGGGCACGCAGGCGGGCCCCACCAAGATTTTGGGAACGCCCGATTACGCGGCTCCCGAGCAACTGGAGGCATCGTCCGACCTCGATCACCGGGCCGACATTTTTTCGCTCGGAGTCGTGCTCTACGAGTTACTCACTGGCGAGCGGCCGACGCAACGCATCGAGGCGCCCTCGAAGCGCAGCCGCGTGGACATCCGCGTTGATGAAGTCGTACTCAAAGCGTTGGAAGCCAATCCCGAACTCCGCTTCGCCACGGCCGCAGAATTTCGCGATGAAGTGCTCCGGTTGACAGGCACTCAGACCATTCTTCAAACACGCAATCTCTCTCCGGATCAGCGCGCAAAATCAGCAAGTTCTGGACGCAGACTCCGCCCTGTTCACTGGATCGCATTTGGCGCTGCCATCCTTTTCGTGGGATCCATTTCCCTAAGGTCCCGCCCCCCCCGGTCCTCCGAGCCTCAAACGCGAGCACACAGGAATCCAAAAACAAGTTTCCAGGAGGCTTCAGCAGAACAAGAATCCCAGAGGTTCCAAGACTTGGTGGTTTCTTCCAGAACCGAGATAGTGAGGGTCACTGCCAAGGGCGACATTCTGCCCTTCCGCGGAGAGTCCGGTTATGCTTCCGTCTTGGGGGAAGACACATTCCTGCTGAACGCCGGAGAGCGCGTGGTGACCGTGTACGGGAGCGGGCAAAAATGGCTGCGGTCATTCAAGATTTTGCTATCAAGAGATTTCTATTGTGTCGGATTTCACGTGTTGCCGGATAGGCGAATGGCCTTTTTGGATAACCGCAACGATGTCGTCTACTTTTCGGATGAGTTGGGGCGTCACCTGAAGACGGTCCAGATCCTCGATAGGCCCGAAAATCACGCTCAAAACATGAAGGCCGTTACCGTAGGAAATCGGATGATCCTGTCGGAGAACGGGCATAAGCAGCTCGTGTCAATCGATCTTCGGAATTACGAAGTGTCGGTTTTCCGTGATCTGCGAATCCTGCCGGGGCCGTGGCTCGGGGCGATCGCGTATGAAAATGGCCGCTTTTACATCTGCAACCCAACCACCATCTTTGCATTTGAGGAGACTTCGGAAACGGTCACCAAAATCGCTGAATTGCCCGAGCGAAACATCGTGGGCATTGCGGCTGCCCGGGGCCGGCTTTTTGTGGCGGTCAACTCCTCTCTGGGCTCCGTCTACGAAGTGGATCCGGTAACAGGAAAGGCGGTTTTTTTCCAGTCGGGAATAGAGTCGCCGGACGGCCTTGACGCATACCCACAATGAAACGGGGCAGTCAGGGTTCAGTCGGCTTGGGCAGGTTTTTAGCGAGGCTCGTTTGCAAACAGGCAGAGGGCGACGGAGAGGCTTTGCAACCCCGGGAGGAGCGGAATTTGAACACTGCCGAAAGTCCTGAACTGAAAGGCTGCAAACCGAGAACCGGGTTGGCTACCGCCCACCAACTAGAGGGGGCATTTGCCAGTCTTCAACCACACCACGCATTTCAAATTACCCGTTGGACACTGGTTCGCAACGCCCATCCCAGCTCCGAAGAGGGACGTCGCGCGCTCTCAGACCTCTGCGCCGCGTATTATGAGCCCGTCGTGGCATTCCTCCGCTGCCGGCTTTCCAACGAAGACGATGCCCGGGAACTTGCACACGCTTTCTTCGCAGAAGTACTCGCTGGAGCAGCAGTCCTAGGGGCAGATCCCTCGCTCGGGAAATTCCGTTCCTATCTGCTCGGTGCCGTGAAGCATTTCGCAGCTCGACGGCAGCAATCCGCCCAACGCCTCAAACGCGGTGGCAAGATCGAATGGTTGCCACTCGAGGACGAGGCCCTCGCGACTCCAGATCCTTCACAACGCTCGCCTGATCTGGAATTCGACCGCCAATGGGCCATCACCGTCTTGGCACGCGGTTTCAATCGCCTAAAAACCGAGTGTGAACAGGAGGGCAATGGTCCTTTCCTCGAACGCGCGAAACCGCTGCTCACAGGGGATCTTGCTCACGGCGCCCAGAGTTCTCTGGCTGCCGCAGCAGAGATGAAAACCGAAGCGTTTCGGATGGCCGTGCATCGCCTCCGAAAACGTCTCCGGGCCTGCGTGAAAGCCGAGCTTGCCCAAACCCTGGAATGCCCCTCCGCCGTGCAGCAGGAGATAGAGTCGCTCTTCGCCGCTCTCTCCCGGTAGCACTTTCCCGCTTTAGGCCGCTGTTTACTGGGCTCCACGGCTCACCGCACTAATCCGTTTGCTCAGAATCTCTTGTACGCTCTCCGGCCGTAAAAGATTCGCGGCGCTGGCCGCAATGAGATCCCCGCTGGCCCCCGCGAGGACTCCCTCGATCTGATCCGACCACTGCCGGCCTGGATCCTCCAGATGGGCTTTGTAAAGAAAGGGCTGCGTTCCATGAGACTCCTCCGCACTCATCCGAGACAACTCAGGCTCGCGTGCATGCCTGAGTGTCAGTGTGCACCAAAAATCGGCACTTCACGGATTATTGTGGGTGAAGATCGAGGCGGCCGAAAAAAAAGGATGCGAGTCCGGTAGTTTTCGAACGAGCGAAAGCCCCGCGCGGCACTCTTGCGCGATTGAATTGAGCCGTTGAGCGCCTCGGTCACCGCGTTGGTAATCTCGTGCCGGAAGTAGGTCAGAAGCCCGTGCAGATGGTTCTTGAGGGTTTAAGCCACACGCTGGATCGGCCGGCTCCGCTTCGCCTCGTGATACCACTGGGCGAAAAACTTCTGCGCCGACTCAATGTCAGGCTGCTCCCAAAACTCGAGGAACAGTAACCTGTAGTAATATGCGCGGGCTGTCCGTAACCGGGAGAGGGCAAGTTTCTCAAACACCCTGTCGCGGGTGGGATCCTTCTCCCGTTTGCAAATCTCATCGGCATGGTACAGCCAAACGTACAGGGTGCCCACCAGACGCTTATCGTCTTTGCTCAGCAACTCTTTGTTCTCCTCGCGCCGGACTTTGTCCATCGCTTCGCCCATCAGTTTACTGATGTGGAAGCGGTCAAACACGACCTCGGCTTTCGAGAGCACCGCCTCCGCGGTGCCCTGGTGGGGCGCGCTGAGGTCCATTGCCACTGCCTCGACCCCGTCCGCGGACTGGTTCGGGAACTTTTTTGAGCAACTTGATAGCGTCCTCCTTCTTCCTTCCATCGCACACATCCAGAACACGCGGTGCTCCCCGCTCAAGATCAACCATCACCGACACAGAACTCTGGCCCCGTTGGAAGCTCTTCTCATCCAGACCCACCGCCTTGAGTTGATCCAAAACGCGGCGCTCGTCGCCGCGCTTGACCGCACGCTTCATAATCTCCGGTGCGGCATCCCAGTTGATCTTCAGCAGATCGCAGGCCGGTTTGACGCTCCGACACGCCTGCAGCACTTTGATCGCCAACGCTTCAAAGGCCAGGGTGAACCGGCTGTGTTTACCCGCCCAAGGCACCTTCATCTGGTGAATCTCGTGCTCTCCGCAATTCGCTCTCGGAGAGCGCGATACAATCTGGGTCTCGAATCCCATGGCGTCCAGATGCCGCCAACGGCGCTCCGGAGCCAGATCATGGGGAGTACACGTTTTGCCACACTCTGCACAAATCGCCCCGGCATTCACCCACTCCACCCCCAGTTCTAACTTCATCATTTGGGTGCTCAGCTCCACTCGGCTCACCTCCCAACCGGGCTCCAGTCCCAGCATCTTCCCGTAGTGCTCACAGAGGGCTCGATCGTGTTCGTCCATCCACGGTTTTTGCCATTGCCCCACCTTTTTCACCCACTAAAGTTCTCGAAGAGCCGATAAATCTGGGAATGTACCGCTCCGATAATCCGTATATCTTTGCATAACTACTATGCGGGCTTACTTGCTCTGTCTGTTGTTACTGGGTCTTTTTGAAATTTTCTATGGAGTCCTGCTCGGGCGCGCCTTAATACTCGGGAAGGAGACTGAGTTATACCGCACGTTGCAGCCGACTGCAGAGCAGGCTCGGACAATCGGCCATCAATTTTCAGATATTAAGGATCAGCTGCTTGTTGTCGCTGGGTGCGGTTTAATTACCGTTATTGTTACTGGGGCTATCTGGCGTTTATATAGAAGACTGTAGAAAGGTTAACAGGCCCTGGCGGATCGGAAGTCGCCAGTCAAGCCGGCACAGCGGGGGGCGGGCTGGGGGTCTGGGCGCGAATTTTGACAAAAATGCGGCGGTTTTTGGGGGTTTTGGGGTGGCGCGCAGAACTCGGACTGCACTTCCCGGTGCCTTTCACCCTGTTTTTCAAACGCACCCCAATGGTTTCTAGGGCAAGGCCCGCAACAACCGCTGGACCCGGTTCTTCTACAACCCGCTCCGGGAACGCGTCCTCGTGGTCGATCCCATGCAGCAACGCACCGTCTTCAACTGGTGCTACTGCGGTGCCCTTCAGGACCTCTACGATCCCGCCGGAAACCGCACCCACTGGGACATCGGCGGACGCCTCATCGCAAAACAGTTCGCCGACGGCTCCACGCATTCGTACACCTACGACCTCGCCGGACGCCTTGTCTGCTCCACCGACGCCGAAAACCAGACCCGGCAAATCGAGTACGCCCCCG
The DNA here is from genome assembly GCA_903901425.1 of uncultured Spartobacteria bacterium. Lineage (GTDB taxonomy): Bacteria > Verrucomicrobiota > Verrucomicrobiia > Chthoniobacterales > Chthoniobacteraceae > CAIURC01. The sequence continues at coordinate 634 of CAIURC010000181.1, read as the reverse complement.
ACAATCAGGTCACCCAAATCTCCTACCTCAACGCCCGGGTTGCAACGCCCGCCGTCTTGTTCAAATATGATTCCGTGTACGGACGGTTGCAGGAAATACAGGACGGTGTGCGCCGATGCTTGGTCCCACTCGATGCCGTCAGGGTTGAGTCCTGTGACGCTGCCGACCGTCGCAAGGTGAACGCCCTGGGCCGGTTCACGTATGCTTACGACGCAGGCAGTCATCTCCAGCTGGAGACGGTGCAGGCGCCCAACGGGGTGCCCAACGGCGTCCAGACCCGGTTCGAGTACCAGACCGCAGCCGGGAGGCTCCGTCAAATCACGCACCGTTCCCTGGCATCGCCTGCAGCGATGGTTCAGACCTATTCGGCGACCCACCAGTACACGCAGAGTGCCGGAGGCGAAATAACCGGATGGAACCAGACTGTGAAGGAACCAGGAGGGACTCCCACTGAGAACTGGAGCCTGGAGTACGATGGGGCAGGGCAGTTGGTGGCAGCCGCGCGCCAGGACGGGCTGCAGGAGTCCTGGGCGTATGACCCGGCCGGGAACCGGATCAGCCAGCAGCGGGGAGCCGGGGTGAGCCGCGGGGTGTTCAACGGGCTCAACCAGTTGCTCCGGAGCGAGGGCGGCGG
>CAIURC010000180.1 GCA_903901425.1 uncultured Spartobacteria bacterium | reverse complement strand
CTGGGTGATTCCAAATGTCTTCCTTGCCGGGTAAGCGCCGTTGGGTTTCAACGATCACAGCCTGCTATCCGCGCGTTTGTTTTCGGCTTTCGCCTGCAAAGCGCCAAATGACTGATTCGGGTCGAGGAAAGGAAATGCGGTCTCATCTAGCAATCGGACGCTTCTACAACGCCCATGGAATTTACAAGACGCGCGACATTCGGATTGGAGAGGTTATGCGTAAATCTTCAGCGGGCCACGCTCGTCTAGAATTATGGTTCTCTTGAAAGGGTTCATTTCAGAATGCTCCCTTTTGAGGCTCACGCCGCTTCGGGCAGGTACACCAACCCGAACTTCTCAGCCTCCACTTGCCCCGTAAACACTCTCCACAAATCCACGGCCAATTGCCGCGCTATTGCCACAACGGCTTTCTTCTTCGCCGCTGGGTTGGGCGTCGGACTGTTCAAGACGGGGGCCCATTTCTGGAGTGCCGTGTACCCAGGTTGCCACCGGATCATTCGCCACACCATCTCCACAAGCATCGCCCGCACTCGCGGATTCCCGCTCTTGCTTACGCTTCCGCTTCGGTGCCTCCCTCCACTGCTGTGCTCCCGAGGACACAACCCCGTGTAACTCGACACCTGCCTCCGGTTGTTGAACCGGCTCCAATCTCCAACCTCCCGCCTCAGGATCTCAAACGTTAACGGACCCACTCCTCGTGGAATCTTCTGCTCTTGGGCCGCTTCCTGAATCGCCCTCATCAGCTTCATCTCCTGCTCCTCCAACGGGCCCAGAATCACAATAAAAACCTCCAACCGTTCAATCACCCACGCAGGAGCCTTCATTTTGATCGCTGTCCACGCCTTGCCCTTCCACCACTTTCCGGTGACATGGATGTTGTGCGTCGCAAGCAGACTCCGGCCCATCGCCGCCAGTCTTTGGCGTTCACGCACCAGCTGCTGCCGCTGCCGGGTGATGGCACGTTCCCTCTCTTCGTCCACGGTCGGAATCCTCACCACGCTAAATGCTTTTTTGTTTCCGCGTTCATACCGATCCAGACGCTGGCACAACGCGGCGGCATCCAACCGGTCGTTCTTTACTCCCTTGCCGCGCTCATCCCAGTCCTGCGGTTGCACCACATAGTTCCGGATGCCGAGTTCTTCCAACCGCCGGTGCAGATGGAACCCAAAGGCGCCCGCTTCATAACAGGTCACCACTTTGTTCGCGAGCCTCTGTTGTTTTACCACAAACAGGAGCAGTTCGTCGTAGGTCATTTTCTGCACCGGTTGCGGCGTCGCGCCGTCGACCTGACGGCTTACCCAGTAATATTTGGCGTGGGCGTCAATCCCCAGTTTGATGATTTCGTGGGAGGGGCTGGCTTTGGATTGTTTTGAGGAGTTCATCGCTTTTAAGATCGCGGATTCTCGTGCCGCTCAACAACCTCATGTCATCTAGCAATAACGATCCACGGCTCCCTCGAGAATCGCACTCTGCTCCCTGGCAATCTCCGCCAGTGTCCGGCAGGCCGCCAAAGCCGCGATTTGCGTTTCATCATAGGGAAGGGAATCCACGCTCTCCT
>CAIURC010000179.1 GCA_903901425.1 uncultured Spartobacteria bacterium | reverse complement strand
GGGATGTCATGCGTGCAGCGGGCACGTATGTCTCGCCGATCATCAACCCAGGATTTGAAAAACTGTTTTCCGTGGTGCAGCCCCCAAAATCTGGAAAGAGAAACGGTTCTCTGATCCTTGGGTGGCCTGCAGTTGCGGGACCTCCTGCTGTATACTTTGCGGGCGTGGCGATGGGTTGCGATAACGTCAATTTTAATACCCTGACGTTCAAAGCATACGATGCCACAAACCGTCTCCTGTACACGTTCGTATTGAATTCGGTCAGGTCTAGGGGCGCTGCTTTCGGAGCAGATGGAACAGATGGACGCGGCTATCTCAGTTACGCAACTAATAACGACAAGTGGGCGTCTTTTTTGTACATGCCGCTTCGAACGTCGTATGTTGCGGTTTCTTATAACGAAGCCGAGTTGCCAAACCCTGATGGAGCTGGCACTGGGTGGCTTAATAACGAGCCTGAAAACGAGTATGCTCTCAAACACACGGCCAAGGAAGGGGACGCCATGGCCGCCCTCTTCCTTTACCGCGTGATGGGCACGCCTAAGAACCCGCCCAGGCTTTCGATGCCGCCAGTGAATGTGCAGATCATGAAGCCCCAGGGACAGCGGGCCGATGCAGAAGTGGCTTCGTTTTGGCATTTTAAGGATCTGTGGAGTCCGGCCGATCCCGGATTTTACGCGAATCAGGCGAGTCTCCTGCTCATGAACTCGCAACCAAGGTGGTTTAAAGGGGCGCTTCCCGCTGGACTTCAGTTGTCCACGACGCCAGACCCTGCCGGAACGGTCCTTGGAGGTCCCGGATCGACCACATTCAATCTACCGCCATCCGGCGATCCGCAGTTGGTCCGGTATCTTGCGGCCTACCAGCGGGACATCTATGGCGATTGGTATGTGTCCAACTGGGTCACCCTGACGCCATACGGGACGATGGGGGAGTTCGATCTCATCACCGAGGACAAAACCAACGGGCAGGGTTCGGATCCGGGGCTGCGGACAACGCGGGCGGACAAGACCTCGTTTCAGATGAAAGTGGGGCTCGTGGACGGAAAGTCCTTTAAGCGGTTGCTCATCCCAGCCGACAAAGCCCGGGAGTGGGGCGTGGAGCAAGGCGATCTGTACGTCGATATTCTGGCCGAGCAGCAAGGGCAGCCGGATCGCTACTACAACTGGAACGCAGGCAGGCCAGCCCTTGAAGCCACCTCGGACGGGATCACCAAGCTCGACGCAACATGGGTGAACCCAATGCGTGTGGTTGGTGTGCCTACCGGAGATACGCCGGTCACGGTGAAGTTTACCCCGTGGTCCCGGCAGATCACCAACGGGATCACGTCAGGCAACAACAGCCGCAACTACCCGCCCGTGGAGCTTCGGATGCCGCTGACTCTGCGGGTCTGTCCGACAGCGACGTTTGATGTGGTGCGGGGCATGTATTTGTTCAGTTCAAACGGAGGCGCCCCCACCTTCACTGGCACCCAGGGGAGCACCGTGGATCTGGGTCAACTGGAGATGGATTCCTCTGTGGTGGTGCGGGTGCGGCGGGCCTATCCCCGATCCCGGACCATTGCGGTGCTGCGTAGACCGGATGGGACATGGAAACAGGTGGGGGAGAACGACTTACGGACCAGCGAGGACTGCGCGGATGTCATCTTTGACATCCCATCGACTGAGATGGCGGACGAGGGCGCATACTCGATCCGGTTTCTCTCGCAGACGCCGATTGATACGGCTGCCTGGAACACCATGGGGGTGACCGGGGTCGTGCAGCCGGCGATCACCAATTACGGGTGGCTCTCCGTGGGCCAGATCAATTTCACCTACGATGGGGTGACCGAGATTAATGGAATGCTGATTTTTGCAGACTAACCCGATGTTTTTGGCCGCCGCACCTAACATGACGTGGCTCGAGTTACTCGAGTGGCAGAATCTTTTCCCTGGCGTCGATGCACTCATTGCCAAGGCGCAAATCCCGTTTTTTCTGGCGGCATTTGTGATGCTGGTGGGGTACGTCGCCACGACCATTTCCAAGCAGAACGGTCGGTTTGACATCGGCGAATATGCCCGGCCATTCGTGTTGGCCATTCTGGCCGCGGTGGCGATCGGTTCGATCAACGAGGTTGTGCCCAAGGGGATGGAGATCGGTAAGGCGATGGCGCAGGAAATGGGGGG
>CAIURC010000178.1 GCA_903901425.1 uncultured Spartobacteria bacterium | reverse complement strand
CTCAACCCACTACTTTCAGGGTTCAGGAGGAATCCCGCGGTGCGCGGCGTGGATTTTAACGGACGAAAAAACTATGATGACACCAAAAGATTTTCCGAAGGAGCTGTACGATGCCGCGAGAGCGCTTGGAGTGAAAAAGGTGTCGGTGGCTTTTCGGGGCGGCGACGATCAGGAGATCGTCAATGTCGTTGCTTTCGATGGGCGAGGCGAACTCGAGGAAAACGAAGACATTCGGGCCCTGTGTAATGAAATTGAATGGTGGGCGTACAGGGCCTACGACTTCAGCGGCAAGGGGGACGGCACGGCATACGGGGAATCGTTTGTTTACGATTTTTTAAATCGTAAAGTGGAGGTCAGTGAGTGGTTTTTAACTCCATCCGACGAGTTCGGCCGTGAAACCCAACGGTTCTCCATTGATGCATCGCGTGGCATGCGGCGGGGATTTTGAGGAGGTGGAACGATGTTGATCTGTGGCATTCAGGGGCGCGCATGACACCCAAACCTCTCCCAAAAAGCATCTATTCGGAGGCCATCCGGCTCGGGGTGGTCGAAATCGAACTCGCGTTCTCGGGTGGAAGCGATGAGGGCGTGCTGGATGTCCGGCTTTGGACAAACTCCGATGGCGACCCGGAGCGAAGGAGTGCGTCGGACCAGTTTCTGTCCGGCCCAGGGCGGGATTTGCAGCGTGAGGTGGAGGAGTGGGGAAGTGACACCTTTTATTGCGCCTCACCGGTTGAGGGAATGCCGACGCGCGTTCTGGCCTTCGGAGAATTCGGGGAAACTATCGTCTACGATCTTGAGCGGCAGGTTGTGTCTGTGAGGGGCTGGTGGAGGGATGCTGGGGCCGAGGGAGAGGATGTCTCCGAGCCGACGCCCTTCGATGTTGAGGAGAAAAGCCGTGGCATTCGGAGGCGCTTTTGAGGGGTGAGGGGCGTGTTTGGGCCAGAAGCCGTCCTCGGCTCTTTATTTGGTTGCAAACACAACAGAAAAAAAGCAAATACACCGGCAATGAAAAAACTTCTTAGCGTGTTCTTGGGGGGCCTCACGGCCAAAGCATCTGCCGCTCCGGTCGCTCCTATGACCGTTATGCCATTCTTGGCGCAGGCCGCTGGAGGAAACCTGAGGACGGCGTTCGGCTACATCTTAACCATTATCACGGCGATCGCCTTTATCATGGGGGTGATTTCTGTCATCCAGGGGGCGAGGGCGATTAACCGCGGGGAAGAGGGGAAACTCCAGATTGCTGGTGGCGTTCTGACCGCTCTCGCGATTCCCATCATGAAATACATCTATTCCGTGGTCGTTCCAGGATCCGGGGTTGAATCCATCCAGCTGAACGGGCTGTAAAACGGGCTGTAATGGAGCAACTGCGCCGGACATCGACTCAATCCGCGATTGAGTCCGAAGGGGTGGCCTTTGGGCTGTCCGGCAACCTTGTCGTACCCATTGCTGGCGCCGGGATGGTGAGTGCGGTGCTCGCCACGGTCGTGTTCGATCAGAACCCGAATGCCGGCTTGATGGAGTGGGGAATTGTTATCCTTCCGACCCTTCTTACAGCGGCCTACATCGTCCTTCTGAAAAACAACCGGAAGCCCCGGTTTGAGAGGGACTTTTGGGAAGAGGTGTTTGAGGGAAAAGCATTCCATGTGAACCGCCGGCGTCGGCGCTTCCGGCATCCGCTGCACGCCCCCAAGACGGAGAAGGCATAATGGTAATTCCCGACGGTTGGTTCCTTTTTGGTGCCCTGTTCTGGGGGGAATCGCTTTCCAAGCAGACGGTCATTTCCAAGGGGTTCTATCTGGAACTGCCGGACTTGAGTTCGGCTTCTGTGGCCAATCTGCACCGGCTGCAGGACCAGGTCCGTTCGATGCTCTTTGCGGTGGCGCAGGAGGGTTGGGCCATGCAGGTGTCATGGTCGGTGGATTCCGACTACCGATCTGCGCTTGAGGGCTACCACAAGAGCACTGAAGCCGGGGGATTTAGCGAATATGCCCTGTTCCACCGTCGGGCAGTGTGCGCCAATCTGTACGAGCGGATGCTCAATGGGGGCCTGCGACGTGAGCGGTTGACCATCTTTGTTTCCAAAAAGTGCTCAACCGGTCCGAAGGGGTTGTCCTCGAATCCCGAGGCCATCGAGCGGGTAATCCGCCAGAATGTCCGGTCGCTGGAAGAGCGGATCGAAAGCCTGTTGCCCATCTTTGGGGACGCCAAAATTACCCCCATGGACGACCGCGAGCACTACTATGTGCTGCGGCGGTTCTGGAACCCGTCCCTGGCGATGCTCGCGCACGAACCCGGCAAGCGGTACGAGGGCTTCCGCCCGGATGACACCATTCTGCAGACGCTCCGCAGCGACTGCGTACCGACCCAGTTGGAGGACTCGGTGGCTTTCAAATCCGACGACCACTACCACGCGCTGTTTGTGCTGGAGCGGTGGCCTCAGGTGGCGTGGCCAGGAATCATGCGGGCGCTCACCTCGGCGGTGGGCCTCGATTACTCGATCACGCAAAATATCTACCCGCTTTCGGTTCAGAAAGAGATCGAGAAGGCCGAGAAAAAAATCAACCGCCTCAAGGGCGATGCCGCCCAGGAGAAAAAGCACTCGTTGTTGACCAGCGCCGCGATGCTTGAAGACAAGGTGCACTCCCTCATGCAGGGTTTCACCCAGCCCTTCAAGGTGCTGACCGTTGTCCGCGTTTGGGATCGGAGGGTGGACGGTCTGGTTGCCAAGAACGCGGCGATTAAAGCCGCATTTCAGGGCATGGCCGGGGCGCAGGTTCACCAGGTCAACGGCGCCGCGCAGTTTCGGAACCTGCTCATGGAAACAGTCCCTGGGTGGCTTGGTGGCAAGGTGCGCGAGTGGGACTTGTACGCCACGAGCGACTACCTGCCGGACCTGTTGCCCATGTCGAATACCTTTCTGGGTCACATGGAGACGGCGGAGGCCCTCTATGAGGGAGCCCACGGGCAGCTGGTGGGTGTGCGGCTTTTCGCGGAGGGCGTGCCACAGCACGTTCTGCTCACCGGGATGACCGGGGCGGGCAAGTCGGTTGCAGTGATCGATCTGCTGACCCAGACCGAGGGAAGTTACGCTTTCACCGCGATCATTGAGGAGGGGATGTCCTACGGGGTCTACACCAAGACGCTTGGTGGGGAGCCGATCGTGATCCGCCCTGGCGGCAACCTCACAATCAACTACTTGGATACCGACGGGCTCCCATTGACCTCGGGGCACATCGCCATGGCGTCTGCGCTGTGTCTGAAGATGATCGGTGTCGACCCCTCGCCCGAGGTCAACAACCGACGGACGGCCATGCTCTCCGAATACATCCACACGATCTATTCGGAAGCCGTCGACCAGTGGCTCAAAGACCAGCCCGATTCAGCCAGGGAAGCATTGGTGCGCGAGTCCCTGGCAATCGAGCAGTGGCGCTCGGACCGGATGGGGCGCGACGCGACGTTTCTGGATGCCTTTCTGGATGTGCGCGAGCGTCCAGAGGAGTTTCAGCGGTTGCTCCGCGCGGTTGACAGCATGGCTATCACGCGGGCAAGCAAGAATCCCGAACAGTGGCGCTTGGCGGAAGCCCTGGGCATTTCCAAGTTCAGCCACGAGGATTACCGGCGGTGCGGGGTGGTCCATACCGCATTGGTGGAGATGCTCCGCTTCACACCGTTCAGTTTCCACGACAAAAAAGAGGCTCAGTACCTCGGCACCATGCTCAACGCCTGGTCGTCCGGCGACGGCAAGTACGGCAAGCTCTTTGACGGGGTTACCAACATCGAGCTGCGGGGCCGGGTGGCCCACTTTGAACTCGGCGAAATCCCCGAAAGCTCCAAGGAACTCAAGGAGGCGGCCGGGTTTCTCATTTCCGAGTATGTCCGGCAGCACATCGTGACTCTGCCGCGTGCCCAGCGCAAACGGATCGTCTTCGAGGAGATGGCCCGGTTTCTCGATGTGCCCGAGGGGGGCAAGATCGTGGCGGAAGCCTACGCTCAGTTGCGGAAATACGGCTGCCTGGTCATATCCGTCACCCAGCAGTTCTCCCAGTTGAAGAAGACACCGCTGTTCCCTGTCATTCGAGGGAACTCAAAGGTGTTCAAGCTCATGCGTCAGCAAGACCGTGAGGAAGTGGACGAGCTGGGCGACGCTATCGGGTTGCCGGCACTCGCTCGCGGGCCCATCAAGGAGTACAGCCTGCCGGAGCACCAACCGACCGGGAATCGCTTTTCGTCGTACACCTACTTCGCGCCCGAGGGTGGCACGTCCGTGTGCGGCACTGTCCGCGTGCGGGCGACAAAAGAGATGCTCTATGTGGCCAGCAGCAACGGGCGTGTGTTCGATACCCGCGCCCGGGCCATGGCGAAGTACAGCAACGTCTTCGATGCCATCCTCAACGAGTCGTCAGAGGCATTCAAATAACACGGTAGCACACTAACACATTAGGACACCATGAGGCTCTCACTCATTCTTGGCTTGGCCGTGCCCGCTCTACTGACCGGGTGCGGATCGGCGCGGCACGCCGCGATTATTGGCGGGGGCGGGGCGCTTGGTGCTCTTGGAGGAGCGTTATACGGGAAGCACAAGGCAGATGAAGGCGGCCGGGACAGAACGCCTTTGTATGCCGTGGGCGGGGCCGCCGGGGGAGCCCTGCTGGCCGGGTTGGCGGCAGGCAAAGACAAGGCAGCGGTGGAGGAGGGATACAAGGCGGGGTACGAGCAGGCACAGTCGGACTCGATCAAGCGCCAGTACTGGTTGCGCCAGGATGCCGAGCGAGGCGGCGAGGGGCGCACCAGCTACTACACGCTGCCGGCTCCAGACGATGAGGACGGTGTCCGGCGTGTTCCTCATCGTGTGGTTGTTCCGATTGTAGAGTGATCCCTCGAGATTTATAATGAAGCCGTCATCCAGCTATAGCCCGTACAAACGACTGAAGCTGTATCTTGGCGCGGTAAAGTTGGTGTCGATTTTGCACCGAGATATACCGAGGTATGAAGTTTGGAAGAACAGCGGTAATAAAGGCATCCAAATTTGCATGTGGGCCAAAGATCTACGAGAGGAGATAATCGGCGGGCTACCATCGGATTTGGGAGCCCAATTGAGGCTTAAAATAGACGCGCTAGAGCGCACAGGTCCGCACCAATTTATGGTCGATGCGACGCATCTGCTTTCGAGGGAACTGGAAGAACAAATTGCAGCGGTAAGAGCAGAGATAGAAAGCCTTCCCACTTTGAAAGAAAACGAAAAGGCAGTGCGATACGGAACTATTCTGCTTCAAGCGGTGGGTATTATTGCTCAGCTAGCCATGATACCAATGCATGGTGATGATAACAAGGCACTTGCTTTTATCACTTTCATTGGTTTTTGCGCTCATGCATTTAAGGCGTATTCTGCGGGATTCGGACCGGCTGCAAAAGGTTGCTGGATCGCTATTTGGGGGGG